>JBKHIH010000084.1:0-15972 GCA_046538755.1 Thiohalospira sp.
CCCCCGACCTGCTGATTACAAATCAGCTGCTCTGACCAACTGAGCTACATCGGCACTATAAAAGAACGCCGATTTTAGAAATCTTTCCAAAATCGGTTCGCAAATGTATGAATATTTTATTTATAACACAAAAAAAATACTCTTATTTTCTTATATTTAATGGAAAAATTTATAATCCTCTTTGTTTTTCTTTATGTTTGGTAATTTGTTTACGTAAAGCCTCAATAACATTATCGACAGATTCTTCGAAACTTTTAGATTTTTTTTTGGCAAACATATCGTTTCCTGGAATATCAAGCCGGATTTCTGCAACTTTATTTTCAGTACTTTGATCATTTTCTAATTTTAAGAAAACTTCAGCACTAATAATATGATCGTAGAACTGAATAAGTTTTTTTACTTTATTCTCTATAAAATTGATAAGTTTTTTATCTGCGTCAAAATGAATCGAATGAATATTAATGTCCATAATGATTCCTCCATAAATTTTATGCTCGGGGATGAGCTTGTTTATAAATAGATTTTAATTTTTCGAAAGTATTATGCGTATATACTTGTGTTGCTGAAAGGTTTGCATGGCCTAAAAGTTCTTTTATTGCATTAAGGTCAGCACCCCTGTTTAAAAGATGTGTGGCAAAAGTATGTCTCAAAATATGTGGACTCTTCTTTTCTATGGTTGAAACGAATTTTAGATACTTATTTACAATTCTGTATACAAATTTTTCGTATAATTTGTTTCCTTTATCGGTAATAAAAAAATAATCATGTTCTAGATTATTGAATTCAATGTCTCTTGCATTCAAGTATTGTTTTATTGATTTAATAAAACTCAAATGAATTGGAATAATACGTTCTTTATTTCTCTTTCCAATAACTTTCAGGCTGCTTTCAAGCAAGTTAATATCACTATTTTTTAATTCTACCAACTCGCTTAATCTCATACCTGTATTATAAAACATTTCGATTATGGTTTTATTGCGCAATCCGGGAAAATTGTCACCAAAAGAAAATTCGTCCAGCAGTTTATTGATATGCATTTCATCAACAAAAGCAGGTATTTTTTTTGTTAATTTAGGAGTTGTAACTTTATCCATGGGATTAGTGGTTACATGTCCCTCTTTAATAAGAAATTTATAAAATGTTTTAAGGGTTGAAATTTTTCTATTGATTGATACAGACGAAAAATCTTTTTCCATCATATCTACAATCCAGGCTCTTATTATTTTATCACTGGCATTTTGAATTTCATTCTGATAACCAGCGTTTTTTATAAATAAAGTAAAATGCCTAATATCATTCTCGTAGGAACGAATGGTATTTTTGGAAAACCGTCTTTCGAATTGTAAATATTTTAGAAAAAGATCTTTGTACATATAGGGTTATTTAAAATGTTGACAGAAATAAAATACCTGACTGGTATTATACACTCACCCTATAGTCACTATTCTTCGTCCTGCTGCATTTTTTGAATGTAGATCGCTTTTTTCTTCTGCTCCCGTTTTTGAACAGATGGCTTAGTAAACGCCTGGCGTTCTCTTAATTCTTTAACAACACCCGTTTTTTCGAACTTTCTTTTAAACTTTTTTAAAGCTCTCTCGATATTTTCACCTTCTTTTAATGGTACTACTATCATAATTTTATCCTTAATTTTTATTGAGCCGCAAAAATATTAATTTAAAACTCACTTTTCAAAAATTCTTGTCAAAAAAATCAAAAAAAAATATTTTTTTTTATCAATTCAGCAATTTATAAAATAAATATAGATAAATAAAAGTATGAAATTTTAATTTTTGCCAGTAAATAAATATACAAACAATTACACCAAAAATCAAATAAAAAGTTTATTATTATTTTTTCAAATATGGCTTAATTTTCTGAAATACCTCCTCTGGCAATAGATTATTTGCAGTTATTTCATCAACTTCTTGAAATGCGCCTTGAATTTCCCTAAATTTAAGAATAGATTGTGTTTGGTATTTGTTTAAGTAAGGATGCTTAATCAAATCTTTATAGTCAGCATTATTTAAATTAATTTTTCGGATTAAGCTACTGTCAATCTTTATTTGAGGCTTAATTTTTGATATTAAAACCGAATCTAAACCATAAACTTCATACAATTGCGATTTATAAACAAACCCGCCCAAAAGATTTCGGTATTTAATAATTCGTTCAGCATACACTGGCCCAATTCCATTTATTAATTCCAGACTATCAGCATTGGTTGAGTTTATTTCAACAATAATTTGTTTTGGTTGACTTTTATTATCTTTCTTTTTAATATTTGATAGCGAGTCGTTAGTAACTTTAATATACGGTTCAAGAGCAATATATTGTTCTTCACTTATTCCATACACTTTTAAAATATCCGTTTTTTTATAAAAACATCCTCCTGCCTTTCGGAAATTTAAAAATGTAACAACCTGTTTTTCACTAAAACCTAACTTTTTAAGTTCGTTTTCTTTTACAATATTCGGATCAAATTTAAAAAGCGAATCGGGAATAATCCATCGATTATTATTTGAATACTTATTTTGATTATTGACATTTTTATTCGTTGCTTGAGAATATAATAATTTTACTCTATTATTTTTCTTTTTATTTTCTAAAGATTTTTCAAAGGCATCAATTTCTTTTTTAAAATTTTCATTCATTAAAACGATTTCTTTATCAGAATAAAAATCTATAAACTGATCTGCAATCATTAATATCACTAACAATGAAAGGAGCACAATAATGCCATTGCGCTCCCTTTTAGTAAATGTAAAATATTCTTTTAGCCTTAAACCAGCCATAAAATATTCTATATTATTAGAATTTTAATATTCCTATTCCGTTTAAAAATACCATTGCAATTGCAATTGGTGCAACAAATTTAACCAGGAACATAAATATATTTAAATATTTTGTTTTAAGGGTACCCTGGTTAGATAATTCATCTTTTGTTTTTGTTTTACCTAAATACCAACCAACAAACAGCACAATTAACAACCCTCCAAGTGGAAGAAAAATATTAGCCGAGGTAAAATCCAAAATTCCAAATACATGTTTACCAAAAATTTTAAAATCGGCAAGTGCACCCCATGACATCACAGACATTAAGCCTAATACAGAAACTGATAGGCTTGCCAGTATAGTAGCTTTTTTACGAGTCATATTTAATTCTTCTGCAAAATAAGCAACAATAACTTCAAGAACAGAAATAGTAGAAGTAAGCGCAGCTACCCCTAAAAGAATAAAGAAAAATAATGAAAAATAATATCCACCAGCCATTTGTTGGAAAATATTTGGCAATGTTCTGAAAACTAAACCTTCGCCCGATTCTGGTGCAATACCAAAAGCAAAAACAGCAGGGAAAATTGCAACACCGGCTAAAATGGCAATAAAGGTATCGGTAATGGATACGCTTACGGCAGTGTTGGCAAGGTTGTCTTTTTTACTTATATATGAGCCATAAGTAATTAAAGTGCCCATGCCAATACTTAAAGAAAAGAAAGCTTGTCCAAGTGCTTCAAGAACAGTATTAGCATTTATTTTAGAAAAATCGGGTTTAAATAAAAACAATAGTCCATCTTTAGCTCCTGGTAAAGTAATTGAGCGAATACATAAAATAATTATTAAAAGGAATAAAATGGGCATAAGAATTTTTGCGTATTTCTCAATTCCGTTCTTTACACCAGAAATAACAATCCAGGATGTCATAAACATAAAAATAGCAAACCAGAGTATTGGGCGGAATGAACTTTCACGGAAAGAGTCAAACATTTGTCCAAGGCTTATTGATGATTTTCCTGCAAATCCATTCACTATTGACTGATAAATATATTCTAATGTCCATCCTGCTACAGCAGTATAAAATGCCAGAATCATAAAAGCAGCAACAACTCCCATTAAACCTACTAAGTACCAGGGCTTACCGGGCGATAATTTACGAAAAGCACCAAACGGATTTCTTTGTGCACTCCTACCAATGGTAAATTCGGACAACATTACCGGAATACCAATTGCAAAAATAAATGCAAGATAAATGATTAAAAATGCGCCGCCACCATTTTCACCAACAACGTATGGGAAACGCCAAATATTTCCAAGCCCAATTGCCGAACCGGCTGCTGCAGCAATAACTCCGAATTTACTACCGAAGCTGTCTCTTTTAGAAAAGTCAAAATCTGCCATAAGTTTTATTTAATGTTTAATTGTAATTTTTAAAAGCTTAGCAATTTTACAAAAATTGACTTGATTTGCAAAAAATAGTTTAACCTGATGTGAAGAAATCATCATTGGTTTATCTTAATTGTTATTTCTTATTAAAAAAAGCACAAAAAAAAAGACAGAGAATAAAAAATCCCTGCCTTAAAACAATTATTAATCATAAAAAATTATGCTATTTCTATTTCTTTTGCCAAATACACATCCTGAATAGCATTAAGCAATTCAATTCCTTCTTTCATAGGCCTTTGGAAAGCTTTTCTTCCTGATATTAATCCCATTCCACCTGCACGTTTATTAATAACAGCTGTTTGAACTGCTTCGGACAAATCAGATTTTCCAGAAGAAGCACCTCCGGAATTAATTAATCCTGAGCGCCCCATATAATTATTAATTACCTGGTAACGGGTTAAATCTATTGGATGATCTGATGAAAGTTCTTTATAAACTTTATCGTGTGTTTTTGCAAATCCAATTTCTTTAAATCCACCATTTACAGTTGGCATTTTTTGTTTAATGATATCAGCCTGTATGGTAACACCTAAATGATTTGCCTGGCTGCTCATATCGGCTGATGTGTGATAATCGACACCATCTTTCTTGAAACCAGGATTTCGCAAATAACACCATAATACTGTTACCATTCCTAATTCATGAGCTCTTTCAAAAGCTTCGGCAATTTCAATAATTTGGCGGTTCGATTCTTCTGAACCAAAATATATGGTTGCTCCAACAGCTTTAGCTCCTAAATTCCATGCTTCCTCAACTGTACCAAA
Source organism: Thiohalospira sp. (assembly GCA_046538755.1). Classification (GTDB taxonomy): domain Bacteria; phylum Bacteroidota; class Bacteroidia; order Bacteroidales; family UBA12077; genus UBA12077. The sequence goes on from JBKHIH010000084.1 coordinate 4,983, forward strand.
AAGTATCTGATCATATTTATTAGGATAAGTCATTAGCTCATTATGGTTTATTTTTACAATAAATGGAATTTTGTGAGCATATTTTCTCGAAACCGAAGCAAGAACACCAAAGGTTGAAGCTACTGCATTACATCCTCCATCAATGGCGAGCTTTACAATATTTTCCGGATCGAAATATATTGGATTGGGAGCAAAAGAAGAACCAGCAGTATGCTCAATCCCCTGATCAACCGGAAGAACAGACATATATCCAGTACCGCCTAAACGGCCATGATTAAAAATCTGTTGCATAGTAGCCATTACTTGAGGCGAACGATTAGAGTGATAAACAACCCTATCAACAAAATCAGGGCCGGGTAAATGCAACTGACTTTTGTCAACGGTCTGACATTTATGCTTTAATAGATAGTCGGCCTTATCTCCTAGTAACTCAACAATTTTATTATATTCCATAATATTTGGGATTTAATTGATTAGAACTCCTACAAATTTAAAAAATAAATTGGAATAATAATGGCTGATTTTTTGAAAAGAATTTAATTTAGAATGGATAACCAATACCTATATTAATTGTAAAATCATCCTGCCAGTTTAAACTCCTATTACCAATTATCCAACGTTCACCTTCATTTAATGCGGGGTCTCTTAATTTCACCCCCAAATCTAACCTAAAAACAAAAAATGATAAGTTAAGCCGGGTGCCAAATCCCGACCCAACAGCAAACTCTTTATAAAACTCATCTTTTCTAAACAATCCACCCTCAAACTCGTCTGAATTTAAATACCATATATTTCCTGCGTCAAGAAATAATGCACCTTCTAATATCCAAAAAAGTTTGAACCTGTATTCTGCATTGGCTTCAAGTTTAATATCACCGGTTTGATTAGGGAAACGTGTATATAATTTACCCGAATAAGAACCTGGCCCTAAGCTTCTAACATTCCAGGCTCTGATACTATTAGCCCCACCAGAAAAATACATCTTTTCAAAAGGTAATGATTGTGAATTACCATAGGGAATTCCAACACCAGCAAAAATTCTATAGGCAAAGCTGCTTGATTCACTCTTTGTATCATAATAACGAAAATCTGCATCAAATTTAATATACTGTGAAAAAGGAATGCCAAATATTTCGTAGCTTCCATCATCTTTAGAAGCATTAGTTAATTCACTGTATGCAGATAAAATATTTCCGGAAATTTCTGCATTCATTCTAAAAAAATAGAAATCTCTGCTTTTCTTAATATCCTGGTTATTAAACACCAGGCTATAACTACTAACCGATACCAGGTGATTTTCATAACTACTCCGTAAATAGGTAGAGTCGATAAAATTTCTAAATGACTGGGATGCAAAAGGAATTTTTACAGCATTCAACTCAACCAATTTTACATTATGTTTTAAAAACTTATTACCATCCCAGTTATAACCATACGATAGGTTGGCAACAGTACGACGATATTCGAGCCTGTCTTGAAAATTATACCCTAAAGATATTTGAGTTTTAGGACTATACTTTTTACTAAATTTTTCTGCTTTAAAAACAGGAAGCATAAATTTAGGTATTCGCATGGTTATATCACCACCTAATTCAATAGCATTATTAATACGGCTAATTCCTACGACTGAAGTATCCAAAGCTTCGATAGAGCCATTTAATTTAAAATCTGTAATTTCGGCACCGCCAAATAAACTTTTATGCTGATATAAAAAATTTCCACCTACACCAATATTACCATAAGAATTTGTTCCTTCTAACTCGACAGTATAGGATTGTAAATAATGTTTTGTTAACTGAATATTACAATTTAAAAGGCCTACCCGACTAGTATCTTGTAACATTAAGCTATCGCTTTCCTCTTCTTTAAATTGAATATTTATAACCCTAAACAACTGTAAAGAATTTAAATGTTGATATGTTTTATTAACATCATATAATGAATAAATATTTCCCTCTTGAATAAAATTGGCATGTAATATCACTTTCTTTTTTAAAGGGTCGTGTCCTTTACTAATAAAGTAAATACCATCGTAATAGGTTGTATCAATATCTTTGTAATAATCTTCTTTTTGAGCTAAAGCTTCCTTTTGATTAAAGTTTGTAAATACGTATATCTTATTTATTTTATATTTCTTGTGGTTTAGGTTAACAGGAATTCTTTTTTCATCTAACTTTTGATACTTTTTTATATTAAGCATTAAAGACACTTCTCTGCTTTTTGCTGAGCTATCTGCTTGAAAAAAAACAAATTCTTTATTAAAACTATAATAGCCCTGATTTTTAAGGTAGGTTTCGATACGTTTTCTTTCATCTTGCAATATATCCAAATCAAAATTGTCGCCTTCTTCAATCAAAGAATTAACAGAATCTTTCAATATCAGATGTTTAATTAATGTATCCTGAATATTATAAGTTAATCTCTTTATTTTATATGGTTTGTTTATTTTTACACGATACAAAACTCTGGCTCGCTGTCTTTTGAAAACAGCAGTATCTGAAACTTCAGAATTATAATATCCTCTATTATTGAGGTGAGATTTTATTTGTCCCGCTGATTTATCGGTAAGAAAATCATCATAAATTACGGGTTCTTCGCCAATTCTTTTTAACCAACCACTTAATCCTTTTTCCTTTTCTTTACGTGAAATATTATATAATCCCAAATGAAATCGAATACCCAATATCCTTTTATTAGGTTTTTGTCTTACCAACGACTTTAACTCTTCTTTTTTTACTTTTCGACTTTTAGCAGTACCCTTTTCAACTTTTACCTGATACCTGTCAAGTAAATATTTATCTTCAGGGACATATTTTACAGGGCTACAGGAAGCAAAAAACAAAATAACAATTATAATTAGTGCAAAAACACTATTATTATTGTTTTTATATGATGATTTAAGGTTTCTCAATGCAATGTTTTATATTTACAAGATATTTGCAATAATAACAATAAGTTCATGCTTAGCAAAAATAAAATTAAATTCATAAATTCCATTAAAAAAAAGAAATACCGTGATATTCATCAAATATTTTTTGCCGAAGGCGAAAAAATAGTTGATGAACTTTTAAAATCTAATGTTGAGATTTTAACAATTTTTGCCACAAACGAATGGATCAATCAAAATCAATATATTATTAATAAAAAAACCATTGACACTTGTATTGTTACTAACGATGAATTAAAAAAAATTAGTGCATTAAGCACACCCAATAATGTGCTTGCTACAGTTAAAATCAAACCAAATAATTACTACAAAACAGAAATAGCTACCCAACTAAGTATTTTACTTGATAATGTTAATGACCCTGGAAATTTAGGGACAATCATCAGAATAGCAGATTGGTTTGGCATAAAAAATATTTTTTGCTCAAAAGAAAGTGTTGACCTTTATAATCCTAAAGTTGTACAGGCAACCATGGGCGCTATTTTTAGAGTAAAAGTACATTATATTGATTTTAAGGCGTTATTGCAAGATTTTTCTGATATCAATAATTTTAATATTTATGGCACTTTTTTAGATGGAAAAAATATTTATCACGAACCATTAAGTAAAAATGGTTTTATTATGATGGGAAGTGAATCGCATGGTATTTCGCCTAAATGGGTTCCATTTATTCAACAAAAACTTTTTATTCCAAATTACCCGGCCAACATTAAAACATCAGAATCCCTTAATTTATCAACAGCCACTGCTATTGTATGTTCTGAATTCAGAAGGCGGCAATTGTAATTTATTCGAAATGGAATGATATCATAAACATGCGAGAATTTAATTTCTCAATAGAGTTTGCATATTGAGGAAAATCGTCAGAAGCATCAGAAGAAGCTACATTTAACGTTCCGATCGAATATTTAATTTCTGTAGATAATTTAAAATAAACCATGTAAAAATCGAATCCAAAACCTATTTCGTAATAAATATCCAATGGATTAAGCTTTATATAAATTCCCTCATCCTCGTTAAATTCTTTATTTCTTGCCATATCGCGCCGAATATTTAATCCGCCAATTAAATAAGGCCGTGTATTATTTATACGGGTAGCTTTATATTTAATAATAAAAGGGAGATCAATAAAGGTAGATTCTATTTTCATTTCAGATTCTACTTCATTATTCTTATCATAAAACAATATATTACGTTGCCCGAGGGAAATTCCCGGCAAAAACCTTAAATCAAAATAATCGTTTATTTTTAAACTGGAAACAACAGCCACATGAAATCCGGGTACAAGTTTATTAATTTCAGGTATCAATACCGCTGAATCGGTTCCAAAAGTGTTCATAGTAGGAGTTAATTTAAAATCCATAGTATTAAAACCCACCGTAAAACCAAAATGAATTTTTTTATAATCAACTTCCTGGTAATTAAGGATAATTTCTTTTTGGGCTGATGAAGAAAACCCTACGATTGAAAATAATATGATGATAAAAGTTTTACGCATTGTGTATTACTTGTAAATGTTAAAAACGTTTAATCGCATTGAAATATTACATTTTAGAATTTTTGAATTTGTTTGCATGATAAATTGTTGCAATTCCGAAAGTAAGTGTTTTAAAATTACATTGCGAAAATCCTGCTTTTTCCATTTCCAAAATAAAATTCTCCCTTTCGGGAAATTGACTTACAGATGCCGGCAAATATGCGTAAGCTGAATTATCTTTAGAAACAAACTTGCCAATTACAGGTAATATTACATTGAAATAAAATTGATATATCTGTTTTACAGGAAATGAGCGTGGTTTAGAAAATTCTAAAATAACAACATGCCCACCTGGTTTTAAAACGCGGCACATTTCGGTTAGCCCTTTAGAAAGGTTTTCGAAATTTCGTACGCCAAAAGCAACCGTAATTCCATCAAAATAATTATTATCAAAGGAAATATTTTCGGCATCGCCATTTTGCAAACTGATAATGTGGCTAACATTTTTTTTATCAATCTTTTTACGGCCGATTTTCAGCATCTCGTCCGAAATATCAAGGCCAATAATTTTTTCTGGATTTAATGTTAGTGCTTCGATGGCTAAATCGCCAGTACCACATGCAATATCAAGCAAAACCGGATTATGTTTAATATTAACAAGAAATTTTATGGCTTTTTTTCGCCAAATTTTATCAATACCCAATGATAATAAATGATTTAAAAAATCGTATCTGCGTGCAATATTATTAAACATAAGAGCCACCTGCTCTTTTTTCCCTTTTTGTTGATTTTTATAAGGCGTAATCACTTTTACTTTTCTTCTGTAAGGATTTTTCCCAGTGCATTATCATACAACTCCTTAAAATCGTAAACAAAGCCATAAGAGTTATCATCAATTCTAAATTCAGATTTAGTTACATGTCCTAAAGCTGAAAAAGGTACTTTTTGTTCAATCATAAAATCAATAAAACGGTCTTCGTTAGTAGGAGAAACAGTAACTACAACCCTTCCTTGCGATTCGCCAAATAAAAATGCATCTTTTCTAACTTCTGCATCAGAAGTAACATCAAAACCAAACCCTTTAACCATTGCACTTTCTACCAATGTAACAAAAAGCCCTCCATCGGAAACATCATGAGCCGATAAGATAAGATTTTTCATAATCAGCCCTTTAATCGATTCCTGAACCTGATGTTCTTCTTCAAGATCAAAATAAGGAGCCGGAGACTGTTCTATTTTATGATATGTATAAAGATATTCTGATGAATTGATATCATCTCTTGATTTTCCAATTAAATAAATCATATCACCTTTATTTTTAAATGATATGCTCATCTGATTATTTTTATCTTCTATTAAACCGATCATCCCAATAGTTGGTGTTGGAAATACAGGGACAATTTTTCCTTTAACCTGCATTTGATTATAGAAGCTAACATTTCCTCCGGTAACAGGAGTATTAAATTTTTTACAAGCATGGCTCATCCCTTTAATGGCATGGACAAATTGCCAGTAAACCTCTGGATTATATGGATTTCCAAAGTTTAAACAATTGGTAATGGCTAATGGAGTTCCTCCGGAACAAACAATATTTCGGGCAGCTTCGGAAACAGCAATTGCTGTTCCTTTTTCGGGATCAGCATTTACATACCGGGCATTACAATCTACTGTCATAGCCAACGCTTTGTTAGTACCTTTAATATTATAAATTCCTGCATCGGCAGGGAAGTTCGTACTCATATTCCCTGTTCCTACCATCGAATCATACTGCTCAACCACCCATTTTTTAGAAGCAATATTTGGATTTTGGATCATCTCCAATGCAACTTCTTTGTAGTTTTCAGGTTCAGCAACATCATTAATATTAAACTTTTTATATGCTTTAAAATATGCAGGTTCTTTATATTCACGATCATACACAGGAGCTCCGCCACCAAGCACTAAAGAAGATGCAGGAACATCTGCAACCAATTCATCATACATATAAAAATAGAGCCGGTCTTCGGCAATAACTTCGCCAATGATAGCACAGTTTAAATCCCATTTTTTAAAAATCTGTTCAACCTTTTCTTCTTTCCCTTTTTCAACAACCACAAGCATTCGTTCTTGCGACTCAGAAAGCAGTATTTCAAAGGGGTGCATATCTTGCTGTCGTAAAGGCACTTTATCGAGGTCAATTTTCATTCCATGTCCACCTTTTTCTGACATTTCAGAAGTTGAGCAAATTATACCTGCGGCACCCATATCCTGCATACCAACAACAGTTCCTGTTTTATTTAATTCGAGGGTTGCTTCCAGTAGTAGTTTTTCCATAAATGGGTCGCCTACTTGTACTGATGGTAAATCCTCTGCTGAATTTTCTGTTAAATCGGCCGATGCAAAGGTAGCTCCATGAATCCCATCTTTTCCTGTAGATGAGCCAACAATATATACAGGATTGCCAACGCCTTTTGCAATAGCAGAAATCGTATCATCTTTTTTCATAATACCAACCGACATAGCATTTACTAATGGATTGGTATTATAGCATTTATCAAAAAATACTTCTCCTCCTAATACCGGAATTCCAAAAGCATTTCCATAATCACCTATCCCTTTTACCACCCCTTTTAAAAGCCATTTGGTGCGGTCTAAATGAATATCTCCGAATCGTAATGAATTAAGTTGGGCTACCGGCCTGGCGCCCATGGTAAAAATATCGCGGTTAATACCACCTACTCCGGTTGCAGCTCCTTGATATGGTTCAACAGCCGACGGGTGATTATGTGACTCGATCTTGAAAGCACAAGCTAATCCGTCGCCAATATCAACCAATCCTGCATTTTCCTGGCCAGCCTCTGCCAGTAATTGTTTTCCTTTTCGAGGCAAAGTCTTTAACCATTTTATTGAATTTTTATAGGATGCGTGCTCCGACCACATTACAGAATAAATACTTAACTCTGTAAAATTGGGGGTGCGTCCCAATATTTCTTTAATTTTTTCAAATTCTTCGGGTAATAATCCAAGTTGCTCAGCGGTTTGTACTGTAACTTCCATTGTAAATTTGTTTTATAAATGAATAATAAATGGTTAAAGACCCAACAAATATAAATAGACTTTACCATAAAACTTCAAAATTCAAATAACAAATTCGAAAATAATTAGTGCTACCTGAATATTACGGGTACAAAAAACCTCCGCATTTTAATTCTCCGGAGGTAAAAATTTTATGTTATAAATTAAAACAGATTAAAACTAAAAATTATCTATTTAGCAATTTTACATTTATAATCAACATTAAATTTTCCTTTAGAAATAGCTTGTAGCTTATTTTTAAGCAAACGCTTTTTTATGGGTGCAATTTTATCGGTGAATAAAACACCTTCCAGGTGGTCGTATTCATGTTGAATAACCCTGGCAGCCATACCACCAAACCATTCGTCGTAAAAATTAAAGTTTTCATCGTAATATTCCATTCTAATTTTAACAGGACGTATAACCTCTTCTCTAATAAGGGGAATACTTAAACAACCTTCGGCATAGGGAATGGTTTCTTCAACTTTTTCTGTAATTTGAGGATTGATAAATACTTTTTTAAAATCTTTTAATTCGGGTTCCTCTTCTTCTAATGAAGATCCGTCTATAACAAACAACCGCACAGATTTTCCTACCTGCGGTGCTGCTAACCCTAACCCATCTGAATGATACATTGTTTCCCACATATCAGATATAAACTCATCTAAATAAGGGTAATCTTTATCAATCTCTTTAGCAACTTTCCGTAAAACAGGAGAACCGTATATAACAATTGGGTAAATCATTGCATTATTATTTTGTTTTTTGTTCTAAATATGATTGTAAAATAATGGTTGCACTAATGGTATCAACCAATGCTTTATTCTGCCTTGCTTTTTTCTTTAATCCCGCATCAATCATTGTCTGATGAGCCATTTTAGATGTAAAACGTTCATCTACCAATTTAATTTCCATTGCAGGATAAAGTTTTTGCAACCGCTTTATAAAAGGATTAATATATCGAACAGCTTCAGATGCCTGATTGTTCATTTGTTTAGGATATCCTATCACAATACAATCTACTTTTTCTTTTTGCAAATAGTTGGTTAAGAATTCCCAGATATCCTTAGAGTGAACAGTAGTTAAAGAATTTGCAATCATCTGCATTGGGTCGGTAACAGCTAAACCAACTCTTTTTCTTCCGTAATCAATGGCTAAAATACGTCCCAAAACCTTATATTTTTTAATGCTGCAAAGTTAAAAATTTTAAATTAATTTAGTTCTAATAAAAATAAAATAACTGGAATGCTTATCAACTTAATTCTTAAATAGTCTATAAAAGCGCTAAATAATAAATCACTTTCAAATTATAAGCTTATTTCATAACTTGCCAATAATCTTATTAAACTTTTCATGATGTAAAACATCAAATTTATACAAATGATAATCAATGTATTGATATAATAAATAGGTGTAATGTATTTTACAACATAGCACAGGTTTTAAATTTTTTGTTGATTTGTGTTTTTAATTAAGTAAAAGAATAATGAATAATTTGATTAATAGAGACTTATAATATGAGCAAAGAAATAAAATTTAGTTTGATTTACCGTGATATGTGGCAATCATCGGGAAAATATGTGCCAAGAGTTGATCAACTTAAAGAAATAGCACCGGTAATTATTGACATGGGATGTTTTTCGCGAATTGAAACCAACGGAGGAGCATTTGAACAAGTAAATCTATTATATGGCGAAAACCCAAATAAAGCTGTAAGAGAGTGGACCAAACCATTTAATGAAGCAGGGATACAAACTCATATGCTCGAAAGAGCATTAAATGGAATCCGTATGTATCCTGTACCAAAAGACGTCCGCCGTTTGATGTTTAAAGTAAAAAAAGCACAGGGAGTTGATATTGCCCGTTCGTTTTGCGGGCTAAACGACCATCGAAATCTTGAACTTTCGATAAAATATGCCAAAGAAGCCGGAATGATTTCTCAGGCAACTTTAAGTATTACCCATTCTGCAATACATACCGTAGATTATTACATGGGAGTTGTAGATAAAGCAGTAGAATATGGTACAGACGAGATTTGTTTAAAAGATATGGCTGGTGTTGGAAGGCCTGTAACTTTAGGCAATCTTGTAAGAGAAATAAAAAAGAAATACCCTGAATTGATCGTACAATATCACGGACACTCCGGCCCGGGTTTTTCTGTAGCTTCGATGTTAGAGGTAGCCAAAGCAGGAGTTGATTATGTTGATGTAGCTATGGAACCATTATCATGGGGTATGGTTCACCCTGATGTAATTACTATACAGGCAATGCTTAAAGATGCAGGATTTAAAGTACCCGAAATTAATATGAAAGCCTACATGAAAGCCAGGGCTTTAAGCCAGCAATTTATGGATGATTTTCTGGGATATTTTATTAATCCTAAAAACCGTTATATGTCCTCGCTGCTGGTACATGCAGGATTACCCGGAGGTATGATGGGAAGCATGATGGCCGATTTAAAAGGAGTACATCAAGGATTAAATCAAACACTTGAAGGCCAGGGAAAAGAAAAACTTTCTGAAGATGATTTATTGGTTAAACTATTTGATGAAGTGATTGATATTTGGCCAAAGCTGGGAAATCCACCGTTGGTAACTCCATTTAGCCAATATGTTAAAAACATTGCCTTACTAAATGTAATGCAAGAGATACAAGGCAAACCAAAATTTTCAATTATTGATAACAACGCCTGGGATATGATATTAGGCAGAGCAGGGAAATTGCCCGGGGCACTTGCTCCTGAAATTATTAAGATTGCCGAAGAATCGGGTAAAGAATTTTACCACGGCGTGCCACAAGATAATTTTCCCGATGAATTAGACAAATACAGAAAAGAAATGGAAGAAAATGGCTGGGATACAGGCCAAAATGATGAAGAACTGTTCGAATTTGCCATGCACGAGCGTCAATACAGAGATTACAAATCTGGAGTTGCAAAAAAACGTTTTAACGAAGAATTGCAAAAATTACGCGACGAAGCAAAATCACCAAAAACGGGTGGTATTAAACCAGAACCAGGGAAAAAAGATATAGCTTCGCCTTATATGGGCCGAATTTTTTATAACCTTAATTATTTTATTGAGGAACAAGCCATTGAGCTTGGAAACCAGATAAAAAAAGGACAGCGGATTTGTTACATTGAAAATAACTATACCTACGACGAAATTGTATCAGAATATGATGGAGAAGTTGACGAGATATATTTTAACCATGGCGATATGGTTTCGAAAGGAGATGTTATTGTTCGATTGAAGTAAAAAAATAACGTAGAATCAGGAAATTAACTGATTCTACGTTCTATAAATTTAGGTAATGTACTGAAAAATAGTTGGTAGTTATTTGAAAAATATTTTGTAATATACGAGAGTTAACCTGAAGAGGAACCAAGCTCTGGTGGAGACCAACTTGTCAGCAATAAGGTTAATGCATGAACGATAAAAAGGTGGTATTTTCCACCTTTTTCTTGACTTTGACAGTTAAAAAACGCAAATAATTCATTATTAGTGATTTAT
>JBKHIH010000019.1:0-48073 GCA_046538755.1 Thiohalospira sp.
TAGTTATAGTCTATATTTTAGAAGATTTTACCAACTATTTTTCAGTATTATGCCACAAAAAAACGAACGATATTAAACCGTTCGTTTTCTGTTTATTACAAATTTTTAAAGTGGAGCATAGCGGAGTCGAACCGCTGACCTTTTGACTGCCAGTCAAACGCTCTAGCCAACTGAGCTAATGCCCCAAAAATATAGATGTTACACGCTCTAACCTCCCGATAACTATCGGGATGAGCTAATGCCCCAAAAAAATCAATTTAAATAAGAACAAAATCTCTTTTTAAAATTTATGCGAAAATACATTTTTTTATTTAAATAAGAAAGTTATTTTTACGCCCAAATTATTTAAGAAATAAGATTTTTATTCGTTTTAAAATAATTTATAAACATATTTCGTTTTTATAATAGGAACAAAGCCTTTTAATTGAGGAACTCAATTAAATTATTTACGTATAATATTATAAAATCAACCGTTCTTTAAGAATTTTTATAACAAAAGTTTTGATAAACATTATTATATTTTTTATTTTTAGGCATTCAAAAAAAATAAACCAACATGGAAGTTAAAAAATCTGATAAAGCTAATTTAGAGAAGAAAAGAGGAATCTTTCTTCAATTAGGCTATGTAATCACTTTAGGGCTTGTACTCCTCGCTTTTGAATGGGGAACAAGGCCAAAAGGTTTAGATTCCCTCGGACAAGTAGGCGATATGGATGTTGAAGAAGAAATTATTCCTATCACCCGCCAACAGAATGAACCACCTCCACCACCTCCACCACAACAAACTGAAGTTATTAATATTGTTGAAGATGATGTGGAGATTGAAGATGAGCTAATTCTTGAAGATACTGAGGCTGACCAGGATACTGAAATAGATATTACAGAGTTTGAAGATGAAGAAGAAGAAGTTGACGAACAGGAAGTATTCTTCGTTGTTGAAGATATGCCTACATTTCAGGGGCAAAGCAGTGATGCTTTCCGTACTTATATTCAACAAAACCTTAAATATCCTGTAATTGCTCAGGAAAATGGAATTAGCGGAAGAGTATATGTTCAATTTGATATCGGCCCTGACGGAAATGTAACAAATGCAATGGTTGTTCGAGGTGTTGACCCATCTCTTGATAAAGAAGCTTTACGCGTTGTTCGATCATCTCCAAAATGGGAGCCCGGAAAACAACGTGGACGACCCGTTAGAGTTCGATTTACATTCCCAATTGTATTCCAGTTACAATAAAAAAATCTTAAGCTTATATTTTATAGCCGGCTTTATGCCGGCTATTTTTTTATCCTTCCGGGATTTTTTTGCATAAAATGTTTCCAGCTATTATAACTTTTATCTGATAAAACTACATTGGCTTGATAAAAATGACACATGGCAGCAGCCAGCCCGTCGGTAGCATCTAAATTGGAGGGTAATTCTTTTATTTTTAAAATATTTTTTAAAAGCATAGCCACTTGCTCTTTTGATGCATTACCCCGGCCGGTAATCGACATTTTAATTTTTCGCGGAGCGTATTCAAAAATTGGAATTGAACGAGACAAAGCAGCAGCTATGGCTACACCCTGGGCTCTTCCCAGTTTTAGCATCGACTGAACATTTTTACCGTAAAAGGGAGCTTCAATAGCCAGTTCATCAGGATGATATTGATCTATAAGCGAAGTTACCCGCTCGAAAATATGTTTTAACTTTATGTAGTGATCGGAATAGTTTCTTAAATCAATGATCCCCAAAGCAACCATCGACGGTTCTTTATTTTCAACCTCTATTAATCCATAGCCCATAATTGTTGTTCCAGGATCAATCCCTAAAATAATTTTTTCTTTCTCCAAAATACAAAAATTTATAATGCACCGATTTCGTCTTTTAAACCAAAATATTGAATATCCTTTTTTCTAAGAACATCAAAAGCAGATTTTTTTGACGAAAAACTTCCATTTTCGATATGATAAAGCACCTCATTTAATGAAGCTTCACTGATATCTCCAAACACTTTTGTAACATCATCATCGGCATAGCTGTTTACATGCAACCCTTTGTAATAATCACCTTCATCATCGGCATTTAAAATTTTAAAAGTGATGGGCACATAAGCTAAATCACTAGCCTCGCTAAAAAAAGAATACATTCCAACAGGTTTTCCGTACGTATCGTCTCCCACTAAGTATACATCCATGTATGGCTTTAACCCATTAATAATTGCTTCGCTTGCCGATGCCGAACCTTTTGAAGTAATAAAATATACTTTATCTACTCGAACAGAATTATTTTCCTGTTCTAATGTGTAAGAATAATTCTCAACAGTTTTGGATTTGTTGTGTACATACTTTAAAAATACCTGATTATTCAATTCATCAGGGATAAACAAGCCAGTTAAATACATGGCAACATTCATGCTTCCTCCGCCATTATAACGCAAATCGATAATTAGTTCATCTATATTTTCTGTATTAAAATAATTAAAAGCCTCATCAAGCTCTTCGATAGATGGATTAATAAAACTCTTATATACCAAATAACCTGCTTTTTTCGTACCAGCATCAATTACAGTACGATACAATATAGTATTCATAGTTATGAGTTTTTTAGAAAATGATTGTGTAACCACTTCGCCAGTTGGAGATTCTAAAAGAAATTGATTAGAAACCCCTATTTCATCAGCGCCCAGCAATTCGGTTAAATCCGAATTCTGATCTACTTGCACTCCATTTATTTCTTTAATCATCCATCCACGGTTTATACCTTCGGCAGCTAAATCAGAATCGTCAAATAAAAAAGTAATACGGATATTCCCTTCTTTATCCGGGGCATAACCGAAACCATAGCCAACAAAAGTTCCTTCGTCGTAATACTGTTTAAATGCTTCTTGCGTTGTAATATAGCTCCAACGGTCTCTTAATTCATAACGCATTGCTTCGAGCAAATCGTAAGGATTAGTATAATTATCCGGATTTATATCAGGAATTGAATCATTCCATAAATACCAATCATCCATCAATGAATAAAATTCTTGGGTATTTTCATATTCAGGATAAACTTTTTCTTTTTCGCAGGAGTAAAAAAATATCCCGGCCAGGACAATTATTATTACTCCCTTATAAAAAACTTTTTGCATATTTTTTCCTTTTTATTTGTTGTAACATGATCCCTGAAACAATCAAAATTAAGCCAAAAATTGTTGTCAGGTATATTTTTTCACCTAAAATAATATGAATAAATACTAATGAACAAAAGGGGGTTAGATAAATCAGATTTCCTATTTTATCTGTCCGCCCGGCTAATTTTAAAGCCTTTAACCATAGTACAAAGGTTATGCCCATTTCAAAAAGCCCAATATATATAGCTGCAAAAACGCCTTCGGCACTATTAGTAAAAATCGAAGACTCCTTAATGGTTACTATTAATATTAAGATAAAAGCAAAAACAAAATTTAAAAACAGTTTAACCACTTCATCTCTTTTATCTTTCATATTAAAAAGCCAAAAAAAAGCCCAAAAAACTGATGTGCTTAATGCCAACCCTACACCCAAAGGGTTTGCAAAATTATGATTAAACAAATTACCTTGCGATGAAATAAAATAAACACCGGCAAAGCTTATGATTAAAGCTATAAAACTTTTCAGTCCGATTTTTTGTTTTAATATTGGGATTGAAAGCAAAACCAATACAATAGGCCATATAAAATTCAGTGGCTGCGCTATTTGTGCAGGTAGTAATGAGTAGGCTTTAAATAAAACTACATAATACATAAAAGGATTCAAGAATCCGAGAAACATTGAGTTCAAATATTGTTTCCTGGTAAATGTTTTAAGTACCCAAATTTTTTTTTGAAACCATAAAACAAAAAACAAAAAAACAACGGCTGTAAAAGTTGAGTATAATAATAATTGGTAATGATCAATATGCCATAATCCAATTTTAAATGCTGATGCTGAGGTACCCCAAAATATAATGGTTAAAGCGGCAAATAAATACCCTTTTTGTTTATTATCCATAAAGTAAATTTATGATTTTTGAATTTTATAATATTACAAATTATTTAATGATAAATATAAATAAAGAGCGCCAAAACAGCGCCCTAAAAAAATATTTTCGAAAATTAATCTATAATATCAAACCCTGTATAAGTCCTTAAAACTTCGGGTATAACAATGCCTTGCGGAGTTTGATTATTTTCCAGCAATGCAGCTAATATCCGTGGTAAAGCTAATGCACTTCCATTTAAAGTATGAGCTAGTTTTGGTTTTTTCTCACCCTCCTCTCTAAAACGTAATTTCAAACGATTTGCCTGGTAAGCTTCAAAGTTTGAAACTGAACTTACCTCAAGCCATTTATTCTGTGCAGCTGCATATACCTCAAAATCATAAGTTAGAGCCGCCGTAAAACTAATATCACCTCCGCAAAGTTTTAATATCCTGTATGGCAGTTCTAATGATTTTATTAGTTTTTCTACATGATTTAACATTTCTTGTAATGTTTCATAAGATTTTTCCGGATGCTGAATCTGAACAATCTCCACTTTATCAAACTGATGTAACCGATTCAAACCACGCACATCTTTGCCATACGAACCCGCCTCGCGCCTAAAACAGGGAGTATAAGCAGTCATTTTTATCGGAAAATCTTTAGCCGAGAGAATTTCGTCACGAAATATATTGGTTACAGGGACTTCTGCAGTAGGAATCAAATATAAATTATCTTCAGTTACATGGTACATTTGTCCTTCTTTATCGGGCAACTGTCCTGTCCCGAAACCGGAGTCTTCGTTAACCATTAAAGGGGGCAGCACTTCGTTATAGCCGGCTTCAATGGCCATGTCTAAAAAATAGTTGATTAATGCCCGTTGTAGTTTAGCTCCTTTGCCTTTATAAACAGGAAATCCGCTTCCTGTTAACTTATTACCCAATTCAAAATCAATAATATCATATTTTTTGGCTATGTCCCAATGTGCCAAAGCATCGGTATTTAATGCAGGCATGGCTCCTCCGCTTGCAATCTCATCATTATCCTGCTCTCCTTTCCCTGGAGGGACTGATTCGTGAGGGATATTAGGTATTTGAACCAATAACTGAGTCAATTCTTTTTCAGTATCAGCTAACACTTCAGATTGTTTCTTTATGGTTTCTTTTAAAACAGCATTTTTTTCTTTAACCTCGTTTGCTTCATCAACTTTTCCATTTTTAAAAAGTTGGCCAATCTCCTTCGACAATTTATTTAATTCGGCCTGGTTATTATCCATATTTGTTTGGGTTGATCGCCTTTTTTGATCAAGTTCAAGAATTTTGCTGATTATTTCAGCAGCATCAAAATTTTTAATTTTCAGGCGCTCAATAATAAAATCTCTGTTTTCCTGTATAAATCGTAAGGTTAGCATATTGGTCTATTCTAAAGGGTTATAAATAAAAAATCTCCATATTTTTTACTAAAAAATAGCAAAAACAGGAGATTCAAAATTACGTAAAAAATATCTTAATCTTCGAAGGGAACAACCGAAACAAATGATTTATTACCTCTTCGACGCTTAAACTCAACTTTTCCGTCAATTAATGCGAATAAAGTATGGTCGTTACCAATACCTACATTTTCGCCTGGATGATGTTGTGTTCCTCTTTGGCGGACAATAATATTACCAGCTTTGGCAGCTTGTCCTCCATACAGTTTTACTCCCAGTCGTTTACTTTCTGATTCGCGACCGTTACGTGAACTACCTGCTCCTTTCTTATGTGCCATGTGTCAAAATATTTTTAATTAAGCAATAATGTCTTGAACCTGAATTTGGGTAAATAGCTGACGATGTCCGTTCTTAACCTGATACCCTTTTCTTCGTTTTTTCTTAAAAACAATAACCTTGTCACCTTTTTGGTGAGCTAAAATTTTAGCGGAAATTTTCGCATCTTTCACGGTAGGTTTTCCGACTTTTACCTTGCCGTCATTATCTACCAGCAAAACTTTCTCGAACTCAACAGTAGTTCCCTCTTCACCTTCTAAACGGTGAACAAAAATTTTACTGTCTTTCTCTACCTTAAACTGCTGGCCTGCTATGTCAACTATTGCGTACATCTATTTAAATTTTAACAGTTTCTTACCAATTTTGGGAATGCAAAAATATAAAAGTTTCTTTGATTAACAAAGAATCAAACCTTAAATTTTCACCTTCAATAAGTTTTTATCTAAAATATTCGGGCAAATATATAAAAAAGCATTTTTAAAAACCTATATCTATTGTATTAAAATTTAATAAATGATAAAATATTAAATAACTTTGCAGAAAGTTTTAAAAATAATCTGATGGCAATAAAATTTTTTCATACTCCTAAAAACAAATCATTTAATTACTCGCCACGTTATTACGACGAGCAAAAAGAGGAACTGGAACGAAGGGTAAGGCAAATAAAAAGGGAGTTAGGTGTAGAAGAATTATCCGATTCTGACAAACCCTATATTCCTAATATTAAAGGGCAAATGCGGGGTGTTTTTAAGCGCAACAGAGAAGAGCGAAAAAAATCAACTATACGCTTTGCAATAATTTTAGTAATTTTACTTACCGTTATCTATTTCTTGTTGTTTTATTAAATCAGGAGATTTTTCATGGCAGATATTATCCAGCTTTTACCCGATTCAGTTGCAAATCAAATAGCTGCTGGAGAAGTTATACAACGCCCGGCTTCGGTGGTGAAAGAATTGGTTGAAAACGCTGTAGATGCTCAGGCAAATTCCATTTCTGTTAACATTAAAGATGCAGGCAAAACTTTGATTCAGGTTATCGACAACGGAATTGGCATGACAGAAACCGATGCCCGTTTATCTTTCGAGAGGCATTCAACATCAAAAATTAAAAATGCCGATGATTTGTTTGCCATAAAAACGATGGGATTCAGAGGCGAAGCATTAGCTTCGATTGCAGCCATTGCACATGTTGAACTAAAAACAAAACAAGCCAACCAGGAAATAGGAACTCATATACAAATCGAAGGATCAAAATTTGTTAGCCAGGAGCCAATAAGTTGTACAACAGGAACGAATTTTGCGATTAAAAATCTTTTTTACAATGTGCCTGCGCGCAGAAAATTTTTAAAATCAAACACAGCTGAATTCGGACATATCATTAACGAATTTCAAAGAGTAGCCCTTGCAAACCCCGACATAGAATTTAAGCTTTATCATAACGAATCTGAAGTTTATATTTTGCCACCATCAAATATTCGCCAGCGAATTGTTAATATTTTTGGTAAAAAAACAAATCAAAATCTTATTCCTTTACAAAGTGACACAAGCATAGTAACTATTAAAGGATTTATTGGCAAACCAGAAAATGCCAGAAAAAAAACCGGTGAGCAATTTTTCTTTATCAACAACCGGTATATGCGAAATCCATACCTTAATAAAGCGATTTTAAATGCTTACGACCAAATTTTGCCTCCCGATACCATTCCTTCTTATTTTTTATATTTAGAAGCAGACCCTGCTACCATTGATGTAAATATTCATCCCACCAAAACCGAAATAAAGTTTGAAAGCCAACAGGCTATTTGGCAAATCCTTCATGCATCGGTAAAAGAGAGCCTTGGTAAAAACAATATTGTTCCTTCTATTGATTTTGACCAGGAGCAAAGTTTTGATATTCCTGTAATATCAAAAGATACCAAAATCAACACACCTAAAATAGAAATTGACCCGACATTTAACCCTTTTAACCAGAATAAATTTGCCGAAAAAGGCCAAAAAAGTGCTAAACAATCTTTAGAAAAAGATAACCTGGCCAACTGGGAAAAATTATATCAGGGTTTTGAAAAAGAAAATCAAACTTCGGATGAGTTTTCTTTCATTTCAAACCTTGACAATAAATCACCCATGACGGAGATAAACCATGGTGAAAATGTTTTTCATTTTAAAAACAAATATATCTTAACCCCTGTAAAATCGGGATTAATGATTATTGACCAGAAAAAAGCTCACGAGCGTATTCTGTTTGAAAAGTTTATGCTTTCGTTACAATCGAATGCAGCAGTATCTCAAAAATCATTATTCCCAAAAACGATTGAACTTGATGCCAGAGACCACCATCTTTTATTAAACATTAAAGACGAAATGGCAGCTTTGGGTTTCGACATAGATGATTTTGGAGGGCATGCTATTGTGGTAAACGGTATGCCTGCTGAGGCCTGCAACCAAGAGCCAGAGCAAATTATCGACAAGTTTTTAAACGAATATTTAAACGGAGAAACAAATTCAAAACAATTAGCCAAAGAGTCAATAGCAAGAGCATTGGCAAAAGCATCGGCAATAAGTTCGAATCAACCACTTACACATGAAGAGATGCGAGAGATTATTGACATGCTTTTTGCCTGTGAACAACCCAATTATTCGCCTTTTGGCAAAAAAATTGTTACAATCATCAAAACAGAAGAGATAGAAAAACGTTTTTAGTATTTAATAGTATTTGTAAAATAATATATTATGTATAATACACAATTTAGTAATATTCCACCGGTTGTAAAAAACCTTATCATTATAAATGTAATCATGCTTTTAGCCACATGGGTTTTAAGCAGTAGCTTTGGTGTTGAATTAACCCAGCTTTTTGGGTTGCATTATTTTAAATCCGACCTGTTTCAACCATATCAATTTGTTACCCATATGTTTATGCATGGGGGCTTATGGCACTTATTTTTTAATATGTTTGCATTATGGATGTTTGGACGTGTACTGGAATCAGTTTGGGGCAGCAAACGTTTTTTTATTTATTTTATGGTAACAGGCTTAGGCGCAGCAGCATTACACACTTTTGTTATTCATTTACAAATGACAAGCATTTTGAATGATATTAAAGCATTTAACAACACTCCATCGCCAGAAGCTTTAGCGATTTTGGTAAAAGACCATTTTCCTGAATATTACTCACAAGTATATAGCAAACTATTAGACGGGTGGTACTCAAATCCCGATAATTCTAATTATATTGAAAGAGCGCAACAATTTTTAAAGGAGTTGGTTAATTTCAGAATGAATATTCCAACAGTTGGAGCTTCGGGTGCGGTATTTGGCGTTTTATTGGCATTTGGAATGCTTTTCCCAAATACGCAATTAATGCTTTTATTCCCACCTATACCTATTAAAGCAAAATATTTTGTTATTTTTTACGGTGGATTAGAGTTGTGGCTGGGATTAACCCAACCGGGCAGTAATATTGCCCACTTTGCACACCTGGGTGGCATGTTATTTGGATTTATTCTTATCAAATACTGGAAAAAAGGCAGGTCAAACTTTTATTAATTTTAACAAATACCAGATATCATAAGAGTTATAAAACATTTAATATGGGAATAGCCGACGAAATAAAAAAGTCATTTAAAAGTGGAAATGCACTTATTAAGTTATTATATATAAATATAGCTGTCTTTTTGGCAGTTAAAATTGTAGGTGTAATATTTTTCCTGCTTTCGGCAGAACAAAATTTTTCTATCGTTAACTGGTTTGCCGTTCCTGCCGACTTTTCAAATCTCATTTATAGGCCCTGGACTATTTTTTCATACATGTTTTTACATATGGATTTTTTCCATATCCTTTTTAACATGTTATGGTTTTATTGGTTTGGAATGATATTTATGAGTTATTTCGATGAAAAAAAATTGTTGAGTTTATATCTTACCGGAGGATTGGCAGGCGCAGCATTATATATCATGGCATTTAATATTTTCCCGGTTTTTACTGAGGTTTTGCCCGTTTCTTATGCATTAGGTGCTTCAGCCTCTGTTATTGCTATTGTGATAGCCGTATCGGTATATGCACCAAACCATACTATTCATTTGCTTTTTTTCGGGCCTGTAAAACTTAAATATATAGCTGTAGCAACTATTATTATTGATATTTTAAGTATCGCATCAACAAATGCAGGAGGGCATATTGCACATCTGGGAGGTGCTTTGTATGGATATCTTTTTGTTGCACAATACAAAAAAGGGAAAAATATAAACAAAGGGTTCGACCGGTTTATGGATAAAGTATTTACTTTGTTTAAACCTAAACCCAAAATAAAAGTTACTTACAAACGCCCGATGACAGATATTGAATACAATAAACAAGAAGCAAAAAAACAGGAAGAAATTGACCGGATACTTGATAAAATAGCCCAATCGGGGTACGACAGCCTGACCAAAAAAGAAAAAGAAATTTTATTTAAAAACAGTAATTAAAACTTTCTCAAAAAACAATATAAATTCCCTTATTGTTTAATTAAATCATAAATTGTAATTTAGTTATAAGAATCAAAAAAGCATTGATCTTGAAAAAGTTTATTTATAAAATATTAAAATACCTCAATTTTATTTTTATTGCAGCCTTATTGCTTTCTTACCTCTCGGTTTTTGTTAGCCCGGCCAAAGTTTGGATTTTAGCATTTTTTGGCCTTGCATACCCTTATTTACTTATTATCAACTTGCTTTTTTTAATATTTTGGATAGCTAAACAAAAAATTTTCCTAATATTCCCACTCATCGCCATTTTATTAGGATGGAACTATTTAAACACCTACATCAGAATACCTCTAAATAACAAACAATCGAATAAAGCTTCAATCGAGACATCATTTAATCTGTTATCGTTTAATGTAAGGTCGTTTGATTTGTACCAATGGAGCGAAAAAGAAACCACCAAAGATGAAATTTTTCAATTCATTAATCATCAAGATTTCGAAATCATTTGTTTCCAGGATTTTTTTACAAGAAATTCCGGTGTACTTACCGAAGAAGATATTCAGAAAAAACTAAATCAGCAATATCAACACCATATTGAATATTCGGTAGAAAGTGCAAATCAAAATTTAGGTATCGCTACGTTTAGTAAGTATCCTATTATTAACAGGGGAGTTATTAAGTTTGTAAAATCTTTTAACGCAAGTATTTATACTGATATTATTATAGAAAATGATACCTTAAGAATTTTCAACATACATCTCCAGTCAATCCGTTTCAATGAAGATAATTATAATTTTATTTCCAACAGCAAATCACTAAAAGAAGAAGAAAAGCTAAAAGAGATCAAAGATATCTCAACCCGGTTAAGAGATGCTTTTATAAAACGGGCCAACCAGGCCGAAACACTTTCAATGCATATTAAAAAATCACCCTATCCAGTTATTTTATGTGGCGATTTTAATGATATGCCCGTTTCATATACTTATCATACATTAAGAAAAAACCTGAACGACTCATTTGTTAGAGCTGGAAGAGGAATTGGGAACACATATATTGGTAAATTTCCCTCATTCAGAATCGATTATATTTTTTACAGCGATGAACTGGATTGCAATTCATTTAATATACACAATGTAAAACTATCCGATCATTATCCATTAACAGTGGAATTTTATTTAAAACCTTAAAAAGGAAGGTTTTTAAGGTCTACATTTCCACCTGAAATAATAATCCCTACATTCTTATCTTTAAATTTATACCTGTTTTCCATGATTGCAGCTAAAGGAACTGCAGAAGATGGTTCAATAACAATCTTCATTCTTTCCCAAATCAAACGCATTGCCTCAACGATGGTTTCTTCCTTTACCGTTAAAATATCATCTACATTGTTTTTAATAATTTGAAAAGTAAGCGAGCTTAGAGAGGTTAACAATCCGTCAGCTATGGTGTTCGGGTGTAACGATGGAATTAAAAAACCCTCTTTAAAAGAGCGATAAGCATCATCAGCATTTAAAGGCTCGGCACCAAATACCTGTATATTACTTTTTATTGCTTTTGCAGCAATTGATGTGCCGCTCATTAATCCACCACCACCGACAGGAGCAATAATGGAATCCAAATCCGGAAAATCTTCTAAAAGCTCCTTGGCTGCAGTTCCCTGCCCACAAATCACATTAAAATTATGATATGGATGAACAAATGTAGCTCCGGTTTTTTCCTGAACTTTTTCAAGTGTCTTTTCACGAGCTTCTAAGGTTGGTTCACAAAATGTAATTTCAGCTCCATAACCTTTAACTGCTTTTTTCTTAATAGCTGGTGCACTTTCGGGCATCACAATATATGCCGGAATATCCATTTGCCGGGCAGCAAGGCTCAATGCAGCTGCATGATTACCCGATGAATGGGTTGTAACACCTTTTTCAGCTTCTTCTGTAGTTAATTGAAGCACGGCATTTGTAGCTCCACGAAATTTAAAAGCTCCAACTTTCTGAAAGTTTTCACACTTAAAATATAACCGTACACCTAAAATATTATTAATTCCAGATGATGATAAAACCGGTGTGCGATGAACAAATGGAAGAATCCTTTTGTGTGCTTTTACAATATCTGTATAAGTTGGTATTTTATCTTTCATTCGAATATATTTTATTTAATAGAGTCTTTTTTAAAAGCTTCGAAGCGTAACATAATCTCCGAATATAAGTTATATTCAGAAATACTGGCTATATATTCGTCGGAAAAATTACAGTAGTCCATAAATTCTTTCGCCTCAACACCTTCTAATCCTGTAAGGTTTTTGATGACATGAATATTATATTTTTCCTCAACGTTTTCTCTTTTTTCATCTTTTCGTTTTACTTCAAGGTATTTCTTTATTGCTTTCGCTTCTTTGCTAAATACCGAATAAATTAATGAAGCCGGAGATGTAATATTGGGTTCTTCTACCAGTGGATATTCAAGCTCTACATAGTTAAAAAGCTTTTCAGCCTCAGGATTTATTTTATTTTCATCGGGTAACTCCAGGTTAACCACTTTATACTCAAAATCTTTATATGTTCCAAGGTATGTGATGGATACTTCTGGGATTTCATACGATTTATTTACAAGAACAATCTTAACAACTGTATCGGGATTAATTTCGGGAACTACATATTCAGTATGTTCAAATCCAATGGCAGAAATATTAAGCGTGTCGCCGGGGTTTACCCAGGCCTCAAAATTACCCAACGAATCGCTAACAGTACCTTTTCGAGCACTAATATTTATAATATGGGCAAAAGCAATTGGATATTGTCTTTCAAGACTTAAAATCTTTCCATAGAAATAATAAGAATTGTCGGAGTTTTGAGCATTCAATTTTGAGGTAACTAAAATTAGCAGCAATATAAAAGCTGTATTTACAAAAAATAAACTCCGGTGCATTGAATCATTGTTTTGTACACACAAATATATAATTCTTTCGTTGTTTGTTAGCGCCATTTAACAATCTTTAACTTTATAACAGGAATCAGAAAATCTTTTTATCAAGTTATTTTTTAGCTATCTTCGCCAAATGATGTAAACTTTCAACTAGTTAACGTTTTTTTTGAGATATGGAATACAAAAATTACAAAAAAATTATAGACCTTGCCTGGGACGACCGATCCTTATTAAAAGATCAGCACACGATAAAAACTATAAATGAGGTTATTGAACTACTCGACAAAGGCAAGATCAGGGTTGCAGAGCCCACTGAAAAAGGATGGATTGTAAATGAATGGATAAAAAAAGCCGTTATTTTGTATTTCCCAACACAAAAAATGGAAGTAATAAAATTAGGCCCTTTCGAATTTCATGATAAAATTCCATTAAAAACAGGATATGACCAATTGGGTGTACGTGTTGTCCCCCATGCTATAGCACGGCATGGCTCTTATGTTGCCAAAGATGTTATTATGATGCCATCGTATGTAAATATTGGAGCTTATGTTGATTCAGGTACAATGGTCGATACATGGGCAACGGTAGGATCGTGTGCACAAATAGGGAAAAATGTTCATTTAAGTGGCGGCGTTGGTATTGGAGGAGTGCTTGAACCAATACAAGCTGCTCCGGTTATTATTGAAGATAATTGTTTTATTGGTTCACGGTGTATTGTTGTAGAAGGAGTACATATTGAAAAGGAAGCCGTTTTGGGAGCAAATGTTGTAATTACCGGTTCTACCAAAATTATTGATGTGTCAGGCGAAAAGCCTGTTGAATATAAAGGTTTTGTTCCTTCCCGGTCCGTAGTAATTCCAGGAACACAAACTAAAGAATATAATGCCGGCGAATACCAGGTTCCTTGTGCATTAATTATTGGTAAAAGAAAAGAATCAACCAATCTTAAAACATCATTAAACGATGCTTTGAGAGAATATAATGTTGCGGTATAGTCATTATGGTTAAATTTTTAATTATACAAACCGCTTTTATCGGAGATGTTATCCTTGCAACTCCATTGATAGAAAAGTTACATCACTTTTATCCTGATTCGCAAATTGACTTTTTACTCAGAAAAGGAAATGAAAATTTGTTGAGGAATCATCCATACGTTGATAATATTATTGTTTGGAATAAAAAGCAGCATAAGATAAAAAACCTTTTTCGGGTAATTAAACGCATAAGGCAAAAAAATTATGATTATGTGATGAACCTGCAACGGTTTACATCAACCGGGATAATTACAACTTTTTCAGGAGCTAAACTAAAGGCAGGATTTAATAAAAACCCTTTATCTTTTACTTTTTCAAGATCAATTAAACACGAAATAGGCAATGGAAAGCATGAAGTAGAAAGGAATTTACAACTAATTGAAGAAATAACCGACTCATCTTTTTATAACCCAAAACTTTATCCAACAAACGAAGATTATGAAATTGTTTCGCAGTACAAAATGCATCCGTATATTTGTATTGCACCCACATCTGTTTGGTTTACCAAACAATTTCCTGCCGATAAGTGGATCGATTTATTAAAAGTAATTGACACCGGATTTAAAGTGTTTTTAATTGGCGGGCCTGACGATAAAGACGCTTGTGATAAAATTATTGAACAAAGTGGTTTAAATAATATCATTAATTTAGCAGGAAAGTTAACTTTTTTACAAACATCAGCATTAATGAAAAATGCAACAATGAATTATGTTAATGATTCTGCTCCCATGCATATGGCTTCGGCCATGAATGCTAAAACAACGGCCGTATTTTGTTCTACCATTCCTAAGTTTGGTTTTGGGCCATTAGCTAAAGATTCGAAAATAGTTGAAACAGAAGAAAATCTGGATTGCCGTCCATGTGGATTACATGGATATAAAAAATGTCCTAAAGGGCATTTTAAATGTGCGCTAACAATTAAGACAGGCCAATTAACATTCTAGTGTATTATGGAAAAAATTTCTGCAACGATCATAACCTTTAACGAAGAAAAAAATATCGAACGCTGTTTAAATTCATTACAAGGAGTTGCTGATGAAATAATTGTTGTCGATTCTTTTTCTACAGATAGAACGAAAGAAATTTGCCAAAAATATAATGTTCAATTTTTTGAACGTAATTTCAGTGATTACTCAAATCAAAAAAATTTTGCGGTTGAGCAAACAAAATACAACCTTATTTTATCTTTAGATGCAGACGAAGAGCTTTCCGATGAACTTAAAAAAAATATAATACAAGTAAAAAAGCAAGGAAAAAATGATGCTTACTATTTTAATCGAATAACGAACTATTGTGGCAAATGGATAAAACATTCCGGTTGGTATCCTAATCATCAATTACGGTTATGGAAGAAAGAGAAAGGGAAATGGGTTGGGATAATTCACGAATCATTATCTGTTTCCAAAAGCCTGGCAATACATATTAAAGGAGACCTTTTACATTATTCATACGAAAATTTCTCACAACATCTTTTAAAAATAGATAAGTTTACAGATTTTCAAGCCAAAGAAATGTATGACAAACAAGAATCTGCAAACTGCTTTAAAATTATCTATAAACCCTTTTTCAGGTTTTTTCGCCATTATTTTTTACAACTTGGTTTTTTAGACGGGCTTGAAGGATTCATTATTAGTATTCACTCTGCCTATGGCCAGTTTTTAAAATATATAAAACTCAGACACTTGTATAAAAATGCCTGATAAATCAATATGTTTCATAAACAGCTCTAAATCATGGGGTGGCGGCGAAAAATGGCACTTCCACAATGCTTTATTTTTAGCTGAAAAAGGGTATTCGGTACATGTTATTACCAATGTTGGTAGTAAGCTTTACAACGAATTGGATAAAAAAAGTATTCTTAATACCCATCCCTTAAAAGTAAGCAATTTTAGTTTCATAAATCCTTTAAGAATTATTCAGGTAATCAACATATTAAAAGAAATTAAACCGGAAACAATTGTTATAAACCTTCCTTCGGATTTAAAACTTATAGCAACATCTTCGTGGTTTTTTAAAATTAAAAACATTGTTTATAGAAGAGGGAGTGCTATTGCTGTAAAAAACTCATTAATTAATCGATATATCTTTAAAAATATTATTTCGAAAATTATTGTCAATTCAATGGCAACAAAACAATCTTTATTACAAAATAATAGAAATCTTATTGCCGAAAACAAAATCAAATTAATTTACAACGGGATTGATATTAAATCCTACCCCAAAGAAAAGCCTGAAACGAATAAAAGAACCTCCAAAGAATTAATAATTGGACATTTAGGCCGTTTTTCAAAAGAAAAAAATCAAGCTTTTTTAATTAATGTTGCACTTGAGTTAGAAAGAAAAAATATTCCTTTTCAATTAGTATTAGGAGGTGATGGGCCTGATTTCAACAAAATAAAAGCTTTAATAGAAAAAAAACATCTTTCAAAAT
Source organism: Thiohalospira sp. (assembly GCA_046538755.1). GTDB lineage: Bacteria > Bacteroidota > Bacteroidia > Bacteroidales > UBA12077 > UBA12077. The sequence continues at coordinate 16,579 of JBKHIH010000019.1, forward strand.
ATATTATTTTACCTGGCTTTATCAAGGATACTAGAAAGTTTATGAAGTCTATAGATGTTTTTGTTTTGCCATCGCTTTGGGAAGGTTTTGGTTATGTAACCATAGAAGCTATGGCCAATGAAAAGCCAGTGATTGCATTTAATATTACCAGTAACCAGGAAATAGTTGATAATAATGTAACAGGCTTTTTAACTGAAAAAAATGACATGAAGACTTTCGTTGAAAAAATTAGTTTTTTTTATGATCATCCTGAAAAAGCTTCTGAGATGGGAGAAAAGGCAAGAAAAAGAGTAGAAAAATATTTTAACATTCAAGATCGCTTTATTGAATTTGAAAATTTTATTTGCCAATTATGAAAGATGAAATAAAGAAAGCCCTTGAAATTTTAAAAAAAGGAGGTGTAATCCTTTATCCCACCGATACCATTTGGGGTATTGGTTGCGACGCAACTAACGTAAAAGCGGTGGAGCGCATTAATCAAATAAAACAGCGAAACAATCAAAAAAGCATGCTTATTTTATTGGATAATGCAGGTAAAATTCCTTCCTATATAAATAAAATGCCCGATATAGCCTGGGATTTAATTGATTTAGCAGATAAACCATTAACCATCATTTATCCACAAGCAAAGAATCTGGCTCAAAACCTTATTGCCAGTGATGGAAGCATTGGCATAAGAATAACTAAAGAACCATTTACTCAAAAATTAATTGAACGATTTAAAAAGCCTATTGTCTCTACCTCGGCCAATATAAGTGGCGAAAAAACACCAGGCAATTTTTCCGAAATTAATCCTCAAATATTAGATTTGGTTGATTATGTAGTTAATTGGAGACAAAACGATTATACACAAACATCTCCATCTGGAATTATAAAACTCGGTATTAACGGAGAAATTGAGGTAATTAGGAAATAAAAAGTTTTATTAAAACAAAGCTATTCTTAAAATTGTTTTTATCTAACATTTTATAAAGACCCTAATATACAATGCTTTAAAAAACATGTATACCAGAGTCTATAAGGTATTTTATTAAACTATAACGATAGCCTTTTATTATGTAATTTAATGACTCCTAATTTTGCCACTGCCGGTAATTGTAGCATCAATAACAGGATTTCCTTTGTAATAAATTCTTCCACTACCTGTAATAACTGCATCTAATTCGTCCTGAATATAAGCATTAATTGTACCTGAGCCTGTAATTGTCAAATTACCATTATTAAATTTTAATTCATCTGACACAAAATCTCCCGATCCTGTTACTGTGGCTTCCAGAAATTCTGCAGTTGAGTTTCCTTTTATTTTAATATCACCCGAGCCGGATATCATAACACCAACTCTATTTGCTGTTAACTCATCTATTCGAATATCTCCACTACCCGAAATCAACAAACCAATTTTATCAGCATTTATGGGCGATTGAGATATAATTTTTCCTGAACCAGCTAACACCAATTTCTCAATTTGTTTAACAGTAATATATACTTTTAGAGTTGAAATACCTTTGTACATTATACCAGTTTTCAAATTCAATATTTAATTGGCCATTTTTTACTTTGGTAACAAATTTTTTCAGTACTTTTTCATCACCCTCAATAAAGACTTCGTTCTTTGATCACTGTGTTAGATAAAGTTCTGCCGGAATACTTAAGTTTATTTCTGTAAAATCACTTACTTTCCTTTGTTCCTTAATAACGGAGGTTAGCATAGGATTATAGGATAACATAAAGGCAACAACTCTTAAAAATACTTTTGATTTAAAAAAAGATTGCTTTCATAATGGATTAATTTTATTTAATATTTTGTATAAAAGACGGTTTAGAATTACATTTGCTGCAATATTTTTGTTTATTTTTGAATTGTAGCGTATTTTAAAAAAAGCGGATTTTTATTGATATAATTATGATTCGATTTCCTAAATCATATACTCCAAGGTGGATAGTTTTTCTTATCGACCTTATTATTTGCGCCGTATCCATATCACTGGCTTTTTTATTGCGTTTTAATTTTAACATTCCACAACAATATTTCGACAGTTTAAATTTTATTATCCCTTTTGTGTTGTTTATTCGTTCTATTACTTTCCTTATTTTCAGGACATATGCCGGAATCATAAGATATTCGGGAGCTAAAGACACTGAACGGATTTTTGTAGTAGTAATCACCGGAAGTTTAATATTTGTAATAATAAATATTATAAATTTTTTTCTGGTAAACGGCACTTTTATTATTCCTTTTTCAATTATTGTTATTGATTTTCTTTCCACAGTCTTCCTGATGGCATCTTTTAGGTTATCGACCAAAATTATTTATCAGGAACTGTATAACCCTACCAAAGAAAAAACAGATGTTATCATTTACGGAGCCGATCAATTTGGTGTAGTAGCCAAAAGAACACTTGACCGGGATGCTGAAAGCAAACATAAAGTACTGGCTTTTTTAGATGTCAATCCGGCAAATATTGGCAAAACCCTCGAGGGTGTTACTATTTACCATTCACAGCATCTGGAAAGTTTATTAGAAAAAAACGATGTTGAAAAATTAATTATTGCCAAAGAAAACATTGATACAGAAGAGAAACAATCTATCATTGAACAAAGCTTACAATATAATATAAAGGTATTAACCGTACCTGATGTAAACACATGGATTAATGGTGAGCTTAGTTTTAATCAGATCAAAGAGATTAAAATTGAAGATTTGCTGGAGCGGCCTCCTATTGTTCTGGACATTAACAAAATAAAGAAAAAACTTTTAAACAAATGTGTTTTAGTTACCGGAGCAGCAGGCTCTATCGGCAGTGAAATTGTTCGACAGCTAATAGCGTTCAACCCCAGTAAAATTGTACTATTCGATCAGGCAGAATCTCCATTATACGACATGGAGCTCGACCTGCAGGAAAAATTTAATTTTTATAATTTCGAAATCGTTATTGGGAATATTGCAGATAAATACAGGATTAATAAGCTTTTTGATGTATATAACCCATCTATTGTTTTTCATGCCGCTGCATACAAGCATGTTCCTATGATGGAAAATAACCCTACCGAGGCCTTAAGAACCAACATACTAGGAACCAAAACTTTAGCTGACGTGTCTCATAAATACGAGGTGGAACAATTTGTTATGGTTTCGACTGACAAAGCAGTGAACCCAACCAATGTAATGGGAGCTTCAAAACGAATTGCCGAGATATATGTGCAGGCTTTTAATCAAATTTCTAATACAAATTTTATAACTACCAGGTTCGGAAATGTTCTTGGCTCTAATGGGTCGGTTATTCTTCGTTTCAAAAAACAAATTGACAAGGGAGGGCCGGTTACGGTAACACACCCCGAAGTTACTCGATATTTTATGACAATACCCGAAGCTTGTCAATTGGTTCTAGAAGCAGGTGCCATAAGTAAAGGCGGAGAAATATTTTTATTTGATATGGGCAAATCGGTAAAAATTATCGATCTGGCTAAAAAAATGATTAAACTTTCCGGACTGTCAATTGGTAAAGATATTCAAATAAAATATACAGGATTAAGGCCTGGCGAAAAACTTTACGAAGAACTTCTGAATGACAAAGAAAATACGATCCCTACTCACCACCCAAAAATTATGATTGCTAATGTTAGGCAATACGATTTTGAAAAAGTAAAATCACATATCGAACAACTTATTTTTCTTCAAAAAGAACATAATAACCTCGAAATTGTTAGAAAGATGAAAGAAATTGTGCCTGAGTTTAAAAGCCAGAACTCAATTTACGAAGAGTTAGATATACAATTCCAAGATCATAATAATGAAGAAGCCAGTTAATTTTTTTCATCAAACAAAAATACAAATCCGGTTTAATGATATTGATGTGATGGAGCATGTTAACAATTCTGTATATCAAAATTATTTCGATCTTGCACGTACTAAATATTTTGAACAGGTCTTTAATCAAAAAATGAACTGGAAAGATCAGGCATTAGTGCTGGCAAAAATTACCATTGAATACCTCAAGCCCATTTTTATGGACGAAAACGTTTGTGTACAAACAAAGGTGTATAAGTTAGGTAATAAGAGCCTTACGATGAAACAACAAATTATAAATAATCAAACCAATGAGGTAAAAGCCGAGAATGATGCTATTTTAGTTGCCTTTAGCCATACGCATAAAGAAGCGGTTGATTTACCCGAAAGCTGGAAGAGCTCTATCCAACAATACGAAAATGATATAAAGCTTTCTTAATCAATTTCAAGAAGCCCGTTGGGAATAGTTAAAATAATATACCCAAAATCATCATCCACTTCTATAACTAACTCATCGTTTGCTGGAAGAAGAATTTCTTTTTTTTCTGTTTTTACTCTTAAAAGAGGATTTTCAGCAATATCGATTAATTCGATAACATTACCCACAAACCGGTTTTTGGAATCTCTCACCTCATATCCAATAACATCAATATCTATATCAATGGAGTAATTAAGAACCTCCTTTTGAATGTTTGATAAGTAAAAATCAGCACCTACAAATTCTTGGTTTTTTGTGTCATTATCTAAACCTTCAATTTTGACCAAAACCGTGTCTGATGATTTGGGTTGAATGTTGTGAATAAAAAAAGGAACCAATTTCCCGTCTACATCGACGAGAATTGATTCCAATTGATTAATTTTTTTAGGAAGGCCTTTTTTAAAATGAAGGATAATTTCACCTTTCGTTCCAAATGTACGTAAAAGTGATCCTGCTAAAAAGTATTCATCCTTTTCATGCATGAAAATATTCTTAAGCTTCTTTTGCTTCGTCGTTATTTTCTGCTTTTGGAGCTTTTTCTTCTGATTGTCCGGTTTCAGCTTTAGGCTCTTCAGTTTTAGTGTCACCGGCTACTTTTTCTTCAGCCTCAGGAGCTTCTTCAGCCTTTGCTTCTTCGGTTTCTTTAGCATTCGCTTTAGCTTCTTCAGCAGCAGCTTCAGCATTTTTCTTTGCTAACTCTTCAGCTCTTGCTTCGCGTACTTTCGTTTCAGCATCCAACCGTTTTTTGTCTTCGTCGGCTTTTCCTTTGCGAATTTGTTCGCGTTTAGCTTCAATTTTGCTTTCTTTTTCTTTAAGCCAGCTTTGGAATTTTTCTTCAGCTTGCTCTTCGGTTAAAGCACCTTTTTTTACTCCTTCGAGTAAGTGTTTTTTCATTAAAACACCTTTGTACGACAAGATAGCTCTACAAGTATCAGTAGGTTGAGCGCCTTTTTGCAACCAATCTAATGCTCTATCAAAATCAAGTTCAATAGTAGCAGGATTTGTTATAGGACTGTAAGTTCCTATGCTTTCAATGAATCTACCATCTCGTGGCGCCCTGCTATCTGCGACAACAATGTGATAATAAGGTAATTTCTTTCTACCTCTTCTTGTTAATCGAATTTTTACAGGCATACTCTTTTAAAATTTTAATTAAACCTACTTTTTTAAAATGTGCGGCAAAGATACAATTTTATTTCTATTATAAAATATTTTTAAATACTTATTAACATTGAAAAAATAATCGCTGCGATTTTTTTAATTTTAAACAATTGATTAATCCAATTGTAATCCAATATAATCATCAATAAATCAAAACTTAGCAATGATTAATTTTACTCATTTACATGTCCATACGCAATATTCAATATTAGATGGCGCATCTGATGTTGCCCAGCTTATAAAAAAAGCAAAAGATGACAAAATGCCTGCTGTATGTATTACAGACCATGGCAACATGTTTGGAGTAAAACATTTTTTCAACGAAGCAAAAAAGCAGGGCATTAAGCCAATTATTGGTTGTGAAATATATGTAGCCGAAGGCAGCCGAAAAGAAAAAAGAGGAAAAGAAGACCGTAGTGGTTTTCATCTAATTTTACTTGCCAAAAATAAAACAGGATATGAAAATTTAACCAAACTGGTTTCCTTAGCCTGGACAGAAGGATTTTATTATACCCCTCGTATCGATTGGGAACTGTTGCGAAAATATAACGAAGGTATTATTGCATCATCTGCATGTTTGGGTGGCGAAGTGCCACAAGCTATTATGGGAAATGGCGTAGAAGCTGGAGAAAAAATGGCGCTTCAATACAAAGAGGTTTTTGGTGATGATTTTTATTTGGAACTTCAAAGGCATCAATCTGGAGACCCTGAAAAGGATAAAGATGTATTTGAAAATCAAATCAAAGTAAATGATGTATTAATTAATATTGCTAAAAAACATAATATTAAGCTTATTGCAACCAACGATGTCCACTTTATAAATGCTGAAGATGCAGAAGCTCACGACCGGTTAATTTGCCTTAATACAGGCAAAGACCTCGACGATCCGACAAGAATGTCGTATACCAAGCAGGAATATTTCAAAACACAGGAAGAGATGAATAAGCTTTTTGCAGATATTCCTGAAGCATTAGAAAATACCAACGAAATTGTTGCCAAAATCGAAGATTATGATTTAAATCGGGAACCGATAATGCCGGAATTTAAGCTTCCTGATGGATTCGATAATGAAGATGACTATTTACGGCAAATAACTTACGAGGGGGCAAAACAACGTTACGAAGATATTACCGATGAAATACGCGAAAGGATCGACTTTGAGCTATCGGTAATAAAAAACATGGGATTTCCGGGTTATTTTCTTATTGTACAAGACTTTCTAAATGCAGCCCGCGAAATGGATGTGTCCGTTGGACCCGGACGTGGCTCAGCAGCTGGGTCGGTAGTGGCTTATTGTAACCGTATTACTGATATTGATCCCATAAAATATAATTTGCTGTTTGAGCGTTTCCTAAACCCCGACCGGATATCAATGCCCGATATTGATATTGATTTTGATGAAGACGGACGTGAAAAAGTGCTGGATTGGGTAGTTAATAAATATGGATATAACAAAGTAGCACACATTATTACTTTTGGTACCATGGCAGCTAAAATGGCCATACGAGATGTGGCGCGAGTTGAAAAATTACCTTTAAACGATGCCGATAAACTGGCAAAGCTTGTTCCCGAAAGGCCTGGAATATCATTAAAAAAAGCTTATGAAGAGGTTCCTGAGCTAAACAACGCCAAAAAATCAGACAACGAACTAATTGTTAAAACCCTAAAATTTGCCGAAACACTTGAGGGATCAGTAAGACATACAGGGCTTCACGCCTGTGGTGTTATTATTGGCAGAAATGATTTAGTAGAACACATTCCTGTTTGCATTTCCAAAGACTCTAAGCTTTTAGTAACCCAGTATGATGGGAATCATGTAGAATCGGTGGGAATGCTTAAAATGGATTTTTTGGGCCTTAAAACCCTTTCCATCATTAAAGATGCTGTTGAAAATGTAAAAGAATCGCACAATATAGATTTGGACATATCAAGTGTTCCGTTAGATGATGAAAAAACTTTGGAACTTTATAGCCGTGGAGAAACAACTGCACTATTCCAGTTCGAGTCGCCGGGAATGAAAAAACACCTGAAAGCTTTAAAACCGAACCGGTTCGACGACCTTATTGCTATGAACGCCTTGTACCGGCCTGGGCCTATGGATTATATCCCTTCGTTTATTGCGCGTAAACACGGTAAAGAACCCATAAATTATGATCTTCCTGTAATGGAAGAATTCTTACGCGACACTTATGGTATTACCGTTTACCAGGAGCAAGTGATGCTTTTATCACAAAAACTTGCAGGTTTTACCAAAGGGCAAGCCGACTCGCTGCGAAAAGCCATGGGTAAGAAGAAAAAAGACCTGATGGAGCAGCTCAAAGAAAAATTTATTGCCGGCTGTAAAAAAAACGGATTCGATATTAAAGTGGTAAATAAAATCTGGAACGACTGGGAAGCATTTGCCCAATACGCATTTAATAAATCGCACTCAACTTGTTATGCTTACGTTTCGTATCAAACGGCTTACCTTAAAGCTCATTTCCCTGCAGAATATATGGCTGCTGTTTTAAGCCGTAACTTTACCGACATTAAAAAGATTACCATTTTTATGGACGAAGCCAAACGAATGGGAATTTCCGTTTTAGGGCCTGATATTAATGAGAGTAGATTAAAATTTAATGTAAATAAGGAAGGAAATATCCGATTTGGACTGGGAGCCATTAAAGGTGTTGGCGAAAGTGCTGTGGTTAAAATCATTGAGGAAAGAAGCGAAAACGGGCCTTTTAAAGATATATACGATTTTGTAGAAAGGGTTCCGCTTACCCAGATTAATAAAAAAACCATTGAAGCCCTTGCCACTGCCGGTGCTTTTGATAATCTTAGCAAAATAAAACGAGGGCAGTATTTTGCTACTGATAATAAAGAAAGCACTTTTATCGAAAGCCTTATAAGGTACGGAAATATGTTTCAAAATGATAAGGACACTCAGCAACAATCACTGTTTGGAGGGCAAAACTCAATTGAAATTTCTAAACCAGCCACTCCTAACACCGAAGACTGGCCTAAGCTTGAAAAACTAAAAAGAGAAAAAGAACTTATTGGAGTTTATCTTTCGGCACATCCATTAGATGATTTTAAAATGGAAATTGAACAGTTTTGTAATGCTACACTTGCCGATTTCGACGACTTAAATAATATAAAAGGAAGAGAACTTACGATTGCTGGCATTGTAACCGAAGTAAGGCATGCCTTAGCAAAAAACGGCAATCCATATGGATTCCTTACTTTACAGGATTATACCGATTCGTACAGATTTGCGTTATTTGGTAAAGATTACGAAAATTTCAGAAAATATTGTTACGAAGACTACTCTTTGCTTATTAAAGGTAAAGTGCAGCCAAAACCTTACAGGGATAATGAGCTGGAATTTAAAATTAAACAAATCATGCTATTAAGCCAGGTGCGCGAAGACCTGGTTGATAGTATTTCGTTAACAATCCCATTAAATAACATTTCCAATGGATTAATTGAAGAGATTAAGGAGTTTACCCTGGCAAAAAAAGGAAAAGCATTATTAAAATTTAAAATTGTTGATACCGAAGAAAATATCGTTATAAATATGTTCTCAAGATCAGAACGTATAGATATTACAAATGAACTGATTAATTACCTTGACGAAAAAAGCGAGATACAATATTCGATAAATTAAACAATTTATGCGTAAATTTGTATCATAAATCCTATGAAAGTAAAAATTAAATAATAACATAAAAAACTTATTATTATGACATTAGAAGTTAATGATTCCAATTTCGAAGAAGTAGTATTAAAATCGGATAAGCCTGTAATAGTAGACTTTTGGGCTGAATGGTGTGGCCCATGCCGCATGATTGGCCCTATTGTTGAAGAGTTATCTGAAGATTATAAAGGCCAAGTAGTATGTACTAAACTAGATGTTGACAGCAATCCGGGAGTAGCATCAAAATATGGTATTAGAAACATTCCAACCATTTTGTTTTTTAAAAATGGAGAGATCGTTGATAAACAGGTGGGTGCAGTTCCAAAGAGTAATCTTGAATCAAAATTAAAACCATTATTGTAATAGACAATATTTTTTTTATAGAGGCATGATTTTTTCATGCCTTTTTTATTTTTCGCTGTTTTATTATTATCTTAAGGCTGAAAAATTAAACACTCATGACCTAAATGGCCGAATATAATAATTTAAAAATTAAAGAATGGGCTGTTGAAGACCGACCCAGGGAAAAACTGCTAAAAAAGGGAATACAAAGTTTAAGTAATGCCGAAATTATAGCTTTGTTAATAGGTTCTGGTACTAAAAATGAATCAGCAGTTGATTTATCCAAAAAAATCCTTAAAAATGTTAACAACAATTTAAACGAGCTGGGCAAGCTGGATGTAAACGAGTTAACCAAAAATAAAGGAATAGGCGAAGCCAAAGCCATAACAATAATAGCGGCACTAGAATTAGGTAAAAGGCGTAAAATATCCGAAATTATTGAAAAGAAAAAAATTACCCAGAGCAACGATGTATTTGAATTTTTTCAACCTTTACTGGGCGATTTGCCTCATGAAGAATTTTGGATTTTACTTTTAAACCGGTCGAACCGGATTATTGAAAAAAAGAAAATAAGCCAGGGAGGCGTTTCCGGAACGGTAATCGATGTAAAAATTATATTAAAAAATGCCCTTGAGAATTTAGCCAGTTCAATTATTTTATGCCACAATCACCCCTCTGGAAATAAAATGCCCAGCAAAGCTGATGATAATATAACCCGCAAACTGATTGAAGGATCAACCCTTTTGGATATAAAGGTTCTGGACCATATTATTATTGCCGATACCGAATATTACAGTTATGCAGACGAAGGTGCCATTTAATTTATTTATAATTGATCCGGTTTTTAGAAAATAACGAAATAAACTTTATCCGGTGGGATAATTGTATTAACAATGCCCTCAATGGAAATATTTTTGCCTTTACATGGTACTTAAATATTATTTGCGATGAATGGTATGGTTTGATTCTGGGAGATTACGAATATGTTATGCCGGTAATTCATCGTAAATTTTTCAATCAAAAACATTTGTTTACATCACCTTTAGCTCCACAACTAGGTATTTACTCAAAAAATTTAATCGATAAAAAAATCGTAAAAAAGTTTATTGATACTATACCTCCCGAATTTTCGTATATTGATATAAATCTGAATAAATACAATCCGGTTGAAAGCCTTGATTTAATAATAAGGAAGCGAAAAACTTTTGAACTGGACTTAATTCAACCGGCTAAAAAAATTAAAGAAAAATATACTCCACTTTTTAAAAAAGAGCTGCAATTAGCTAAAAAGCAAGAAATAACCGTATTAAAAGGATTGCTACCCAATGGTTTGATAAATTTTGCTTTGAAAAAAGTCAATAAATACTTCCCTATTTTAAATAAAGAAGATATCCAACGCTTGCGTATGATTATTGCTTTTGGATTACGTTACCAAATAGGTGAAATGTATGGTGCTTATAACTCGAACAATGAATTGTGTGCTGCTGCATTTTTTATAAAATCAAAAAGAAAGATACATTTAATGTTTAGTGCTATAAATATAGAAGGTGAAAAATCAAATGCATTGCACAAGCTTATTGATAAATATATTGAGTTACATGCAGAAAAAAGCTTAACTTTGAACCTGGAAAATATTTGTATAACAAATAAAATGGATTTTTTAACCGGAGTTGGCACATTAGAATTAAATTATATCAACATAAGAAATAAAAAATTGCCCTGGTATATTAAATTGATTAAATAAACTCTTATGATACATATTTTAGCCCTCAAAAAATCAATCATGAATCTTTATATCTCTGAATTGCGCGACAAAGAGATTCAAAAAGACAGCATGCGCTTTAGAAGAAATATGGAACGGATTGGAGAAATTTTTGCTTATGAAATTAGCAAAGAGCTAGAATATAAAGAGAAAAAAATTACTACGCCACTTGGCGTATCAAAAATGACTGTTCCGGTTTCTCCCATTGTAAATGCCACTATTTTACGTGCCGGGCTTCCTTTTCATCAGGGGTTGCTAAACTATTTCGACCAGTCGGAAAATGCTTTTATTTCTGCACACCGTAAATACCATAAAGATGGTTCGTTTACCATTCAATTCGAACATTTATCAAGCCCATCCATAGAAAATAAAATTCTTATTCTTTCAGATCCAATGCTTGCTTCAGGTGCTTCGATGGAAATTGCCTACAAAGCACTTATAGAACGTGGTAAGCCAAAGCATACACACATTGTTACCATCATTGGCAGCAACCAGGGTATCAATTATGTAAAAAAACATATCCCGATGAAAGATGTTACCATTTGGGCAGGGGATATAGACGATGAACTTACATCAAAATCATACATTGTCCCCGGATTAGGTGATGCAGGTGATTTAGCATTTGGGAGTAAAATATAAATTAATCTTTCAAAATTTTTACTTCAGACTTATCTTCACAATTTTCAAGCAACTTTTTAACAGATTGGTTAAATCCCGGATGAATCCAGCCGGGCAATATTTCGGCAAGCGGTATTAAAGTAAACCTGCGCTCATGTAAATGTTTGTGTGGTACAATTAAACCAGGCTTATCTATTATTTCATTTTCATAAAACAAAATATCAATATCGATGGTGCGTGATGAATAGGCCTTTTCAGTTCTTTCCCTGCCCAGTTTCTTTTCAATTTGCCAAATATTTTCGAGAATTTGATTAGGTGTTAATGATGTATTAACCACTAAAACCTGGTTAAAAAAATTATTTTTGGAAGAAAAACCCCAGGGAGCGCTTTCATATACTGACGATGATTGCAAAATTTTTCCCATTTTTTTTTCAATCATCTGACGGGCATTATCTATATAATATGCTCTGTCGCCTAAATTCCCTCCTAACAATAATATTACTTTTTTCATTGCCATACTAAAGAAATATTTTGCAAATTGAAAAATATTTTTCCGTTTTTCAAAAATTTCTAACAATTTCATAAAAAATACATCTAACTTTAGTCAAAGTTAAATTATGATTTAAACATCTTTTGATAAGAATTGTTTGTATTATCATTTTAAAGAGCTAATTTTATTACATTATTAAAACTTAAAATTTATCGTTCAATTTAAAACACTTTAATCATGAAAAGTTTTTTCAAATATTTGTTAGCAACCGTTTTAGGTATCATATTAACAAGTATCTTAATGTTCTTCATTATCATTGGTAGTATTGGAGTAATGGTATCATCACAAGATCAACCTGTAAAAATTGATGAGCATACAGTATTGCACATGGAGCTTAGCAACCCTATTGCCGACCGAAGCAATAAAAACCCTATGGAAAATTTCGACTTTGGGAGTTTTAAGTCTGTAAATCAACTTGGCCTAAATGATATAATTAATAATATACAAAAAGCCAAAAACGACCCTAACGTAGATGGTATTTATCTTGATCTTACAATGATTCCGGCTGGCATAGCCACGATTGAAGAAATACGAAGTGCTCTGATTGATTTTAAAGCCTCAGGGAAGTTTATTTTAAGCTATAGCGACAATTATACTCAAAGCACTTACTATTTGGCCAGTGTAGCCGACAAAGTATATTTAAATCCCGAAGGTTTATTAATGTGGGTAGGATTACGCTCCGAGATTATGTTTTTTAAGGAAGCTCTTGAAAAATTAGGCATTGAGCCGCAAATAATCAGGCATGGAAAATTTAAAAGCGCAGTTGAACCATTTATGTACAACCAAATGAGTGCCGAAAACAGAGAGCAAATTATGACTTACATTGGCTCAATCTGGAATCACATGCTTAATGGAATAGCGCATGAGAGAAATGTGCCGTCAGAAAAATTAAATCAGTTGGCTGACAACCTGGAGCTTAAAAATGCAGAAGATGCCTTAGGAAACGGCTTGGTTGACGGATTAAAATATAAAGATGAAATACTGGCAGAACTTAAAGAGTTAACCGAAAAGAAGGAAAACGAAGATATTAAAAGTGTTTCGTTAACAAAATATACCAAAGTTCCCAAAAAACGCAAATCGCTCGAAAAAGATAAAATTGCAGTAGTTTACGCCAGCGGTAGTGTAATTATGGGCGAAGGGGCCGAAGGCACTATCGGCTCAGACAGAATTTCGAAAGCCATACGTGAAGCCCGAAAAGACTCTACCATAAAAGCCATTGTTTTCAGAGTAAATTCAGGAGGCGGAAGCGCTTTAGCTTCTGAAGTTATTTGGCGTGAAGTTAAACTTGCACAACAAGTTAAGCCGGTTATTGCTTCGCTTGGCGATGTAGCAGCTTCGGGAGGCTATTATATTGTTGCTCCGGCCCAAAAAATCATTGCCAACCCTAATACAATTACCGGATCTATTGGTGTTTTTGGGATGATCCCCAATGGCAAAAAACTATTGAATGATAAATTGGGAATTCATGTGGATGTTGCTAAAACCAATAAACACGCCGACATTTATTCCTTTAGTCGCCCTTTATCTGCCAAAGAAAAAGAGGCCATACAGTTTAATATCGAAGGTGTTTATGAAACATTTATAACACATGTAGCCGAAGGCCGTGGAATGACAAAAGAGGAAGTAGACGAAATTGGGCAGGGCCGTGTTTGGAGCGGAGCCAATGCCATTGAAATTGGATTAATCGACGAATTTGGAGGGCTGGATAGAGCCATTGAATTAGCTGCTCAATCAGCAAATCTGGAAAAATACCGCGTGGTTGATTATCCAAAATTAAAAGACCCTTTCCAGCAATTGTTAGAAGACCTGCAAGGCAATGTTAAAGCATCGATTCTTAAAAATGAGCTGGGCAACGAATATAAATATTACGAACGTTTACAAGAAATCAAAAATATGCAGGGTATACAAACAAGAATACCTTATGACATTGAGATTTATTAATCTTATACTTGAAATCAAAAAAGCGTCCATTTTCCGGGACGCTTTTTTTTGATGTAATTTCTTAAAATTACTTAATTTCAGCTCTAATTCTTTCGGCTATCGCTTCAAATTCATCTTTACTAAGCTTAAGTTTTGGTTTGGAAAAACTTGCATCCGCTTCGGAGTTTAAAGGAATAAGGTGCACGTGTGCATGCGGAACTTCAAGGCCTAATACAACAACTCCAACACGTTTGCAATCAATGGCTTTATCAATGGCCTTTGCTATTTTTTTTGAAAAAAGCGTTAACCCGCTAAGCGTTTCATTATCCAAATCGAAATAATAATCGGTTTCCTGTTTAGGTATAACCAGAGTATGCCCTTTAACCAATGGATTGATATCCAGAAAGGCGTAAAAGTTTTCATCCTCCGCTATTTTATACGAAGGGATTTCGCCTTTAACAATTTTGGTAAATATTGAAGCCATAACGATAAAATTTTATAGTGAAATTTCAATTACTTCAAATTCCATTTTCCCGTTGGGAACTTGTATTTCAGCAACATCTCCCACTTTTTTACCCAACAATCCTTGAGCAATAGGAGTATTTACTGAGATTTTGCCTTCTTTTAAATTTGCTTCACTCTCAGATACAATGGTATACTCCATTACAGCATTATTTTTCTTATTTTTAATTTTTACTTTATTAAGTATTTGTACCGACGAAGTATTTAATTTCGATTGGTCAAGAATCCTTGAATTAGCAATGGTATTTTTTAGTTTGCTAATTTTCATTTCGAGCATTCCCTGCGCTTCTTTGGCAGCATCATATTCGGCATTTTCCGAAAGGTCGCCTTTATCTCTGGCATCTGCAATTTGTTGAGATATTTTAGGCCTCTCAACAGATTCTAAATGTTCTAACTCCTTCTTTAATTTTTCTAATCCTTGCTCCGTTACATAAGATACTTTTGCCATCTCTGTTAATTTTTAAAACTAATTCGTTATTCGGTATATATAATAAATAAAGAAGAATTCCAAAGCCATTCGGAACCCTTCTTACAGGGTACAAATTTAAACAATTTTTTAATACCTACACAATATAAGCGCCTGAAATTTAATTAAAACTATAACCAACAGGCCTGTTAATAATCTTTACGGTTAATAATTTCAGAATAAATAACAGCCTTTTCCAGGTCAAAGTCATCCATTACAGACTCTTCATCAGAAGCAGTTAAATCTTCATCTTTTATCGACTTAGAAAAAATTTCGCTGGTGTCGTCATGTTCAATACTATAAGGCATGGCTTCTTTGCCATCAAGAAGTTCTTCCGGAACGGTATCCAGAATTTCATTATTGACTTGATTTCGAGAAGATTTTTCTTCTCCGCTAAAATGAATCGTTTCTTGTTCTTCAACAGGAGCTTGTTCTTTCCCGATATCGTATTCATCGGAATAATCATTGTCAAGTAATCGTTCGAAATCGGCAAAAAAAGGATTTTGCTCTTTATCAGAACGATCTTCGCTATTAAAGTTACCAGAAGGCCTTTGGGCTGGTTTCTTTTTTTTGCCCAACAATGATATAGCAAAGGCTGCCAATGTAATAAGAATATAAATTAAGCTGTCAAAAATATCGTCCATCACTTTTTCTTTTTAAAAATTCGTTGAAATATATTCTTTTTTGATTTTCGTTTTAGTTTTTTTGAAACCAACCCTTTATCCGGTTTAGGATTGGGCTTTAATTTACGAAAAAAATCCTTTACCTGTTCAAAAAAAGGCTTCTTTTTATAGTTCTTCTCCATCCATTGTTCAGAAGCCCTTTTGTTGTAATCCATAAGCTCCTTAGTACTTACAGACTGCATTTCATAATGCTTTTTGCGGGCTTTCTCTTGTTCTTTTTGCAGTTTTTCTTGTTGTTTTTTATCGGCTTTTTCTTTTACCTGTTGCGATTTATCCATACTGGTTACAGGCCTGGTTTGACATGCGGCAACCAAAAAAGCCATAAAAATTATAAAGAGCGTATGCTTTATTTTGAAAAGCATTTGATTATTTTTGTACAATAACAAATCTGAAAATGAAACATCCATGAGAATAAAGTTCACACACACGAGCATGATTATTATGGATGTTCCATCTGACCATAAAAAAAATATAAACAGATGAATAGTAATTTCATCATATCAAAGGTAAGATTTTTTTTCATACCAATCTTAATCCTTTTATTTTTTGTCCGTTGCGATGATGATGAAATTCCTTTTCCCTATGTACATATTGATGCTATTTTATATGTTGATACCGATTTAGGTAATATTAATGTAGGCGATTATACATTTGTTGATGGTTACGGGTTAGGAGGGCTAATCATTTACCGGAAAGATTATTCGGAATACCTGGCATTCGACAGGGCTTGTACTTACGAGGCAAGCCGCAATTGCAAACTACAGGAAGAGGATGTTTATGATATTATTGGCATAATAGAATGTCCTTGTTGCGGGTCAACATTTTGGATGACTGGCGAAGATAATGCCGGGTTTTTTTTAGATGGCCCTGCAAATGTTCCTTTAAAAGAGTATAATTGTTATCTTTCAGGGACGAATACTTTAATAATCAAAAATTAAATTGAAAATTTAAAGTGTAGCAAAGCCTGGAATCGTCCGACAGGACATTCCAGCGTCAAAAAATTTTTAAAAAGATTAATTTAACTTTTCTGAGTCTTTTATACGCCTGCTCCCGATCAATATTAATACGTTAAAAAACGTATTTTATTAATCAATATCTTCTATGGGCTGGTATTCGAAGGGCACATTTACCAACTCGGAATATTCTTCGCCGGCTTCAAGCATATCGTCGTCTCCATCTATATAATGCCATGCTATTTTTACCGCTTTATTTACTTTATTTATCTTGTCCAAAACATTCATTATTTCAAGTAAGATAAGCGATGAAGCCGAATTAAAATATTCCATTTTAAATTCAAACATTGTGCTTTCGTTCGGGTTTTTTGCATATTCTTCTAACCATGTAAATACGGGAGCATAAAACTTTCTGCTCTCTTCAGGAAATGACTTCCCTGCAATTTCAAATTTATTGTTCTCTTTATCGAGGTATACCTTAGGTGTTGATTCTTGTGCTTCAATAAGTAATGGTTCCATAATTATTATTTTAGGATTTCAGGTATTTATCCAGGGTGGCTAAAAATAATTTAAGCCTGATAGGTTTTAAAATAAAGTCGTCGCAACCCACTTCTTTTGCTTTATCTTTTGCATCTTCAATATTTAATGCTGTTTGGGCTATGACCGGAATATTCTTTTTAATTTTTTTGATTTCTTTGGTTGTTTCAAATCCGTCAATTCCGGGCATATTAATATCCATCAGTATTAAATCAATTTCCGGATTTTGTTTGAATACTTTAATCGCTTCTTCGCCATTTTGTGCTCTTAAGATATTTACTTCTGTATTTTTTAATGCTTCAACCAGGAATAGGTAGTTCATTTCAGTATCTTCGGCAATAAGGATGGTTTTATCGTTCCAGTCGTATTTGTCTTTAGGTACTAATTTTCGTTTGGTTGTTTCGAGTTTAATGCCAATAACCAAAATATCATCTAATTGAATATAATCTCCTTTCCAGTCGTTAAATGTTTTTTCCAGAATCTGCTCCTGGACATCCATTGGTTTTTCATATATTTTAAGCAGCAGCTCCTGAAAGTTTCTCGACATAAACTTCCGGTGCTTTGGGCCACCAATTTGGTCAACAAACCCATCGGAAAATATATAAATTACATCATCTTTATGAATATCTATTTCGTGATTGGTAAATGATTTATCTGCCTTTTGATGGATACTAACAGGCATGCGGTCGCCTTTAAAAATTTTCAGTTGGTTATCACGAATAAGATACAATGGGTTATGCGCTCCGGCAAATTGCAATTTCTGTTTCTCAGGGTCAATAATACAAAGTGCCATATCAATGCCATCTTTCGATTCATTGTCGGCACCCGACTGGTGAAGC
Organism: Thiohalospira sp.; assembly: GCA_046538755.1. Lineage (GTDB taxonomy): Bacteria > Bacteroidota > Bacteroidia > Bacteroidales > UBA12077 > UBA12077. Next base: position 34,876 of record JBKHIH010000019.1, read on the forward strand.
GACTCAATAATATAATTTCGCAGTTGGTTTAAAATTTCGTTGGCCTGAAGTGAATAAATATGCTTATTCTCCACAATTTTATTTACAATTTCGTTTAAAAAAGCGGTTCCCAGCATACTCATAAAAGCTCCGGGTACTCCATGCCCTGTACAGTCGGCAGCAGCAATAATAATTTTATCATCTTTATTCATCATCCAGTAAAAATCGCCACTTACAATATCGCGTGGTTTAAACAAGATAAAATGCTCGGGCAAACTGCGACGAATAAAACTTAACGGAGGCAACAATGCTGTTTGTATTCGTTTGGCATACTCAATACTGTCGGTAATATCTTTTTTTTGCTTGTTGGCTAAATCGCGTTGCTCTTCAATTTCTTCTTTTTGTTGTGTGATTTGTACATTTTGCAAAGCCAGTTTTTTGTAGGCTTTCTTTTTTGCCTGAAATTGACGATAAACCAATATGGAAAAGAAAAATATAAGAATAAAAATAAACAGGATACCATAAATAATTATCCGTTTATTCCTTAACTCGGCTTCCTTTTCGCTTATGGTAAGCCTGTTTAATTCCAGTTCGAGTTTTTGTTTTTCAGTAAGTTCTTTGGTTTGCTCCAGTGACTGCCTTGTTTTTTCCAACTCGAATGATCTTTCGCTCAATTCTTTTTGGGATAAGGCTTTTTCCGATTCAGCTTTTTGGACTTCCTCTTTACTCCGTACTTCAATTTCCTTTATTTGTTCGGCTTTTATATGTTTATCTACCGTAGCAAAAAGGTCAAAATATTTCATGGTATTTTCCGAATCGCCCAGCGCCTCGTAATTTTCGGCCAACATACCATAACAGGTGCGTACCAGTTTTAAGTTATTAAGCTCTTGTGCATAATTTAAAGCTTCGTTTAAAATGGTAATGGCTTCGTTATGTTGCGATAAATTTTTTAATGCCGATGCCTGATTAATGAGCCCTGTATATATTCCCCCTTTTTGTTTAAGGTTTCGGGCGTACTCAATGCCATTTCGAAAATTTTCAACAGCACCTTGATAATCTTCCATATCAGAATAGATTAAACCAATGTTATAGTAAATAGTTTTTATCCCATTCTGATTATTTATTTGTTTGTTTAATGTCAATGATTTGGAGAAATAATCAATAGCATCGGTTAACATTCCATTTTCCCAATATAAATAAGCGATTTTATTGTAATTCTCGGCTTCCTGAATAATATTATTTTCTGCTCGATAGCTTTCAGCCTGCTGTTTGTAATGATCAATCATATCCTGCACGGGTTGATCAATGGTCTGTGCCATTAAAAATGCCGAAAACAAGACAAATAAAGATATTAAAAAAATATGCCTGTAATAAATTCTCATTAAATGTATGGGCTTTATGTTTACTATTCAATAAAAAATTCGATTGATTTTTCCGATTTATTTCCCAATTTATCATAAGATTTTACATCTATCTTATATCTTTGGTTTTCATTAAAATCTTTAATCAGGCTATTATATGCCCTGGGAGGTGATCCGTTTACGGAATATACAATTTTATCAAAACCAACCAAAGAATCGGTTGATGATAAAAACAAAACCACATGGCTTGGATAAACATCATACTTATTTTGGCCGATAACTTTTGTTTTTTCAGAAAGCATGCTAAAGCGAAAAAATATTTCTGGGCCGGTATTATCTTCAACACAAATAAATGAATTATTACTTGAATTATCTACGTTATCATAACCGATATAATTTACAGTATGCGCGCCTTCTTTATTAATATTAAAAGGGGCGGTATATTCCTGTAAAAGGCCATTGTCAATACTATATTCAATCCTTTTAGTACCAGATGCGTCATCCTTTGCACTTAGCCTTATTTTAGTGTTACGGGTAATAAATGTAGTGTCTTTAGATTTAAAAGAAGGCCCTTCGAAATGGTGTCCTAATGCAGGCCCTGATAAATCAACATAAGATATATTTGATTTGTCGGCCATTATGGTACTTATATTTTGATTATTAACGTTATCAATTACAAAAGTCTGGATTTTTAGTTTACCTGATTTATTCAAATAAAACGGTTGTGTATAAACCTGAAATTCGCCATCGTTTATTGAATAGCGTATTTCTTTCACGCCGGCTTTATTATCCATGGCCGTGAGCTTAACCTTGCTTCTTCCCGATGAGTATTCACGTCCGTTGGCAATAAAGGTATTGCCAATTAATTCGTCAACTACCATAGGAGGTGTTTTATCAAGGTAAAAGTCGTATGTTTTTTTATCTTCAATGTTACCAACATGGTCTACAGAGTAATATTCAACGGAGTGTTCACCTTCGTCTAAACCGGAAATAATTATTGGTTGACGATAGTTGTATTCTGTACCGCCATTAATAGAAAAAAAGGTTTGTTTTACTTTTGAATTATCATCGCTGGCTTCCAGTATGATTTTTGATCTGGAAGAAAGAATATCATTATAATTATCGGTGTTAACTGAAAGCTCCGTTACTGGGGGTGTTATATCAACTTTGATATTGATCTGTTTAGGTTCTTCTGCATTTCCAACATGATCTACCGAATAGTATTTTACTTCATACAAAACTTCTTTATCAAATATAATATCATTGGTTAACTTTTGGTAATTTTGCCCGTTGATGGAGTAGTAGGTTTCTTCAACACCCGACATAGCATCCTTAGCCTCAAAAGCTAGCTCAACCGGTTCATCAAAGTAATAAATATTATCATTTTTATAATAATTTTTATTATTAAGTGAAAAAGATGTTACAGGAGCCCTGCTATCAGCATATATTTCAAAAATAATATCCTCCAAAGGGTAAACTGCTTTTTTTGTTGCTGTATCAACCTTTGAAGGTGAATGTAAAGAATTATATCCTTCGGTATCTAAATACATTGGATTTGTATATTTTTTGGAATCAGCAGCAGGGATTAATAAATGCGAGGGAGCATTTTCGTCTGGCGACGATGATACCCTAAAATAAAGAGGCATCTCTTTATGAACATACATTTTCCCATCATCTGATACAAAAAACTTTTTTTGATGAACTAAAGGTTCTTGAGATTTTAAAGCAAAAGAAAACACAAAGAGAGAAAAAAACAACAAGGAATTTTTAAAACTGATCATGGCGTTAAGCATTATTTTTATATTAAGTATATTCTTTTTATACGTCAACTCGAAAAAAAGTTTTATAAAAATAGGAATAAATGATTCCCGATGCAATCTAATTTAGGTGATATTTATTTTATTTTGAGGTAATCTACATCACCTTTTTTACCGGATAATTGTTACTGTTCCAGAAATTCTTTCGGCTCCATTTTTAAGGTTAATAATATAGTAATAAGTATCCATAGGCAGCTCATTCCCATTAAATGTTCCATCCCAATACTGAGATTCGTCATAGCCTTTAGAATAAAAAATCCGTTTACCCCAACGATCGAAAATTTCAATTTCGGCAGCAGGATATAAATGACTCATTTCAATCTCCCAACGATCGTTAAATCCATCGCCGTTTGGAGTAAATGCGCTTGGAATACTTAAACAATTATCACTTACACTTCTTAAAATAAAGGTTGTATCTATTTCACATAAATTTTCATCGTTAATAACCACATCGTATATTCCTGACCGTATATCATACAAATTTTCTTCAGCACTACCATTGTCCCAGTAAACATTATAGTATCCCACACCTCCGCTTATGTTTAATTCGATATATCCATTTTGTATATCAGGGCAGGTTGGGCGCCTTATTTGTGGATTAATAACAAGTTCTTCAGGTTCAATGATTTCAATTACAGTATCCAGCGCACAATCGTTTTGGTCGGTTACCGTAATTTGATATTCTCCTTTATCGAGCATATTAGCCTCAGAGGCATCGTAACCATTTGACCAGTTATAAGTATAATCAGGAGTTCCGCCAAACATCGCAATACCAATATAACCATCGGAAAAACCATAACAAGTAATATCAGATTTATCGATATCGGCAATCAGCGGATCGGGCTGTGTAAGTTCTATCAATACATTTTCCTCACAGTTATTGGCATCGGTTACAATTATTTCATAAGCTCCGGGCTCCAGATTATCGGCGATACTGTCATTAACATCAGTATTCGGATTCCATGCATATTGGTATGGTGTTGTGCCTCCTTGTGGCGTAAGTACAATTTTACCATTATCGTAACCAAAACAAGTAATATTTTCAAAAATTTCGCTAACAATTAGCTCCTCGGGTTGTAAAATTTCAACCGCATTAGTTGTTAAACAATTTTTATAATCGGTAACTGTTACCTCGTAATTCCCTGCTGGCAACCCATAAATAGAATCCGTTGTTTCTCCATTATTCCAGTTATAAGAATAGTTTCCGTTCCCACCATAGGGTGTAACAATGGCTGTTCCATTATCATCACCAAAACAGGTAATATCTGTTTTAGTAATATCTGATTCCAATACACCCGGTTCAACCACTTGCGCTGTATCATAAATTTCACATTCGAGCGAATCAATAACAGTAACAAAATAGGTGCCTGCATCCAGGTTATTTAAGTGGCTAAGGGTATCGCCTGTAGACCATAAATAGCTAAAATCACCATTTCCTCCTTGCGCTGTTACCGTTATTTCACCATCGGCATCGCCATTACAGGTAATATCTGATGTAGTAATATCCGAAAGGAAAGCAGGAGGTTCGCTAATGACAGCTGAGTCTGTGGTTTCACAACCTTTCCGATCATTTACGGTAACATAATAACTACCACCGGAAAGCCCACTTTGATCTTCCTGCCCATCAATTAATCCGGCTCCGTCGGGTGTTGCCCAGGTGTAGATATAATCATCATCATCATTACCCCCTTCTACAGTAATATCAATGGAACCATCAGCATCCCCCGCACACGATAAGTCTTTTGGAACAACCGAAGTAATGAGCAAGCTATCCGGCTCAGTAATCTCAACACTCTTTATAACATAACATGATTCGATATCTCCTACCGTAACCGAATAGGAACCCGGAGCTAAATCCGTAATTACAAGAGAGGTTTCTCCTGTTGACCATATAAAATCATAGGAACCATCAATAGTTAATGTCGCTTTACCATCATTATCTCCATTACAGGTAACATGTTCAGGTGAAATTGAAGCGGATATTTCTCCGGGTTGAATAACAATTAATGAGGTATCCTGTGAACAATCCTTATAATCTTGTACTGTAATAAAATATTCTCCGGCCCAAAGATTATCAGCAAAACTAGTTGTTTGTCCACTCGACCATTGATATGTATATCCTCCATTTCCTCCATAGGGATCTAAGCTGGCATACCCATCAGGAAATCCATAACAAGAAGCATCAATTACTGTATCGATATCCGGAATTAACCGATTCGGCTGGGCCACATAAACCGAATCAACAACCGTACAGGCTTGATTATCGGTTACTGTAACGGCATAAGTTCCTTCACTTAACCCGGAAGCAGTATCTGAAGTCTGATTCATTGGGTCGTTCCATAGGTAGGTAAAAATATTTACTCCATTTTGTGCAAAAACAGTTGCTTTACCATTCGATTCTAAATAACAACGTACGCTATCCATGGCAAAATCTATGTCTGGCGTTGGATGTACTACTACCGAGTCGATTATGGTGGGGCCGTTAGCACATCCAATATCTAACGCCCTTGGTGTGATCTCGTACCTTACAACCAGCGGTGTTGCAGAGTAAGCAGTATTGTTATGCAACGAATCGGCAATTACAAAACCATGGGTACGGTCTGTATCTGCACTATTGCCTGTTAATCCTGCATCTGCGGTAGATATGTAATCAAATGTTACCTCGCCGGTGGTTAATACACTTGGCGTTGTAAGTACAATCTCTGTATAGGTATCGTTACAAATAGTGTCGCGAACCACTTCAACAATAACGCGCGGTGTTGGATTTACCCAGATATCGACTGTTATCTCCTCTGCAGGATCGGTACATTCATTATTATCCGAAGCATTTACTGTCCACGGAGTCAAAGTATATTGAACCAACTGTTTTGAATCGCTGGTATTGGTTAAGGTTTGTGTAATCGGGATACTTATATCATGCCCCTGACCAGTACTGTTACTTTCTCCCTCAATGTTTGGATTATCCTCAACTGTCCATGTATATCGAATACCATTGGTTGTGGTATTCAGGCTGTTTACTTCAATGTTTGTCATACCTCCATCGCAGAGAGTATCGTTTGAAGCTGTAATCTCAACAGTTGGTTCTACCCAAATATCAATGGTTATTACTTCGCCTGCATCGGTACATTCATTATTTCCGGATGCATTTACTGTCCATGGAGTAATTGTATACTGAACCAGTTGTTTGCTTTGGCTGTTGTTTGTTAAATTCTGAACTATAGCAGTACTTATATCATTTCCCTGTCCGGTGCTATTGCTTTCGCCTGTTACATCCGGGTTATCTGTAACTGTCCATGTATATCGTATTCCGTTGGTTGTTGTATTCGGGCTGGTAACCATAATATTGGTTGCTGAACCATTACAAATGGTATCATCAACAGCATTAATTTCAACCGTTGGTTCTACCCATATAACAACTGTATCGGCAGTTCCTTCGCAATTTGTAGAGAATGGGCCGTAAGGTACAATGCGGTATACAACAGAGTCGTAGTTTAACGTTGGATTAAACAGTTGTTGCTCTAAGGTAGCTCCAAGGGCTAAACTTTCATCGGTTGCTCCGGTAATAACTCCGTCATATATTACTTCAACCTCGTAGCTTGAACCAGGAACGGTAGTTGTAAATTCAACATAAGTAGTTTCTCCATCGCAGATCGTATCCATTTGCGGTATTGCTAATACTTCCGGCCGTGGATTTACAGTCAAAGTAGCTTGTGAGTTACTTCGTTTAAAATTATCCAAACTATCGGTAATAATTACCCTATATTTATAGCCATTCATTGATGTATCAGCACTGATAATTAATAAGGTGTCGGTATCTGAATTATCATAAGTTTCATCATCGGTAATGGTTTGCCATCCGCCACCACTTGTTGGCAGTACCTGCCACTCGTACGATAGCGGCCTTCGGCCGGTAGCTACAACTGAAAAAGCTGCGCTTTCGCCATCGCAAATGGCTGTATCGGCAGGTTGGGTTTGAATTCGCGGCCGTATGTGTCCCCACCCAAAATCAGTTCCGGTAGATTCAATGCCGCCGGTAAGATTGTCCCGTTGAATAACTGCTCCATCCGCATCACGATGTTTACCATCAACAATCCAGCTTCCACCCTCGGGACGCTTAATCACACGCGTAGCATTCTGATATGGTGTGGAAAATCCTGTACCATCCATATTGATATCAAAATCATCGATGGTAAAATCGTTGCGGGCTGTTAGGCTCCAGTAACCGGCACTATCTACACGATATACTTCAACACTATCTGCAGGGTCCAGATATCCCGCATCGGGTAAAGGTAACCCTGCAGAATCTGGAATGGCGGCTACAAACTCCGAAAGTACCGAACCGGCATTGGGTGCTTCATTTAAATTTAAATTCAGCGGATTGTAATTTTCTTCCGACCCTACCGGAAACAAATAGTTCGCAATACGATCAACTCCACGCTCAAACTTGCCGATTACACGACTACCTGTGGTAGAAGTATATTTTAATGAATCCGGATCGGGATTTACCAGATATAAAATATTGGTATCAGTTTCTACATTACCCTGCTGAATTGCCAGGCTGTTGGAAACATTTACATTACTCAGCAGGATAATCCGGTTGGTAGCCAGTGAAGCTCCCGAATTATTAATGATTAAGTTATAAAATTGATCTCCGCCGGTTAGCACTTTTTGCGCTGTATCACCAAAAAAATTCACCGAACTGGTTCCGGCGGTAAAAGTACCTGTATTAAGCCAGTCTCCTTTCAGGTTGTAAAAACCATTACCCGCAGTACTGCCCATATTTTTGTAGTGTCCATTTAAATTAATGGTTCCTTCGTTGGTAATGTTACCCGATGTGTTTTCCAGCGTATCCCCCTGGACATGCGTTCCATTGGTTACTGAAAAATATACGCCTTCTACATTCATTACCTGTGCCTGAACGCGGTTGGGCTGAATAAACATCACCATACAAGCCAATGCAATCAGTATTCCGGGAAGGAAGCTGGCTGCCTTTAAGCGGCCTATGGCGATATGTTTATTCGTTTTGATCATTTAAGCGTTTCTCGCAATCCCGATAGTTATCGGAACGCAAAGCTTATATTAATTATTTATGTTTATTAACCCTCTTCATTTTGTCATCCTGAGCCTGATGTCATCCTGAGCCTGATGTCATCCTGAGCCTGACGAAGGATGACTCCTATATTTCACTATTTCACTTCAATTAATTTTATATCAAAAACCAATGCCATATACGGTGGCACTTTGTTTGGCAATCCGGCCGAGCCATAACCCAGTACCGAAGGAATAAATACCCTCCATACCGACCCTTCGGGCATTAACTGCAAGGCTTCCCGTAATCCGGGAATCAAATTCTCGGTAACAATGGTAATGGGTTGCCCTTTTTCCTGCGTATCTTCAAACTTGGTTCCATCCGGGAAAACACCTACGGCATGTATTACCACAGTATCTTTTAGCGTAGGGCGCACTCCGCTCCCTTTTTCGGCTACGATATAATGTACCCCTTCGGGTAAAATGCCTACTCCCGCTTTTCCCTTTAACGACTCGAACAGTTGCTCTTCCATTTGCCGGTTTTTTTCGTTTTGGTTCGAAAGCTGATACGCCGACACCAGCGGAGCAATTACCGAATCGTTTACGGCCAGCGGCTTGTCTTGCAAAACATCATCCATCCCTTTTAAAAAGATGTTGGCGTTTTGCACTTCAAAATTATTATTTACCATCCACTGTCCCAGGTATGCTCCCAGGGCGTATTGCAAGGAGTCTGTTTGAGATGTAAGTTGCACAGATTCCTGTTTTTGCCTGCTTTCTTGTTCGGTTTGCTGCGCAGAAACCGTAAGGGTTATTAATAATGCTGCGATTGTTAGGATTGTGTTTTTCATAAAAATTAATTTTTCTTGATTATTTTACTCTTTGAATAATTAAGGATCGTGTGTTCCATAATGTAGCCTCGCTATTATTGGTTGTTCTTACTCTAATTTCAATAGTTTCAGATCCAGTTAGGCCAGTTAAAAGTGTTGTGATAGAAACTGGAACAACTTCTTCATCATTAGTTGGTTGGTGGATTACCTCGGATTCAGATACAATACTACCATTTCGGTAAACTGCAAATTTATTATACTCGGCTCCTCCAGTATCGTTTTCACTGGAACATGTAAAAAATATCAAATAATCTCCAGCTGCAGGAGTAACTGTCATACCTGGAATGAGTTCATATGAATTAAAGGTTTGAGTACTATACGTTGAGACTTCAGAAATTTGTTGTATTGGTATTTCATTAGAAATAGTAATTGAACCATTACCATTTGTAATATTTATACCATTGCCTGCTGTTAGTGTTGTTTTATTTAAAGTGTTATCCGCTGAATTTCCAATTAACAATTCTCCATCGGTATAACTATTTTGTCCTGTTCCTCCATTTGCTATGGGTAGAGTACCTGATACATCATCTGTTAGGTCAATATTGTTAGCTGTAATTTCCTGATCAGAGATTGTTAAATAATCTTTACCAGCTAAGGTAACATCACCTCTATTCGTTCCGGAAACATCAGCATCATCAGAAGCAGTTAAAGTTTTTCCATCAGCTATTGTTAATGTTGCCCCAGTTCCAGGGTCAGTTATTGTTACATTATTAATACTGGATGCAGTAGCAGCACCAATGTCAGGAGTTGTTAAGGTTGGGCTAGTTAATGTTTTATTGGTTAAAGTTTGTGAAGCATTATCAACAACTATATTTCCATTAACACCACCCAAATCAGGTATAGTTGCAGTAGCAGCTGCTGTTGCTTGATCTTCTGCAGCTAATGTTAAGTTATTATTTGATTCTTTAAAAACAATATCATTGTTGGTAGTCAGGCCTTGAACTATACCGGTAACAGTTACTACATCCGCCGCTTCATTACCAAGGGTTACATTGCCCGTAGCAATTAAATCCGTTACAGTAGTTGCACCGGCATCTAATGTGCTACTTAAAGTTGTTGCTTCTGTTACGCCTAAGGTCCCTGCTACAGAAGTGTTACCGTTTGTAGGATCTATTGTTGTGGATCCTACTGTTAGATTAGCACCTGTAACATCTAAACCTGAAGTTGCATCAATATTTCCTGAAGATGTTACTTGTCCACCGTCGGTTACGGTTAATACTGCTGAACCATCATCGGCTACAACGAAGTCTCCAGTACTTGTAAGGTCTACGGTTGTATTGGATGTTCCGCTATTATCTATCGTAAATGCATTATCTGCCTGAGTTATTGTTGTGGCTTGATCTAATGTACCACCTAAATCTATGGTATTGTCAGTATCTACTGTTACACCACTTCCTGATGTTAATGTTATACCTGTTACCTCGTTGTCAACATATCCTTTTACCGCTGCTTCTGTTGGCAGGCTTGTATCAAGACTGTCAGCCAAGGTCACATCTGTACTGATCTCTGTTACATTCTGTCCGGCATCAAATTGTAATCCATTTGTGCCATCTAATGTGGTTGTCCCACTTACAGTCAACGCATCACTTAAAGTTGTTGCTTCTGTTACGCCTAAGGTCCCTGCTACAGAAGTGTTACCGTTTGTAGGATCTATTGTTGTGGATCCTACTGTTAGATTAGCACCTGTAACATCTAAACCTGAAGTTGCATCTACATTACCTGTAAAAATAGCTTGTTCTGCTACATTAAGTATACCATGAACATTAGTAGAAACTGCTGTGGCTGCTAAGTCTACCTGCCCATCGGCATTTAAATTTCCTGTTGTTGTTATATCATCCCCTGCATTGGAGGGTGATAGTACTCCCAGAGTCTCATCTCTATCCCAGTATCCCAACGTTCCTGAAGATGGTGGAGTTGTGGTTAAAAAGCCTCCTGTAGTGGTATAAACCCCTTGATCAGCAGTCAATCCACTTAAAGTTAATCCAACAAATTCCGGCGAAGCTCCGGTATGAATATCCTGTGGTGTTGAAAGCGTAATGCTTCCGTCACCATTGGTAACAATCACTCGGTTTGCAGTACCTGTTATGGTTGTTCTGGTTAATGAACCCGCAGAATTTCCAATTAATAATTGTCCATCGGTATACGTGCTTTGGCCTGTACCACCATTTACAGTATTTAATATGCCGGCGGTAGCAGGCAGAGCATCAAGGGTTGACCAGCTTGGAGCTCCACCATCTGTATTCATCAAAAGAGTTCCGGTAGTTCCATCCGGAGCCAGTAAGTTTACAGCACCAGCATCATTACCATAAATTAGATTGTTTTCTATTATGGAAGTCAGGCCGGTTCCTCCGTTCGATACATCAAGAATGGTTTTCCAGGTAGGAGCGCTACCTGCAGTAGTGGTTTGTAAAAACTGTCCATCGGCTGTGGAGGTAGGAACAGCCTCCAGGTTATCGGCAGAGGAAGTGTACAATACGGTATTGGTACCGCCAAAAGTTGATAAACCGGTTCCTCCATATTGTACATCCAAAATATCAGCATTCCAGGTACCGGTTGTGATAGTTCCAAGGGTAGTGATGGAGGTCTGTCCTATATAATTATTATCAATATCTATAATTGGATTTGCAACATCTGATTTATCAATGGCAATTCTATTGACTGTTCCGAAAATATCGTTAATACCTACATCACCGGAAAATAATACCCGCCAGGTTGTTCCATCGTAAATATTTAATTTGTCTGTAGAAGTATTGTAAATAATTAATCCGGTGGCCGGAGTTGCTATGGCATCCCGTTGCACTTCGGTCATTCGGGGTATCAAAAACCCCCTTTCCGATGATCTTAATTCCAGAATCGACGATTCATGCGGCGTTATGGATGATTCGCTTATACCTACGCCCTGCCCGAAGGTATTTTGTAAACCGAGGGCTAAAAACAGTATTGCCATAAATGCTAAGCTTTTGTACCAAAAAGCTTTTTTCATTCTTCGGATTTTCTTATTCTTCTGAATAGAAATCCTGCCTGATGTACCAATTAATGTATCCATTGTTGGCCTCCTTTATTATATTTTTCTTGATGATTTTCGTGATAAAAAAATTGAGGTGTCTTAAAAAGTTGAGCTATAATCAAATGATTCCACACTACGGCTTTTTGCAAGTAATGTTTTGCCTGGACTTTATGAAGTACCTCAAAAAATATAGATGGTAGAATTGTGATAAAGATTAATGGTGATAAAAAAAATGACATAGTGCCATCTGTCCATATTGAAGCACAATATCGATAATGGCGCTTTCCGTTTGTAGCTGTCTTTTTGGGAGTAACACGTTTGGAAAGGCTCTTTTTATTTAAATTTAAACTCACTCTATTTTAGTAAATCCTATCTTCTATAAAACTACTTTTTTAATAATCTATAATATAAGACTAAAAAACCCGGCTTTGTTTAAAAAATGTTTATAAAATTACACTATTAAAACGTAACCATTATAAAAATAATTAAATATCAACACCCTAACAAGATTGAGGCTTTTTTTTTGATGAAATTTTAAAATACAAAAAAATGTTTAGTATTTAGTAAAAAAGTTATTAATCAATGGTTTATACAAATTCATTTTACGAAAAATCTTATAAAAAAGTTTTAAACATCACAGTAAAAATATTTTACCTGTATCGTTGATTACTTTTTTTAAAGGAAAAGTGAGGGCTTCGATTTGAGCGAAACACTCATCTATAAAATCAAGGATTCCCAAGTCCCGATAATTCTTGAAATTCGTAAGTTGTTTAATTTTTTAAAAAACCGGCTGGAAGCCGGCGATCCGATTCCTATTAAAAACCGGCTGTCCTTTATAGTTACCGGTAGCCGGCAATCCTGGAATAACACCGGACAGCGTTACCTCATGCAGTCTGGAATGTCCATTATATTTTCTATAAGTCACGCAGGGACGAAAATTCGGGAAACCGAAAAATACACAGTAAAAATATTTTACCTGTATCGTTGATTACTTTTTTAAAGGAAAAGTGTGGGCTTCGCGTTGAGCGAAAATCTCATTCATAAAATAAGGATTCCCGAGTCCAGATAATTCTTGAAATTCGTAAGTTGTTTAATTTTTTAAAAAACCGGCTGGAAGCC
>JBKHIH010000134.1:0-3688 GCA_046538755.1 Thiohalospira sp.
CCGCCCGGCATGAGGGCAAAATAAACAATCCGATTTTTAATCGGATACCATTGTAAATTTTTATTATTTTCGCATGTTTGGTATTACCAAAAGCTACTAATAAAGAGGTTAGCGTGAGTGAACCAAACGCGTGAATAATGCAGTTTATGTATTAAAAATAAAACAGAATCAATGAAAAGAAAAAATTTAACAAGAAGTATTGCAAACCGGCTCATGCCGGTTTTATTAATGATGCCCCTGCTCTTTAGCGCTTGCGATACTCAAGATAGTAGTAAAATTCCAATTATTATCGATACCGATGCCAACAACGAGGTAGACGACCAGCACGCGCTGGCCTACCTGCTATTCAGTGGCGACTATTTTATAGTGGAAGGTATTACAGTGAATGCCACCAGCTCACCCGCAGGTTATTCCGAAGAATCGGATGTGAGCGATCATTACGAGGAGGCCAAACGGGTGATGCAACTTTGTGGAAATTTATATGGTAAAATTCCACTCAAAACAGGCGCCAACGGCTCATTTGAAGAAATAAAAAATCATATTGACGATCCCGCTTTCGATGGCCACGAGGCTGTGGATTTTATCATTGAACAGGCCATGCAAGACCGTAACAAAAAGTTAGTACTGTTCCCGGTGGGCAAACTTACCAACATAGCCCTGGCACTGTTCAAAGAACCTGCTATAGCCGAAAAAGTAAAAATTGTATGGCTGGGTTCCAATTACCCGGAACCGGGCGAGCACAACCAGGACTGGGACATTGAATCAATGAACTACATTCTGGATGCAGACGTACCATTTGAAATGGTGACCGTGCGATACGGGAAACCCTCGGGAACGGCTGCCGTAATGGTATCCCAAGACCAGATTCTGCACCGGATGCCGGGAAAAGGACCTGAAATATCCAATCCGGTTACAGGCCGACACGGGGGCGAATTCACCAACTTTGGTGATTATTCGGTTAACCTGTTTGAGCAATATAGTATGTGGGGCGATCCTCCCGGCAGGGCGCTGTTCGACATGGCCGCGGTTGCTATTCTGAAAAATCCCGGCTGGGCTCAAAATCGTGAAATTCCTGCCCCAGTATACCTCGACGGAAAATGGGTAGAACGGCCCAATAACCCACGAAAAATTATTCTTTGGGAATGGTTCGATATTTACGGGATTATGAATGACTTTTTTATTACCATGGATGACTATAAACTGGTAAAAACGAAATAACCTGCATTCTGATTGACGCACCCGGTTTTCACAATATTTTCCTTTATCGTGGAAGTCGGGATCGTTTTTGACCGTGGATAAAAATCCTCTTTCTATAAAGGACGGTATCCATGTCGAAATTGTCAAACACCTGACATTGAATACGTAACGAATTCACCTGACTTTTCAGGCATGATTTTTACAATGAATCCGGTAAAAAACGATAAACCATGATAGAACACGTATCCAAAAGGCATAATTTAATTTTAGTAATGCTGGCAGGACTTTTTTTAACCTCCTGTGACCTAATAGGAAGCATTTTTAACCTGGGTTTATGGACCGGGATTATTATTGTGTTGGTAATACTGGCATTGATTATTTTCATTATTATAAAATTATTTCAAAAACTCTAAGCCGTAACAGGTCTATATATCCAAACCCTCTAAAGAGAAATCGTGGTAACCAGGTGATACCATGCCAGATACTGGTATGTAGAAAAAAGGTTATAAAAAAATGATTTTTTTCATTTTTCATTTTGATGAAAAGAAAATATAGCTTATTTTTGCGACACCTTAACAGAAAGGTATGTTCTTAAGAAGATGGTCCGGTAGTTCAGTCTGGTTAGAATACATGCCTGTCACGCATGGGGTCGCGGGTTCGAGTCCCGTCCGGACCGCCATTACATAACAAAAGCCCTTGATTGTCAAGGGCTTTTGTTTTTTCTGCCACAAAATCCGCCACAAAATCTGCCACATTTTTTTTTGTGAATTTATAGGGAGTTTGAATAATTATTTTTTCTTTTATGCATTTGAGATATAATATTTTTAATTACCAATTCATTTACTAAACAATGGTATTATTAATTATCTTGATCTTCCTCCACTTGCCTTTCAACCGGTAAATTCCATCAGGTAATGGGTATGATGGGGAGGATTCATTTATCCGGTCTCCTTTGGTTATCTTTGATGAGTTTTTTTGTTCAATATTGATTTTTTTCCCGTCGCTGGTTTCATATTCATTAATAACAATGATAGATAAGATTTTTCCATCCTTAATGTCATAATAATAACCATTTTTGTCTTTTATGCGTGAATCGGATATAGGTTGACCGTTGAACGTAACCTTTTTATTTAGATTCTTATATATCTCTTTTTTATTGCCTCCAATAATTTCAAAAGTACTTCCATCAGGAAGATTAACAAAATGATTAATATACACGGCAATTACAAGATTATTGTAGATATTAAAACAAAATCGCTTTTCTTTAGACATAAAGAGGCCAGCATCGACATTTAATACCTCAAGGGTTTTATTATGAATCTCAACTTTTTTCCCATAATAATCATTCAAACTTTTGATGCTTTTCATGTTATAAACCTGCAAAGTACAACCATCTATTAAGATAAATTCCCTTATATTAAATTTCCTTTTTTTTAAACTATGCAAATAATCTATAATATTATAATTAGGAAGACTATTTTCATTAGCAAGAGCAAAAAAATCATTATCTGTTCCATCCTTCTTTAGGATCATAACATTTTCGTCAATATATTGCTCTTTTAGTAGAATCTTATCATTTACACGATTTATTAGTAAAGCCTTTGCCTCAGGATAATATTCCCAATTACCTTCTGTTACTTTACCATTTTTTGAGAGAATGAGGCCATTATCCCTTTTAAAGATCAGTTTTTGTATTTCTCCATCCTCATCGATAAGTGCCCATGGCTTCTCAACTAAAATGCTTTTTTTCTTTAATGATTCTGATGAGGAGGCCAATGATCTGAGATAATAATTGATAATTTCTTTCATAAAAGTACTATATATCAAACATTTAAAATTTCAATTTCATTGATTCTGTCAACCCGAAAAGTCCTAATTTCATTTCTTAGATTGCAAAAGGCAGTTATGTAATTATCATCAGACATTCCATAGTGCACCAGATGCTCCTCATCGAGGACATTTATTGCATAGTCAATATTACATATAGTCCTTAAACTTTGCTCCGATTCAGTGATATTTAATATTATTTCACCCGTTTCCATATCAACCCTTTGATCTGTCCATCCGCTTCTGGTATACTTCATTCTAACAATTTTATTATATTCAATAGCATTCTTTATGACTTCCTTAATTTTTGACACTCCGAGGGTGCCATTTAATCTTATTGTAATCGGCTTATTTCTTATTATCAGATCTGATAAATTTGAAACCATCAAATTTCTTTCAGCATTCTTTAAATAGCAATAACATTTTAAAGTGTTATTATTTAGTGAGATGGGTTCAATCACGGTCAATACATGATCATCTGAAATTTTACACGATAAAAACCTGCCTGTATTAATTGCTTGTCGGATTATTGAGCATTTAATTAGAACCGAATCTGTATCGTAATATTTATTATTTTCCTCAACTAGATCCTCTATCTCATTTTCAAGATTATCATCTGAAATTCTAGAGTACTCTACGTGATTTGATATTTTATTTAAATCAT
>JBKHIH010000135.1:0-3668 GCA_046538755.1 Thiohalospira sp.
TAATGTTTTTACTAAAAAAGCATTAAATTTCGATTTTTCTGTCAAAGTCAAGAAAAAATGAACAAACCAGTAAAAATAGAAACAAAAAAATCCCGTTAAAACGGGATTTTTTTATTATAAAACTCTAAATATTAGTTACATTTTACGACATGTTTCATTTGATATTCGGCTGCTTCCTGATAATCGCCTTTAGCTGCTTTTGAATAGTTTTCACAAGCTGCCTCATTGTCGCCTTTACCATAATAAGCATTTCCCAGCTCATAATAAATTTTTGCATCTCTGGTTGTTCCTTCGCCATTAAATAATTCTAATGATTTATTAGCCATTTCAATGGCTTTGTCCCACTGCTCAAGTTTATTATAAACAGATGTTAATTGAAAATAAAGATCAGAGTTGGCATCTTTATATTCCATCGATTGAGTAAAATAATCGACTGCTTCATCATAGTTTTCAGATTTATAAGCTTCTGCTCCCTTTTTGATAAAATAATTTCCAGCCAGCGATTTAATCTTGTTTTCTTCTTCAGATTTATTATTGGCAATTGCTACTTCAACACCTTTATTGGCTGTTTCTTTTAAATCCTGGATATTATCAATTTCTCTTAATGCCATTACCTTATACATATAAGTTTTAGCATCGTTTGGATTATAATCTAAAGATTGATTATAAGCAGTTACAGCATCTTCATATTTTTTTTCTTTTAATAAATTGGTTCCCTTGATACGATAAAGCTGAGGAATAATACCTTGAGCCTTTTTTAAATGAGCTTCATCATCATACTCTTTTGAATATTCTGCCAGTTTCTCAAATGCTTTGATTGATCCATCATAATCTTTTGCTTTATAAAGCGTCAAAGCATGTTTGTACTGTGTTACAGGAATTTGCTTAATGGCTGTTTCCCTGTTTTCATTATCAAATTCGCCCAGCTCTTCATAAATAGAAACACATTTTTTAAAAGATTCTACTGCTCCTAAATAATCTTTTGTCTTCAATTTTGATACACCTTCTTTTAATGCATTAACAGCATCGGCTGATGTTTGTGCATTTAAATTAACTGCAAATCCCAGAAAAATAATCATTGCAGTTATTGTACTCATTAATTTTACTTTCATGGTTAAAATTTTTTGTTTAGGATTAAATTTACTCTGGTTATATTCAGCCGTTAAAAATATAAAAACGAACCAAATTATAAAATTATTTTTAAATTTAATTTATTACATATATCAATTAATAACAATGTGTTACGGTTTAAAACCGCTACTTGTTAGTCCCTGCAACTTTTTCAGCCATTTGGTAATATACCTGATTTTCAGTAAAAATTATTTCAATAATTTCCAGCACAATTAAATTAATTAGAATTTTTTCGGCTTTATATTTAGTCAAATTTGTTAATCGCATAAATTTAGAAAAAGTTATTTTTTGATTATTCGCAAGGTAATTAAATAATATTTTTTCCGGATCAGCGTAACGTACTAACACGCCTTTGCCAAATTTTTTCTTTTTCCATGCTTTAAGGTATATATTATTAACGATAAAGTTCTGGTCGTTTACCCTGATATAAACGCGAAACTTTCCGTCTTTATTGGGCGCTGAGATTAATTCGTTTGAAGAAGTTTTAGGAATTGTAATTTCAAGCAATGTTTTGCCTTCCATTTCCCACACTTTGGTTTCAAATTTAACTTCAGGCTTACAATACATTTCTGCAGCAGCCTGAACCATATAAAATTCTTCGTCGCTTTTAACTCCGGTTATTGATCCGTTATCTTTTACTCCTACCAGTAATTTTCCTCCATCGGTATTGGCAAAAGCAGCAAGAGAACGAGCTATTTTTTTCGAATCGGTTATGGAGTGTTTAAAGTCAAGCTGCTGATGTTCTCCCTGTCTAATTAAATCGTAGATATATGCACTCATCACTAAAATATCATCTATATTTAGCGAAGATAAAAAAGTATTTTTAAAATAATTTTAAAAGTAAAAAGTAAAAGAAATAAAAAATACTACTTACTCAAAGCCTCTGCACCACCCACAATTTCTAATATTTCATTGGTAATGGAAGCCTGGCGTGCTTTATTGTAGTTTAACTGAAGTTCCTTGATTAATGCAGCAGCATTGTCTGTCGCTTTGTGCATGGCGGTCATACGAGCCC
Organism: Thiohalospira sp.; assembly: GCA_046538755.1. Lineage (GTDB taxonomy): Bacteria > Bacteroidota > Bacteroidia > Bacteroidales > UBA12077 > UBA12077. Next base: position 2,147 of record JBKHIH010000135.1, read on the forward strand.
CATGTTCTGCTGCAAGCGATTCTAATAAAGCTTCGTAAAAATTAAGTTTTAGTGATTTGGGTATCAGGGTTTTTACAATATATTCCTGATCTGGTTCAAAAATAAAATCAAAATTAAAAAATACTTCCGCCTCTTCATCAGCGTAATCAATTTCAACGGGTAAAAACTGCTGCGAGGTAATAATTTGTACGGCAGCATTTTTAAACCGGTTATAAACAAGCATTACTCGATCGTAATCTTTGTTTAAATACGATTCGATTATTTTTTCAATTAAAGGTGTAGCTTTCTCGAAACTAAGCTGGTCTAAGAGGTCGTTATCAGAACCAATTACTTTATATCCTTTTTTAATAAAAAAATCAGTAGCCGCTTTGCCAATCGTTAAAACATCAACTTTCCCCTCTTCGTTTTCTCCATAATAATCTTCATCGATTAAACGAATGGCCTCTTTCATTATATTCGCATTAAATGCGCCACATAACCCTTTATTAGAAGAAATTACAACAACTAATATTTTATCGGGAAAACCAGGCCGGGCATAAATATTATCTCCGGCTAAATTAACCGACTTTGTTATACTGTTTAAAATTTCGTTCAATTTATGGGCATAAGGCCTAAGGTTGATAACAGCGTCCTGCGCTTTTTTTAGTTTAGCCGCAGAAACCATTTTCATGGCACTGGTAATTTGTTTGGTTGATTTAACCGAAGTTATACGGGTACGTATATCTTTTAAACTACTCATATTAAAAAAAAATTAAGCCTTATTATATTTTGAAGCCACATCACTGGCCACGGATTCTATGGTTTTGGTTATTTCTTCGTTTAATTTACCTTCTTTAAGTGCTTTAAGAACTTTATCATACTGCATTTCCATTACATCTAAAAAATCAGATTCAAATGCTTTTACTTTTTCTATTGGCACATCTTCCAACAAACCTTTTGTTCCACAATAGATAATTGCGATTTGTTTTTCAACGGACATGGGTGTATACTGGCCTTGCTTAAGAATTTCCACATTTTTAGCTCCCTTATCCAGAACAGCCATAGTAGCAGCATCTAAATCGGAACCAAATTTAGAGAAAGCTTCCAGTTCTCGATATTGTGCCTGGTCTAACTTTAAGGTTCCGGCAACTTTTTTCATCGATTTAATTTGCGCATTCCCACCTACACGAGAAACCGAAATACCCACATTAATCCCCGGGCGTACACCCGAGTTAAAAAGGTCTGATTCAAGGAAAATCTGGCCATCAGTAATTGAAATTACATTGGTGGGTATATAAGCAGAAACGTCGCCGGCTTGTGTTTCAATAATTGGAAGAGCTGTTAAAGAACCACCACCTTTGACTTTATTTTTAATAGATTCGGGAAGGTCATTCATTTTTGCAGCAATTTCATCGGCTTCGATAATTTTTGCAGCACGTTCAAGTAATCTTGAATGCAGATAAAAAATATCTCCAGGATAAGCTTCTCTGCCGGGCGGACGGCGTAAAAGCAATGACACCTCGCGATAGGCTACTGCTTGTTT
>JBKHIH010000136.1:0-3602 GCA_046538755.1 Thiohalospira sp.
ATATGTTTGTTTAACTATCTATAAAAAAGTCCGATTAATAGGGGGCTAAACCAGTATTAGTAACAACAATGTTTTTTAGTTGTGAAAAAGAAGATGTATCTCCTGATCCTGTAGATGAAGGGATTATAACTCTTGCCGAATTGGACGGTTATTGGGCTTTTCAGTATTATGAATATGAAGGTGATCAATTTGGTTGTTATACCGATGATGATGGTAGTATGTATGATGAAATTAGTTCTACCCTTACTTTTGATTGGAATATAAATATTGATAAAATGGAAGTAGTTACTCATAATCATTGTTACGATGTTGTAAGAACTACTGATTTTTATAAAGATTATAATTCAATTAAAATTCGTAATTTAAATTTTACAATATTAAGTTATAGTAATGAAATTTTAAAGTTAAGATTTGATGAAAAAGAATATTATGACTTTGACTATCTTAGAGGTATTTTAGTATTAAAGAAAGAATAAATATGCTATAATATATTTTTATTTTAGGTTTAAACTAATCCTAATGAAATAATAAAATCAATACAATCAGATTCTCCGAATCCTTTATAAAAATAATAATTAGTATCTGTAGAATTTGATGGTATACCGTCTACTTTACCACCACCATAGGGTGCTGGAGCACCATTTTCAGAAACATATTGTCCATTTCGGAAATCAGCATTTCGAATTTCATTTACTAAATTATCATCTACATCATTTTCTAAATCAAACCCTTTTTTATTAATATCATTAAATGCGATTATGAATTTTTTATCTACTTCGATAAAATCAGTATGATGTAAATCAGAGCGAGCGAACCATTTAGTATTTTTTTTATCTGCTGCAACTAATTGTTCGTTATCTTCAAAAAAATGTTCAGTAATATATTGTGGAGTAAAATGAGTATTTGCTCTCATACCCGCAACATCATTATCAACAACCCCCGATTGTGGAAAATGTAGGCTAAAATTTAACCAATTTGCACCAAATGCTAATTTACCTGCATCAGTAAAGCCATTTGAAGGAAATTCATGTATTCCATTTTCTTCATCGAAACTATCATCAACTCCAATAACTCCAACATTCCAATTAGGATCTACATTTAAATTATTAAGTTCATTACCAGAAAAAAATCGATTTTCATTATATTCTCCTATACCTAAATTAGTTTGTTTAACTAATCCATGAAATTTAGCAATACTATATATTTTACCTGCTTCAAAAGTATAATGTTTATTGATGTTAACTAAACCTATATTTTATCTTTAATATTTAGATTAGCAAAATTTTATAAAAAGATTATTTTTTGTTTTTGTAACTAAATATAGTTACATTTGTATATGAGTAAAAAGGAAAAACTGATTGCTCGATTTTTAAGCATGCCATCTGATTTTCATTATGATGAGATGGTAAAATTACTTAGGTATTTTAATTTTAGGGAAGTTAAAAAAGGGAAAACATCCGGTTCAAGAGTTAAGTTTATTAATGATAAAGGTGTGCCAATAATATTACATAAACCACACCCATCGGGAATAATGAAGCTTTATCAAATAAAACAAATTAGGGAGGTGTTAGGATTATGAGTTTTTTAGAATATAAAGGCTATACAGGAACTATTGAATATAGTAAAGAGGATGATCTTCTTTTTGGGAAGGTACTTGGAATACAAGGATTAATCTCTTATGAAGGAAAAACAGGCAAAGCGCTTGAAAAAGACTTTAAAGAAGCAATAGATGATTATTTAATTGATTGTAAAAACAAAGGTATTAACCCCGAGAAACCTTTTAAAGGTAGTTTTAATGTAAGGGTGTCTGCTAAGCTTCATCAGAAAGCTGCATTGTTGGCGATGAAAGAAAAAATGTCGTTAAATAATTTTGTTGCAGAATCTATTAGGGAAAAAATATTAAAAGGAACAGGAAGCAGAAAATAATAATTCCAATTTTATTAAGCTCCCATGTGGAGCTTTTTTTATTGGTAAAAATTTCGTTGCCGCATGGCCTCAAAAACCAAAATGGCTGTTGAGGTTGAAACATTGAGCGAATCAATAGCACCACTCATTGGAATAATAATTTGCTCATCGGTATTTTTAAGCCATTTTTGTGTTAACCCGTCCGCTTCGGTACCCATAACAAACGCTGAAGGTTTCGTAAAATCTTTTTGGTGATAATTTTCTGTGGCCATTAATGAAGCAGCATACGTTTTAATACCTTTTTCTTTAAGCCATGCCATTGCATGGCCGGATGAGCATGCAACCACCTGGTTTGTAAAAACACATCCAATGCTCGAACGAATAACATTGGGGTTATAAATATCCGTTAACGGATCGGAAATAATTACTGCATCAACTTTGGCTGCATCGGCAGTACGCAGTATGGCACCCAGGTTGCCCGGTTTTTCGACCGATTCAAGTACAATAATTAGTGGATTTTTTCGCAATTTCAGATCACTTAATTTCAGATATTGAGGTTCGGCCAGCGCAATTACCCCTTCGGTAGAGCCGCGGTAAGCAAGTTTTTTATATATTTCAATGCTGATTTCAACAATCGAAGATAAAGGATGAAAACGTTTTTCGATTTCATCATCGGAAATAATTTTACTACAAAAATAAATTGATTTTAATTTTATACCAGACCGTTTTGCCAATTCAATTTCGCGTAAACCCTCTATAACAATAAGATTCTGTTTTTTTCGCTCTGCCGATTTCTGCTGCAGTTTCAGAATATTTTTAATCTTTGGATTTTGTGTGCTGGTAATTTGTTCTGCCATTTTTTACTAATTTAAGCAAATTATAGTGTTGCTAAATTATAGAATTAATAGAATAAAACGTTAAGATCAAAATAATATATTAGATACAGTTTTAATAAGAAATTGAAATTTATTAATATCTTTAAAATCATAATTAAAATACTAATGATTGAATTAGGAAACATAACGCTCCGTAACTGGCAACAAAAAGATATCAGCTCGTTGGTAAAAAATGCCAATAATAAAAAGATATGGGATAACCTTAGGGATGAATTTCCTTATCCATATACCGAAATGGCTGCAATGCAATGGATAGAAATTGCAAACAAGGATAACCCATTACGGAATTTTGCAATTGTTTACAAAGATAAAACTGTAGGAGGGATAGGAATCAATATTTTAACGGATGTTTTCAGGAAAAATGCTGAAATTGGATACTGGGTGGGCGAAAAATACTGGAACAAAGCCATTGCAACTAAAGCATTAAAAGCAATGGCTGATTATACCTTCGAAAATTTTGATGTAGTACGAATTTTTGCCCATGTTTTTGAAAATAATGAGTCGTCCATAAGGGTGCTGAAAAAATGTGGATTTATACAGGAAGCCAAATTAATAAAATCAATTTTTAAAAATAACCAATTACAGGATTGCTATATTTATGCATTGTTAAAGCCGTAAACATTTTAAATATTATTAATCATGATCAAAAAACTGTTTTTAATTGTATCAATATTTTTTGTTTCTTTTCACTTGCTGTCGCAAGAGAAAACTTTAGTGCTTGTGCATCCTACCGAATATAACCTGGAGCTTTTTACCTATCTTGTCAATCAGGAAATTGTAAAAGTTGATAATCTTAATATT
>JBKHIH010000137.1:0-3601 GCA_046538755.1 Thiohalospira sp.
TATTTGTTTTATCTGTTACTTTTCCCTTTATCTGATTTTGAGCGTTTACTTTTATGAAAAGAAACAACACAAAGAAAATGAAAACGATTTTTTTCATTTTATTACGATAATTAAAATTTACAAATAAGTTTATTACATTATTTAAGATGTCATGGTTTTACCTGTAAAAATTTGGTGGTGCACGTAATAAGAATGAATACTTTGAATTATTGCGACAATATACAAAATTGTAATTGTCATTTAGTTCTACATGATAGAAGTGTTTTTGTGTAGTTTGTATATGCTTATCTACTGAAAAAAATGACAATTCAAAGCTTGGTATCGGGCATTTTTCATGGTATTTATGAAAATGCTTTTCGTTTTTTGCAGTGCAATGAAAATGGTCATGATGGTGAAAAATTCCATCAAACAATTTTATGGTCATTGGCAGTAATAAAATTATTACCAATGAAATTGAAATCGTATGTTTTACTGTTCGATGCACCTTTATTTACTTATTGTAAAAACTCAGATATTATTTTATAAAAACAAATAAAAGTACAATAATAATTCCCAAAACCATCAACCAAACACCTCTTTTTAAAAATCCATTTTTGCCGTTTACCATGACTAAACCTGAAATTGCCAGAAATATCAATAAAAATGAATAAATATCAGCAATGTAAATCCATCCTTTTTTTTGGTTGTTATGTAATTGATTTAAAAAAGTAATTATCGGCCGTTTCTTAAAAATTTTGTAGTAAACCTCGCCACTTGATTTATCATAACGTCCAGTTCCACCATCTAAGAATAGTTTTATTTGATTGTCAGACTCTTTAAGGTGATTGACTGTTACGGATGTGTTTGTATTCCAATGATTAATAAAATTATCACCCTGAAGATTTTTCGGAAATTCAATCGCGAATTCTTTTGTTATTGTTGCTGAAAAAATGTTTTTATGCGATAAGAAAAAACCGGAAAGGGCATAAACCATTGTTATGCCCACCGCTAAATATCCAATATCTCTGTGTAAAACACGAAACCAATGTTGCAGTTTTTTTTTATTCCAACTCATAATTTTCAGCTTCTATGGTATAGTTGGTATAATGTGGAATTTTACCACTTGTTATTTGTTGATGAATGTTCTGAATAAAAGCTATTTCTTCTTTAAAATGCTCGGTATCTTCCTCGCCTTCGTGGTTTTCTCTCATTTTTTCTTCCCATTCTTTTACCATTTTCTCATCCATTTTTACCGGTATTAACTTCCCTGTAATTTTTGCCTTTTTCCCTGTTATAGAAGCATCAACTGTTGGGAATTTATCGCCCAGTTCGATTCTGATAAATTGATTTTCATTGGCGCCGATAATTTTAAAACGTTTCCATGTATGTTTGCACACGTGTTCAATAATGCCTTCCACGTGAACGGCTTTTCCGAATAGTGATTCACCTTGAGTGAATACATCATCAACGGATAAGTAATCCTTTGTTATTTCAGGCTTTTCTGTCTGATTGTTTTGCTTTTTGTCTGTTTGATTGCAGGCATTTACCGTAAATAAAAAGACTGTTAAAACGATAATTGAAAAAAATTTATTCATAACTAAGATTTTTTAAAAGTGAAACGATAGTAAAATTTTAAAATTTCTTCCCATTGCAGGGATATATGAGCCAAAAGGCTGGTAATCGGCATCTAAAATGTTTTTTGCAATAAGACGTAATTTTGGATAACCCGGCAATGAATTTGAGTTTAAGCCTAATGAAAAGTTGAAAACTGTATGTGATTCTGACGGAATGTAACCCCACGGGCCTCCATCAGTGCCTTCGGGTATTTTTGCTATTCGATTTTGAGCTGCAGCATATTCGCTGTCAAATGTCAATGAATAACCAGTTATCCATTTTTTGTTAATTAGCCCGCGATAATTTAATTCAGCATTTATTTTAAGTGGTGGCATACCAAACAAAGGTGATTCTTCTCCTTCAGATAAATCAATACCATAAACGTAAGCTGCGCCTGTGCCCAGATATAATGAATTTGAAGGTTTTAACACATTATTAAAACGATAAGCTGCCGAAATCTCACCACCCATTAGTTTAGCATCCGTATTTTTCAAAGTGAAATCAACGTCAATTTCTTCCGCTGGCGCTTCGTTGATAAAATCATCCAGAATATTATAAAACAAAGCAAAATCATATTTTAACTTTTGTTTTAAAGCTTTACCACGTATCCCAAGATCAAAATTCCGGCTGTACTCGGGTTGTAAATCGGGATTGCCTATTTTTATTCCTTTACAACTGATTACCCGGGTAAACAATTCCTCGGTAGTTGGCATCCGAAAAGCCCTGCCCATATTAAAAGATACATGCGTTGTGTTGTTTGGTGAATACACCAGGCCGGCATTTCCGCTAAATGCTTCCCTTTTTTCATTGCGACCGTTAATTGTATCTTTCTTACCTTCAACAACAGTAGCCGCATCAAAGCGGATTCCGGAAACGACTTGCCATTTTTCTCCAATTTGCCATTCATCATTCACAAAAGCGCCAATATTCTGTTGCCCGGCATCCTTTGAGCCTGTCATGCGACCGTGTGTATCGTTATAATAATCAAATATTTCCGATGGATTGTCCAACCTGAACAAATAACCATCAATTCCGGTAGTCAGCTTATTCTTTTCAGATAGATTTAAAATGGTGAAGAAACGACCCCCGCCATAATTGTTCCTGTAATGAACCAAATCAAGTGATGATAAATTACCGCTTACGGTACTGTACTTGTACTGGTAATAATCGCGCCAGCCATTGTCGTAGTATAGGTTCAGAATTACTGATTCAACAATGCCCTTTGGGGTATAGTTATATGAGAAATTTGTGTGAAAATTTTCTTCTTCATTCCGCACTTTGGTAAACCGTTTGGTCGGGCCGTTAAAACCACGTGGTTTGCCCCAATCGCCAAAGTGATAATTGGCATTGATTATGATATTATGTTCATCTGAAAATTTGTATCCGGTGTTTAATGAAATATCGCGGTCTTCCACATTGCTATTTTCAGCTATCTCCCCATTGCCATAAACCATTTCACCGGTCTTCCGGTATTTACCGTTGAGCGAAATCCCAAATTTTTCCCGTTTATGGCAAACTTTGATCAATTCTAAAAATTCGTTGTTGTTACTGCCATAACCCGAGCTTAGTTGCACACTGTTTTTATTATCGCCAAAAGGCTTGGCACTAACCAAATTAACAATTCCCGAAATTGCACCACTACCATAAATAACAGAACCGGGGCCTTTAATGATTTCAATTTTGCGGCTGTCGTAAATATTCATATCCTGACCAAAATAACCACCCGGGAATGTGCCAATGCGCCTGTTTCCGTCTTTCATAATAATCAGGCGGTTAGAGTTCAACCCTCTTAGAATAATGGGCGAATGATACTCCCAAACCTGGGTAAACCCGGGTGTTTTATTGAGCACATCGGTTATATTGGAATTCATGTTGTCCACAATTTCCCTGTGCGAAATCAAATCGGCAGGCTTTGTAAGTTTATCCAAAGGTTGCTCATACAAACCTGCAGAAATTACCACATCCGACAGTTGAAATTCTTTGGGCGATAAATAAATAGTTACATTGC
>JBKHIH010000020.1:0-47053 GCA_046538755.1 Thiohalospira sp.
AGTTATAGTCTATATTTTAGAAGATTTTACCAACTATTTTTCAGTATTATGCCCATAATTAAAGAGTTAGACAAATTATTTTTCTTCCCCCTTTTTAAAAGTTATATGAAAAACCGACGCCAATTACCTCTCTGAATTGAAGCCCTTTAGTTACTCCAACTTGTTCACCATTCTCAAATACAGGGATATCTACATCATCATCGTAAATTAAATGAGTATTGATCGACATTTGGATGTAACGGGTAAGTTGCATTTTTAAGTTTAACTCCCAGTCAATATCTACATTTTGAGGGTTATCGATATAATTGGTAAAGAAATTAATTTTGTTTTCCATATGAATATCTTTGGTAATATCATATTTCCAAATAGCTTTAATATAAGCACCAATTTCTTTTCTTATTTTCTCATCAGCTCCCACACCAAAACGGGTTTGATCATAATTTGCTGTATCTGAAACAATTGTAAACTTCGATGTAATAGGAGAAATTAATACCGTTAAATTTTTATTGGGTTTATAATCCAAACCCAGAGAAAAAACCAAATGACCCGGAGACATAAATTTAGATATTGCAACTGAATCGTTTGGATAATCGTAACCTTTTAAAAATTGGGTTTTAAAATTAAATAATAAACTATAATACCAATTATTAAATGCAGTACGCCCATATTTAGAGTTAAACTCAAAACGGTCGTCATTTTTTTGCAACGGATTATCACCCGCTTTTAAGTACCCTAATTTATATTCAACATCTGTATCCCATGTACGCTTTTTACCATAACTGTAATCGGCATTAAACCTGAGTACTGACAGAGCAGATAAGCTGTTTTCACCACCCTCAACCCAATTTGATTGATAACCTTGATTAAATCTAACATCAGCAGTACTTCCAAATTTCCAAATAGGTACAATAATATCAACCTTACGAACTTCTTTCAGGCCATTTTTTGTATCCTCAGTATCCACTTTTCGTGCTACAACCTTTTGTTGCTTGGCTTTTTCGATATAAGTACCTTCTTCAAGCATAAGGTCATACGCGTTTTTATCAGATTTTTTAATCCATAAAACAGCATATTCACCTCTATGGTCAAAAAGTTTAAAATGCACTGAATCAATTTGGCTTTCGGCTGTATTTAATTGTACCGAGTCATTAATTGTATTTTTAAATACCAGTTTTAGCGAATCTTCAGGAAAACTATTAAAAATATATTGAACCGCATTTCTAACCGAATCATTTAACGTTTGTACTACAGAATCGTTTGAAAGGTATAAAAACTGGCCTTCACTGAATTTTTTCTTTAGGTACTGTTTGATTGAATCAATTTTGTTATAACTATACTTATAATGAATTAACTTTTGAATAGCCTGAACAGTAGTATCATTAATTTCAAGAGTATCTGTCTCGAAAAAATTTTGAATATTTTTGATCACAAAATAAGTAGTGTCGGGTGACTCAAAAATAAGTGAATCGCTTAAGCGTTCAATAAATTCCTCATAGGTTTCTTCTTTTACAACGATGGTATCTTCTATCATTAATGTATCGGAAACAGCTATTGAATCAGTTGTTTGAATTGTATCTGTAAGGTGTAAAGTATCTTTTTTAAAATCAAACAATAAAGAATCATAAATTGGATTTAAAATTCTTAAGGAATCGGATATTAATATTTTTGTTGTGTCCAAAACTGATTTTAAAGAATCATTGTTAGCTTTTTGCAACGAATCAAGCTCATCAACTGAAAAATCAGGTATATCAACACCCATGATTTGCAGCAAAGTGTCCCTTATCATTAAGTCGTCGTTAAGCTGATGATCAACTTCAGCCGAATCAGTTTTTATTGTGTCTTTTGCTGATAAATAATATTCAACAGTTACAAACTTATCTATTTTAAATTTTGTCCTGGCATTAAGCAGAGGCTGACAAACCAATAATAAGCCTGTAATAAAAATCAATATATATTTCACGGAATATATTTTAGTTAAACAATTGTTTTTATTTCCTTCTGTCATGAGAACGCTAGCGCTTAGTTCTACTATTTATACTTCAAATTCCAATAATCTTTTTTGTTGCCGGTGTCTCCCGCTTAAGCTTCCCACAAATCCCTCCGGCGAACCTTCATGCAATAGCTTTCTTACAAGTAATATTTTATTGCCTTCGGCGAGCTCGTAAACTCGGTTCATGTCCTTTTGAGTTTGTGCCGGTTTAATTTTTTATTTTAAGCATGAAGATTTCATCCAATTATTAATATATTTTAAAATATAATAAATCCCTTTATTAAGATTAACAAATTGTATTCAGGTTTAAAAATACCTTTTCACATTATCGTCAAAAAAGTGTAAAATCCTGAAATTTAAAACATTTAAATTAGTAAGCAACAAATAAAAACAACACAAAATTATTTAATTTTAGCTTATTTCTAATGAAACTTTTATATTTGTAACGTCAATACAATTTTGGGGTTACATGAAAAATTTGCTCAACATAAGAGTATCAACAAAAATCATTTACCTAAATATTAAAAAGAGAGATTCTTTCTCTTTTTAAAACCTCATTTTAGCAATTACCTATACATTATTTTCAATTTGTTAATTATTAATACAATTATATTATGGAATTACCATTTGCAGAATCGTATAAAATTAAGATGGTAGAAACCATCAGAAAAAGCACACGCGAAGAACGTGAAAAATGGATTAAAGAAGCCAAATACAATTTATTTAATTTAAAAAGCGAACAAGTATTTATCGATCTATTAACCGACTCGGGTACAGGAGCCATGAGCGACAAACAATGGTCGGCTTTGATGTTGGGAGATGAAAGTTATGCAGGAGCCTCATCTTATTACAAATTAAAAAATACTATCAAAGAGTTGCTCGGATTTGACTACTTTTTACCCACACATCAAGGCCGCGCTGCTGAAAATGTTCTTTTTTCGGTACTTATAAAAGAGGGTGATATTATTCCCGGCAATTCACATTTCGACACTACCAAAGGCCATATAGAATTCAGAAAAGCTAAAGCTGTCGATTGTACTATTGATGAAGCTTTTGACACTGAACTGGAACATCCTTTTAAAGGAAATATTGATTTAGATAAACTGGAAGAAACAATAAAAAAACATCCAAGAGAAAAAATTCCTTTCATTGTTGTTACCGTTACCTGTAATTCATCAGGCGGGCAGCCGGTTTCTATAGAAAATATGAAAGCTGTTAGAAAGCTTGCTAACAAATATGGGATCCCTGTAATTTATGATTCGGCCAGGTTTGCTGAAAATGCCTATTTTATTAAAAAGCGTGAGAAAGGTTACGAAAACAAAACCATCAAAGAAATTGTAAAAGAGATGTTTTCGTATGCCGATGGAATGACCATGAGCAGTAAAAAAGATGCCATTGTAAATATGGGTGGGTTTATTGCTTTAAACAGCGAAGAAATCTTTAAAAAAGCTACCGTTTATAATATCATGTTCGAAGGTTTTATAACATATGGCGGAATGTCGGGCAGAGATATGAATGCTTTGGCTCAGGGGCTGGATGAAGGAACCGAATTTGATTACCTTGATACTAGAATAAGGCAAGTTGAGTATCTTGGTAAAAAACTTACTGAATTTGGAATTACAGTACAAAGGCCTTATGGCGGACATGCCATTTTTGTGGATGCCAAAAAATTCTTACCTAATGTACCAAAAGAACAGTATCAGGCACAAACATTGGCGGTAGAATTATATTTAGAAGCCGGAATTCGCGGTGTAGAAATAGGCACGTTATTGGCAGACCGTGATCCGGAAACACGTGAAAACCGTTATCCTGCTCTTGAATTATTAAGGTTAGCAATACCAAGAAGAGTTTATACCAACAATCATATGGATGTGATTGCCGTTGCACTGAAAAATGTTTACGATCGCAGGGATAAAATCACCAAAGGACTGAAAATTATTAACGAAGCACCCATTATGCGGCATTTTACAGTTGAATTAGAACGATTATAAATAACCCTAAGCCTCGTTTTTTACGGGGCTTTTTTGTTAAACAATCACCATATTTTTTGGTTAGACCTCATGTACTATTTTGATTATAAATTTTAATTTATCACATTTGCCGCGATTAAAATTCAAAAATGAAAGATTTAACTGAGGGAAAAGAGGGCCCTTTAATATTAAAATTTGCGCTTCCCATGTTGCTTGGAAATGTGTTTCAGCAACTCTACAATATTGTTGATAGCATTATTGTAGGTAATTTTATTGGTAAAGAAGCTTTGGCGGCTGTTGGTGCATCTTTTCCCATAATATTTGCTTTTTTATCACTTATAATTGGTATTGCTACCGGAAGTACTATTGTTATTTCACAATATTTTGGAGCTAAAAACATTGAAAAAATAAAACGTACGATTGATACCCTTTTTATTTTCCTGTTTTTTACTTCTATCGCCATAAGTATTATTGCCATTATATTTAGCGAAGATATTTTCATATTTTTGAAATTACCCGAAGAGATCATTCCAACTGCAAAAATTTATTTTAATATTTTCATGGCCGGAGCAGTTGTTTCGTTTGGGTTTAATGGAACAAGTGCTGTTTTAAGAGGTTTAGGCGACTCTAAAACTCCATTATATTTTTTAATCATTTCCACTTTTTTCAATATTGGCTTCGACCTGCTGTTTGTTATTGTTTTTAAATGGGGAATTGCCGGAGTAGCCATAGCTTCAGTCATTGCCCAGGGTGGTGCATTTTTAACAGCCATTATCTATTTAAATAAAAATCATAAAATCATTAGGTTTTCATTTAAAAATCTGGTTTTTGATAAAGACATTTTTAAGAAAAGTATTCGTATTGGCCTACCAACAGGTATTCAGCAAACTTTTGTTGCTTTGGGAATGATGGCGTTAATTGGTATTGTAAATACTTTTGGCACCAATGTTATTGCTGCTTATGCCGTTGCAACACGGATAAACTCGCTGGCATCGTTACCGGCTATGAATTTTGCAGCAGCATTATCCACATTTGTAGGCCAAAACCTGGGTGCACGAAAAACCGATAGGGTAAAATCAGGTTTTATTGCCACATTTAAAATGTCGTCGATTATTTCGCTTACAGTTACTGCCGCGGTTCTTTTATTTGGAAATTTTATTGTGGGTTTATTTACCAATGATAGTGAAGTAATACGGATTGGGCAAGAATACCTGATGATTGTTGGATCATTCTATATTGTTTTTTCGGCCATGTTTGCCATTTCGGGTGTAATGAGAGGTGCAGGCGATACCATTATCCCCATGTTTACAACATTAATTTCTCTTTGGATTATTCGTATTCCGGGAGCTTTAATTTTGTCTAAACACTTTGGCGAAAAAGGAATTTGGTGGGCTATACCCATTGGATGGGTTATAGGGTTACTCCTTGCTTATATTTATTACCTTACCGGAAACTGGAAAAAGAAAGTGGTGATTTAGATTTACAATTCTCCTTCAAAAAACAATTCTTCTTTAAGCTTTTTAATCTGCGTTTGAGCATAATTATAATAATCTTTATTAACCATTACTTCAGGTTCAATAATTTTTTCATAATACTCTATAGCTTTCTTTTTATCCTGTAATTTTTCATGATAAATTGAAGCCATATCAATAAGTACCTTGTTCTTTCGGTAGGTTTCCAAATACCCTTCTTTTAACTCTAACTTAATAATATCATTAAATTGCTCAAGTGCTTTAGTGTATTCTCCCATCGAGTAGTAGTTTTTACCCATATTTTCCTTGATCGAAAAAATCAAACTATTATCGGGATGTAATAACTCAAGCGCTTCAAAGAAATAATTATTAGCACTATCTAACTTGTTTTTATGAGTATAAATTTTCCCTAGATGATTAAAACATTGCAAATCATTCATTCCCATAGACAATACCTTTTTAAGATAATGCATTGATTTATTGTATTTTTTTATTTTATAATAACTTAACCCAATACTTTTTACCACAAATTCATCCTTTGGGTCTATTGCCAGAGCCTCTAAATATGCAGGAATTGCCCGATAATTATGGTTACGAAGTACGTGAATATCGCCTATTTTAATATATAAATATTTATTCTGTGGAGCTACTTTTATAGCTTCATTCAGACAATCCAGAGCTTTATCAAACTCCTTAGCAGATCGATATACCAGGGCCAGGTATTCATAAGCTTTTACATCTGTGCTATCTAAATACAATGCTCTCTTTAACCAATTTAAAGAGTTCTCTTTATCTAACAATTTTATACTACATAAGCCTAAGTTCCTGGCAAGGTAACTGTTGGTTGTATCATTAACATATAATGTATACAATATCTTCTGTGCTCTCTCGTACTCTTTTGTTTTCATGTAATAATTACCCAGTTTTAATCCGGAATAAAAATTAGATGAATCTTTCGAAAAAGCTTGTTCAAAGAGCTCAACAGCCTCTTTATTTCTTTCACGCTTCATCAGCAATGTTGCATATTCAGTAATGTAATCAATATTCTCGGGTTCTTTATCAAGTGCCTTGCGGATAGCCTTAATAGCATCAGGATATTTATACATTAATTTATTGATTAAGGCCTTTTGATAATAACCAGTAGAGTTTTCAGGGTTATTTCGGATAAACTCGTTGGTTTGATGTAACGCTTCGGTATACTTTTGTGTTAAAATAAGATAGTTAATTTTTTCGAGAGAATCCTGAGCGTTTCCTAAAAAAGGGTATATCAAGAATAAAAATACAATAATAATTTTTCTCATAGTGTTTAATTTATAATCTTAAAATTAATAAAAAAAGTGTACATTCATGTACTAAACATTTAAATTTATCATCAAGATAAGGGATATAACGCACTCTTAAACTATTTTTTTCTTACCTTTGCCCTGTAAATTCAAACATTTGAAAAGAATACCATGATAAAATCGATGACAGGCTATGGAAAAGCCGAATGTGAATTAAAAGATAAAAAAGTAACTATTGAAATTAAATCGTTAAACAGTAAAAATCTTGATATTTTTACTAAAATACCAGGCATTTACCGTGAAAAAGAATTAGAAATAAGAACTGAAATTTCAAAAACATTAGAACGTGGTAAAGTTGAATTTGTACTTTATTATGAAAGTACAGACGATAGCAAAGCAACAACAATTAATACTTCTGTAGTTAAAAATTACTACCAGCAATTAAAAGCAATAGCAGATGAATTAAATATCACCTCACAGGAACAAATGTTACAAACCATTATGCGCCTTCCCGATACTTTATATGTTGAACATGAAGAAATTAATGAGGAAGAATGGAATGCGGTATTAAATACTATCCATAAAGCCATTGAGCAGATCGACGAATTTCGTTTACAGGAAGGATTACACCTGAAAAAAGATATGGAACAAAGAATTAAAACCATTGAACATTTAAAGGATGATTTATCGAATTACGAAAGCACCAGAATAGAAAAAATAAAATTGCGATTACGGGATAATATTAAAACACTTTTTGATGAAAAAGAAATTGACCAAAACAGGCTGGAGCAGGAAATATTTTATTATCTTGAAAAACTGGATATTACTGAAGAAAAAGTAAGGCTAACAAACCACTGCAGCTACTTTATTGAAATGTTAAACCAGGGAAATGCCATAGGAAAAAAGTTAGGATTTATAGCTCAGGAGATTGGACGTGAAATAAATACTATCGGATCGAAAGCTAACGATTCGACAATGCAAAGAAATGTTGTTTTGATGAAAGACGAGCTGGAAAAAATTAAAGAACAAGTTTTAAATATTTTATAATGGAAGGTAAATTATTTGTCTTTTCGGCACCCTCTGGTTCTGGTAAAACAACTATTGTTAAAAAGCTGTTGGCAGAAAATATCGGATTAGAATTTTCTGTTTCGGCAACAAACCGCCCTAAAAGAGGAAATGAAACCGATGGTAAAGATTACTATTTCCTAAGTACCGAAAACTTTAAACAAAAAATTAAAAAAGACGAATTTGTTGAGTGGGAAGAAGTTTATGATAACCGTTTTTATGGCACGCTAAAAAGTGAATTAAAAAGAATTTGGGCTAAAGGAAATCATGTAGTTTTTGATGTTGATGTGGTTGGCGGCTTAAATATCAAGAAAAAATACCCTGAAAAAACGCTTTCAATTTTCGTTATGCCACCCAATATAAAAGTGCTAGAACAAAGATTAAGAAACAGGTCAACAGATAATAACGAAGATATTGAAATTAGAATTGCAAAAGCAAAAAAAGAACTTGAGTTTGCTAAACACTTTGATATTACTATTTTTAATGATGACCTTGATATGGCTGTAAATGAAGCTAAACAAGCTGTAATAAATTTTATAAATCAATAATAAACCATGAATACCGGATTGTTTTTTGGTTCTTTTAATCCAATTCATATCGGACATCTGGCTATTGCAAATTATATGTTAGAGTTTGCAAACCTGGATGAAATATGGCTCATCGTAAGCCCTCATAACCCTTTAAAAAAAGAAGAAAACCTGTTGGACGAAAACGAAAGATTAAAAATGGTTCAACTGGCATTGTCCTATGATTTAAAAATAAAAGCTTTGGATATTGAGTTTTATTTACCAAAGCCATCGTACACCATCGACACCTTAAATTTTTTATCCGAAAAATATCCCGATAAGCAATTTAAAATCATAATTGGCACCGATAATTTTAAATCGTTTCATCAATGGAAAAGTTATCAGGAATTATTAACAAATTACGATATTTTGGTTTATCCAAGGGCTGGATATGATATTGAAGAATACAAAAATTACAAAAATATTTCATTGATTAATGCACCTTTAATGGAAATATCGTCAAGTTTTATACGCGAATCATTACAGCAAGGGAAAATATTAAAATATTTTTTACCTTGCGGAGTATATGATTACATCAAAAAAAATCATCATTACGAAAAATAAAATACAATGGGATTATTATTAATCTATTTATTTGTAGCACTAATTTTTTCATTTTTGTGTTCTATACTTGAAGCTGTATTATTAAGTATTACACCAAGTTACATAGCATCAAAAGCTAAAGAGCATAAAAAATATGCCCTAAAGCTGCAACAATATAAAGAAAAAATAGACCTACCACTGGCTGCCATTTTAACCATCAATACTTTTGCTCATACCATTGGTGCGGCAGGAGTTGGCGGACAGGTGCAGATATTATATGGTAATGAGTATGTTAGTATTGCCTCGGCAATTATAACCATTATTATTTTAATTTTTTCTGAGATAATACCCAAAACTTTAGGAGCAAATTTTTGGAAACAACTGGCCCCTTTTGCAGCTACTGCACTTACCATTATGATTTATTCACCACTTTACCCTGTGATCTGGCTCAGTAAACTAATCACCGTTTTATTAAGCAAAAAGAAAATCGAAAGCGTATTAAGCAGGTCAGAATTTCAGGCAATGGCCGAAATAGGAGTAAAAGAAGGGATTTTCAAAAAAGAAGAATCGAAAATTCTCTTGAATTTAATGGTGTTTAAACAAATTGTTGTTAAAAATATTATGACACCCAGAACGGTAGTATTTGCTGCACCCGAAGATATTACGATTAAAGATTTTTATGAACAAAACGAAATGATAAGATTTTCGAGAATACCGGTTTTTATTGATGATATTGAAAATATCACCGGATATGTTTTAAAAGATGATATAATGCAATCTATAATTGAAAAAAATAACCAGGTTTTTTTAAAAAATATCCGGCGTGATATAAAAGTGGTTAATGAAAAAATGCCAATAATTAGATTATTTTACAAGCTTATTGAAGAAAAAGAACATATAGCAATGGTTGTTGGAGAATATGGCGAAATGGTAGGTATTGTAACCATGGAAGATATTATTGAAACGCTTTTGGGAACAGAAATAATGGATGAACTTGATAATATTGAAAATATGCAGGAGCAAGCTAAAAAAAACTGGGAGAAAAGAGCCAAAAAACTTGGGTTGATATAAAAAAAGCTCACAAGAGCAAAACCCTTGTGAGCCGTAACATCTGTACTGTAAATTATCATCCATTTTTATAAATGGCAACACAATAAATAAATTAATCAATCATCAACTTTAATCAATTTACAAAACCAATATTCACAGTCAGATGCCTAACTACAACAGCAAGATCGTATATATCATTAATTATGAACCCTAACCAAATATGATTGACATTTAATCTTGCTGTTATCTGTAAATTGTTAATATTTAAACCTGAAAACTTATTAATAATAACCCATAATTGTATTTCTCAATATTAACAGTACTTAAAAGAAAAAGTTCATTTATAAATAATTATTTTTAAAATTGGTTTATTAAAAAATAAACAGGTAAATAATTCTATTTTTGTAAAGAATAAATACTGTTTAAAATAAGGCAGCAAAGATGTTTACAAAATATTTAACCGAACCAACACTTATTCTCGACCAGAAAAAATGTTTAACCAACATAGAGTTTATGGTTAAAAAAGCCGAAGAAAACCATTTAATTTTCCGCCCGCATTTTAAAACACACCAATCAAGAGCGATAGGAAAATGGTTTGCACAATTCGGAGTTGATAAAATTACCGTTTCATCGGTAAAAATGGCCGAATATTTTGCTTACGATAATTGGAAAGATATTACCATTGCTTTTCCGGTTAACATCCGTGAAATTGAAACCATAAATGATATTGCCGAAGAAATTCAATTAAATATTACCATAGAAAATACCGAATCTGTAAAATTTTTATGCAAGAAATTAAAATTTCCTGTAGGGTATTTTATTAAAATTGATACCGGATACCATCGTACAGGAATTGAAGCAGAAAACATACAACTAATTGACAATATACTTTCAGAAGCATCTGATTGTAATAATATGTTTTTTAAAGGTTTTTTGGTTCATTCGGGAGATACTTATCATGCTAAAAATAACATTGAAATAAAACAAATTTTTAATCACAGTGCCGAACAGCTTAAAAGTTTAAAAAACAGGTATATTAAAGATTATCCGCAAATTATAATATCAACAGGCGATACCCCGTCATGTAGTTTATTAAATGATTTTAAATCAGTTGATGAGATACGCCCCGGAAATTTTGTTTTTTACGATTTAATGCAAAAAATGCTGGGAGTATGCAATTTTAACCAAATAGCTGTGGCTTTGGCATGCCCTGTTATTGCAAAACATCATCAAAGAAAAGAAATAATTGTGCATAGCGGTGCGGTTCATCTTTCTAAGGAATATTTAATGATAAATCAAGAAAAAATATTCGGACAGGTAGTAATATTTACTAAAAATGGATGGAAAAAACCCGAAGAAGATATTTTTGTAAGTAAACTTTCGCAAGAGCACGGAACCATTCAGGCTACGGACAAATTGTTAAAAACGATAAAAATTGGCGATATGATTGGTGTAATACCTGTTCATTCGTGCTTAACTGCTAACTTAATGAAATTTTATTATACAACTCAGGACGATACATTAGATCATCTATCAGGTGTTTAATAAGATATATAATAAAGAAGCCCGGGTTTTTCCCGGGCCTTTGAGCCGGTGGAACTTCCATCCACATACGTTTATGTACCCTTTGTGGCGGCTTTTTCTCTTTATTTATACCACAAAATTACAAATAGTTAATGGATTTATATGTACATAATATTACTAATAAGTTAAATAATCTACACCTAAAAATATAAACTAAATATTGATCCACTTCCAGGGCTTGAATTAACAGTAATTCTTCCATTATGTAAAATCATCACTTGCCGTGAAAATGATAGCCCAATACCCGAACCTCCTTCGGTAGTTGAAAAAAAAGGAATGAAAATCTTATCCAGAAGTTCTGCTGGAATTCCTGACCCGTTGTCTTTTACCTGAATCATTACGTTTTTTTCTTTATAATAATCAGCTTTAAGCTCAATTGTTTTTTCATGCCTGCCGGCAGGCAAGGCTTCTTTTCCGTTAAGGGCTTTTACTGCATTTCGGATCAGGTTAATTAAAACCTGCACAATCAGCTTTTCATCAGCAATGATAGAAATATCATCGGCAATTAATTGTTTCTGAATTTTAATGCCTTTTTCTTTTAATTCGTTAATTAGTAAGGCTGTAACATTATCGAACAATTGATGAATATAAACCCGTTCGTAAGCAGGATGTGGTATTTGTGTAAGATTTTTATAAGACTCAACAAAATTTAATAAACCCCGACTTCTGGCTTCAATGGCATTTAAACCTTTTAAAAAAGGTTCTTTGTCGTTTCCAAATCCTTCATCTAAATTTAACTTTTTTTGTAAACTGTAAGTAAGAGATTTTATAGGAGTTACCGAATTCATGATTTCATGCGTTAACACGCGGATTAATTTTTGCCATGCTTCAAGTTCACTTTCTTCAAGCTGTGTTTTTATATTTTGCAGCGTAATAATATTAATCGTTTTATTATCCTGTTTAATTTGAACAGATTGAGCTAAGATTTTTAATTTTTCAAGATGAGACTCTATTTCCAAAAGCATCGATTGCATTGGTTCAATTTTTAATAACTCCTCTCCTGCTTTTTTCAGATTACTTATATGATTTAATTGATTAACATTAAATATATTTTTTGCCGTCTGATTACAAAATTCAATATTACCATCCAGATCAAAAGCCAAAACTCCCACCGGGATATTATCCAGTGTATATTTAAAATATTGCTGCTTTTTTTCTTTCTCTAACCAGGACTTTTTAAGTTGTTCAGTGATTTTATGATAGGTTTCATTTAACTTACTGTAAGATAAATCTGAAGTTTGATCATTCAAAATATAATCGGGGTATTGAATGGTTTCTAGAAATTTATCCAAATCACGATTTGTTTTATTAATATAGCGAACGATAAAAATAAAAAGCAAAATAAAAATTAAAGCAAATGCAAGCTTCGTTAAAATAAGCTGGCTAGACCATAAAGACCAAAAAAAACAAAATCCTGAAAAGGAAATAAGTATTAAAAGCACCAGGAGCTTAAAGCTAAAACTATTCAATTTCATACTTTTTTAGTTTATTATACAATGTTTTTCTCGAAACTCCGAGCTCTAGGGCAGCTTTAGAATAATTTCCTTTGCTTTTTTCAATAGCCCGCATAATTATTTGTTTTTCATTTTCTGATAAATCAAGCGTATCATAAATTTTTAGCGGATGTTTCTGACGTGCTGAAAACCAAAAATCGTTTTCGTCTAACACATCATTTTCACTCATAATAACTGCCTTTTCAACTACGTGTTGTAATTCTCTGATATTACCCGGCCAGTGATAATCCATTAATTTTTCAATCCCAGAAGTTTCAATTGTAAAATTTGGTTTATCATATTTTGTTTCATATTTCTTTTTAAAAAAATCAACCAGTAATGGAATATCCTCTTTACGTTCTCTTAGTGGAGGCAAATCGATCTGAATGGTGTTTATTCGATATAATAAATCTTCTCGAAATATTTCATCGGCTACCATTTCTGGCAATGGTTTATTGGTAGCACATATTAACCGAATATCAACAGGAATTTTATAATTGGCTCCCAGGCGGCTAATTTCTCTATTTTGTATAACAGAAAGCAACTTTGATTGAGAAGTTAACGATAAATTACCTATCTCATCCAGAAAAAGTGTTCCTCCAGAAGCCAGTTCAATTCTTCCAGGTTTATCTTTTTTAGCATCTGTAAAAGCACCTTTTACATAACCAAAAAGCTCACTTTCAAAAAGCGTATCGGGCAGTGCTGCTACATCAAGATTTACAAACACCTCATTTTTTCTATTTGAGAATTTATGGATTTCCCTGGCTACCAATTCTTTTCCTGTTCCATTTTCACCCAAAATTAAAACATTCGCATCTGTTTTTGCCACCTTTTGTATCATTTTAAAAATATGTTGCATAGGAGCCGATTCGCCAATTATTTGAGGAAACTGCTGAGAGATATTTTGAATTAAATGCTGTTGCTTTTGCTTTAAACGGTTTATTTCAGTTCTTGATTTACGCAACTTATAAGCATTCTCAATGGTAACTATAAATTTTTCATCATCCCAGGGTTTTTGTATAAAATCAGTTGCCCCTTCGCGAATTGCTTTTACAGCCAATTCAAGGTCTCCATATGCAGTAACTAAAACGATAATAGCATTGGGGTCAATCTTTAAAATTTCGTGCATCCAGAAAATACCTTCGTTACCGGAGCTAACACCTGCATTAAAATTCATATCCAAAACAACAACATCAAAAATATCCTTTTTATAAATTTCAGGTATCAGGTTTGGATTTTTTTCGGTACGTACATTAAATTTATTGGAAAGCAACATTTCCAATGCCACTAAAATTTCGTTGTTATCATCAACAATTAATATTCGCCCTTCTTTAGCCATAAATCATTTATTAATTTATTAATTTATTAATTTATTAATAATCAAAACTACACAAAAATGAGTAATATTTACACACCCTTTTGAAAATTTTACACACTCAATATACAAACATCTTTATTAACAAGCTAATAACCAATAATTAAAATTTATGGCATATACATTGTCTTGAAGATAAAAACAAAATAATAAATATTAATTAATAAATTTATCCAGTTATGTTTAAAAGTTACTTCATCATAGCCATCCGGAATTTAGTACGACAAAAGGGATATTTTTTTATCAATCTTTTGGGCCTCACAATAGGATTAACAGCCTGCTTACTCATTAGTTTCTATGTAATTGACGAATTAAGTTACGATAAATTCCACGAAAAAGGCGATCGAATTTACCGTGTAGGTTATAATTACAAAGCTCCATCTGGCGAGTTACATAAAATCCCAATAACCGAATACAGGCTAAAAGAAGCATTTGAAAGTTATTTTAATCAAATTGAAGAGTTTGTAAGAATAAGTATGCCCGGTTCATTTTACATTGAATTTGACGATAAAAAGTTCTATGAAACAGGAGTTTCTTTAGTAGACGAAAATTTCTTTGATGTTTTTACTTATGAATGGATTGCGGGTGATAAAGCAACAGCATTAAATGAACCATTTGCTGGTGTAATTACCGAATCGATTGCAAAAAAATATTTTGGAGAATTAAATCCTTTAGGACAAAGAATGCGTGTTTACCACGAAACAGGAGAAGCCGAGATTACAATTACAGGTGTAATTAAAGATATGCCACAAAACGCCCATTTTCATTTAAACATAATAGCATCGATGAAAACCGGCAAGTACGTTTATAATGATATGGTATTAAATAATTGGGGTGAAACTTCACAATTCAGTTATATCCTGCTACCGGAAAAGGTTTCGATAGAATCATTAAAAAAATTATCGAAAGATTATATTAAACAAACATTTGGAGCAAATGGTGCCTGGAGCGGCGCAGATTTATTATTCCAGCCATTGTACGATATTCATTTAAAATCGAATACCCGATTTGAAATTGAAACCAATGGAAATATCAGAAATGTAATTATTTTCTCAATTATAGCATTATTCATTCTTTTAATTGCTACTATAAATTATATGAATTTAGCCACTGCTCGTTCTACAAAGCGTGCTATGGAGGTAGGTATACGTAAAATTTTAGGTGCCGGAAGAAGAAGCCTTATTTTCCAATTTATTGGCGAAGCCATTATCATTTCATTTATCGCCATTTGGCTTTCCGTAGCTTTTGCCGATTTATTATTACCAAAATTTAATCAGTTAGCCGGGAAAGAAATTAATATTGAATGGATGAATAATTTATGGATTATCCTGCTTACAATAATAATTGCAGTGTTTATAGGGATTATTGCGGGCAGTTACCCTGCATTTGTTTTAAGTTCGTTTAAACCCTTAAAAGTATTAAAAGAAAAAGTAAAATTTTCATCATCCAATTCAGTTCTAAGAAAAATATTAGTAGTATCGCAATTTAGCATTTCGGTAACTTTAATTATTTGTACACTTATTGTTTTCATCCAATGGCAATACATGCAAAATAAGCCATTAGGTATTGATCCTTCAAATATTGTATTGCTTCGGAATCCCGGAGTGGAACAATACAAGACATTTAAGCAGGAGTTGTTAAAAAATCCTGATATTATTTCCGTTACCGGTTCAAACAAAAGGCCAACCCACAAATTAAGCAGCAACCTTTCATACAAAGCCGAAAATGTTGATAGCGAAGATAAATCAATTAAAATTGTTACCGTTGATTATGATTTTTTCGAAACACTTGACAATGAAATTATTCAAGGCAGAAGTTTTTCTAAATCCATAAGCTCCGATGAAAATTCATCATTTATTATTAACGAAACAGCCATGAAAGAATTCGGGTGGGAAAACGCTGTTGGCAAAAGTTTTGAAACAATGACAATAGACTCCGGTGGCAATAACTGGCTTCCAAGAAAAGGACAGATAGTTGGTGTAGCTAAAGATTTTCATTTCGAATCGATTCATAATAAGATTGTTCCTATGGTATTTTTCATTGATCATAACTGGCGCGACTGGGTATCTATAAAAATAAGTTCGACAAACACACCTGCAACCTTAAATTATATAAAGAAAGTTTGGAATTCATTGAATACAGAACGGTATTATGATCCGGCTTTTTATGATGAAAGTATTGATGCCCTATACAGGTCAGAAAAACGCTTTTTTATTCTGTTTATTATCTTTTCTATTTTAGCCATATCTATTGCATGCCTTGGTATATTTGGTTTAGCATCTTTTACTGCAGAACAGCGGACTAAAGAAATAGGGATTAGAAAAGTTATGGGAGCATCTGTTTCGGGTATTATCAGTTTGATAAATAAAGAATTTATTAAACTGGTTTTTTTATCAAATCTTATTGCCTGGCCTGTAGCCTGGTATTTTGTACGTAACTGGTTAAATAATTATACTTACAGAATTGATCTAACTCTATGGCCATTCATTATCAGTGCATTAATCGCCATTAGTATTGCATTGATATCTGTGAGTTATCAGGCATTAAAAGCAAGCAGGGCAAATCCGGTTAATACCTTGCGGTATGAATAACCGTTTAGTTTTATTCTTTTCAAATTATATTAATCTAAAATCAGTAAACAAAAACTTATTATAAAATAAAAGAAAGGAAATACTATGAAAAAAATTATTCAGGCAAATCCAGTCGTTTGGTTTATTATCTTAACATTCCTATTCTCATGGTGTTTGTGGATGTTAATGATTTTATCCGGCAAAGGGCTTTTACCTTTTCATTTTCCTACAAATTTTTTGGGATCATTTGGGCCTGCCTTTGGCGCAATTGCAGTATTATGGATTATCGAAGGTAAATCCGGGGCTAAAAAGCTTCTTAAATCCCTTTTTCAATGGAAGTCATCGATAAAGAATTACCTTTTTGCACTTTTTTTATTTGTTCTAATTTATGGACTTTCAATTTTTATTACCTTCTTAATTAACCCATCAGCAATAGAATTTAATAAGACACCCAATGTTGCTGAATTAATAATTTATTTCTTTATTGTTCTGATTTTTGGAGGGCCTTTAGGAGAAGAGATTGGATGGCGTGGATTTTTACAACCTAAATTACAAGAAAATTATAATCCCTTAATAACAACAATTATTATTTCAGCAATTTGGTTTTTATGGCATATACCCCTTTTTTGGCTTGAAGGGGCTGCTCAGGCAGGCGAATCAATTCCATTATTTGCTGTTTCTATCTTTACCATATCATTTTTATTTACATGGCTATTCATTCAATCAAACGGCAGTTTGCTGTTAGCGATAATATTTCATACATCTATTAATTTTATAAGTGGTATTTTTGTTCCAGCGATATTACCTACTATCGAAAATAATAAAACATTTAACTCAATTTCAATATCAATTCTTGTATTTATAACGGCTTTATTTGTTATAAAATCTTTTAAACAATTTAAAACAAAGAATAAAAGCAATGCGTAAAGCTACAGTGAATACATTTAAATACTAAACTCACGGTCGATTGCCTGGTCTAGAGAAATAAAAGTCTCTGTCCGGGCTATTCCCGGTATTTTCTGCATTTTATTTACTAAAACATTCATCAAGTGCTGATTATCTACACAGTACATTTTAACTAACAAAGACCAGGTTCCGGTAGTGAAATGACACTCTACAATCTCCGGAATTTTTTCAATTTCCTGAATTACTTTATCAAAAACATGTCCTTTATCTAGCAAAATACCAACAAATGCACAAATATCAAATCCCACAGCTTTTGGTTTTACAATAAATTTAGAACCACTAATAATTCCTGCATCTTCGAGCTTTCGAATGCGTTGATGGATGGCTGCTCCTGAAATATTGCAATTACGTGCAATTTCAAGAAAAGGTGTTCGTGCATTTTTAATCAAATAAGATAAAATCTTACGATCAATGGCATCAATTTGTAATTTTTTACCCATAATTAATTACTATTTAAAATAAAAAGCGAATTTACAACAACAAATTGATATCAAGCAATTTTAATAAAAAAATTCTTATAAAAAAACATCCGAAAGCCAATAGCTTCGGATGTTTTAAAATATGAAATAAGCATAAACAAAATAATTATTAGCATACCAACAGCAATGATTATTTTGCTTATGCAATTCCATCTGACATTAAAATAATAAATAATAAACAGATGAAAGAAAGTAAGTTAATTTAACTTTTGAATTTCCTGAATAATTTCAGTTCCACGTTTAATTGCTTTTTCATTAACAGGTAAAAGATGGTGATATCTTTCGGGTAATGATTTTTTTAAGCCGGCTATAACATTCTCCATTTTCACAATGGGTTTAATTTTTAGAAAACCGCCTAATACAATCATATTAAAAGTTTTGGTTGTTTCCATTTTGGAAGCTTCTTCAGCAGCATCCACACGATAGATATTAATATCTTTACGTTCGGGATGGCGCGTAATACCATTTCCATCATAAAGTAATGTTCCTCCCGGCTTAACCATTTCTTCGAATTTATCCATCGATTGTTGGTTAAGTATAATAGCAGTATCATATTCATTAATGATTGGAGAACTGATTCTTTCGTCACTAAGAATAATGGTAACATTTGCAGTACCTCCTCTCATCTCCGGGCCATACGATGGCATCCAGGTTACTTCCTGTCCTTGAACAATTCCAGAGTAACACAATATCTTACCCATAGAAAGAACTCCCTGTCCTCCAAATCCGGCTATAATAATTTCTTCAGTCATTTTGTTTAATTTTTGAGTTTAAAATTAAAATTTATAAACCTGATTTATTCTTCAGGAACTTTAATATCTCCAAGCGGGTAAAATGGGAACATATTGTCAACCATCCATTGGTTCGCTTGATTTGGAGTCATTTTCCAACCAGAGTTACAATTAGAAACGATTTCTACAAAAGAAAGGCCTTTTTTCAGTTTTTGATTTTCGAAAGCTTTTCTTAAAGCCTTTTTAGCTTTACGAGCAGCGGCAGGGGTATGAACAGCCTGGCGGGTAACATAATATGTTCCGGGTAATTGAGCAACCAGTTCGGTAATTTTTAATGGGTTACCCATTAATTTAGTATCACGCCCATAAGGTGATGTTGATGATTTCATTCCGGGTAATGTGGTTGGAGCCATTTGTCCACCAGTCATACCATAAATCCCATTATTAACAAAAATGATGGTAATATTTTCACCCCGGTTACATGCATGTATTGTTTCAGCAGTACCAATGGCTGCCAAATCGCCATCGCCCTGATAAGTAAAAACAAACTTATCGGGAAATAATCGTTTAATCCCTGTTGCTAAGGCGGGAGCTCTACCGTGTGCTGCTTCCTGCATATCAACATCCATATAGTTGTATGCTAAAACAGAACAACCTACTGGAGCTATTCCTATAGTTTCAGATTGGATATCCATTTCCTCAACTACTTCCATCACCAGGCGGTGAGCAGTACCATGGCCACAACCGGGACAATAGTGAAGAATATTATCTGTCATCAATTTGGTTTTTTTATAAACCAAATTTTCTTCTTTAATTATATCGTTATTTACTATATTTTCAGCCATTTTAACCTCCTATAAAAATTTTTGTTCTAAAACTTCAACGATCTCACCAGGAGAAGGTATGATACCACCCATTCTTCCATAATGTATAACAGGAACTTTATGTTCAACAGCTAATTTCACATCCTCAACCATTTGTCCTGCACTCATTTCAACAGAGATCATTCCTTTTACCTGGCCGGCAAGCTCTAATAATCGTTTGGTAGGGAATGGGAATAAAGTAATAGGCCTTAGCAGTCCAACTTTAATTCCTTTCTTTCTAGCTAACTGAACAGATTTCTGACAAATTCTGGAGCTGGTTCCATAGGCGATAAAGAGATATTCAGCATCTTCGGTTTGAATTTCTTCAAAACGAACTTCTTTTTCTTCCATCTCTTTATATTTAGCCTGAAGTTTATGGTTAAACTGTTCTTGTTTTACCGGATCAAGATCTAACGAAGTAATAATATTTCTTTCTCTGTTTGCATCTTTGCCTGTGGTAGCCCAGGGATACTTTTCTTTTACTTCCTGGTCTGTTAATCTTACTTTTTGATCTCCGATTTCAACCTTTTCCATCATTTGTCCAATTGCACCATCTGATAAAATTATAGCAGGATTTCGGTATTTAAAAGCCAGGTCGAAACCTAACTCAACAAAATCATACATTTCCTGAACAGATGCAGGAGCTAATACAATTAATTTGTAATCACCATGCCCGCCACCTTTTACAGATTGGAAATAATCAGATTGAGCTGGCTGAATAGTTCCTAACCCTGGCCCTCCTCTAACAACATTTAAAATTAGACAAGGTAGTTCTGCGCCGGCAATATAAGTAATCCCTTCTTGTTTAAGGCTTATTCCGGGACTTGATGAAGAAGTCATCACTTTTTTACCACAACCGGCACCGCCATAGATCATATTAATAGCAGCGACTTCGCTTTCGGCCTGTAAAACAACCATTCCTGTTCGTTCTTCAGGTTTTTCAGCCATAAGATATTCCAGAACCTCCGATTGTGGAGTAATTGGATACCCAAAGTAGCCATCGGCACCTTCACGAATAGCTGCTTCAGCTATCGCTTCGTTGCCTTTCATTAATCGTAATTCTTTCATTATTATAGTTCTTTTAAAATTTAATACTTATTTGTTTACTTTTTTCGGTAAACCGTAATTACGCCATCCGGACAAACAATTGCACAATTTGCACACCCTATACAAGCATCAGGATTTGCCATATAAGCATAATGATATCCTTTACTATTTACATCCTGTGATAGTTGTATTACATCTGTCGGACAAGCAGGTACGCATACAGCGCAGCCTTTACATCTTTCAATGTCAACTACAATTGCTCCTTTTACTTTTGCCATTATAATATCGAGTTTAAGTTTTAATTATTTCTTTTTTGAATGCACCCAAAGATAACAATTTTTGCCTAAAATCCTTGTGAAAAACATCTATCTCCAGGCTGTTTTTCAACAGGTTTAATAATGGTTCCCACACTATTAAAGCTGTATCAGCATTTTTGAAAATTTAAAAAGCCGGCATTAATATTACCGGCTATAAAATCTATCGATGATGTTCATTAAAAATTTTTAATCTCTCTTCCAGGCTTTTAAGCTGAGTTCTTTGAATTTGAGATACACAAGCTCTTAATCCCTCTGCCCTTTCGCTTCCGGTTGTTACGAGAGCTATGGCACTAATGCCATAGTATAACAGTTTCTCAAGCAATTCAACGCCACTCATTCCTGGATATGAAAAGGTAAAATAAAAACCATCGGCTAACGGATCATTCTCATCTTTATCATAAACAATACTAAAACCATTATCAGTAAAAAGTTTCTTCATTATTTTTGCTCTCTCGCCATACTCTTTCACACTTTCAACAAAATTAAAATCTCCGTCATTAGCTGCTTTCAGCATTGCTGCCAATCCATATTGTGCTGAATGGCTTGTTCCTGATGATAGAGAATATAGTGATCCATAAATCATCGAATAGCCAAAACCATCGGTTTTATAAAATCTTTTTAAATCACTAAATCGGCGATCGAATAATTCATCTGATATAACCATCATTCCAATCCTTTGGCCTGCATAACTAAAAGATTTGGAACTTGAGATCAATAAAATATAATTGCCGGTATAATTTGCTACTGACGATTGATAAGGAGGAGTTCCAGGTTTAGATAAATCCTTACGAAAATCCATGGCAAAATAAGCCAGGTCTTCCATTACAATTACATCGTATTTATTAGCCAGTTCACCAATTATTTGCAACTCTTTCTCAGTGAAACAAATCCAAGAAGGATTATTGGGGTTGGAATAAAGTATAGTTGAGATATTTCCTTTTTTCAGGTAATTCTCAAGTTTATCTTTTAATTTATCGCCACGATAGTTATAAACATCGAAAGATTCATATTTAAGTCCAAGTACATGATGTTGCTGTTTTTGAACAGGGAATCCGGGGTCGATAAATAATGTTGTATCCTTTTTCACATCACGGCGGCACGAAACAAGGAAAGATGCAAAAGCGCCCTGCATTGAACCAACGGTTGGAATACAGCCACGTTCATTAACATCAATATTCATAAAATTTTTAACAAATCTTGATATCTCCTTTTTAAGGATATCAACTCCCTCTATCATGGGATATTTGGCAGCAACTCCTTTTCTAAGTGCTTCAATTTCACCTTCGATACCAACCTGTGCCGGAGATAATCCGGGAACTCCCATCTCCATCCGAATAAATTGATCACCGGTTTCTTTCTCTATTTCATTTACCAGTCGTACTAATTCACGAATTGATGCGAGGCCGACATTTTCGAGCCCGCTCTCTTGAATTTTATTTTTTACAACTTTAGAATTAATCGGTGTTTTTTTTGTTATGATCATAATTTAAAATACTTTACACTTTACAGGCAAAAATATAAAATGAGTTAAAATTTTATTTAAATGCAGGTTTTATTATCTGAACCCAACCATTTATTCTTTCATCGGTTAATTCCGGTTCAAAATCTTCATTTACAGGCAACCCAATAAACTTACCATCAACTAATGCTTTCGATTCGCGAAAATCATAATCTTCAGTATCTACTTTACCAATTATTTCTGCGCCTTTAGGTAAAATTATTTCTGCTACAGTACCTAAAGCATCAACAAAATGTAAATCGTAAGTAATTTGATCGCCTAATCCAAACATGGCAATAATTTTATTGCTATAATTGATCTTTTCCAATTCAGGCAAAAAAATATCCCAGTCATTTGCCGGTTTATCCGATTCCCAAGTTTCTTTACCAATGGTTGACATGCCGAAAATTACATTTTCGTACTTTTCAACATCAGCAGCTTTAGCATTCTTAACAGGAATAAGATCAACATTTTCGTTACCTAAAGCGGCAGCAACCTTTTTGGCTACTCTTTCTGTAGATCCTCCTAAAGGACCGTAAAACAAACCTATTTTTTTCATTTTATTTTATTTAATTTAAATTCTATTACTAAATAATACATATTAAATTCATGTTATTTAACAAATATACAATTATTTTTCACTCTTTAGGCTTGCCATTGCAAGAAGCACACCCAGCACAATACCCAAAACGGCTGCAAACAAAACCTGATAATGAGGAGGCAACAAAAAAGTTATGGTATGAGCCGGAATCCAGAAAAACGGGATTGTTTTTTTAAAAACGAAGTTCCATTGTACCGACCAATCCATATTTACCATAATTTTTCCAAACTTAATTTGTTTAAACAAACCTTTAACTGTACCTCCGTTATTAATAATATGTGCATCTGTGATCTTATGTAATGTCATCATAACAGGAGCATAAATTAAGTTCATGGCTGCACTAATAGAGAAAGCAACCAACAGTTTTAGAGATGAAAATGAACCCGCCATTGCAACAACTGCTTTTTCAAATCCCAGGTATGCTAAAAATTGAGGTGTCCCCGTAGCAAAAATTACAAAAGCCATTTTAATCGTTAATCCTAAAAAACCCCAAACAATGGCTCTTGGAATTAATCCAAAACCTTTTTTATTATAAACTCCGTTTCGTATTCTTAATCCGATAGACTCTCCTAGCGTTGCAAGAAAAGCAAACTTTATAAAACTTGTTATCATTCCATGCTGTTTATTGAAGGTATCATAAAAATGAAATACCTTTTCAGAAATAAAGAATGGCAGAAAGAGAAGAATTAAACAAATGATAAATATTATATCCTTTTTTTTCATTTTTTTATTTTTCAACCTGTTCAGATTTACGAAAACTAAAATATTTCCACCCCTTTTGAAAACCTTCTTTCACTTGTGGCCATTTTAACAGAATTCCAATCAGTAAAAGAATAGCCATTGCAATCAACAACTTCTCATTGAATCGTAAATCTTTAAATTTTCTCATCTATTTTTCTATTCTAATACGTGCATCAACAGCTACAACTTTATCTGATTTTCCAAGAAGCGGGTTTAAATCCATTTCTGCAATTTCAGGAGCAGCTTTAACAAGCGCAGAAACACGGCTTATAATCTCGGCAAATATTTGTTCGCTAACACCTTCCTGTCCGCGTGTTCCCTGAACAATTCCATAGCTCCGAAGGCCTTTAATCATTTTCAATGCTTCGTCCTGGGCTATGGGTGCTAAACCGGCACTTACATCCTTTAATACTTCGATAAAAATTCCTCCCAGTCCGCAAAGAACCATATGCCCGAATTTAGGTTCTGCTTTCGCACCTACAAATAATTCCGTACCGGATAGCATGGGTTGTAGCAAAATAGCTGTTGTATCTTTAATCTGAATCATCCGGTCAAATTCTTTGGCAACAGTTTCAATATCATTTACATTAAGCACAACACCACCAACATCAGATTTATGAACAGGACCAACAACTTTCATCACTACAGGCAAACCAAGTTTCTTAGCAGCTTTTACAGCATCATCACGGTTATCGACAACTGCTTCACCAGCTCTTGCTACACCAGCAGCATCCAACAGTTTTTGAACTTTTTCCGGTGAAATATATCCATTATCAGAATTTTCGATAATATTTCTGATGGTTTTATGATCTACGTCAGGTAAATTTACTTTTTCAGGTACAGGTTTTTCGGTATGAAACACTTTTGCCAAAGCATTTCCGAAAATTACTTCATCGGGAAAATTCACTCTTCCCTTTGCAATAAATGCATCAATCTCATCTTTAACATTGATGACTGATGGTAAAATCGGATAGATTGGTTTTTTGCAGGTTTTCATTTTTTCATCCAGCAAATCATAAACATCATAAACCGGGAATAAACCAGGACTTCCGAAAATAACAGCCATTGCATCAATATGATCAAAATCATTTTCACAAGCATCGATTATATGTCCCAATTGTTCTGCATTTCCTGTTGCAAGAAAATCAATAGGATTAGCTACAGAAGATCCCGGATATAATTTTTCCAGTAAAGCATCTGCTTTTGGTCCTTCAATGGTTGGAATTTCCAATCTATTATTTGATAAAGCATCGGTTAACATTACGGCTGGGCCACCGGCATGAGTTATGATGACAATATTCTTCCCTTTCATTTCGGGATGCATAAAAATGGATGCTACCGTTGCCAGTTCTTCGCGGCCATGACAACGTACAATTCCAGCTTTTCTAAACAAAGCATCAACAGCCACATCGGAACTTGCAAGCGCACCTGTATGCGATGAAGCAGCGCGGCTCCCTGCTTCAGAACCACCTGATTTAATAGCTGCAATTTTACACCCTTTTCTAATTAACGATGACGCGTGTTTAAGCAACATTTCAGTCTTATCTATACTTTCAACGTACAATAATTTAACTTTTGAGCTTTTTTGCGGGTCAAAAGTTTCATCCATATATTTTAATACTTCTTCAACACCAATTTGAGCACTATTGCCAACAGAAAAAACACTGGAAAATTTTAATCCTTTTGGCACTCCAGATTCCATTATAAATACAGCAGTTGCGCCGGAACCTGATATAAAATCAACGCCTTGCGGGTCGAGCGTTGGAATAGGAGTTGTAAATACGCCATTATAATTTTGGTTAAGAACACCAATACAATTAGGCCCAATAAGACATGCATTATTTTTATTGATAATTTCAACGACTTCTTCCTCAAGTTTCGCACCTTCTTCGTTTTCTTCACTAAAACCGGCCGAAAGAATTATAAAGGCTTTGGTATTTTTTTGCTCAGCTAATAAACGAATGGTATCGGGGCAAAATTTGGCAGCAATCGCTAAAATTGCAAGATCAACCTGAGGTAAATCATTGGGGTTTTTATAACTTTTTTTACCCTGAACCTCATCTTCCTTAGGATTTACAACATAAAGTTCTCCTTTAAAGTTTCCATCAATTAAATTTTGAAGAACTTTTCCTCCTGGTTTCTGAGTATTATCAGAGCCACCTACAACGACAATACTCTGGGGATCTAAAAGTTGTTGTGTTATCATGATTATATTTTTTTATATTTTTCAGAATTATGCACAAATGTACTAAAAAAGAAAGAGTCACTTACTTACAATTCGTAATCATTTTATTCGTACTTTTTAAAAATTGAAACAAAAACCAACAATGTTAATTCATTTAGAAGCTTACAGGTATTAACATATTTTGCAACATATAAAATTTGAGATATGTTATACAAAATAAAAGATAAAAAAGTCTTTTATTTTAAATCCATAATTCAATTCTTGTTATTACCTTTGTGAACAAAATAACAAATATGTTTATGCACAAAACAATTGACGATATATTAAAACAAGATAATTTCACTAAAAATGACCTTGTTCATCTTTTACAAACCAACCAGGAAGGACGTAATAAAATTTTTACGCATGCAGCAAAAATTAAAGCCGATTATGTAGGAAAAAAAGTTTATTACCGAGGATTAATTGAGATGTCGAATATTTGCAGTAAAAATTGTTATTACTGCGGTATACGAAAGGACAACAAAAATGCTGCACGATATGATATTTCAGATAAAGAAATACTGGATGCCGTTAAATATACTTACAATAATAAATATGGATCTGTTGTTTTGCAGGCAGGAGAAATTTCATCGCCTAAATTCACTAAACGAATATCAAACCTTCTGAAACAAATTAAAGAGTTATCAAATAACGAACTGGGAATTACCATTTCGCTGGGCGAACAACCCGATGAAGTTTACCAGGAGTGGTTCGAAGCCGGAGCCCACAGGTATTTGCTTAGGATAGAATCATCAAATCCGGATTTATATTATAAGATTCATCCCAAAAATAAAAAACATGATTTTGAGACTCGTCTGAGTTGTTTGAAATCTTTACAAAAAATAGGCTACCAAACAGGTACGGGTGTAATGATAGGATTACCTTTTCAGACTTATGAAGATTTGGCAGGCGATCTGTTATTCATGAAAAATTTTGATATCGATATGTGTGGAATGGGCCCTTATATTGAGCATAAAGATACTCCATTGTATCAATACAAAGACTCGCTTATGCCAATCGAAGACCGCTTTACACTCACTTTAAAAATGATTGCCTTATTAAGGATTTTGATGAAAGATATTAATATTGCTGCAGCAACAGCTTTGCAGGCAATCGACCCTATTGGCCGTGAAAAAGCCATAAAAGTGGGTGCCAATATTATTATGCCAAACGTAACTCCCGGAATGTACCGCGATAGTTATAAACTTTACGAAAATAAACCCTGTACCGACGAAGAAGCATCAGATTGTACCAATTGTCTTGAAGTAAGAATTGGAATTACCGGCGATGAAATTGGTTATGGAGAATGGGGGGATTCGGTACATTTTAAAAACAGAAAGAAATTATGACTATTCCATTTTTTTTCCTATTTTTATTTTCTCAAATATGCATCTATTTTTATATTAAAAAATGATATAATTAATAATTGTTTTATTTACAAATAATAATAAAGTTAACATTTAAACAGTATATTTTATGAAAAAATTATTGCCTTTGATTCTTACACTAGCTTTAATGCAAAATTTTGGGTTTTGCCAAGATAAAAATTCTGAAATCAATAATAGATTCACTGAACAATCCTTATTTCTGTTTAATTCATTTGAAGAAGGAATTGCTTTCTTTAAAGATGGAGGTATTGCTAAAGCAAATTATAACTATAATGTAGTTAATAATGAATTTTGCTATCTTAAAAATTCAAACATTCTTATTATTTCAAATATTGAAGAATTGGATTCCATCATAATAGGTGATAAAATATTTTACTATATTGACAATAAAATACTTGAAACAATTTGTTCAAATGGAATAACTGTTTTTCTTAATAGAAAAGCTAATATACCTTCAAATGCTCCTTCTGGAGCTTATGGAACCCCATCAAACACTTCATCTGTAAGCAAAAAAACATCATACTATTCTGATAGAAGTGGAGATTATGTTAATTTGCACAATGAGAATGATCAAGAAATTCCTGTTTCAGAAAAATTATATTTATTAATTGATGATGAGTTAATTTTTGCCACAAAAATTCGAATTTATAAAAAATTTAAAGATCATAAGTCTAATATTAAAAGCTTTATAAAAGAGAATAATATTAATTTACAAAACAGAAAGGACTTAATCGAATTAGCATCTTTTTTAGAAAAATTTATTTAAATTATTATTTAACTGACAATAATCATTAGAATCTACAAATTTATTTCACTTATTTGTATCAATACATTTTGATATGAATCCATTCAGTTCAAATAATTTATACCACGATTTTGGCAAAGGCCTCTACGAGTGCTGGATTTGCTGATATCTTCTATTGCCTCATTATTGATTTAATCCTTATAAGATTACATACAAAACCCTTTTTAATAACTTATAATTAAGAATATTGATTAGCGATTTCTGATTTTAGAATAAAAATTAGACCAGTTAGCCAACAAAACAAATCTGAATCAACAATTCGTTAATCGTATTAAAATAAAAGATGTTAGCAACCATATTCGATATAAAACATTTTGCAGTCCACGATGGCCCGGGAATACGGCAAACCATATTTTTAAAAGGATGTCCTTTAAACTGTTGGTGGTGCCACAATCCGGAAAGCCAAAACCAAAACCCTGAAACATATATCCAAACCAATAAACTTGAGGGCAAAACATTTAAAAAAGAAGCTTCAGTCGGTTATCAAATATCTGATGAAGAGCTTTTTAGGATTATTGAAGGAGATCGAATCTTCTTTGAAGAGTCTGGTGGCGGTGTTACCTTTTCAGGGGGAGAACCTTTAATACAACCGGATTTCTTATTTGAAATCCTTATACGATGTAAAAAAAATAATATCCACACATGCATTGATACAACCGGATATGCCACTGAAAAAACAATTAAAAAAATTGCAGAAGTAAGCGGCCTGTTTCTTTACGATATTAAAATCATTGACAATGAGCTACACCAAAAATATACTGGTGTGCCTGTTAAACAGATTTTAAATAATCTTAAATGGATAGACCAACATCATCAAAATGTTGTTTTACGATTTCCGGTGATTCCTGGAATTACTGATACTAAAAAAAATATCTCTGAAATAAAATCATTTATTAAATCATTAAAAAATATTAACCGGTTGGATTTATTGCCTTATCATAACATTTCCAATGGAAAGTATGCAAAATTCAAAAAGGAAATTAAAATGGGAAATATTCAACCACCTTCTGATGATTTAATGAATACGTTAAAATCAGAATTTGAAACGATTGGATTAAAAGTAGGAATTGGTGGTTAACTTTAAAAGAAATTAATGTCATACTTCGACAAGCCTGCCCGTCCGGCAGGCGGGCTCAGTATGACCAAAAAAATCAAGCGATGAATACAAGAATAAAAAAATTACGCAACGAAAGCTTAACAGCCGTTAACAGAATTTCTGCCGAACGGGCACTTTTGATAACTGAATTCTATAAAAGCGACATTGCACAAAAAGTTTCTATTCCAGTAAAGCGGGCAATGGCTTTTAAGCATATTCTCGAAAACAAAAAGATTTGCATTAACGATGGCGAACTAATTGTTGGTGAGCGCGGCCCTTCACCCAAAGCAACACCAACATATCCCGAGGTAAGCTTACACTCTTTACAGGATTTGGAAGTGCTCGATTCCAGGCCAAAAGTATGGTTTAAAGTTGATAACGAAACCAAGGAAATTTACGAAAAAGAAATCATCCCTTTCTGGAATGGGAAATCGCAGCGAGATAAAATTTTCAGTCAACTACCCGATGAATGGAAATCTGCTTATGAAGCCGGTATTTTTACCGAATTCCAGGAACAAAGAGCTCCGGGACATACTGTGGCAGGGAAAAAGATTTTTCAAAAAGGTTTGCTCGACTTAAAAGAAGAAATCAACGAATCGCTCCAAAAAATTCAATCAGTTAAAAATGCTGATTCCATTGAAAAAATTGAAGAGCTAAAAGCCATGGAAATTGCAGCCGATGCGATGATTACTTTTGCCAACAGGCATGCTGACGAATTGCAAAAGCTGGCAATACAGGTAAAAGACCCACAACGAAAAGCCGAATTGGCTGAGATGGAACGTATATGCCGGAAAGTACCTGCCCATGCGCCGGAAACCTTTCACGAAATGTTGCAACATTATTGGTTTATTCATTTAGGAGTTATTACAGAAGTAAATCCATGGGATTCATTTAACCCGGGCAGATTAGACCAGCACTTGTTCCCGCTTTACAAACAAGAAATTGAAAAGGGTACAATAACAAAGGAAAATGCAATTGAGCTTTTACAAGCATTCTGGATAAAATTTAACAACCATCCTGCTCCACCCAAAATTGGTGTTACGGCATTAGAAAGTAATACTTACACCGATTTTGCCTTAATAAATTTGGGTGGTGTAAAAGAAGACGGCACCGATGCTGTTAATGAACTTTCTTATATCATCCTTGATGTGATAGAAGAAATGCGGATACTTCAACCCAGCTCCATGGTACAAATCAGCAAACAAAATCCAGATGATTTCATAAAACGCACCATAAAAATTTCTAAAACCGGTTTTGGACAACCATCCTTTTTTAATACCGATGCTATAGTTCAAGAATTGGTTAACCAGGGAAAAAGTATTGTAGATGCCAGAAATGGTGGTGCCAGCGGATGTGTTGAAACAGGCGCTTTTGGTACCGAAAGTTATATCCTTACCGGTTATTTTAATTTAAATAAGATTTTGGAAATTACACTGCATAACGGAAAAGACCCGAGAACAGGCAAAAAGGTTGGTATCGAAACAGGCAAACCGGAAAGTTATAAAAATATGAATGATTTAATGGAAGCCTATAAAAAGCAGCTCAATTATTTTGCTGATATTAAATTAATAGGCAACAATATTATAGAAAAACTATTTGCCGAAGAACTACCGGTTCCTTTCCTATCGCTGATTATTGAAGATTGCATTTCAAATGCAAAAGACTACAATGCCGGCGGGGCGCGTTATAACACAAGCTATATACAGGGTGTGGGCTTAGGCAGTATTACCGATAGCTTAACATCCATAGCATATAATGTTTTCGATAAACAAAAAATAAGCATGAAGGAGCTTTTAAATGCTTTAAAAAATAATTTTGAAAAGCATGATCAGTTACGTCATGATTTGGTTTATGAAACACCCAAATACGGAAATGATGATGATTATGCCGACCAATATGCTGTTCAGGTTTTTGATATTTTCCATGATGCGATAAACGGAAAACCTACTTATCGTGGAGGAAAATTCCGGATAAATATGTTGCCAACAACAAGCCATGTTTATTTTGGCAGCGTAATGACTGCAACACCTGATGGACGTAAAGCGTTCGAGCCTTTATCCGAAGGAATCAGTCCTTTCCAGGGCGCCGATAAGAAAGGGCCAACGGCTGTATTAAAATCGGCTGCTAAAATTGACCATCTGAAAACCGGAGGCACATTGCTCAACCAAAAATTTTCTCCTTCGTTTTTTAAAGATGAACAAAGTATTACCAAACTTGCCCATTTGATTCGAAGTTATTTCAGAATGGACGGGCACCACATACAATTTAATGTAGTAAGTGCCAAAACATTACGCGATGCACAGAAACACCCTGAAAAATATACTGATTTAATTGTACGGGTAGCCGGGTATAGCGATTATTTTAAAGACCTTGGTGAAGATTTACAAAATGAAATAATCCGTAGAACAGAGCATGAAGAAGTTTAATAGTTTTTAATTCTGAGTTCTGAGTTCTGAGTTCTGAGTTCTGAGCTTGCCTGCCCTATGGCAGGTTCTGATTTTGAGTTTATATCAACCATAAAAAAAGAATATTAAAAATAAAACATTAATAAAAAACGAAATATCATGTTTAAAAAAGAAACCTATATTAACCGAAGAAATCAGCTAAAAAAACAATTTAAAACAGGTATACTGCTTTTCTTGGGAAACGAAGAGAGTGCAATGAACTATGAGGATAACACCTATCATTTCAGGCAGGACAGTTCATTTCTTTATTATTTCGGTTTAGATTACCCCGGACTTATTGGAGTTATTGATTTAGATGATGATAAAGATTATATTTTTGGTGATGATTTAACCATTGACCATATTGTGTGGATGGGCTCACAGCCAACCATAAAAGAACGTAGCGAAAAAACAGGAATAAAAAATACCGGACCATTAAAAGAAGGGATTGAATTAATCCAG
This sequence comes from Thiohalospira sp., assembly GCA_046538755.1. GTDB lineage: Bacteria > Bacteroidota > Bacteroidia > Bacteroidales > UBA12077 > UBA12077. The sequence continues at coordinate 32,624 of JBKHIH010000020.1, forward strand.
TCGGTAAAAAGCAAAAAGCATAACATTCATTTCCTTCCAGCTTATCGTCCCGAACACCAAATAAAACTTTATAACTGGCTGGAAATACCCATTAACGAAACCAATAAGCATGCTTCTACCGATTTAATTGTTGCTGTAGGCGAACAACGCAATGTTAAATCAGAAGAAGAAATTGAGCAACTGGAGCAGGTTGCAAGCGTAACCGCCGATATGCATTTTGCAGCCATGCGATTTGCCAAACCTGGCATGACAGAAGCACAGGTAGCAGCTAAGGTACATGAAGTGGCCCTGGCTGCCGGAGGAGATATCTCCTTCCCTATTATTGCTACCATTAACGGACAAACACTTCATAACCATTACCATGGTAACACCATTAAAGAAGGCGACCTGTTTTTACTGGATGCAGGCGCTGAAAATGAATTGCACTATGCCGGTGATATGTCAAGTACATTCCCTGTTTCTCCCAAATTTACCGAGCGACAGAAAGAAATATACCAAATTGCTTTAAATGCCCATAATGCTGCCATTGAATCTTTAAAGCCAGGTGTCAACTTTAAAGAAATACATTTTACCGCTGCACGAAAAATTTTTGATGGATTAAAAGAATTAGGTTTTACCAAAGGTAATACTGAAGAAGCTGTAAAGGCAGGTGCTCATGCTTTGTTCTTCCCTTGCGGAACAGGACATTTAATGGGACTGGATGTTCACGATATGGAGAATCTCGGAGAACAATATGTCGGGTATGCCGGTGAACCCAAAAGTACCTTATTCGGGCTAAAATCTCTGCGGTTAGGGCGTGAATTAAAACCGGGATATGTATTAACTATTGAACCCGGAATTTATTTTATTCCTGAGTTGATAGACCTTTGGAAATCACAAAATAAATTTACCGAATTTATTAATTACGATAAAGTAGAAAAATATAAAGATTTTGGAGGTACACGCAACGAAGAAGATATTTTAATTAACGAAACAGGACACAAAATCCTTGGTAAACCTTTGGCAAAAACAATTGAAGAAGTTGAGACAGAAAGAGCAAAAGCATTTTAAAATATCAAATTTATCTACTAATCTTGATTCTTAAAAAAATGGGTTTATCTTTAAATAATAATTTTTAACCATGAAAAACAGATTTAAATACTTCGGAATAGCTACGTTCATATTCGTTCTTTTTCTTGGCATTTCTTCATGCAAGGATGCGCAAGACTTAAAAACAAAGCTTTCTAAAATCCGGGATACGGAAATAACAGCAATAGAACCAGATTCGTTGTATACCGAATCATATGATGTACGATTTTTACAACCAATTGATCACAACAATCCTGATATAGGACATTTTAAACAACGTGTGATCGTTAATCATATTGGTTTTGACCGTCCAACAGTAGTTATTTTGGAAGGATACGATTTATCTTCGACCAAAGCCGGAGAACTGAGCAAAATGCTTAATGCAAACCAAATAACCATTGAACACCGCTTTTATGGCGAATCTCAGCCGGACAGCTTACCCTGGGATTTATTAAATGTAAAACAAGCAGCAGCAGACCAACATAAAATTATAAAATCGCTAAAAAAGATTTATCCAGGAAAATGGATATCAACAGGAATTAGCAAAGGCGGGCAAACAACTATTTTTCACCGGCGGTTTTATCCCGATGATGTAGATGTTAGTGTTCCCTATGTTGCGCCGCTTAATTTAGAACGAGAAGACCGCAGAATAGCAGAACACTTTGCAACAGTTGGTACCAAAGAATGCCGGGATAAAATATTAAATTTCCAGAAAGCTCTTTTTGAAAACAAAGAACATATTTTGCCATTCGTAAAAAAACATGCTCAGGAAAAAAATTATAAATTTAAAAACTTAGGCATAGAAAGAGCTTATGATATCAATGTACTGGAATATTTGTTTGCATTCTGGCAATGGAGTGGCAATTGTGAAATCATTCCACAAGAAAATGCCACTTTCGAAGAAATGTTTAATCACTGGATATCAATATCTCCTTTTTCTTTTTTTGAAGTGGAACCTTTAAGTTCTGACCAGCTTTTTTCTTACCAGGCATTAACAGAGTTGGGTTTTTATGATTATGATATCTCTCCCTTTACAAAATATTTGGATGATACCGCAAACATAACTTTTGATTTTAAAATTCCTGAAGAAGTTTACTACTCATACAATCCTTCAATAATGAAAGATATTAATAACTGGGTGCAAAATAATGGCAATTACATGTTATATATTCATGGCGAATACGACCCATGGGGTGCTACTGGAGTTAAACCATCCGATAATACCATTGCCGTAACAATGATCAATCCAAAAGGTAATCACGGAACACGCATTAAATCGTTTCCCAAAGATATGCAAACCAATATTTATCAATTGCTGGAAAGCTGGTTAGATATTACAATTAATGATACTATCCAGTCTGGCGGAGGTTTTGCAAATGAAGTATTAGAAATTTTATAATCAATAAAAAATAATAAATATGTTAAAAAAAGTTTTTTTATCCGTATTAGTACTTATGGCAGGAATGATAACCACTTCCGAAGCCTGTACCATTATTGCCGTTGGCAAAAAAGCATCAGCAGATGGATCAATCATTATTTCCCATACCGATACAGGGCCAGATTCAAGAATTTATGTTGTTCCGGGACAAAAATATGAACCCGGAGCAAAAGCACCTGTTTACTGGGGTATACAAGATGCCACCCTACCCTTAAAAAATGATGGAGAAGTTTTAGGTTATATTCCGCAAGTGGAAGAAACCTACACCTATTTTCATTCGGCCTATTCTCATGTTAACGAGCATCAACTGGGCATTGGCGAAAGCACAACCGATCAGCGAAAAGAGTTAATCTGCACACGAGAAAATGGTGAACAAATTATGACTATTGAACAAGCTCAGATTTTTGCTTTACAGCGATATAAAAAAGCACGTGAAGCCGTTCAGTTTATTGGTGATTTAATGACCGAATATGGTTTTTTACCTTCGAGTGGCCCGGGTTCTGAAACACTGGTAATTGCCGATACCGAAGAAATATGGGTATTTGAAGTATTTGGCGTGGGTGCCGGATGGACGAAAGAAAGTGGTAAGCCGGGAGCTATATGGGCAGCACAACGATTACCCGATGATGAAGCCACAATGATTCCTAACTGGAGTATTATCAAAGAAATTGATGCCGACGATACAGAAAATTTTATGGTTTCTGATAATTATATGCAGGAAGCTATCGATCGTGGCTGGTATGATCCAGAATCAGGAAAACCATTTATCTGGCAGGAAGTTTATACAACCATTCCGGCCGAGTGGGCTACCAGCAGGTTTTGGCTTTTTCACCAAACATTTGTTCCAAATCTGAAAGAATGGCCAGACCGTTTTCCAAATGGCGACCCTTACAAAGCTATAAGCCCATACTTCCAGTATGTTGAGCCTTTATCAATGTATCCTTTTTCGGTAAAACCCGAACAAAAAATCTCAGTACAGGATGTAATAGCATTCCAACGCTCAACTTACGAAGGAACTATTTATGATATGACATTGGACCCAAACTGGTTAGTCCCTGACGGTGAAGGCGGATACAAAAAAAGCCCGTTGGCAACACCATTTCCCGGAAGCGATTTACGCAAATTACTAAATATTACCTATCGACGACCTGTTGCCCGCCACCGTGGACATTATGGAATGGTGTTACAACTTCGCGATTGGCTTCCTAATGAAATTGGAGGCGTTTACTGGGTTTATCTGGATAATCCATATTTTAGCCCGTATGTACCTATTTATGCGGGGAATTTATCGGTACACGAATCTTATAAAACTTATGACCCGGAAGCATACAGCGAGAAATCGGCACGTTGGGCCATCGATTTTGTGGATAATTTAGCCAATTTAAAATTTCAACCTATCGCTGAAGATGTAAGAAAAGTCCGTAATCCATTTGAAGAGGAAATATTTAAAAACCAAAAAGCTGTCGAAGATGAAGCTTTAAAACTTTATAAAAAAGATCCAAAAAAGGCACAGGTTTACCTGACCAATTATTCGAACGGATTAATGAATGATGTAACCCAAATGTTTTTAAAGTTACGAAACCAGATTATTACAGATTATACCAACAATCACGAATAAAATCAAATAATAATGTAGAATTTAAAAAAGTCCGTACTTTTAAAAAAGTGCGGATTTTTTATGCTAAGCCATAAAAAAATTTCTCATCATAAAAAAAAAATTTATATCTTGAACATGATTATTTTAAAAAAATTCAGAAGCAGTTATAATTCCTGAAAATATGACTTTATATCTTGAACATGATTATTTTAAAACCTTATCATTATGAAAAAAATTATCTTATTAATCACAATTTTAACTTTCTACTTTAATAGTCACGGAAAGTGTTTACAAAGCTATGAGCCTATTGCACCTCTTTATCCTCAGGCCGTAAAAATGGAAAAAGGCAATCAAGGGATTTTTTTATCTAAAGACACCTACGAACAGGTTAAAGCATTTTATATTAAAGACATTGGACAACCTGCAACCGAAGAAACAGGACAATCCAAAACCGCTTTTTTCTTGTATCATAAAGTTCCAGAAAAACATAAAATGGAAGCACAAGACCTTGGTGTTCATATAAAAGCAAATACAGGAAATGAAAAAGCCATTGACTATATTTTAAGAAATTATAAAGATGCCCTTTTGCATAATTTGATCAGTCAACAAGAATATGACAGAATAGTTAAGAGATACAGCTACCTTAAAAACATGTATTATGTTTATTTACCTGAGAAAAAGGTATCTAAAGCAATGGATATATATAAAAAATATGATAAAAAAATTAAAGAAGATAAAAAAAGTGAAGAACAAGACCTTGAAGCACAATCAGAAAACATTCAGCAACTTTTAGAAGAAGGGAAAGTTGAAGAACTTGCAGAGCAAATGAAACAAATGAATTCATCATCAATGGATGCATTAGGAGAAATTACAGATGTTAAACAATGGGAAGAGTGCCTTAAAGAAATTGAAAAAAATGCTTACAGGGTTTACATTTATATTATGGATGCAAGCAACAAATAAAATTATTTCATTAACTACAAAAATTTAAAGCTTCGGTGTATTAACTGAAGCTTTTTTTAATTCAAAAACGCACGATCATGTCCATTTTCGAACAGTTTTATTAATCAAGTTTTCGATATAAACATCTGTATTACTGAACATTATATAGTATGGTTCATTTTTTGATAATTTGTCAAAAATTTAAAAATCATTCTATTATGTTGAAAAATTACTTTATTACAGCATTCAGAAACCTAACCAAAAACAAAATTTTTTCTACCATTAATATTTTAGGTCTATCCATTGGTATTGCAGCATGTTTACTTATTTCTCTTTATGTAAATTACGAAATGAGCTTTGATAAGCATATTAATCAGATTGACCAATTATATCGTGTTTTGTACGAACGGGAAACCGAAACAGGAGAGATTGTCAAATTTGCTTCCGCCAGTCCTACCGTTGGCCCTGCCATTACCGAGCAAATACCCGAAGTATTAAAATTTGCCCGGGCATACAAAGTCGAAGGTGTTTTATCGTATGATGATATCTCATTCAGAGAAGATAAAATGCTGTGGGCAGAACCTGCTTTTCTTGATTTGTTTGATTATAAAATTATTGCTCAATCGGCCGATAGCTTATTGGGCGAACCCAATACGATGCTCATTTCAGAAGCAACTGCCAGAAAATATTTCGGCAAAGAAAATCCGTTAGGAAAGTTGCTAAAACGCGATGGAAAAGAAACATTTAAAGTTACAGGTATTTTCAAATCACAACCAGAAAATACACACTTTGATGCAGATATTTTACTATCGTATATTAACTGGGAAAATCAGTTGGGAGAAAATGCAAAAACCTATGGATGGGTATACAGCGGTTTTTATACTTATATTTTACTGGAAGATGGTGCAAATTATAGCGATGTTAACAGAAAAATTGAAAATTTAATCAATCGTGAGTTAGATGAATTTATGGAGATGTATAAAATGAGAATCAGTTACCAATTACAACCGGTAAAAGATATTCACCTTACTTCGCATTATATGCATGAGTTAAAAACAAATGGAAATAAAAACTCAGTAATTTTTCTCTATATCATTGCATGGTTTATCATCATCATTGCATGGATAAACTTTGTAAATTTGCTAACCATTAGCTCAATTAAAAGGTCATCGGAAATTAGTCTGAGAAAAGTTATGGGAGGAACCTCGCCACAGCTTGTCCGGCAATTTCTTTTTGAATCGGTTTTGATTAATACTGTGGCCCTTATATTTGCATTTTTGTTTATCGAGATTAGTTCTCCAATCTTTTCTAGATTAACGAATATACCACAATCATATTATATCTGGGATAAAGGTTGGTTTTGGCAAAATATAATAATTATATTTTTAATAGGTACCTTGTTAGCAGGTTCGTATCCGGTTTGGGGTATTTTATCGAAAAAAATCGTTGCAACATTACGACATGGTTTTACCGGATCGAAACGAGCTGTGTTTTTACGTAAGAGCCTTGTTGTGTTCCAGTTTTTTATGGCTATAATTCTCATTGCAGGTACTATTAGTGTTTATCAACAATTGCAATACTTAAAATCAAAAGAAACAGGGATTAATAAATCTAATATACTGGTTATAAGCACTCCGCGTGTTGGTGGACAGGATATTCTGGCACAGCGAAAAGCTTTTAAGGAAGAAATCAAAAAATATCCTTTTGTGAAAAATGTAGCCTTTTCATCAGTCATTCCGGGCAAGCATAATATGTTTAACCGGGGCGGTGTGCGACGAATAAGTGATGATCCAACATCGGGTAAAAACTACAGGGTAACCGAAACTGACCATAACTTTACGGATGTTTATTCCAATATTTTTATCGCCGGAAGGAATTTCTCTGATGATTATCAGGCAGATGCCGGAACAGTAATTATTAACCTGGCAGCTTCAAAATTATTGGGTTTTAAAAATCCCGAGGATGCCATTAATGAAAAGATTTTGGTAGGTGGCCGGGAAAATACAATTATTGGCGTTATAGAAAATTTTCACCAGGAATCGCCACGTTTGGATTTTGAACCACAAATCTTTAGATTACCTTTAAGGCACGACGGATATTTTTCGGTAAAGCTTAATAACACACAAAACCTAAAAGAAGTAAGAACAACTTTAGAAAATAAATACAAATCATTATTTCCGGGTAACCCGTTCGATTATTTTTATCTCGAAGATTTTTTTAAAAATCAATACAAAACCGAAGTACAGTTTGGAAAAGTATTTGGAATTTTCGCACTGCTGGCACTTTTTATTACCTTACTGGGAATCTTAAGCCTGTCAGGATTTTCGGCACAACAACGCAAAAAGGAAATTGGCATACGTAAAGTAATGGGTGCAAAGGTAAATCAAATATTGGTTTTGCTTTCAAAAAGTTATGTTACATTGTTAATCATATCTTTTATTTTAGCCATTCCTGTAATTCATTTTGCTTTAAATAAATGGTTAAATAATTTTGCCAACCGGATGGAATTATCGCTCTGGATTTTTATAATACCTATGGTGCTAATATCTGTTTTCAGTCTGATTACCGTAGCTTATCAATCGGCCAAAACAGCCAAAGACAATCCTGTAAATTCGTTAAGATATGAATAAAAAGAAGTTGTTTTTTGATAACCATTAATTAAAACTGGTGTTATGGAATGCAATCCTGACACCAGTTTATTATTTATCTCAAATTAAACATTTTACATATATTCGATTAAATATTATTAATGGTAAATAATAAAAAAAAGTTACTGCAAACATTTTAAAAACTTGATTATTAAAAAGGTACTAATCCTCATCTTCGTACTCAATATATTTGGTTTTTGCTCTGCGCAGATTGTTGGCTAAAAGCTCACCAAATTCAAGCATTTCCAAATCGTCTGATTCGTAATGCCAGTTAAGGTTAAAATGCCTAATCCGAGGATTTTTATCGATTAATTTAATAAGTTGCATTAAATTTTTCGAGGATGAGGTATTGATATATTCGAGTATTACATCAATATCAACCCTTTCCGATGATAACTGGTCTGCCCATTTAAATAAGGGTGTAAAAAACCTTTGCGGATTCTCAGGTAATGATTTCCCCTGAATCTTTAAATGCCCCGAACGCCTAAAATCTATTAACGGTGTTATTGCTGTTCTATTAATTAACAAATCATCCATTTAACCCAAAACTCACTTAAATATACAAGTTACTGATAATTATTGTATAAAAAAATATTTATTGTTTATTTATAATAACTTTAAAAAATATTTATAATAAAACAATGCTTAAAGGCTATTTGTTTAAAGATTTTTCTATATTTTATCATTCATACCTTAGCGAATCAGCCGGATTTTTTAACGCAGCCCTTACTGTATGGAAAATATTGGTTAACACTGAAATAACGATTGTAGCCAAAATTGCTATTGCAAAATAGTACCAACTAAGCTCAATACGGTAAACAAAATTATTTAACCATGTAGTCATATAATAAAAGGCAACAGGAACGGCAATAATGCTAGAAACGAGAATTAACTTGATAAAATCGATATTAATTAACTTAACCACCTGAGAAGCCGAACTGCCTAATGCCTTCCGTATGGCAATTTCTTTGGTTCGTTGTGTAACCATATACGCTACTAAACCATAAAGTCCAAGGCACGAAATAACAATACAGATGACAGCAAACATCCCAAACACTCTCATTGAATTGATTTGATGTTTATAATGATATTCAAACATTTCATCCATAAATTGTCCGTTAAAAGGAACATTAGGAAATAATTCAGTCCATTTTGTTTCGAAGTAAGCCAATACTTGTTCTGTTTTTTGTGGATTAATTTTTATAACCATTACCCTAAACTGATTGGGATTAAAAAAATAAGCTGCCGGTTCAATCGGGCTTAAAAGTGAATAATAATTATAATCTTTTACCACACCTACTACTTTTAAATTTGCTGCAGTGGTATCACTTGATCTCGGATTAAATTCTTTTCCAATTGGATTTTCCCAACCCAGTTCTTTTACGGCACTCTCGTTTAAAATAACGGTTTCTTTTCTGTCTGTTGATAAATCTTTACTAAAATACCTGCCTTTTACTAAAGGTATTTCCATCATCTCGAAATAATTTTCATCAACATAACCTAACCTTGACATCAAAGGCCTTTGCGATGAATCGGCAGTATAAATTTTACTTTGGCTGCCGGAAATCCCGGTATTGCCCGATGCAAAAGCTATAGAATAAATATTAGCATTTTCTTTTAACTCTTGTTTATAGATATCCATATTTTTCAATCGCTGCTCATCATCGTTAATATGGAAAGAGATAGAATATACAGCTTCATGATTATAGCCTTTGTCCTTTTTATGGAAATAATTAACCTGAGCAATCGCCACCAATGTGGATATTATAATGGAAATAGAAATTATAAATTGAGTAATTACCAATATTTTTCGAAGTCTTCCGTTACTTCGATTATTCATATTTATTGTACTTCCTTTTAAAACTTTAACCGGATTAAATGATGACAGGTAAAAGGCAGGATAACTACCCGACAGAAAACCAAGAACGAAAATTAAAATCACTAAGCCTAAGGTTAAGCTCCAATTAGCTAAATTCATCTCCAGATTAAGTGATAACATCTGATTTATAAATGGCAATAACAGCTCAATAAATAAAATAGCAATAAACGTTGAAATAAACGTAATAATTACGGATTCGCCTAAAAACTGAAAAATCAGACTCCCTTTCTGTGCTCCGGCTGTTTTTCTAATGCCCACTTCTTTAGCACGCTTAACAGCCCTTGCGGTTGAAAGATTGATATAATTGATACTGGCTACAATTAAAATTAGTAACGCAATCGCTGCAAAAATATAAACCTGATTAATGTCCCCTTGTTTTTCGTTAAAAACCTGAAATTTTATATGATTTGATTTTAAATGGATATCTAAAATCGGTTGTATATACATTTCCAGCTTAGTATCCCAATAATCAGAAGTATATTTTTCAATAAATTCTGGAATTTTTTTTTCTAAATCTCCTGGCTTTGTTCCATCAGCTAATTGAATATAGGTATCTAACGAATTACTTCCCCAACTCCGCATCCATTCAAACCTGGACTCCATAATTTCAAACGGCATAACTATCTCAAAATAAACATGAGCATTCTGCGTGATATTTTCCATCACTCCCTTAACGATAAAAGGTTCGTGCGCTATTTCTATAACTTTACCAACAGCCTCATCAGCTGAGTTAAAATATTTTAATGCAATTTTTTCGGATAAAACTACTGCATTTTTTTCGGTCAAAGCATTATCCGGATTTCCATGGAGCAGATTAATCGATAACATATCGAATACATTCGTGTCGGCAAAACAAGTATATTGCTCATTAAGGTTTACATCCTTATAACTTACTAATTGTGTCCCTCCCCTGGTTATTCTCATCGATTGTATAACTTCAGGAAAATCATTTTTTAGTGCTTCGGCTAGTGGCCCCATGGTAACAGCTACATGCTGGCTTCCAACCCCTGGAGCTTCCTGAATCTCAACTACCCTATATTTGTTCTCGGCATCAACAATATGTTTATTATAGCTTAACTCATTTTGGATATATAATAAAATGATTATAAAACTTGTAATCCCGACAGCCAATCCAAATATATTGATAAATGAATAAGCTTTTTGACTGAAAATATTTCTTAAAGTAAGAAGAAAGTAATTTTTTAGCATAATTATAGAATTTGATGTTTTTGTATAGACGATAAAAAAACAGTTTTGATGCAAAAAAATAAGCACGAATAAAAAAATTCGTGCTTACTTAAGATCAAAATACCCTAAATTTTAATCCATGAAAACCATTTTTTGAGTCTGGGTACCTTCAATGGCAACCAACTCTTTTTCAAGCTTATCCATTTCGGATAAATCGCCTGTAAGTTCTAATAATATCAATCCGCTTGTACTACAATATTCATCTGTAACTTCATGTAAACCTAAACGGGTTTTTATTGAACACCCATACTTTGTCATAACTGACTGAACCTTACCCGCTTCCTTTTTTCTATCGGTAATTAAAACGCCTAATATTCGTGTTTCTTTTGCCATAATTAATCTCAATTTTTGCACAATCAAGTTATAAATTTATTTATTTAAATCAAAAGACATTTTCTGAATATTTATTCCACCAATCTCATTCAACTCATTTTCAAGGGCATCCCATTGTGATTTTTCTCCGGTTAATTCCAAAATCATAAACCCATTTCTGCTGCAAACATCTTCGGTTAGCTCATGAAACCCTAACCTTGTTTTAATCGATTGAGCATATTTGGATAATACTTTTTGAGTTCTTCCGGCTTCTTTAATCCTGTCCAGAACATTTATTCCGATTATTCTTTTTTCATTCATAAAAATTCTATTTAAAAAATATTGTTTCATTATTTCAACACTTCACCACTTCACTAACTTGTCTGCCGGAGCTTCAGCGAAGGCAGACTTGCCTGCCATAGCTTTAACAAAGTCAGGTTTACAAATAAACTAATCAACAAGTTAACAAATATATATTTAAAAATACATATCCCTTTCGCCTTGTTTAATTTTTTCGATACGGCTTTTTAAATCATCCACTCTCCCAAAACCATCCAGCTGTTCAATTTCTTTATGAATCAGGCTCCATCCTTTTTCGGCTGTTTCAGGTGTAGCGTAATCTTCCAAATACTCGGCCAGCGTTAAAATTGCATTGGGTGTACAATATCGTTTAATAAATCCGGGAACGGAGAATTCCATAAAATGTTCGCCGGTTCGGCCCAATCGGTAGCACGCAGTACAAAATGAAGGCAAATAACCGGTATCTATTAATTCATCGATAATTTCGCCCAACGACCTGCTGTCGTTAATGGTAAATTGTTCGCGATTCAGGTTTTGTTTCTCATTTTTACTTTCGTGATATGACCCCAGTTCAAGTTTTGTTCCGCCATCAATTTGCGAAACACCAAACTGCATCACTTCACGACGCACATTTACCGATTCGCGTGCCGTTAATATCATACCCGTATAAGGAACAGCCAAACGAAGAATAGCAACAAGTTTAACAAATTCATCATCATTAACCATATATTTCGGATCCACATCAATTGACGAAGCATCTTGTATGCGCGGAAAAGAGATGGTATGTGGGCCAATGTTATAACAGGCTTCGAAATGGTTAGTATGACGCACCAATGCTAAAACCTCGTAACGCCAGTCGTATAATCCGAATAAAGCACCAATGCCAACATCATCTACTCCTGCTTCCTGTGCGCGATCCAGAGATGTTAACCGCCAGTTAAAATCACGCTTTTTACCTCCCAGGTGATATTGTGCATAAGCATCCGGGTGATAGGTTTCCTGAAAAACCTGGTAAGTACCAATTCCTGCATCTTTCACAACACGATAACCATCTATATCAAGTGGAGCAGCATTAATATTTACCCTGCGGATTTCTCCATTTCCTTTTTTAACCCCATACACTGTTTTAACGGTATGTGCTATGTATTCAGGCGAATAATCAGGATGTTCGCCATAAACCAGAATCAGCCTTTTCTGCCCGTTATCTTCCAAAGCTTCTACTTCCTGTATTATTTGCTGATCTTCGAGCGTTTGTCGTATAGCATCCTTGTTTGATGCCCTGAATCCGCAATATTTACAATTATTAGTACATTTATTGCCAATATACAATGGCGCAAAAAGAACAATCCGGTTACCGTACACTTTTTCTTTTAAAGTTTTGGCTCCTTCTTTAATTTCTTCAATTAACTCAGGGTCTTTTGCATTGATTAAAACTGCTGTTTCTTCAAGGTTTAACCGCTCTTTATTTAATGATTTTGCAATCACCTCACGAACCCTTTCCTTTGTTGATTCTGTTTTGTTGATATAATCCCAAATTTCATCAGGATCGATGAAAGGCTTCATGCGTTGGTCTTTTATTTTGTATTGTTCAGGATAAAACTTCATAGAATATTTTTTTATAATGATTTACTTTTTAAAATAATTAATTAAAACAAAACTTTCATTTTAATGTAAAAATTTCTGCCGGGCTCAATGTCTATTGCTCCCCGGTTGGTTGCCAAATGATTTCGATAAGCCTTGTCGCCTATATTTTCAATACCTCCGAAAAATTGTAATTTAGCAAAATCAAGATTAATTAGTGCTGAATGAACTCGAAAATCAAATCTTGCAAACCCTTTGGTTTCAGTTTCTCCTTCAGCAACTTTACCTTGGTCGGCAAAACCAATAGCAATAAAATCTACGCCCAAATATTTTGGAAAAGTATATTTTAGTCCTAATCTTCCGTTCATAGGAGGAATCAGAGGCAGGTTGGTATTATTCTTCGTATCCTCACCACGAACATATGAACCGGAGCCATGGAAAACAAAATTACCATAAAAATTATACTGAAAATTAAGATCTACCCCATACAATCTGGCTTTATCCACATTGGAATTAATAAAAGCGCCAACAGTATCAACAACACCCGTAGTATATGAATAAATAAACTCACCCTCTTTTTCAACAATCATATCGGTAAGCCAGTTGGCAAATCCATTGACTTTAAACTGAAATTTTGGCTTCCAGATTCGCCATCCAAAATCCAACGAATATCCTTTTTCAGGATTTAATGAAGGATCTCCAAGGCGTACAAAGTTTCCCAAATCAATATATTTAAAACTTTCCTCAAGCGATGGTGCACGAAACGACCTTCCTCCACTCAGGCTCAAATCCATTTCTTCGGTTAATGCATATAAAAATCCCAGATTGGCACTCCACGAAAATTTATATTCCTCATTTTTATTGAAAGTAATTCGTTGGTTGGGAGGAGTCTCATTCAAAACATCATTCATGATTAAATAGTCGATATCATACCCTTCTTCATTGGCAATACGAATACCGTCCAGCCGGCCTCCTAACGTAACTTTTAACCTGTCATCCAACAAATTTTGTTCGTTTTGAAAAAATAGTCCGGCACTCCCAAAACAAGCATTAGGAATAGGAGTTTCGCCACGCACAATATTATTGGTTGCCAATACATTGCCACTGGTATCTAAAACTTCCATCAGTATATATTTTTCGCGGCTTGTTTCAAGCTTTCTGCGCCAAACATCAACTCCTGCAATAAAATTATTATTTGTTCCAAAGCTCCAGTCGCTCTGTATTTGGATACCATCAGTAATATGAAAACCAGTGGGCGTAAAATATTGTGGCGTTGTTCTGCTCGTGCTATCGGGGCTATAACTAACAGTATTTGGCTCTAACCGCACATCTCTCAGAATCGATTGATGAAAATATTTAAAATTTAACAACCTGAAAGATTCTGAAATATCTTTTATTTCATAATTAGCAGAAATCA
>JBKHIH010000021.1:0-47024 GCA_046538755.1 Thiohalospira sp.
TTTATTGCCTTCGGCGAGCTCGTAAACTCGGTTCATGTCCTTTTGAGTTTGTGCCGGTTTAATTTTTTATCCTTAAGCATGAAGGTTTCATTTGTACATTGGTATTAATATAATTAAACATAACAATTAGTAATGAAAAAATAAAGTTTTTATAACCTGACATTTGGAAAACCTCTGTTGGGATATGAAAAATGCAGTTGCCTGAATTTCCATTGACCGCTTTTTTTCTGTAAAACACCCGAAACTCTTACCGGCCAGATAAACTCTTCACCATGTTCGTATTGATAGAGCACCAGATTGGCCAGGTATGCTGTTTCTAACAATTTAAATTTATTGGATATACTGTCTTCTTTTTCTGATTTAGCCTGGATTGATCGTAATAAATTTCCGGCACTCTCTTCAATTGTTCTTCCATTGGAGTTTTTCGGCGATTTGGTTAATGTTGCTTCAAAGCTCACCCAGGCCAGGTTATCATCAAAATTAATATGCGCATTATCTAAATTTACGGTTAAATCGCCCCAGTTTAACCAGTCGTTGCGGAATAAATTCGTTGCCTTTTCTATTCCGGTGCACCACTCACGCGTATCAATATGCATAGAGTAGGTGCCAATAATTTCAACATTATCGAATAGTATTGCACTGCACCATTCATTCAGCTTGGCCGTATCTCTTTCGAGATAACCCTGTTCAAATATTTTTAAAACCTTTGTGATGTTTGTTAGTGTTTTGCTTTCCTGTGAATAGGCTTGTGTAAAAAAGCCGACAAATGTAAGGGCCAGTAACCCGTTAAAAATTGTTTTTCCTTTCATTGTTTTAGTATTTATTTTTTCATTGCCTCAGTTCTTAATTCTTTGGGCATTTTTTCTATGGCATATCGGAGTGCTGTTCGTGGCATATTGGTTTTATTGTTGATTACATAGTAGAAAACTTCTTTTTGGTAATACTGGCTGGTAGCTTTAAGCATCCATCCATAGCCTTTTTGAACAAGGTCATCCTTATCTTGCAAAAGAATATCTGCGATCTTAAAAATATCATTTATAAATTTCCCTTTTCGGGCAGGAATAATAAGCGAAACAGCCGATGCCCTGCGCATCCATCGATTATTGGATGTAGCCCATATTTTTAAATAGTGAATTTGATCCGGATAATGCTCCAATAATTCGCCAACGCTATGATTACAGAAAGTATCGCACGATGCCCAGTTGTTTACATATTTATCTATCCACTTTTCGAATAGTTTAATGTCGGCGGGTTCATACTGTTTTCTCATGTAATAAGACCAGTTGCATGCTACAAAAGATTCTTCCAGTATACCTGATTGCCATAAAATTTCACATAATTCAAATATTTCACTTTTTGTTTTGTCCTCAACAGATTTGAATAATTCCTTACTAATTTTATGAACCACTGGTACTTTTACACCATAAAACTGAATTTTTTCTTTAAAAAAAATCTGACTGTTACTTTGGGTCTTTTTATCAACGTTTTGCTTTAATTCTTTGCGGACCGTTTCAATAATATCATGCATTGTTAAAAATTATTTGTTCTGATTGTTAGTAAATTCAATCAATTCTATGGGAGCTCCATTATGTTCTATCATTGCCACACGAACTCCTTCTGATGGAGCATTGGTTTGATTCAGAATTCGAAAATCGGCACGAGAAAGCGCTTCTTCCAAATTATCCACTTCAAAAGCAATGTGAGGAACGGTTTTGATGAGTTCATCAAATTTGCTGTCATCATCAAACCGCATCCATTCTATTCCAAATGGGCTGGTATCAAATCCGCCAACAGAGAATTTTAAATGTGGTATATATTTTTCATCTTTAATTTTTTCTTTGGTTGGTATTCCAATATGATGATAACGCCAACCCCATTCTTCAATAGCCAACGGCTGTTCATGATCTTTTCTTTTTTTCTCCATAAAATTTATATTTTCTTAATTTCATTAAAAAATAGTTGTAGTTTTTTTTGATCAAGTTTTCCATGAGTTCTTACTCCACTGCAAATATCAACACCATAAGGCTGCACATAATCTATTGCTTTTCGAACATTTTCATGATTCAATCCTCCTGCCAAAAATACCGGTTTATTTGATTGTTTTACAATTTCTTTGCTAATATCCCAGTTGTGAGTGCGCCCGGTACCACCAAGTTCCTTAATTCTTAAATTGGTATTTCCACTATCAAGTAAAATCGCATCCACAAACTCGGAAATTTTTAATGTTTCATCAATTGCCTTTTGATCTATAACATGAATAACCTGAACCAATTTTACTCCAGGAATTTTTAATCTTAATTCTTGATAAGTTTCCGGTTTAACATAATCAACCAACTGAACAGTATTAGTATTTGTTCTTTTATGGTGGTTAATAATATTTTTGGCATCGATTTCACTTGTGAGGAGGAATGAATCGATATGTGAAGGAATATTTTTTGCAATTGAGTATATCATTTCATCAGAAATTATGTCAGGGCCACTGGGCATATTTCCTACCAATCCAATAGCTGATGCCCCGGTTTTAATTGCTAACTGAGCTTCTTCAATGTTGGCAATGCAGCAGATTTTTACTTTTGGTGACATTGTATAGAATAGAAATTTTTGTTTAATAAAATATATCTTTTTGTTTTGTAATTTAATTAAGATTAATAAAAATTATGCCATTAATTATAAAGTCTTTATTTATAGCGTTAAGTATAATTTAATATCAGATTAATTTTGTTCATTTATGAACACTAGCTGTTCTTTGGCGGACTTTTAAACCTAATTAAGTGAAAGATTATTTTTCAATTTAGTATTTCAATTTCTGGGGCAGGAACTTTTAGTTCATTGTAAAATTCAATCCTGTCAATGAGTTCACTTAAAATTAATGGTGCTAAAACATATATCATTGAAAACCCTTTGCTTAATAAAAAAACTGAGGTTAAACCCAAAAAAATCCTTAAAAAATTTGTGAGTTTTATTATTTGATGATATTTAATTTTACGATAAAAATATAACAACAATCTGAAAAAGATAATCATATAAAATATTTCAGGTTGGTTTGCCAGCAAAACAAAAAATGTTAATCCAATAAACAGGGTTTGTGCCGAATGAATTTTTGCAGGCCATTTCCAGGTTGCCAACCTGTAAATCATATCAACGGAAAATAACAGAAGCAACCCAAAAGCTGAAATTAGTATTCCCGGAATATCAATTACATAAAAATTAATTCCCAGTGCTGCAATGAATAATGTGAAAAAAAGGATTTCTCTGCTTAGCCATGAATTTTTCAGATTAATTAACGAGCGCCATGCCAGCAATTTTTTGCCAAGGTGAAACATGCTTAAGACAGATGCAATAATTGCTGCTCCAAAGAAAATATGTTTTTCTATAAGTGTAAATGCTTTTGTGATTCCTGAAATGTAAGTTCCAACTAAACCTGCTGAAAGTAGTGTGAAGATAATTAATGGCCATTCGGTTTTTGCCGATATTTTTGATTTTTCTTTCTTTTCTTTTTTAGGCTTAACTTGATGACTGAAAAGATTCATATCCATTTCCGGCCCTGATATATTTTTTATTGGCTTGGTTTTTAATTTAGAGCCAACATCTACCGGAACGGGACTTGATTGGAATGATTCCTGCCTTGAAAATTCTACAATAGTAAAATCCAATGCTCCTGTGGGGCATAAATTTGCACAGGCGGGTTTTAAATTTTCTTCGATTCTGTTGTTACAAAAAGTACATTTTTCAATAATTCCTTCTTTAGGATTAAATTTTGGGGCATCATACGGGCATGCCCAAGTGCAGTACTGGCAACCTATACATTTTTCGGGATGGTGAATAACTGCTCCAGTTTTTTTGTCTTTTGAAAAGGCATTGGCCGGGCAATTTTTTAAACAGGGTGCATCGTCGCAATGATTACATGCCAGCGATAAATAAAACAATGGAATTTGTGGGTAATGAGTATTATTTGAAGAATGAATATTTCTCCAGGTTTCGGGTGATTGAAAACCATTTTCATTCATGCAGGCAACAACACATGCATGGCACCCCACGCACTTGTTGTAATCAAATATGAAAATATTCTTTTCCATTATCGGTTTACTTTTTCATAATCAACACGGTTGTCATGAAAGGCTGTGCCGTGTCCCATATCCGTTTCACGCCCTTTAGATAAAATATTGGGACAAGCTCCTTCCTGGTGCCAGTATCCGTTGACAATAACTATGTTACCCGGGCGTAAGCTGGCATCGATTTTTACTTTAATCGTTATTTCTCCCCGCTCATTAAATACGCGAATCCAATCGCTTTCCTGAATTTCTTTTCTTTGAGCGTCGCCTAAATTTATGGTGGCATAGGGTTCAGGGTCTATAACCTTTATGCATTTCAGGTTACCAAACTGTGAATGGATCCTGTTTTTTGTATTGGGTGACATCAGGTTAAAAGGATATCTTGTTTGATCTCTTTCCACCGTTCTTTCGTAAGTAGGTAAAGGGTTAACACCCCATTTTTGGTGGGCTGTTTCGGAATAGAGTTCAATCTTTCCTGATGGGGTATTAAATTGAAAATCGGAAAAAGCAATTTCCTGTAATCCTGGTGCTAAAATCGGCTCTTTTTTTAATTTATCTAATGTAACATCAGGAAAAGGTTCTAGTTGTTTTGTTAACCATTTTTCTATCGATTCATCTGAAGGATTAGGTATATTTTTTTCAATTTCATGATCATCGAAACCCATTTTTTGGGCAAGCAGATAATAAATTTCTGTTTCGGGTTTTACTTCACCCATTGGCTCAATCACTTTTTGCCTTAGTTGTACATATGGGTTCCAGTAAGATGAGATGATATCCGATTGCTCAAACATTGTTTTTGCAGGCAATATAACATCAGCTTCCATGGCAGTGTCCGTCATAAATTGTTCAACAACTACTTTATATTCTAATTGTCGAAATGCTTCTATAACAATGTTACTATCTGGGTTTTGTGAAACAGGGTTACCACGTTCTATCCATGCCATTTTTAGTTGTGGGTTATTCATGCGGAACATATCTTCACCTAACCGGGCTGTTGCAATTTCCCGGCGAAAAATTCCATCCGGTTTTTGGTGCGGATAATAACTTTCAGGTTCTTTGACTTCGCTAAAAATATCGCCCTGTAAATCGGCATAGTGCCAACATGCTCCCGTCTTACCAATATTCCCGGTAATGATGGATAAAGCCAGCAGGCAACGTGTGGTTTGACCACCGTTGGTGTATCGTTGCATTCCGTAACCCGGAATTAAAGTCATGGGTTTTATGGTGCCAATATTTTCAGCTAGTTTTTCTATAAAAGGAATTGATACGCCAGATTCACGACTGGCTTCTTCAATATTAATTTTTAATATTGATTCTTTAAATTCATCGAATCCTAAAACATATTGTTCAATAAATTTTTGGTCTATCCAATTATTTTCGATAAGTATTTTTGCAATGGCTAATGCTAAAATACCATCGGTTCCGGGAATGGGCTGCACTAGTAATTCGGCTCTTTCGCTAGATGCTGTTCGCCGTGGGTCAACAAAAATAAGTTTGGCGCCTATCTGCTGCGCTTTTTCAATGGGTATCATTTGCTGAATATTCGATTCGGCAGGATTTTTCCCCCATACTAGAATTAGTTTCGCATTTTCCAAATCCCAGGGTACATTGTGTTTATTTTCGCCCAGCATAAGCCTGGTAGCTTCGAGGCCTGCTGGCCAGCATAAATTGCCATAAACTGTGGTTGCGCCACCAAACATTTTCCAGAAATTGGTGCTAACTCCGTTCAATAACCCGGACATTCCACTGGCAGCATAAAAAAGTACAGAATGTGGCCCGAATTTATTTTTGTAGTGATTAAGTTTTTCAGCTATTTCATCAATGGCTTCGTCCCAGGTAATAGGCAGAAATTTGCCATCATACCTTTTTAGCGGTTGTAAAATCCGTTCAGAGGAATTTACCCTTTCCACATAGCTAAGCCCTTTTAGGCAAATGCCTTCGGGTGTGGCTTTGTTTAACGGCTGAGGATCAATTTTTACCACTTTACCGTTATCTGTCCACACTTTAAAGGAACAAGTGCTGTAACAATTTCGAGGGCAGGCAGTATGGTGAACTTCCATGTGTTATTACTAATTATTTTTATTACGCTCCAGGGCATCATTGATAGCTAAAGAAAATATATCTTTCATTGATAATCCCATTGCTTCAACCTGTTGAGGCACAATGCTTGCTGCGCTCATCCCGGGAACGGTATTCACTTCCATAAAAAAAAGTTTATTTTTTGAATAAATATAATCGATACGCACAATTCCGTTGAGTTGAAAAATATCGTAAATCTGCGATGAAAGTTTTTGTACCTCCCTGGTTAATTCTTCTGATATTCGGGCAGGAGTTATTTCATCGGCCATTCCATTATACTTGGCATCGTAATCGAAAAACTCATTTTTGCTTACAATTTCGGTGGGAGGGAAGATGATTGTTTTTTCTTTTGTTTTAATCATCCCGCAGGTTAATTCGGTGCCTTCCAAAAATTCTTCAATAATAACCTCATCATCTTCTTTAAAAGCGTATTCAATGGCATCTTTTAGCTTTTCTTTTTCTTTTACTTTAGTAATACCAAAACTGGAACCTCCGCAGTTTGGTTTTACAAAACAGGGTAATCCTGTAACTTCTAGTAATCTGTTGGCATCAATAGTATCATCTTTTGATAAAGAAACCCATCGTGCCTGAGGAATATTGAATGTTTTGATATAGTTTTTACTAAAAATTTTATTAAATGTTAGCGCCGAAGCCAAAGTGTTTGATGTAGTGTAAGGTATACGCAGTGTATCAAAATATCCTTGCATTTTGCCATCTTCGCCCGGTGTTCCATGAATGGTTATCAGCGCACAGTCAAATTTTGTTTTTTGGTTGTTTAGCGTAAAACTAAAATCATCTTTATTAACAATAAGGTCGCAAACCTGTTCGCTTTTAACAATCCATTCAGTGCCTTTGGCAACCACAGTGTAAATATTGTATTTTTCTTGATCGAGCCATTGGGCAATTTGGTTGGCGCTGTTCATTGAAACAATGTATTCAGACGAATCTCCCCCACAAACGATGGCAATATTTTTTTTCATAATTACTTGATTGGATATTTTTATCAAAAATAAGATTTATCGTTCAAAGAATTAAATAGGTATTAAAAATGTTTATTAAAAAGTTTTATTATATCAATAAATGATAAATTCTTCAACATTGGCCTTCCCATTTGTAATAAAATTTGTCGGGATATTGCTCCATAAATTGATGTAGGTGTGCTGCCATTGCTTTCTCTGTTTTTGTATTCATAGTTTTTTTAATATATAAAAAGATATTAAGTTCGTAAGAGGTAAAGATAATTAATTGTAATAAATACCGATAACAACGAATAAAGTAAGCAGATTAATTTTTATGCAAACTTTCCTTTGGTTCTGAATTAATAATGCTCATCACAATAAAAAAAGGAACCCCGTGAAGGGTTCCCCTAACAATTTGAGGTACATTTGATAGTATATTTTTTGCTGGATTACGAGGTGATTTTCCAATCAGTTTAGACAATATATTTTCACAAGCCATAAAACTTTGGAAAAAATTGAACTGGGCTAAGGGATATCATCAGAGTAAACCCTCAGGCACAATGCCATGTGATGTGCTTTTTTTTATTCGAATTCCTTCAACCAGAATACAAATTCATCCCATGCTTCCTTTCTCATTCCATTGCTATAGTTTATGAGGCCAATAGTTTCTAATGACTCTGAAAATTGATCAATAAATTCTTGTGTCATTCCTTCATCTTCAAGTTCTTGAGCAAATATTTCCGTCACTTCGGTAGACCAATCCACTAACTGGAAATTGAATGCCGCTTTTATCCTTTCTTCATTTTTCATTTCCGAAAAGAATACTTCAAAGAATTTTCGTTGTATCTCTTGAGAACTATTTAGGGTAGTATTCCCCGAATACATACCTAATTCCTGAATAACAATTTTCTTTTCACCTGAAACATCCAGCATTCTCTGAATGTCAGATTTGATTTCACTTTCCGTTTGAGCGACATAATAAAGAGGAGGTGTAAACTGAGATTTTGCACCATAAAAATTAAAGCAGGCTACATCGCATTCAGCAAGAATATCATAGATACCCGGTTTATCTTCATCTAAACTGCCTTCAGAAAAGGTAACCGTAACCGCCATATTTTCATTTAGTTGGTGGACATGTTCTTTAATCTCTTGTAAAAATATAAGTATTTGATTATCAAGGCCGGGTACTTCTCCAAAAGAATTCTCGGCTTCATTACTAATCGAGATAAGAAAACCATCATACTCCACCAACAACGGAATCACCCAATCCATTAAATTTTTAAACCTTTGGATAAATTCAGGGTCATCAAAATTTTTCTCTTGTAAATCATCAGGGACAACAGGTTCTCCACTATCATAAGCCGAAATCAATAAAAAAATTTGAAGACCTTCAGCTCTCATTTCCATCAATCTTTGCTCAAAATTTACTTTGTCATATGTATTTGGAGATGGTTCTAACTCAGGCCAGTCAATTTGTAGTCGTCCTACTGTCATTCCTGCATTTATGGCATCATCCCATCTTGCAGTCATAGAGTCTAGTGTTTCAGGCGGGTTTGAAGTATTAAAACCCTGAATTGTACCAATTCTATTATCCCCATTAAGAAGAGGTAATTCTCCGGCAATACTGTCAATTGGAGGATTTTTATCATTTTCAGTTTTTTCACATGCTATTAAAAACAGTATAAAAACTAATAGTATAAAATTGCATTTTATTTTCTTCATTTCATTGTAATTTTCTTAAAGTTTTTAATAGCATAAAGCACACTGCCAAATTATTCAAACCATCCGAATTTAAAGTTTACAAAAGCTCCGGGAGCGGAAAAGTCGTTATTGTCATAATTATCAAACTGATCCACATCCAAAGCGAATCGATAATTGGCTCCAACACCAATTCTAAAGAATTTAGTAATATTAAATTCGGCTTCAATTCCGGGTGCAAGAATAAATACATTTCTGTCTTCGATCCAGTTATCGGCTGGCTCATCATATATTTCAATATTTCCACGTCCAGCTTGGATCGATGTAGAAAAATGGATGGCTTTTTTAGGCATAAAAATATAGCCAAGTAGAAATCCACGATGCTCAAAATCTAATGAATTGCCAATGTATTCGTCGTTGTTGGAAAAGATATTATTTTCCAAATTTAAGTTGTAAAATCCAACTATTAGATGGTCGTTAATAATTGCTGCAGCATTAAAACCATGCATGTATGCAGTTTCACCATCGAGTGTTGTAATGTTGGTTAACGGGCCTAAATAACCCCTGATTTTTTCGGGTTTATTTTTAAAAAGAGTTTCAATGTCGCCGTCTTCTTGAGCCAGGATCATTCCTGCTGAAAATACAAGGAGTATTAAAAAAAATATTTTTTTCATTGTTTAATTTGTTTTGTTAACTGCTATCAATTTAACAAATAGTTTGCCAAAATGTTATTTCTTGATAAAAAAATATAAAAAAACGCTGCATTGGGCAGTGCAGCGTTTACATGCAGATGTTCATCGTTGTGTTTTAATCAGAAGAAGCTTTAATGTGCGCCCAATTTTCTCCCCTCTTTATTCTGGTAACCTGCATCTCACTTATTGAAAATAATTTTGCTATAACATTTTGTTTAACACCCTTTTCGAGCATGTTTTTTAATACTTTTACATCTTCAGCTTTAAGCTTTGAGTTTCTAATCAAACCTTTATTTTTGATTTTATTAATTTCTTGTAAACGAGGCATGATTCGCTTGTATGCCTCATCTTTAGTAACCCATTTCAGGTTTTTATAATAATTATTACGCTTGTTCCAATCCAGGTGGATTGCTATTGTTTGATTTTCATCATCCTTTGGTACAAAAACGATTGCAACCAATTTATGAACCAAAAAGGTTTTTTTCTTTCCATTGGTTTTAAATGTAACGGTATGAAATCCTTTGGTTAGCCCTGGTTTTAGTATTTTCCCATCATTCTTATTGTAGCAATAACTTTTAACACGCCCGTAATTGCTTACCTCGTATTTTTTGTCGGCAAAGGGAATTTCTTTCCAAACTTCGTCTTCTATTTTTCTTAAATTTCTTTCGCCCATCAGATAATAATTTGTTGTTAGCTTTTCATTAAAGTTGTTGTCTAATCACAGATACGCAAAGATTCTTAATAGGTTTAAACGTTATGACGAATGGTTTTTTTTTGATGATTAATGTACCATTAAATCTTATGAAAATATTTTTTCTATTGCTAAAAACTTAAAAATTCTAATATTTAGCTATATAAAGGGATAGATTGTTTTTGTGGTTTTGGATACACTAAATTATAAAATAGCTTTTGATTTAAAATCATCAGCTTAAAAAACTTTTATAAATTATGATCTTATTGAATAACTGATCGCTTAATCATGTCGTATTGATCGCCTGGTTTTAAGAAGTAAAACTCATGCTGGCCGGGTTGAAGTTGAAAAATAGTGTCTTTCTCTTCGGACCATCGTGTGTTATCATAAACAACCACATAGTGTTGTCCTATAACTTTAAATTTATTTTTATTGACAACCATAGCTGTATTTTCGTCTAATCCAACACCCAGCAATTCTGGTTTTGCTTCAATAATTTCAAACATATCAAATTGTCTGTTTCTTGCCAATAGATGTTGATCAATAGCTATATTTTTAATCAGCGCAAAACCCTCTTCGTGATCGCCCATCATAATGGTATTAGTTTGTGTATCGCCCCGGGCCAGATATGATCCTTGAATGGTAGCACCAGCTGATGTTCCAGCTACAACACCGTTTCGATGTAAAACGCCAAATATTTCGAGGTGTGTTAATGTGTTTAGGTAAGAATCGGCAAGCCGCCATTGTCTGCCTCCTTGTATCCAAACTCCTGTCGCACTTTTAAGTGGCTCGACAAATTCAGTTGTATTTGCTTCTTCGGCTGATCTTGTATGTAAAATGGTAATTTTTTTGAACTGATATTTTACAAACCGTTTATGTAACAAATCAAACTCAGGGTCTTTTGCAATACTTTCATCGTCTCTGGCAGTAGGTATAATGACAATTTCAGCGCTGTCGCCTCCGGCCATTTCTTTAAAAACAGGGATAAACAGGCTGTCGCTTGCATTGCCTCCAATAATTAGAAGAGTTCCTGATTCAGGCCCAGTTGTTTGTGAATAAGTTGAAGTTGCAATAAGTTTTACTAAAATAATGAGAAAGATAAATTTTATATAACGCATTGGATTATTTATTTTGAGATGAAACAATTTTGATTGGTACGTACCAATAATTGTGTATTGTATTTTTGTTCTTCCAGTCTTTCAATAATTTTCTGGTAAGTTTGTTCGTCCATTTCGGGAGTTCTGGATAAAATCCATAAATATTTTCTGTTTGGATGCCCAACTACTGCCCAGCTATAATCTTTGGCAAGTCCAATAATCCAGTATTTTGCCTTGAAAGGCCAAAAAAATTGTACTTTTAACCTGGCACCGTTTCCTTTTTTATCAACAAATGCTTTTCCTTCAATTTGTTTAATTTCACCATCAGGTGTTTCTTTTCTGCATTTATTCAATACTTTAACATATCCATTTTCTGTTAAAGTATATTCTGCTGTAGTACATACACACCCTTTTTGAAAACGTTGAGGAATAGTAGCTATCTCGTACCATTTTCCCATATATTTTTCAATGTCAACTTTTGGAACGGTTTTCATTGGTGGTAAATTATTACAGGCAAAAGAAAAAAGTGTACAAGCCATAATAAGTAATTTCTTTATATTCACGAGAATGGATTTTAGTTAAACAATTGTTTTTATTTCCTTCGGTCATGAGAACGCTAGCGCTTAGTTCTGCTATTTACAACTTCAAATTTCAATAATCTTTTTTGTTGCCGGTGTCTCCCGCTTAAGCTTCCCACAAATCCCTCCGGCGAACCTTCATGCAATAGCTTTCTAACAAGTAATTATTTATTGCCTTCGGCGAGCTCGTAAACTCGGTTCATGTCCTTTTGAGTTTGTTCCTGTTTAATTTTTTTCCTTAAGCATGAAGGTTTCATTTTGTGAGATTTTGTAACAAAATACAAACAAAATATGAATTGTAAAAGTTTTCTACGATAAAAGGAATGCTATTCATCTTCCCTTCCTGCTGTATATCGTCGCCATTTTTCGATAACCTGGATCATATCATCGGGCAATTCTGAATTAAACTGCATAAATTCTTTTGTTTTGGGGTGAGTAAAACCAAGAGTTTTTGCATGTAAAGCTTGACGTGGCAATATCTTAAAACAGTTTTGAACAAACTGTTTATATTTTGTAAATGTTGTTCCTTTTAATATCTTATCGCCACCATATTCAAAATCATTAAATAAAGGATGGCCTATGTGTTGAAAATGAACACGTATCTGATGAGTTCTTCCGGTTTCGAGTTTGCATTCAACAAGTGTTACATACCCTAACTCTTCAATAACTTTGTAGTGTGTTATTGCTTCTTTGCCCTGATCGCTATCAGGGAATACTTGCATAATTTTCCGGTTCTTTATATTGCGGCCAATATTTCCTTCAATGGTTCCTTTTTTTTCATTAAATGAACCCCATACCAGAGCAAGGTACCTTCTTTCGGTAGTTTTATCAAAAAATTGTTTAGCCAGCTTATTCAAAGCTTGCTCTGTTTTGGCAATAACCAACAAGCCTGAAGTATTTTTATCAATACGATGTACCAGGCCAGGGCGTAGATCACCTGTTTTAAAAAGCGGTAAATCTTTTAGATGGTACATTAAAGCATTAACCAATGTCCCTGAATAATGGCCATATGAAGGGTGGACAACCATACCTGGCTCCTTATTAACTATAATCAGTTGATCGTCTTCGTAAACAATATTTAGTGGTATATTTTCTGGAATTAGCTCAATTTCACGGGGTGGGTATGCCATTACGATGGAAATAACATCGCCAGGTTTTACTTTGTAATTTGATTTTACTGGCAGGCTATTTACTAAAATATTATCGGCCTCGGCAGCACTTTGTATCTTGCTTCTCGATGCATTTTCAATTCTATTTACCAAAAATTTATCTATTCTAAGTGGTTTTTGCCCGGGATCAACATCAATTCTGAAATGCTCGAATAGCTCCTGATCGTCGTTATCATTAAAATTATCTTCCTCAATTTCTTCTTTCATTAGAATATATTTATTTAAAAAATTGTTTTTATGCGATTTACAACTTTAAATTATAATAATATTTTTTATTGCCTTCGGCGAGCTCGTAAACTCGGTTCATGTCCTTTTGAGTTTGTGCCAGTTTAATTTTTTATCCTTAAACAGAAGGTTTCATATTTCTTTTCTTATTTTAACGGATAACGATAAATTTTTTGGTAGTGGTTCCTTCAGCAGAGCTAATTCTAATAAAATAAATTCCTTGATTTAAGTGTGATATATTGATTGAATTTTTATCTAGGCGTTGATCCGAAAATACCCTACCATATGAATCGAAAATAGTATATCTGGAATTTTGGTGGATATTAAAAGTTGGAAATTTGATATTGAGTTCATTTTTTGCTGGATTTGGAAAGATCGTAAATTCCAGTGGTTCTTTATTATCTTGTTGCTTTATAGAAGTTGGTAAATTTATTTCGTGTCCAAACATCGGCCTTATCATTAGAGTTCCTTCAAACTGGGATTGTGTCCAGTTTCCTGACAAATTATAGAATAATTTATCGTTATTTATTGTATTCACGTCAAATCCTACATTGAGCATTTCTGTTGTAGCTATTTTTTGCCATCCAATATAAAATGGGTTCTCCAGGATTAATGTTGTATCTAAAATAAAACTGGTAAATTTATTTAAGCTATCCTGATCAATGGGTTTTACATCATCTTGTTTGTAAATGACCGATCCCGGCCGGTTATTATTCTCGTTCCAAACCATTAAAGTAAAATTATTTTGATTGGCCTGGTTTAAAGTTTGATTAAAATATATCTGAATTCCTCTTAGGGTATCTTTTTTATAGGTTTCGAAACGCATAGCCACCATTGCCAGCTCACTTCCCTCACCATAAATTCCATATCCGTTTTCAGAGGTACCATCGTCGAATGCATAATAGTTGAAGAATTTTTGACGGAAACTCGTAGTATCGTTCCAACGGTATGGTTTACGTGCTGTTAAGGTGTCAGTGACCATATAACCACGTACTTCGAAAAGTGCCGAGTCGTTTGCTGGAGTAAATGGAAAAATATAATCGATAAACCGTTTATACTTTTCTGTTGTAAAAGGGTTGATATTTGCTCCGGTACCACCTGTAAATTTTTCAATACCCGTGCTTCCCATAATATCCTCAATTTCAAATTCGCGGCTAATGTTCCAAACCTGGTCTCCGAGATTGCCATAAGTAATAGAAATAGAATCGTCCATTTCATAAGCGCTTGCACGGGTAAAGTGTGTCCAGGGAATGGACTCGTAATTTTTTAATAAAGAACCCATTGGTACTTTAAAAGCAATATCATGAATAATGGTATCGTTTATGGTTCTATTTTTGTCCAATCGGATAAAATCAATATGCCAGTGGTCAGAATTACTTGTTTTACTCTCAAGGTTAGAGTTTGTAGTAAAGCTGGCATAATTTCTAAACCTAAATTGAAAAGATTCTTTTAAAAATTGTTCTTCTTGCACGGGGAGGATGACCTGGAAAAATTCTTTTTTAAGATCAGTTAGTGTATCGCCGTAATGTATTTTTTCACTGTCATTATATTTGTAATATTCAATTAGCATTGAGTCTTTTTCATTAAAAGTAGCATGCCAGGCTTTGTGCCATGTTTGATCTTCCGGAGCATAAAACTCAATTAAAAGAGAGTCGTTTGGTTCTGGCGTATCTCCTAAACCTCCGGGTTGATAATAGAAACTTAAAAAAATGCTGTTATCGCCAGGGTAATTTAGATTGATTGATTTTGATGTTAAAGTATCGGCTGCAAATGTTATGCTTCCAGCTTCGGGATAAACACTTCCTTTTTCGTTAATAGCATCTAAAGTAACAACTCCGATGGTAACCGGATCAAAGGCATATGTTGTATTCACAAATGCGTATTTATCAATCCAAAGTAGTGAGTCGGGAAATACAGTAGGTTTGGCAAAATCGTCGATGAACGGAAGCTCTAAAATTGTTTTAGAATGTTTATTATTTGTAATAACTTTTGCTTTTGAATAATGTTTTTTTACTTCTTGGTTTACTTCCAAAGGTGTTAATGTTTCCTGGGCATTTAGGATAAAATGAGCCAGAAAAAAAACGCTACAAATAATATATTTTCGGAATTTAAACAACAATTAAAAAGTTTAATTATTTAACAAAAGGGTATCGGGTTCAGTAAATTTTAAAGAATCTACACTTAACCACAAATCTACGGTTGAGCCTAATCTGATTTGTTTATTTTCTTTATACATTGGGTATTGCCTCCATACTTTAGCCTGGGCAGTATCAACTGCTTCTTCAACTGATTCATCATAAATAATTGCACCCACATTTAAAGCTGCACCTAATAAACGTTCTTTAGCTTCAATTAGTGTATATTCATAAAGATCGGGCAGTGTTGTTTTTTCATTGCTTAATCCTTTGCCTAAAACGAGATCTACTTTTGATCCTTTTGGGATTAAAGTGCCAGGTTCAATTTCTTCTCCATCAAACCGCTGTTTTAATACATTGTTAATAGCAATATCCGGGACATGAATCAGTTTTCCTATTTCCAATCCTGCATTTTTTAATACTGCCCTTGCCTGACGATGAGATACACCTACAACATTTGGCATATTTACTTTTTCCGGATTAAAAGCATTCATAGTAATAAAAATACGCCTGCGTTTTTTAACATTAAAATCAGGTTCGGGATTTTGCTCAATAACGGTTCCTTTGGGCATATCATTGTTAAAAACCGAATCGGTAACTTCAATTATTAATTTATAATCAGAAGCTTTTTTATATACTTCATCCATGGTTAAACCACGAAAATCGGGTACAGGAATTTTTTGTCCGTGGTGGGTATAAATACGTAAAGTTAAAAACGTAATAATTAGTAATCCCGCTGCTATTAATACTGCATAAAGCAAGTGTTTGAAAAAATCTTTGCTTTTAATAAATTGTAATAAAGTCATTCGTTCCGGGTTATTAAAACAACAATAATGTTAACGTTGAGACAAATATAAAATTATGTAAGCATATACTAAAATAAATTTTATGCTAATTGTATTCCTGAACAATATTATAGGTAGTGTCTCTTTCTACAGGTATTTTTCCTGCTTGTTTAATTAATTCAACAATTTGCAATGATGTCATGGTTGGTTTTTGTTCTTTAGAACCTGCCATTGAGTAGATTTTAGTTGAATCGTCAATAGTTCCGTCAATATCATCAACGCCGAAAGAAAGAGCAATTTGTGAGATATCTTTTCCCAGCATAGGCCAGTAAGCTTTAAGGTGGGTAAAATTATCGAGAAATATTCTTGATACAGCAAAGTTTTTTAGGTCTTCGAGTGTATTTACTTCGCCAAGGTATGCTAAAGGATTATTTGCTTTTTTAAATTTTAAAGGAATAAAAGTGTTGAATCCTCCGGTTTGGTCTTGTAATTCTCTTAGTTGATTTAAATGTTCGATCCGGTGTTGATAATTTTCTAGGTGTCCGTACAACATAGTAGCATTAGATGGTATGCCAATACGGTGTGCTGTTTCATGAATTTTTAACCATTGCTCTGCAGTTGATTTTTCATGGCATACCTGTTTGCGTATTTCAGGTTCAAAAATTTCAGCACCTCCACCCGGTATACTATCTAAACCATATTCTTTTAGTTTTTCTAACCCTTCATTAAGTTCCAAATGTGCTTTTTTAATCATAAATTCAAGTTCAACAGCGGTAAATGCTTTAATATGGATTTTGGGAATGATTTTTTTAATCTCCTGAATCATTTGTCCGTAATAAAATAAATCTCTATGCGGGTGGACACCACCAACTATATGAACTTCTGTAATGTCAGAATTTTTATAGGATTCAATTTTTTTTAAAATATCATCAATAGTATATTCCCAGCTTCCTTCCTGGTTTACTTTTCGGTGATACGAGCAAAATTTACAATCGTAAATACAAATATTGGTAGGCTCAATATGTATATTTTTATTGAAATAAACCCGGTTATAATTTTTTTTATAATTGATATAATTGGCTAAAATGCCTAAAACACCTAAATCAAAACTGTAAAGTTTTACACCCTCTTTAATATTGAGCCTTTGGTTTGAAATTATTTTTTCAATAATTTCTTTTTGTTTAGCCGGTAAATTATCTGATGTTCTTAAAAAGTCGATCAATGCGTATTATTTTTTGAGTGTAAAATTAGTTTTTTATTTTTTTCAGTAATAGAAATAACAAAAATAATAAGTAGTTGTTTAAAGCTTATAGTATGTAATGCTTTTAAAAAGGGCAATAAAAAAAGTAAAGGCAAAAAATGAAATGCCTTTACTTTTAAATTTATATGAGAAATAAAATTATTTTCTGGAATTAAACTCGTCTGATACAGTTAGCTTTTTTCTTCCTTTTGCTCTTCTTGAGGCTAATACTTTTCTTCCATTAGCAGAAGCCATCCGGTTTCTGAATCCATGCTTGTTTTTTCTCTTCCTGTTCGATGGTTGAAATGTTCTTTTCATCTCAAAATATTTTATTAATTATTTTACTTTTTCTTTTGGAACTGCAAAAGTAATGTTTTTTTCTTTCCTGCAAAAAGAATTCTAAAAATTAATTGGCAAGTATACAATTTTTTTTGTTTCAAAAAAGGGTTCATTAAAATACTCATCAATATTAAAAACTTTGATCGTTGGGTTAAACGGTTTTATTTCTTCGTTTAAATCGCCTCCTTTTAAATAAATTATTCCGTTAATTAATTCATTTTTTGAATTCTTTTTTATAATATTTTTTACCCAGTGATAAAATACAGATAGAGATGTAACAGCCCTGCTAATTACAAAATCGTATTTATATGTTAATTTTTCTGCCCTGATTTGTTCTGAAGTAACATTTTTAAGTTCTAAACTGCTTGCAATTTCATTTACGACTTTAATTTTTTTTGCAATCGAATCTACGAGATGAAAATAGCTGTCAGGAAATAGAATGGCCAGAGGGATTCCAGGAAAACCACCGCCTGTGCCAACATCTAATATTTCTGTTTCGGGCAGAAAATTGATGATTTTAGCAATAGATAATGAATGCAATACATGCCTTTCGTAAAGATGATCGATATCTTTTCTTGAAATAACATTTATTTTTTTATTCCACTCCTTATAAAGGCTTTTTAGCGCTATAAACTGATCTTGCTGGTTTGGAGATAAAGCAGGAAAGTATTTTTGTATAATTTCCATGCAGAGGATTTATTTAATATTTGGATTGCTGGTTTTTAAAATATTATAAAGTAGTTCACGTGCTCTAAATAACTGGGCTTTTACAGTGCCTATGGGCAATCCTAGTTCATTAGCAATTTCTTCGTAAGAGTACTCTTTAAAGTATCTTAATTCAACAAGCTTTCGGTAACGTGGTTTTAACTTACTAACAACCGATCGTGTTAGGGCCATTCGTTGGCTTTTTATCATATCTTCTTCCGGATCTGGAGAGTCCGACTGTAATGGAGTACTCATGTTTTCCTGATCATCAGATGAATGATCAAGCGAAATAAGGTTTGCTTTTTTCTTACGAATAAAATCAATACAATTATTAGTGGCAATTTTAAATAACCACGTTGAGAAAGCGTAGTTGGGTGTATATTGTGCCAGGTTTTTAAAGGCTTTACCAAAAGCCTCAATGGTTAAATCTTCGGCATCGCTCTTGTTGTTTACCATTTTAAGCAACATATAATAAATAGCATCTTTATATCTGCCTAAAAGCTCTGCATATGCTTTTTCATCACCATTTACAGCAAGCCTTACAAGCTTGTAATCATATTTTGCTTTTTCAGATAAGTTCGGATTTATCTCCATTGGTTATACTTTGTTGTAAAAATATTTGATATAACAAAAGCGATACTAAACCAGGGCAAAATAATATCATATAAAAGCGAAGGTAATAATAAATTTTTTTCATTCAATCGTTTCATGGTAACTTTAAATATTGTTAATTGTAAAATGGCTCTAATAATAAATAATGCTGCTATGTAAATATAAAATCCAGGGAATAAAAATAATGATAAAATAATTAAAATGTAGTATAAAAACCTACTACTCATTTCTAAAAATAATCGCCATTTTGCTCCAAACCGATACAATATGCCAGTTGTAGTGTGTCGTTTTTTTTGTTTAAACCAGTCGGATAATTTTGTTTCTGGTTTTGATCGAGTAATCGATTCCGGCGATATTTCAACAGCAGTATTTTTTTTATGAGCCACCTGGTTTACAAATAAGTCGTCATCGCCCGATTCTAGTTGGTGGTGTTTGGCAAAACCTTTGTTTTTAAAAAACAAGCTCTTTTTATAGGCAAGATTTCGCCCAACTCCCATATATGGTTTGCCAGCTAATGCATAAGTTAAATACTGTAATGCAATAAAAAGCGTATCAAAACGTATCAGGTTGTTTAAAATTTGTTTTTTCGATTCATAACCGCCATAACCTAATACCAATTCTTTTTGTCCATAGAATTTAGATTGCATCTTTTCGACCCAAAGTTTGCTTTCAGGTTTACAATCTGCATCAGTTAATAACAATAATTCATTTTTGGCTGCTTTTATTCCAACAGTTAATGCCAGTTTTTTGTTATGGGTAAATTTATCGTCTCTTTTTATGGTGGTGATTTTCAGGTTTTTATATTTTTTCTGAAAACGTTCAAGTACAAATTCTGATTCATCTTCTGAGCAATCGTTTACAACAATTACTTCATAATCTGGATAGTCTTGTGTAAGTATTAGTGGTAAATTTTCTTCCAGATTCTTTTCTTCATTTCGGGCACAAATGATAACCGAAACAGGGTCTTTTTGAATTTTCCTGTTTTTTTGATTTTTATAAAATAGAATTCGCGAAAAGTAAAACAGATAAAAAAATATTTGAATTAAAAATGTAATTCCCAAAAGCACTAGAATCAAATAAAGTGGATTCTCCACTAAGAAATCTATAATTGCCACAATGTTAATTTTAAATTTATAATAGATATTGGGCAATTTTATTAAAGTTTTTTTTGTAAAACAAGATTTGTAATCTTAAGAAATGAATAATTTATTCACAATTGGTTATCTTTGAGCCGAAATTTGAAAGATATGAATTTTAAGATCAACGCATTTGACGATAAAACTAAGGCCAGGGCAGGGGAGATTGAAACGGATCATGGAATGATAAATACTCCGATTTTTATGCCTGTTGGAACTTTGGGCAGTGTTAAGGGAGTTAATCAACGCGATTTAATTAGTGATGTTAAGGCTCAAATAATTTTGGGTAATACATATCATCTGTTTCTACGTCCGGGAACAGAAACCATTGAATTAGCCGGAGGGTTACATAAATTTATGAATTGGAATAAACCGATATTGACTGACAGTGGTGGTTATCAAGTATTTTCTCTCGCCGAAAATCGTAAATTGAAAGAAGACGGCGCTCATTTCAGTTCACACATCGATGGTTCAAAACATATTTTTACACCCGAAAATGTAGTTGATATACAGCGAATCATTGGTGCTGATATTATCATGGCATTCGACGAATGTACGCCTTATCCGTGTGATTATGAATATGCAAAAAAATCGATGCAGTTAACTCATCGTTGGTTAGAGCGAGGGATAAAAAGGTTTGATGAAACAGAACCTCTATACGGATACAAACAAACTTACTTTCCAATTGTACAAGGGAGTGTATTTAAAGATCTTCGAGTTGAGTCAGCAAATACTATTGCTTCATACGAAAGAGACGGGTATGCCATAGGTGGATTGTCGGTTGGCGAACCGGTTGAAGAAATGTATAACATGATTGAAGTGGTTAATGAAATATTACCCGAAAATAAACCACGTTAGTTAATGGGGGTTGGCACGCCTGTAAATATCTTAGAAGCTATTTCCAGGGGTGTTGATATGTTCGATTGTGTTATGCCTACTCGTAACGGACGAAATGGGATGTTGTTTACAAAAAACGGTATTATCAATATTAAAAATGTAAAATGGAAAAATGATTTTTCTCCCATTGAAGAAAATGGAGCGTCTTTTGTTGATAAAAAATTTTCAAAAGCTTATTTGCGGCACCTAATTGTTTCAAAAGAAATATTAGGCGCACAAATTGCCAGTTTACATAATTTGAGTTTTTATTTATGGCTTGTTACCGAAGCCAGAAACAGAATCATTGATGGTTCGTTTGCTTTGTGGAAAAAAGAAATGGTACAAAAACTTGCAGTAAGGTTATGAGGTTTATAGGTTTTAAAAAAATAGACATCTATATCATAAAGAAGTTCCTGGGGACTTACTTCTTTGCAATATTATTGATTATTAGTATTGCAGTTGTTTTTGATGTTTCAGAAAAAATCGAAGATTTTATTGAAAAGGAAGCTCCATTAAAAGAGATCGTTTTTAATTATTATATGAATTTTATTCCCTATTTTGCGAACCTTTTCAGTTCCCTTTTTACATTTATTGCTGTTATATTTTTTACCTCCAAAATGGCTTATAATACCGAAATTATTGCTATTTTAAGTAGTGGGGTTAGTTTTAGGCGAATGATGTTTCCATATTTTATTTCGGCATTGGTTATTGCCATTTTCTCTTATGCCTTAATGGCTTATGTTATTCCTCCGGCAAATGAGGTAAGGCTGGATTTTACCTATAAATATATTAAAAACCCAATAAGAAATACGGATAAAGATATTCATATGCAAATCGAACCGGGAGTATTTGTTTATATGAAGAGTTATAATGCTACAAATGATGTAGGATATAAATTTTCGATGGAAAAATTTGATGAAAGCGGCATGTTAAAATCAAAATTAATGTCCGATTATGTTAAGTGGGATTCTACCAGCAGTAAGTGGAACATTCGTAATTATTATATTCGTGAAATAGATGGCGTGAATGAAAATATTATTACCGGTACATCTATTGACACCGCTTTAAATATGCAACCCGAAGAGTTTAAGCGGATCGATAATTTTACCGAAACCATGAATATACATGAGTTAAATCAATATATCGAAGAGCAGCGAATGCAAGGTGCCGATAATGTTACTGCTTTATTAATAGATAAACACAGCAGGGTTGCTTACCCTTTTTCTACATTTATTCTTACTTTAATAGGCGTAAGTTTATCATCCCGAAAAATTAGAGGTGGAATAGGAATGCATATAGGTTTTGGATTATTACTTAGCTTTTCGTATATTTTGTTCATGCGATTTACAACTATGTTCGCCATTAGTGGTGCGATGAAACCATTATTTGCCGTTTGGCTCCCAAACTTAATTTATGCAATAATTAGTTTGTTCCTCTATAGAATTGCACCTAAGTAACTTTAAAGTGAGTAGTTATTATGTTTTATTTTATAATAAAGAATACTAAAATTAGCATTAAATTATAAAGTTGATTTAAAGTGATTTGTATTTCCTCTTACGATTATTGTTGCAATTAAATTTTTTTGAATAAAATTGATTTTGTAATGTTGCACTTTATTTTTTGTAATAAACTGCTTATAATTGAACAAATAATTATAAGCTAATATTAACTAAATGTACAAGATATGTCTTTGAAAAGAAAAATTCTTGAACTTCAAAAGAAACGGGAAAAAGTTCTCCAGGGCGGTGGCGAGAAAGCCATTGAGAAACAGGTAGCCATGGGGAAAATGACAGCTCGTGAAAGAATTATTACTTTGTTGGATGAAAATTCATTCCATGAATATGATTTATTTGTAGAGCACGAAGCTCGCGATTTTGACATGGATAAAAAAACGCTCCATGGAGATGGTGTGATTATTGGTACAGGTACAATTTTTGGAGCTCCTATTTGTATTTATGCACAGGACTTTACCGTAGCCGGTGGCTCACTTGGGTTGATGCACGCCCGAAAAATTACCAAAATTATGGACCATGCCATGAAAATGAGAGTTCCAATTATTGGTATTAACGATTCAGGTGGAGCACGTATTCAGGAAGGTGTTAACTCTCTTGCAGGTTATGGCGAAATTTTTTACCGTAACACAACAGCATCTGGAGTAATACCACAAATTTCAGTAATACTTGGGCCATGTGCAGGTGGAGCTGTTTATTCTCCTGCTTTAACCGATTTTGTTTTCGTGGTTGATAAAATTTCTAAAATGTTTATTACAGGGCCCGAAGTAATAAAAACGGTACTTGGCGAAGAAATATCTATGGAAGATTTAGGAGGTGCGCGTGTTCATAGTGAAATTACTGGTAATGCACACTTTTATGCAGAAAGCGAAATAGAATGTTTTGATAAAATTAAAGAACTGATTACTTATATTCCATGGAATAATGGACAAAAAGCACGTCCGTTTGATCCAAAAGACCCAAAACCAGAATATAAAATTGATGAAATAGTTCCAGGTAACCCTAAAGAACCTTATGATGTTCGTGATGTTATTCGTGGTATTACCGACGGGTCTGAATTTTTTGAAATACAGGAATTATGGGCTAAGAATATTGTTATTGGTTTTGGCCGTATTAACGGAGAAACTGTTGGGTTTGTATGTAATCAGCCATTAGTGCTAGCCGGAGTGCTCGATGTAGACTCATCAGATAAAGCAGCACGTTTTATCAGATATTGCGATTCATTTAATATTCCAATTGTTACTTTGGTTGACTTGCCAGGATACCTGCCAGGTGTTGACCAGGAACATGCCGGTGTTATTCGTCATGGTGCTAAAGTATTATATGCTTACTCCGAAGCTACTGTGCCAAAGATTACAGTAATACTTCGTAAAGCCTACGGTGGTGGATATATTGCCATGAATTCACGCCACTTAAATGCCGACTTTGTTTTTGCATGGCCGGGAGCAGAAATTGCTGTTATGGGGCCAGAAGGCGCAGCAAACATTATTTTTAGAAAAGAAATTATGTCAGCCAAAGATCCTGAAAAAATGCGAAAACAAAAAGTTAAAGAATATAAACAAAAGTTTGCTAATCCATATGTGGCTGCGGCAAAAGGATATGTTGACTCGGTTATAGAACCTAAAGAAACCAGAAAATTATTGCTCCATGCAATTGAAGTTTCGAAAAATAAGGTTGACCGAAAACCAATTAAAAAACATGGAATTCCTCCATTTTAAATCTTAATCTTATGGTAGCAAAATCAAAAAAACATAAAAATGAAACGGCTCCAAAAGAGCAGGACGAGGCTCAAAAGGTAAGGTTTAATACTTTTGTTGTTGATGGCGATAAATACCGTACTCTGTTAACCGAAAAGTTTAAAAACAGGAAACCGTGGGAAAAACCAGACGAAAGAAAGATTTTTTCCGAAATCCCGGGTACGGTTATTAAAATCCATGTTGAAGAGGGACAAAAAGTGAAAGAAGGAGATTTAATGATGGTATTGGAAGCCATGAAAATGAAAAATAAAATCCTGTTTACCTCCAACGGAGTGGTTAAAAAGATTTATATTAAAGAATCTGAAAAAATTCCAAAAGGAAAATTAATGATCGAAATGAAATAATATTATATTTAAAATCCGGGGTAATTTACTCCGGATTTTTTATAGCCACTCAGTCCATATAAAATATTTGCTGAAAATACTTTTAAAATTAATTTCATTTTTAAATAATCCATAAACTGAGGAACCGCTTCCTGACATAGATGCATAAACTGCTCCCGATTTGTATAACTGTTCTTTTATTGCTTTAATTTCAGGATATTCATTAAAAATGACTTGTTCAAAATCATTCTTTATGCTTTCTTTCCAGGTTTCAACAGGTTGCTTTATTTGTTCATTTAAATTAACTGATGAACGTTGTGGTATTATTTTCTGGTAAGCGGCTGCTGTGTTAACGTGAATTAATGGATAAACCAGAACAAGGAAGTAGCCTTTTAAAACAATATTGGCCGGAATTAAAACATTTCCCTTTTCCGTAGCATACGAAGGCTTATTCAGAATAAAAAAGGGACAATCGCTGCCAGCATTTTCGGCTATTTTCATTAATTCGGCCTCCGAAAGATCTAATTTTATTATAGAATTTAACATTTTTAGTGTAAATGCAGCATCGGATGAACCGCCTCCTAAACCTGCTCCAATGGGAATATTTTTATGTAAATGCATATTGACAGGAGGCAGCGAGTAATGTTTTTTTAGTAAGTTATAAGCCTTTATACAGATGTTATTTATATTTTTTTCATCATCGACGTGAATTCCAGTTGAGGTAAATGTGAAATTGTTTTCTGATGCTTTAATTTCCAGAATATCAGATAAATTTATGGGATAAAAGATGGTTTCAATATTATGAAAACCATCAGGCCTTTTTTCTGTTATGTTGAGTCCAATATTTATTTTAGCATTCGGAAAATTTATCATTATTATAATAATTTAAGATTATATGTATGCAAATTTAGGTTATTACTGATAATCATCATAGCAAAAATTTAATTAACAATTGTTAATAACTAACGTTAAAAAAAATACGAAAATAAAAGCAAAAAATACTATGAAAAATGGACAGTGTATTCTTACCTTTGGTTTCGCAAAAAACTAAAAATTATGGCTGGTAATACTAAAAACTTTTCTCAATCGAAACAAATAGCCCAAAGTATTGATTACGGTAAAATGCCTCCTCAGGCACTAGACCTTGAAGAAGCCGTGTTGGGTGCAATAATGCTTGAAAAAGATGCTATTATTGCTGTAATGGATATTATCAGCCCGGATTGTTTTTATAAAGATGCTCATAAAAAAATTTTTAAAACGGTTTTAGATTTGTCGCAAGATTTGCAGCCGATAGATATTTTAACCGTTACAGAGGAATTACGAAAAAGAGATGAACTTGACGAAGTTGGTGGGCCGTTTTATCTTACCCAGTTAACCAGTAAAGTTGCCTCGGCTGCACATATCGAATACCATGCCCGAATTATTGCACAAAAGTATATCCAGCGCGAATTGATACGTGTTTCTACCGAAATACAAAATAAAGCTTATGATGATTCTATTGATGTAAATGATTTAATTGATTTTTCCGAGTCGGAACTGTTTAAAGTAGCCGAAGGAAATATCAAGAAAGAAACATCCAAAATAAGTGTTTTGATCCAGGAAGCCATAAGCCAGATCGAAGAAGCCTCAAAACGTGAAGACGGTTTAAGCGGAGTACCATCAGGTTATACAAAATTAGACCGTGTAACTTCAGGGTGGCAACGGTCCGATTTAGTAATTATTGCTGCACGCCCTTCAATGGGTAAAACAGCATTTGTTTTATCAATGACTCGTAATATGGCCGTTGAACATCAAAAAGGGGTTGCTATTTTTTCTTTGGAAATGTCATCGGTACAGCTTGTAAACCGTTTAATTGTAAGCGAAACCGAATTATCATCCAATAAAATTAGAAATGGCAGGCTTGAACCTTACGAATGGGAGCAACTCGAATATAAAATTAAAAAACTTGTTGATGCACCCATTTATATAGATGATACGCCAGCAATATCGGTTTTTGAACTACGTGCTAAATGTCGTAGACTAATGAGCCAGCAGCAGATAGATATCATCATTATTGACTATTTGCAGCTTATGACCGGCCCTACAGAAACCCGAGGTAACCGTGAACAGGAAGTAAGTATGATTTCAAGATCGTTAAAAGGAATTGCTAAAGAATTAGATGTGCCAATTATTGCATTATCGCAGCTAAACCGTTCAGTTGAAATGCGTTCCGGTTCTAAGCGGCCTCAGTTATCCGACTTACGTGAATCTGGTGCAATTGAACAGGATGCAGATATGGTAATGTTTATTCATAGGCCCGAAAAATATGGTTTTATCGAAGATGAAGAAGGAAACTCCCTGCTAGGTATTGCCGAAATTATTTTGTCGAAACACAGAAATGGCGCTTTAGCAGATATTAAACTAAGATTTAGAGAAGAATTGGCTAAATTTGAAGATTTTGAAGATGATGCGATTGGAGATTTTCCGGTTGAGAATGATATCAATGGAGGGGCTCTTACTTTTGGATCAAAAATGAACGAAGAGGATAAATCAAAACAAGGGAAAAAAGATGAGGATATTTTTGATTTGGGCAGTAATACCAACTTCGATAATGAAGCTCCATTTTAATTAATGGAGTTATTTTGTATTTGCAGAGACTGCTTAAAATATTTCCAACAATTCTTTAAGTGATGCTATTTCGTGTGTAATATCTTCGGCATGTACTTTTCTTTCAGGATTAAAATATATCTGGTCGAGTCCGAATTTTTTAGCTCCAATAATATCGCTATCAATATCGTCGCCAATCATTACACTTTCTTTCTTTTTCGCATTTACAGTTTTTAAGGCATGTTCGAAAATTTTTGCATTTGGTTTTTGGGCACCTGCATTTTCTGATGTAAAAACTTTTTTAAAATAAGTGTCCAACTTGCTGTTTTTTAGCTTAGTAAACTGTACCTCGTTAAAGCCGTTGGTAATAATATACAAGTTGTATTTATCCTTCAGATAGTCTAATGTTTCATAAGTTCCAGGGAAAAGTCTTCTCTTTGTTGGGCTTATTTCAATATAATCCTGGCCGATTTTTTTAGCTAATTCTTCATCTTTAACACCAAACTCTTCCAATGTAAGTGCAAATCGTTTAAAAGCCAGAACAGATTTTCTAATCTTTCCATCGCGGTAAATTTTCCACAATCGCTCATTATGTTTTACATAAGTATTGTAAAAATTATCGAAAGTATTAAATATTTTTTGTAGCTCATATTTTTTATAAATATCCTGAAAAGTTTCTTTTGCATTGCTGTCAAAATCCCATAAAGTACGGTCAAGGTCAAAATATATATTTTTATATCTTTTCATTATTAAATCTTTTCTGAATTTGAAAGCACAAAGTTAAAATAATTCACCAGAAGGCAGTATGATATAAATATGTTTTAGATTATTATTATCTAAATCATTACTTTAAAATTACAGTTAAATTACGTATTTTTAATTGCTCAAAAAATTAATACATAGTGTTATGAAAAATTATAACATTTTTTACTTGTTATCAGTGTATTGCTTAATGTTTTTACTTGTTTCGTGTAAAAGTTCGGGTGAAAAAGAAAAATATGTAAAAAAACTGGAAAGAAATAAGGAGTCGATTGCAGTTGGTATTTATAAACCTAACGAACAAGATATTATTTATTTTAAAGAAATTATCGAAGCCTTAAAAATTGATGGAGGTATTGTTGCTGTTAGTTTAGATAATAGTGATATTAAGCGGTCGAAACTGGAAAATATTGATGTTTTAGTACTTCCAGGTTTCAGAAGTAACAGTACAATAGATTTAGACCAGGAAACAATTGAAATAATTAGAAAGTTTTCTGTAGAAAGGGGTAAAGGTATAATTGGTATTTGTAGTGGAAGCAATGTAATAACTGGTAATGACGAAAATGCCCTGGTAAAT
This sequence comes from Thiohalospira sp., assembly GCA_046538755.1. Lineage (GTDB taxonomy): Bacteria > Bacteroidota > Bacteroidia > Bacteroidales > UBA12077 > UBA12077. Next base: position 28,582 of record JBKHIH010000021.1, read on the forward strand.
TTAATCAATCTTAAAATGATTGAACCTCAGATTGGAGAAACATTAAACGGAGTAATGAAATTTAACTTATCTGACAAAGGCAAAAAAATATTTCCAGAACTAAAAAATACACAAAATTTATTTATCGATTTTCAAAGCGGCCCGATTATCGAAATAGAAGCAGACAATGGACAGGGTTTGAGTTTAATTGGCAGTAAATCTGAATCCAATGCAGGTATTCCTTTATTTGTTACTGCCCAGGCCGGTAAAGGCAAAGTTTTTATTACTACAGCGCATCCTGAAATTACACCAGGAATGAGGTGGATGTTGCCCAGGATGGTTCGATGGGCCATAGGGCGAGACCTGGTTTCTTACGATAAAAATGTGGTACGCCCGGGTTTTTTTAAACAAGAAATCATTATTGACGAAAATACCCGCAAAGAAATTGATGAATTAATTGATTTGCTAACGCAAGGCAATAAAAATCAGAAGATAGAAGCCATGGGAAATTTGATGAATACTTATCCATGGTTAGCTGCAGAAAAAGTTAGAACGCTTTTAGCAGATAAAGATGATAAAGTAAGACTAAAAGCTGCTGAATTTTTAACTCATATAGAATATACATTAGCCATTACTGACCTTGAGAAAGCTGTAAAAGTGGAAAGAAAGCGTAAAGTGAAAGAACAGCTTTTAACATACGAAAATGATATGTATAATATGATTGAACAGCAAGTTTCAGTAAATTAAGATTTATGATTAATATTATTGTTTTTTTTATTATAGGAATAGCGATAGGATTTATAGCAGGTTGGTTTATCAGTAAATTTTTTTATCAAAGCAAAACAGGGCTATCGCTTGAAGGAGCAGATAAATTAAAAAATGAATTCAATACAATTCATACTGAACTTCAGATAAAAGAAGAACGGCTTTCGCATTTTATAACCCAGTTGGAAACCTTAAAAGCTGAAAAGGATAAAAAGGATGAAATGGTTATTGATTTAAGGGAAGCTTTAAAAGAAAAAGAATCTGACCTGAAACATTTGCATGAGCGTTTACAAGATCATAAAAAAGAGGTAGATGAATTGCAACAGCGTTTTAAAACCGAATTTAAAAATCTAGCCAACGAAATTTTAGAAGAAAAAACCGGCAAGTTTACCGAGCAAAATAAGCTTAACCTTGATACTATTTTAAAACCATTACAAGAAAAAATTAAAGATTTTGAAAAAAAGGTTGAAGAAACACACAAAAAAGATATTGCCGACCGTGCTTCAATTCAGGAACGTATTAAACATTTAATTGAAACCAGCAATCAAATTAGCGAGGATGCGAAAAACCTGACTAAAGCGCTTAAAGGTGATTCTAAAACCCAGGGTGGCTGGGGCGAGTTAATCCTCGAAAATATTCTGGAAAGGTCTGGGCTGGTAAAAGACAGAGAGTATTTTGTACAGCAATCGTTTAAAGACGAAACTGGAAACAGGTTCCAGCCTGATGTTATTGTGAAATATCCGGGCGGCCGTAGTGTGGTTATCGATTCTAAGGTATCCCTAACAGCATACGAAAAATTTGTTTCTGCAACCGAAGATGTTATACGTGAAAAGGCGCTGAACGAACACTTATTATCGATAAAAAATCATATCAAACAATTGAGCGAAAAAAATTATCAAAATTTATATCAGTTAAAATCACTTGATTTTGTGATGATGTTTATGCCCGTAGAACCAGCATATTTTGTGGCTATTCAAAAAGATCCTGAATTGTGGAATTTTGCTTACGAAAAACGGATTTTACTGATTAGCCCTACTAATTTAATTGCAGCTCTGAAAATGATTGCCAGCATGTGGTTACAGGAGTATCAGAGCCAGAATGTGTTGGAAATTGCACGGCAAAGTGGTGCTTTATACGATAAGTTTGTCGGACTGGTTGACGACTTACAAGATATTGGCAATAAGTTGGAAGCTACACGCAAAGCTTACGACAATGCCATGAATAAAATTTCTACCGGAAAAGGAAACCTCATTTCACGCGCTCAAAAAATTAAAGAGCTGGGAGCTAAAACTAAAAAAGAAATTCCCGCAGATTTGTTGGATGAATAATGATTAATTTAATATTTTAAATGGCTGTAAAAGAAATTTTATTGATTGGGAATCCGCTGTTACGAGAAATATCAGAAAAAGTAACTGATTTTAATTCAGAATTAAAAAATTTGGTTACTGATTTAAAAGATACTTTAATTGATTTTCAAAAGCGTAAGAAAATTGGCAGGGCTATTGCGGCTCCGCAAATAGGCATTTTGAAGCAAGCCATTTATGTACATTTATCTGACCGATCATTTGCATTAATTAACCCTGAAATAACATGGAAAAGCGATAAAACTTTCGAAATCTGGGATAGTTGCTTTAGTTTCGATGTGGCCTTTTTTGTGAAAACTGAGCGTTACCAATCCATTAAAGTGAAATTTTATGACGAAATGGGAAATCTATGCGAGGAAGTTTTTAAAGATGGCATGTCCGAATTACTACAACATGAAATAGACCACCTTTATGGGATTTTGGCTACTGACCACCTGAAAAACAGTAAAGATATTATAATGAGAGAAGAGTGGGAGAAAAGATATCAATAGTAAATCCTTTCTTATCTCCACTTTTTTGTTAATATATTGATTTTCAATATTAAAATCATTAATTTAGGATAGTTAATATTTTTTTTATAATATCGCCGTTTAATTTTTCGATAGATGATAAGACACATTTTTTTTATTACATATATTTTAATATTAATCTGGGAGTTTCCTGTTCATAAAGCAAATGAGCCGATTCAACAGCAAAAACATGTTGATACTGACTTATCTTCATGGAAGAAATCATTGGTTGATTCTTATTATATTTCTGAGCCTGCCATAAATTTAGCGCTAAATGGTTTTTTTAAGTTGAGAGATAAAAATTTGCTTTTAAACGATTCTTTATTAACTATTATCGATTATAGCCTTCCTTCAACCCAAAAAAGATTGTACATTTTGGATGTAAAAAATCAAAAATTACTTAAAAAAACATTGGTTGCCCATGGAATGAATACCGGAAATTTACAGGCCGAATTCTTTTCTAACAAACCCGAATCTTTAAAAAGCAGTTTAGGATTGTATATTACGCAAGAGACTTATTATGGAAAGCATGGCTTTTCGTTAAGAATCAAAGGTGTTAGCAAAGGATTAAATGATAATGCCGAAGAAAGAGCCATTGTTATTCATGGCGCAGATTATGTAAGTTATGATTTTATTGAAAATTTCGGGCGTATTGGACGAAGTTATGGTTGTCCTGCTTTGCCAGTTGACGAAACCGATGAAATTATTGATTTAATAAAAAATGGCTCCTGTTTGTATATTTATCATCCTTCAATTATTCCTATATCTCCATCTGATATTGAAAAATTTGATTAATTTCTTTTTGATCCAGATTATAAATATCATTGAAAAATTCAAGTTCGGAATCATTATTTGTTGAACATGTAATGTATTGAATATGAATATCCATTTTATGGTTTAAATCGATACTATGATGTTTCTTTTCATTAATCAGGCGATTAAAATCAATCGAATTTTGAGAGAAATTTTTATCCATTAAATATTGTGCCAGTTGATCAGGGTTTTCGAGCCTTATACATCCATGCGAATAGGTTCTGTTTTGGGTTTTAAATAAGCTTTTTACAGGAGTGTCGTGCAGATAAACGCTATGCTCGTTTGGAAATAAAAATTTAACCTGGCCCAAGGCGTTATTCGAACTGTTGGTTTGTCTTAACCAATATTGATTTCCCAATGGGTCAGCCTTCGACCAGTCAATGATAGAGTCAGGCACTCTCTCTTCATAGTTATTAATGATAAAATATCCGTTACGTGAAAGATAGCTCGAATCTTTTCTGATTTTTTGAATCATATCTCCATATACAATACTTTTAGGTACAGTCCAGTAAGGATTGGCTATAACTTTTTCCAGGCTGCTCGAAAAACTTGGAGTGGGTGTATGTTTTTTGCCTACAATTACGTTAAAAACCTGCTTAATCTGATTCGATTCAATAACCTGCAACTTAAACTCGGGAATATTAACAAATAAATAATTATCACCCGAGTGGTTTAGTTTTCTTAACCTGTGTAAATTTAAACATGCTTGATAAAATTTTTGTTCAAGCAGCGATACAAGCTTTTCGTGAGAGGCATGATTTAAAATTGAGTCATGTGGCAAGTTATAAGTATCTTGTAATTTATAAAGTGCATCCTGTTTTTTATTGTTATTATTAAATATTGGCGATTCGGTAATTCCTGCATAAAAAAGGCTTTTGGCAAGTACTTTATCGTCAATAAATTGAGGTGTTGTATGTTTAATGGATAAATTCATATCAATAAAATAAGACATTGAATGCATAATTTTTTGGTATTGCAGATTTTGGGGCTGAATACTTTCAACCTTTTGTTTAAGTTTTAACTGCTCCAGTGATTCGTTTAAAAGGTAAGGCAAATTATTTAAATATAACCGGTTCACCGTTGAATCGGTGTGTACAATTCCCTGATTAAGATAAATTAAAACTTTCAGTGCAGAGAAAGTAGCGCTGATTTCTATCTGAGCTAAATTGGCATAAATGTTTTTAGAATTTGTATGAGAAAGTTTCTGATGTAGTGATTTTAACTCATTAAAATAAAAATAATCAAAAGGAAAGCCATAATATTTAGCACTGTCTAATAAATTGTAAATGATTTGGAAATGAGCATTGGTATTATAATTTTCTGTCCATGCTGGCTCATAATTTCTTAATCGATAAAAATCTATTAACAAACTTTTAATATTACTATCCATGGTTGTTATTAAAACAGTGTCACTTAACAATGGATGCGATTTCGTTTGTAATTGGATAAGCTTTGCAAGCTGGTGATTATTTTGAACAGGGTTGGGATGTTGGTAGCTTACCATTAAAATTGAAAACAGAAGCAGGAAAAAATTTCTAATCCCTGTAAAAAGATATTTTTTAAACCTTTTTTCTTGTGGGAAATAAAAATCTAATAATGGATCTTCTGTTTTCATTTTTAAGAGCTTTTATTGTATTGTACGGTAAAAATTTAGTAAGGAATTTTTTTTTAGATGAACTACTTAAATTTTTTGATGAACATGATCTAATAATAAATAAGATTGATTTTTTTGTTAAATTACTGGCTTTAAGATGATTGTGGTGGTTTGTAAGGAAATACAATATGTTCAAGAGTTTATGCATCTTACTAAAAATCTCATCATAAAAATCACTAAAAAAATGAACATTGTGTTAAAGATAAATTGATAGAAAAAACAGAAGATGAACCCTTTTTTTGAGCATAAATTAATATATTTGGTAAGATTTGGTTTTATCTGTTAATTGAAAGCTATGGCCCGTAAACCAATTTTTATCTTTTTTTTACTTTTATTCTTAATGTTAAATCAATGCTCTATTCCTTATCGTGTAAAAAAACATCCCGATAAACTTATACATGGTTATGTAAAAGAGGGATTTGAAGATGTGAAAAATGTTTTTATTGAAAATTTTACAAAACGAGGAGATTATGGAGCAGCCTGTGCCATTTATTATAAAGGCGAAAAAGTAGTTGACCTCTGGGGCGGTTACAAAAATTCATTAACCAAAAAGCCTTGGGAAGAAAATACGAAAGTAATGGTTTTTTCAACCACAAAAGGTTTGGCTGCCATGTCTCTGGCAATTGCTCACTCCAGAGGGTGGCTCGATTACAATAAAAAAGTTTCTGACTATTGGCCGGATTTTGCACAACACGGCAAAGATGATATTACGGTAAAACAATTGCTGGCGCACGAAGCGGGATTGTGCCTTGTGGATGAAAAATTTGCAATTACCGATTTAAAAGATTTTGATTTTATAGCTGAGATAATGGCTCGTCAAAAGCCTTTGTGGGAAACCGGACAACAGCATGGTTATCATTTGGCAACCATGGGAATGTACATGAATGAATTGATGCGGCGAGTAGACCCTGAAAAGCGTACCATTGGGCAGTTTTTTGCCGAAGAGATGGCTATACCTTTGGGATTGGAATTTTATATTGGTGTTCCGGATTCCGTCCCTGATGATGAAATTGCAATGGTAATTCTTCCATCGGCATGGCAGGTAATTAACAATTATGATGCAATACCTAAAAAAATGCGAAAAGATTTCCGGAACCGGAAGTCTATTTTATACCAATCATTTAAAATCCCTGAAAAATTCAATCCCAACAGCCGCACAACACAAAGTGTAGAAATGCCATCGGGAAATGGTGTTGGCGACGCCAGGTCAATTGCCAGGTTATATAGCGAGTTTGCACAAGGAGCTCAATCGCTTGGATTAAAACCAGAGACTTTCGAATTGCTTAAAAATGAAGCAGAAGTTCCTCCCAATGGAGCCTTTGATATAGTAATGGGGATTGATACTTATTTCTCGTTAGGATTTTTAAAACCCGGTCCCGAATTAATGTTCGGAAGCAACCGCAAAGCATTTGGAACGCCAGGGGCAGGTGGTTCTTTCGGATTCGCCGATCCCGATAAGGAAATTGGATATGCTTATATTATGACCAAAATGGGAGCCTATTTAGTAAACGATCCAAGAGAAATGGCCATTCGAAATGCAATGTATCATTGTATCGAAAAAATCGAAAAACAAGATTTGAATAATCAGTAAGACTCAAATAATATGCTTTCATCTTTAAAATCAAAATATTTAATTATTTTTTTATTAACGTTTATTTTATACGGGAATACTCTTTTTCATGATTATGCACTGGATGATGCAATCGTTATAACCGAAAATGAATATACATTAAGTGGCTTTAAAGGGATTGATGATTTATTTACCAAAGAGTTTTTTGATGGTTTTTTCGATCAAAAAAATAAAAAACTGGTGGCAGGAGGAAGATACCGCCCATTGTCAATGGTTACGTTTGCTATTGAGTGGCAGTTGATTATGGGAAATCCTTTAGAGGGAATTAATCATCTGCTTTTAGAAAGAAAGATGAATCAGAATGCCAATCCGAATTTTATTTTACCTTCTCAAAAATTATTAAAAAACTTAACCGCAACGATACACATAGAAAATGGGCAGGTTAGAAAACAGCAGCAGGAAGCAATACTTGAAAATGCCAAAGCATTAAATTCGCAGGAGAAAAATCAAATAATCCGCAATTTGGAAAAGATGCACAACCGCAGGCCTGTTGTATTATTTGTTAGTCATTTTATAAATGTATTGCTTTATGCATTAACAGGCGTTTTGTTATTTTATATCTTAACCATCATATTGCCTGTATACAAATCTGAAAAATGGTTTTTATCCTTGCCCTTTGTTGCCACATTGTTTTTTGTTTTTCACCCTGTTCATACCGAGGTAGTAGCCAACATTAAAGGGCGCGACGAAATTTTATCACTTTTGGGTACTCTTTTAGCAGTATTGTTTTCGTGGAAATATTTACAAAAGCCTAAAGTAAGCTATTTGTTATTCAGTTTTATCGCATTTTTGGCAGGATTATTTTCAAAAGAAGTGGCTGTTACTTTTTTAGCCATCATTCCTTTGAGCTTTTACTTTTTTTATCAACAAAAAGTTGATTTTAAAACTTACATATTAACATTTATTCCGCTTGTTTTAGCAACCATATTTTATTTTTATGTTCGTCATACCGTGGTTGGTGAAATAAAACTGGAACCTGGCAACGAACTGATGAACAATTCGTTTTTAGGAATGAATTTTAGCGAAAAATATGCCACCATATTTTATACGTTGTTGATTTATTTAAAATTGTTATTTTTCCCACATCCGCTTACGTATGATTATTATCCTTACCATATTCCGGTAATGAATTGGACAGATATCTGGCCGTTTATTTCTATTATTCTTCATTTGGCATTGGGTATTTATGCCCTTATCGGGATAAGGAAGAAAAAACTCATTTCGTTTGGTATTTTGTTTTATATCATTGCCTTATCGCCCATGTCGAATATTTTATTTCCGATAGGTGTATTTATGAATGAACGATTTATTTATGCTGCTTCCATCGGGTTTGTTCTGATTTTGGGGTTTTTAATCACCCAAAAATTGCCTGTTTGGGTTAAAAATCATCAGCTAATTACAGGTATATTGGTTGTTATCTTCTCGTTGTATGCCATTAAAACGATAAGCCGAAACAGGGCATGGAAAGATGATTTTACATTATTTACTACAGATGTAAAAACTTCTAAAAACAGTGCAAAAAGTAATACCTCTGCCGGAGGAAAACTAATTGAAGAGGCTGTAAAACCTGAAAATAAAGCTAAAAGAGAAGTTTATCTTAAACAAGCCATTGGATATTTACGGAAAGCCACAGAGATTCATCCAACTTATAACGATGCATTATTATTAATGGGCAATGCCCAATGGGAATTGTATCAGAATACTGACAGTGTTTTTAAATACTACCAAAAGATTTTAGAACGTAATCCTAATTATTCTCGGGTTTATAGCAATATTTTTAACTCCAAAATGAATCAAATTTTTGATATTCCTGAAAGGGTAGGTCAAAATATGAATTTGCTTCATCAACTGGAAAAGTATAATCCACAGCATTATGAAGTAAATTATTACCTGGGGCGCTTATACGGGCGTTATAAAAACGATTTGAAAAAATCGTTGCTTTACCTGGAAAAAGCTGCGAAAATAGATCCCGGCAAAGTTGAGGTTTATAAAGATTTGGGAGTTGCTTACGGTATTTCGGGCAACTATAACAAATCAGCCAAATCTTTAGCTAGAGCAGTACAGTTGGATAAAAAAGATCCGGTATTAAGAATCAACCTTGCCATGTCGTATATGAATTTAAAGGAGTACGAGAAGGCTATGCAGATGATGGAAAAAGCTTATGAACTGGATTTTGAGCCTAAAGATGCTTCTGCTTTGGTTAATCTTGGTTATCTTTATCAAAGTTTTGGTGAGCAGGAAAAAATGAGGTCGTGTTTTACAAAAGCCAGATATTTAAATCCCTCATTGTTCGAGTAATATGGTTGGGAATCAAAAAATAGTGGTTGTTTTGCCTGCGTTTAATGCCGAAAAAACGCTTGAAAAAACGTATCGCGAAATTCCTTTCGATATTGTAGATGAGGTGCTTTTGGTTGATGATATGAGTAAGGATAAAACTGTACAAAAAGCCAAAGCATTAGGGATAAAACATGTTGTTTTACACGATCAAAATCAGGGATATGGTGCCAATCAGAAAACCTGTTACCGCGAAGCACTTAGTTTAGGGGCTGATATTATTGTTATGCTACACCCCGATTATCAATATACGCCTAAATTAATTCCGTCAATGGTTCAAATAATTGCCAATAATCTTTATCCGGTAGTTTTAGGGTCTCGAATCCTTGGACAGGGCGCTTTGAAGGGCGGAATGCCATTGTATAAATATTTTTTTAACCGGGTACTTACGTTTATCCAAAATATTTTAATGGGTGCTAAACTTTCTGAGTATCATACAGGTTACAGGGCTTTTAGTAAAGAGGTTTTAGAAAAAATAAATTTCGAAGCCAACTCCAATCATTTTGTTTTTGACAATCAAATGTTGGCTCAGATACATTTTGCCGGATATGAAATTGCAGAAATCACCTGTCCAACTAAATACGACAGTGATTCATCATCAATAAACTTTACCCAAAGTATTAAATATGGTTTGGGTGTTCTAAAAACATCTTTTCAATTTTTTTTGCAGAAAAAGGGAATTTACAAATTTAAGATATTTGCAACTTATGACACGAAATAGAACTTTTAAAATTATTTTACTGTGTTTTCTCATTGGATTTATTTTTGCATTGCTTGAATTTATATTGCATGCCAATCCGCTTGTTAAAAATCTTTCAGGTATTTACGAACCTGTTTCCCGTGGATGGGATATTATTATAGCAAGTTTTATCATCGATATAATTTATGGTACAGTTTTAAGTTTGTTTTATTTGATATTATATAAAAGTTTGCCCGGGCAGGGTATGATGAAAGGTATTATTTACGGAATATTATTGTGGTTTCTTCGTATAACTATCTTAACCTTAACACAATGGATGGTTTATCCTGTTTCTGCCGGGACAATTATTTATATGATCTTTGCAGGTTTACCAGAAATGATTATTATTGGGGCCTTAATTGAGAGGATGATAAAAAAATAAAATATGTACAGGAAAGTATTATGTGTGTTGTTTTTAATCTTTTTATCTGTTAGTGGATTTTCACAACGGTTAAATAAAATAGGAAAAATTGAAGTTGATATAATCCCAACATTGAAACCATACCAGATAGAAAGTAAAAATAATAATCACAAAATTTATTATGATTCATTAATTCTGGAAGGCAATACATGGTATGATATTCAAAATGGATTTTTAACTACCCTGGAGTTTACAAATAACGAGAAGGATAAAATTTTTTGTTACGATTCCGACGGAAAATTAAAAGCCACAATTTTAACAGAACGTGTTATTAACCTGAAAGTATCCGAAACCGGAAATTTAATCGCCTGGTATAATGGCGATAAAATTATAAAATTTAATGTTAATACCTTTGCTATTGATACCTTACAGGGTTCCTTTGTATATGCTTTAATCAATCATGATAAATTTATTTATTATAATCCCGGCCAAAAAATTATTGATTTTGTTGGCCAAAATTTTTCGTTGGATGAATTTCCTTTGCAATTAGTAGAATTTGATTCTAAAATCCTGGTATGCACAAATAATTATATTTATGAACTTAAAGATAAAGGATTGGAAACGGTATATGAGTTTAAAGGGACCTTTTTTGATTTAAGGATTGTTGATAATGAACTGTTTTTTGTCGAAAAACGCGAAAAACGTAAAGAAACCGTTTTCAGGCTTTTTAAAACCGCCGATTTAAAACAATTTTATCTAACCGATAAACTGGAAATGGAATAATTCTGTTAAAATCGCAATGATAAGCAACTTAAGCCTCCATCCATTTTCTGGAATTCCGACAATTCAAGTTCAATAATTTTGTAGCCCAGCTTTTCTATTGCAATTTTTGTTTTTGGAAATCCGGCAGGGGCCAAAACATAATCATTAACTCGCAATGAATTGGCTGCATACTGTTCTTCAGTATCTACAATAATCTGGTTAAAACAGGATAAATCATCTACTGAGCAAAAAGAATCATGCAAAATGATATTATTATCGCCCAAATAATTTACACCTGTTTTAAAATGCAGGATATTACATACAGGAATGGTGTATACTTCAAAGCCATAGCCATTTAATATTTTGCTTAATTGTTTAGCTCCAGATAGGTTTGTTCTGCCCGACATACCTATATAAAACTTATTTTCTGCCTGCATAATATCACCACCATCCAACGTATCGGGCTCTTCAATGAAGTGTAATTTTAACAAAGGTTTTAAAGCTTTTTCTATCGCTAAGGTTTCTCCAAGCCTTGTTTTATCTCCAGGGCGGGTAATTACACCAAAATTTTTGGTAACCACGGCTGTATCCTCTACAAAACAAGAATCAGGAAAATCAGGATCAGCCTCTAATACGGTTAATGCTAATCCACATTTTACCAGTGCCTCACAATACGCATCGTGTTGTTTAAGGGCAAGGTTGTAATCCGGTTTTCCAAGGTTCGAAGTGGTTATTCCGTTGGCAAAAGTTTCGGCCGGCCTTTTAACAATAGCTTTGGTAAACATAATTTTTGAATTTATATTTAGTGGCAAATGTAATTTTTTTAATGGATAATTTAGAATTATTAAAAATTATATTTATTGATTTTCGATAATAAACCTTTTAACTTCTTTAAAGTCAAAGTGATGTTTTTATTTTTAAAAAATGTTTTATTAACTAATATTTTGATTATGAGAAAGATTATTTTTTTGTTTTTAGCGATATTTGCTATCAACACTATTTGTGTGGCTCAGAAAGATTTAACTCCTGACCATAAAGATTATTACAAATACAATTGGCGGCTTACCGATGTTTATGCCGACTGGGATGCCTGGCAAAAGGATTTGGACTATGTTGAATCACAAATCCCAAAATATATAGATTATAAAGGACGTTTAGGCGAAAGTGCCAGTATTTTACTTGAGTTTAGAAAGTTTGGCGATGAAATAGCAAGAATATCATCTAAATTATACATCTATGTAATGCTTAATCAGGATGTGGATGGTAAAAACGCAATGTATAAAACAAAGTTCCAGCAATTACAAAATATGTCTATTGAGCGTAGCAGAAATAGTTCCTGGATAAAGCCCGAAATTGCAAAAATTCCCAAAGATACGATTGATATCTGGATAAAAGAAAATAAAGAACTTGCCACTTACGAGCATTTGTTTAATAGTTTTTACCGTCAGTTAGAGCATATTTTAGACGAAGAAACAAAGCAGATTTTAACCTTTTACAGTAGGGCATTAAATGCAACTTCCGATGCTTACAGTTCACTTTCCAAAGCCGATATGGAATATCATAAAGTAACTTTATCCGATGGCGAAGAAATTACCGCCAGTCCTGCTATGGCAGCAAAAATTTATAATAATAATCCAAACCAGCCTGACCGTATAGCCGTTACCAAGGCGAGGGTAGATGCTTATGCTAAAAATAAAAATACGTATGCCGACTTATGGTTGGGAATTGCGCAAAACCGTTGGGCAAGCGCACAGTTACAAGGTTATGAATCATGTCTACAATCGGTATTACAACCCAATAATATTCCTCTCGACGTTTATATGAACCTTATTGATGTAGCCAGCAATAATACCGATGCGCTGTTAAAATATCGCGAGTTAAGGAAAAAAGCACTTAATCTTGACGAATATTACAGCTCAGACGAATCATTTCCATTGGTTGATTTTGAGAAGGAATATGCATGGGAAGAGGCCGTAGATATGGTACATGCATGTTTAAAACCAATGGGTGAAGAGTATAATGATCTTTTGCATACAGCAACAAAAGAAGGTTGGATTGATGTTTATGAAAAACCCGGCAAACAAACCGGTGCTTATAATATGCCTTTATACGATGTACATCCTTATATTTTAATGAACTGGGCTGGTACACGCGATAATGTTTTTACCCTGTCACATGAATTAGGACATGCCATACATGGCATGTTAAGTAGTAAATATCAACCTTATGTTTATGGTCGCTCAGCATCTATGGTAGCAGAAATAGCAGCCATTTTTAACGAACATATGTTGCTCGATTATATGATTCAAAACGCCAAAGGCCCTAATGAAAAAGTAGCTCTTTTGGTACAAGCTATTGATAATATCTCTGGTACATTCTACCGCCAGTCGCAATTTGCCGAGTTTGAATATATGCTTTACAAAAAAATTGAAAATAACGAGCCGCTGAATGCCGAAATTATAGGTAATATTTACGATAATATCTCGAAAAAATACAATGGCGATATTATGCAATCGGTAGAAAACGATCAATATAGCTGGCCAAGGGTTTTTCACTTTTTCGATTTGTATTATTATGTTTATAATTATGCAGTTTCCTATTCTGCTTCAAGCAGTTTGTTTAACCAGATTGCTCAAGCAGGAAGTAAAAAAGAAGCAAAATTCGCTCAGGAAAAATACCTTAATCTTTTAAAATCTGGAAGTAACGATTATCCAATACAATTGTTGAAAAATACCGGAGTTGATTTAACTACCAAAAAACCTTTTGTCGCAGTTGTAAACCGTATGAATGAGTTGGTTAGCCAGCTTGAAGTAGCTTTACAAGAATCAGGGAAAATTTAAATATATTATTATGAAGATTTTACTCCAATATCAAAATTAAATATCTGAATTTAATTATTGATTTGGGATTCACGAGAGGTTGCTTTTAGCAGCCTCTTTTTTCATTTATTTTTTATTTAAATAATCTTTTAATTGTTGTTTAATAAAATAGTTCCATCCAGCTAAACAGCTTTCTCTGGTGAATTCCGGAATATTTTGTGGAAAGCTTTTTAAAATTTGATGGGTTAATTTTAACCTGGTTCCATTTTCTAGCTCAAGCAGTTCAAATGTTACTTCAGAATCACCTGAATAACCTTCATACTTCCAATTATATGTTATTTTTTTGAATGGCTCTGCTTCTTTTATAATCCAAACATGAGGAAATATTCTGCCTTCATTTTCTATTACAAATTTTGTTTTAAAACCAATTTTGGGCTTAAATGCCTCAATATTTTCGAAAAACCAAAGTTTCATTTGGTTTGGTTCTGTAATGGCACCCCACAATTTTTTTTTTGAAACTTGAAAAATTTCTTCTACAACTATAGGATTATCTGATTCTATCATTATTTTACCGGTTTTAATTTTATGTTGTTGTGCTATTTATAAATTAGTAAATTTTTAACCACAACACGATGAAATCTGAGCAGACGACAAGCCTTTAATTTAGTATTTTCCCTACTATTTACTTTACAAAATATAAAAGCTTTTTATTTAAATTCCAAAGATCCTGCGAATTCAATGATCTGATATTGAACAAAATTACTATACGTATCCCATGGTTGAGATTCGCTAATTTGCCTAACTCTTACGATAAATATATGAATATCATTTTTATTAAAATCTGTGATAAATATCGATTCATTTCTTTTGATAGGAGCGGATTTTTCAGTGCCATCATTAAACAGGATTTTTGTTTTAAAACTTCTGTCTTTACCATATGGCTTTATCTCAAACGGTAAAGCATAATAAATGCCTCTATACCCATTTACATCATCCCATGGGCTTTCATCGATTTTATAATCAAATGGGTTATTAAGACGAGTATTAAATTTAATTTCTGTATAATTTATTACTTCTGGTTGGCTAAATCCACCTAAATCGAATAAACTTTGCTTGTTAATATTTCCAAGTATAATTGTATCATTAGCTATAATTTCAAAATCTTCAGATAATATTAAATCTTTTAAAGTTAATGTTCCAAGTTTTATCGAATCTCCGGCAATAACATTTAGGTCTTTATCTAATTTAAGGTTATAATTATCAAGCCTGATTTTACCTAAAATCTTATGATTTGAGTTTACAATCTCATAATTAGCGTTAATATGATATTTACTTTCATTAGATATTGAATTTAATTGTTTTTCCAGTTGAGGATTTATTAACCATGCACTTGCTAATAAAGCAGCCATTGATCCTCCAAGCTTTATAGCTCCTGTATTAAATTGTGCATTTTCTATTCCGCCAAGAAAATGGTATACTAATGTTGCAATCCCTGTTGCTAATAATATAGAAATAATTATGGCGGGTGTTTTATCAACAAACACGAGAATTGTACCTCCAATAAATCCAATGATTAGTGCTAAAATAATTACTATCTTTTCAAATTTGCTTAACTCCGGATTTGACATGTTTTTGATTTTAATTCTGATTAAGGGTAAAATTAGTAAAATTTAGGGTAAATAAGACAGCTTTATACCGGACATAAAAAATTAATCAATTGTTTTTCTAAAATTTTATAGCCCAAGAGATACCGGAAACAGGTTTATTTGCGAGCGTTGTGTTCCTTTAATGAATTTCATGATTTATACGATTTGTTTATCCTAATTTCCTGATAAACAAGTAAGTTGTCAAATATATTAAAGGTTAAATTACCTGATTGTTAATAAGTTTTATAAAAATGTTAATAAAGGGGTTTTTAGACAGTCTGACTTTTAGTGTTAAAAAATTGTGTGGGTTTTCGCCCTGTTTAAGTATCCTCGTTAAATAAAGTTTAAAAGTAGCAAAAAGCTTGCGAACAACCAAAACCCGCATTTTTTTGAACAACTGTTAGAACCAGTAAATTAATGCTCAATATATTTCAGTATTTTTTGTAGTAAATAATCTCCGTCTATTGGTTTTATTATATAATCGTCAAATATTCTTTCATATTTTTCCCGCTCATATAAGGCATAAGCAGATTGAGCAATTATAGGTAAATCTGGTTTTAGTTTCTTAATAATTTTAGCAGCTTCATAACCAGTCATTACTGGCATTTTAATGTCCATTAAAATCAAGGCAATATCAGGAATTTCTTTAAATATTTCAACCGTTTCTTTTCCGTTTTTGGCCCGAATTATTTTAATATCCTTGTTGATTAACAATTCTTTAATATAAAAAAAATTATACTCCTCATCTTCTGCAACTAAAACAATTCTTGAATTTTTATTTTGCTTTATTAGAGTTGGATTATTATCAATTTCGAATACTGGTTTGTATGGGATTGTAAAATAGAATGAAGAACCTTTATTAGCTTCTGAAAGGACCCAAATTTTGCCTCCTAGCAGTTCAACATATTCTTTAGAGATAGGGAGCCCAATGCCTGTTCCTCTAAATAATTTAGTA
This sequence comes from Thiohalospira sp., assembly GCA_046538755.1. Classification (GTDB taxonomy): domain Bacteria; phylum Bacteroidota; class Bacteroidia; order Bacteroidales; family UBA12077; genus UBA12077. The sequence goes on from JBKHIH010000021.1 coordinate 44,912, forward strand.
GTCGATGTATTGATCTTTCCAAAACGCTCAAATATTTTCTCATGATATTTAGGGTCTATTCCTATACCGCTATCTTTCACATAAAATTCCAGATTATTATTTATTAAGCTGTAACCAAATTCAATAAAGCCTTGATGTGTAAATTTCAAGGCATTGTTTATTAAATTTGTAAGTATTTGAATGAGTTTTGTTTTGTCGGTAAAAATTTCTGATTGTTTGTCAGTTAGCGTTTGTTTAGCATTCAATGAAATATTATTTTTTATTGCTTGTTGCTTAAATGTTACAAGTAAATCTGTAATTATATGATTTAGACAAACTTTATCAATATTGCTTTTTATTTGTTTAGTCTCCAATGAAGAAATTGTAAGAATGTCAGTTACCATTGAAGCTAATTGATTACTACTATTTTGAATAATTGAAACAAATTTTTTACGTTTTTCTTCTGATAAATCAGGAATATTTAATAATCCTGAAAACCCTGAAATCGCATTTAAAGGAGTTCTTATTTCATGAGAAATATTTTGTAAAAATGCAGTTTTTAGTTTATTACTTTCTTCAGCTTTTTCTTTGGCCAATAATAAATCTTCGGTTCTTTCTTTTACCCTTTTTTCAAGAAGAAGATTGTGTTTTGCAAGTTTTTTCTCTGTAGAAACAAGTTGCTCTATATCATTAATCATTAACACAAAAGCTAATATTCTATTATGTTTGTCTGTTATTGGTTTAAAATAAAATACGACTGATTTATTATTATTCAAAAGACTTAATTCAGTTTTTTTGTAAAAAAAAATATCGTTTTCGATATCAATTGTGCTATTTGTAATCTCTACTATAAGGTCTTTTAAATTTCTATTGATAAAAAATGAACTTTGCTGGTTTGTAATATCTTTTACTTTATCATTTACTCTAAGTATTTTTTTTTGCTCGTCGGCTAAAACAAATCCAATAGGCATAGTTTCAATTATTTGCTCCAATAATATAGTTGGGGTAATATTAAATAAATCATATTTAATTATACTATAAACTAAGCCGAATGCAAAAATAAGCATGCAAGCATCAACCAAATATGGCATTTCGATCGAGTCGATTATTAAATGAGCAAAAACATTAAATGATGCAAGTATAAACGCGATTAAACCTGTTGTTAATATTATTTTTGCTTGTATAGATTTTAATTCATCATTTGTTTTCCTTATGAACAAGAACAAAATTATAAAAGAACTAATTATTAGCGTATTATGAAGTATATTCAGTATAATAATAATCAGTTTGTTATTATATAATACTTCCCAAAAACCAAAAGCATTTTTTTGCCCTAAAATAAAAATATCAGCCTTAAAATCGATTATAATATATGTTATCAGGTAACAGATTATAAGAACGTACAAGTAAATGGAAGATTTAATTATTTTTGTAAATAAACCTACGCTTACGAAACTAAAAACACCATATCCAATAGCAGCAAAATTCGATATTTTTAAAAATATATTTGCAGTATTTTTGTCAACATAAATATTTTGAAAAAAAGAAATACCTAAACTCCATATTGAAAACATTATCATCAATAAAAATATAGAGCGATTTATTGCAGCCTTTCTGTTTCTTATCAATATTCCAATTCCTAAAAAAAGGAAAAGTAAGAAAGTAATATTATGTAGAAAATTTATAAACATTATTAAAATTATTTAATTTCTAACAACAAAGGTAATTATTATTCAATCTTCATTAATCATATTCCTTTTCTCACGCGAAATACGAATTGAATCTAACGTCAGTCTGTCTAAAAACCGCTTTTTTCAATATTAATTCAAATATAGAAAATTTTAGGGTAAATAAGACAGCTTTTTACCGAACGTAAATAATTAATCAATTGTTTTTCTAAAATTTTTATGGCCTTATTTTTACTTAAAAATCCTTCTAAATTGACTTATAAAAGTTTAAAAATGAGAAAATGTTTAAGATATGATGTACATAAACTGTCCCGACACTTTTTTTCGGGAATGTTTGTACGTATAGTGGCTATGCATTCATTTTATTCTGGAAGATAAATGGGAGAGGTACACTCTTGACTTTGACAGAAAAATCGAAATTTAATGCTTTTTTAGTAAAAACATTA
>JBKHIH010000085.1:0-15342 GCA_046538755.1 Thiohalospira sp.
ATCAAGCTTGTCGGGTGAATTATTGATATATTCGATTTCTTCAAAAGCTCTTAAACTATGCGTTTTATCGTTTAGTTTTACATCAATTGTGTAATTCACTTCTTGTTGAAAATATTTTTGTGAATAAGATGAAAATGCCACAATTATTAAAAATGATGTTAAAAACAAGGATTTGAAAATTCTCATAACCAATTTTTAAAGGATTAATATTAAAATTAAAATTAGTGATTAATTTTTATAACAATCCTGTTTTAAAGCATTTCTTTTGCTAATTTTGTTAAAATTTTAAAAAACGAAACACAGAACTCATTCCCGATAGCTATTAGGGCTCAAAACTCAAAACTCAAACATATGTCAGACGATAAGAAAATAATATTTTCAATGTATAAGGTAAGCAAGACTTACCCTCCCAATAAAACAGTTATAAAAGATATCAGCCTTTCGTTTTATCTAGGCGCTAAAATCGGAATTATTGGATTAAATGGAAGCGGAAAATCTACACTTCTGAGAATTATTGCAGGTAGGGATAAATCTTTCAACGGAGAGTTGGTTTTTTCGCCAGGTTATTCAGTAGGGCTTTTAGAACAAGAACCACAACTTAATGAAAGCAAAACAGTGAAAGAGGTGGTAATGGAAGGAGTTCAGGAAGTTGCCGATGTGTTAAATAAATACGAGGAGGTAAATAAAAAGTTCGAATTGCCCGAGATATATGAGAATCCCGATGCTATGGATAAATTAATGGCCGAGCAGGCTGCCTTACAGGAGAAAATTGATCAGCTCGATGCATGGAATATTGATACAAAACTAAACCGTGCCATGGATGCTTTGCAATGTCCGCCTGACGGCCAGCCGGTAAGTGAACTTTCGGGTGGCGAAAGGAGACGAGTAGCTCTTTGCAGGTTGTTACTCCAAGAACCCGACGTTTTATTGCTCGACGAGCCAACAAACCACCTCGATGCTGAAAGTATGCATTGGCTCGAACAGCATTTACAGCAATACAAAGGAACGGTTATTTGCATAACCCACGACCGCTATTTTTTAGATAATGTAGCTGGATGGATTCTGGAACTGGATCGTGGAGAAGGAATTCCCTGGAAAGGAAACTATACTTCGTGGCTGGAGCAAAAGTCAAAACGGCTCGAAATGGAAGAAAAAACGGCTTCTAAGCGTAGAAAAACACTTGAGCGCGAACTGGAGTGGGTGCGTATGGCTCCAAAGGCACGGCATGCTAAATCAAAAGCCCGTTTATCAGCTTATGATAAAATGCTTAACGAAGATGTTAAACAAAAGGAAGAACGTCTTGAAATTTACATTCCCAATGGCCCCCGGTTAGGCGATAAAGTGATTGAAATGGATGATGTTACCAAAGGATATGGCGATCGATTATTAATCAACGATTTGAGTTTTTGCCTGCCACCAGCCGGTATTATTGGTGTAATTGGCCCAAATGGTGCTGGTAAAACTACCCTTTTCAGAATGATTATGGGTCAAGAAACTCCCGATGCAGGAAAAATTGAAATTGGCGAATCAGTAAAAATTAGCTATGTAGATCAAACTCACAAAGCAATCGACCCTGAAAAATCAGTTTATGAAGTAATATCTGATGGACTTGAAAACATGAAGTTAGGAAATCGAACAGTAAATTCTCGTGCTTATGTTGCTCGTTTTAATTTTACCGGTGCCGATCAGGAGAAAAAGTGTGGTGTTTTATCCGGTGGCGAGCGTAACCGCTTGCATTTGGCTTTGGCTTTAAAAGCTGAGGGAAATGTTTTGTTGCTTGATGAGCCCACCAATGATATTGATGTAAATACCCTGCGGGCGTTGGAGGAAGGGTTGGAGAATTTTGCAGGTTGTGCTGTCGTTATAAGCCACGACCGTTGGTTCCTTGACCGTATTGCTACACATATATTAGCCTATGAAGGAGAAGGGCATGTTCATTTCTTCGAAGGATCATTTTCAGAATATGAAGAAAACAGAAGAAAACGTTTGGGAACAGACGCTCCGAAACGTTTTAAGTATAAAAAATTAACCAAATAGTTTTTTATTTAAACACCGCCAGGATATTAGTTCCTGGAGGTGTTTAAATTAATTAAGATGCTTTTCTTAACATATTAAGAAATTTTTCTTTTTTGAGTAATTTATTTTCTATTTTTATCGGTGCGGTTTTTTTCACGCCAAAAATTATTCTCAAATATCTACTTGGCCTAATCATCAGGAAATAAAGGGTAATTGTAAAAATAAAACTTGATGATAATACAATTATGAATTTTAAAAAGTCATTTGTTTCAAATTGTACAATGTAATAACCCAAAAATACAATAACCGGTTGATGTAATAAATAGAAAGGATAGATCATCTCATTACCTATTTTTCTCCATTTATTGTCTATCCTTAACCAATCTTGCGAATATCCAACCAAAGAAAGGCATAAAAACCAGCTTAAAAATAAACCACTTATATCCCAAACCGTACCTGCAATTTCTTTTGAAAATAGATGTGGTGCTGAATACATTATAGCAGTAAATAGTACCGCCATAATCATCATACCATGCCGTTTGCTGTAAATTTCTTTTATATACATGTCGTTTGATAAAAGAATAAATCCATAAAGAAAATATAAAAAATCCAGGGCTAAATACGCCCAATCATTTACAAAGTCGTGTGTTTCTTCCGGAAAGTAGGGACGTAATATAATTTGTGATATTATTAATGGAATAGAAAATAAATACAGCCCAAATCGTGAATGGATAATTTTTCGTAGTAACAACTTAAATTTTATTGATTTTTTTGATTGATAAAATCTGATAAAAGGGATAATAAGCATTGAGCAAAAAAACAGGTATACTAAAAACCATAAATGATGCCAGCTAAAATTTCCTGAAGGGTAAATCCCGTCGAATATATGTAAATAAAAGTCCCAAAGCGAAGAGTATTGTTCTATGCGTTCTATGTAAACCTGAATAGGAACTAGCAAAAATATTCCAAAAATTAATGGAATAATCAATCGATGGGTTCTCTCTTTTACATAAGCTCCAATCTTTCTTTTACCTAAAGCAAAATAGGTTCCTACACCCGAAATGAAGAATAACATAGGCATTCGCCAATAATGCAAAAACGACATAATATAGCTTAAACCGGAATATTGTGTTTCGTTTTTAATGTGCCAATCCCAGGGGTTGAATATCATTCCTATATGGTAAATGAAAACACTTAGAATAAGCAAGATTCTTAACCAGTCGATTTCGTATTTTCTTTCTGTTTTCATAATTTTTTGAATTTTTTGATTACAGAACAAAAAAAATAACAAAATACTGGATTTAAAGAATGCGCTTATACGGAAGAAGTATTTCCCTGCAAGGAAGAACTAAATTATGACTGGTTATGATTACGGTAATTAGCTGGAGTAGTGCCGGTTATCTTCTTAAAAGCATTATTAAATGCCGATTTTGAATTGTAACCTACCATTTCGGCAATTTCATCAATCGTAATGTTTTTATTTTTTTCGTCAAGAAGAAGGTTTTTGGCTTCATTTACCCTGTATTCTGCTAAAAGTTCAAAAAATGTTTTGTTTAACTTTTCATTAATAGCTTGTGAAACATGGTGCTTGGGAGTATTAATCAATTTAGAGATTTTTTCTAAAGTTGCCAGATTATTTCTGAAATATTTATCATCCTTCATTACCGAATTTAACTTTTCAATAATTTCAATCTTTTGTGGTTCGGTTAATGATGATTTGTTGTATTTAATTTCAAATGGCCCTTTTCCTGACTCGGAAATAAATAATGATTTGTTAATTACATAAAAACTAATGATATAAAGAATTAATGCAATATATGAAGCGATTAGATAATCTCCCAAATCGCGGGTAAAGTAAATTTTAATAAATACAAATAGAAAAATGATAAATACAAAATGCAGGGTTAAGGTTCTGTATATGTTTAATGGATTTTTTGTTGTTGTAAAAAAATTCAATCCTTTTTCTTTGTATTTTCTGAATAATACAATTAATGTATACGTAACATAAATAATGAAATGAACCAGGATTGTTTCATGAATAAATTTTCTGATGTAAAGCGGATCATCTGAAAAGTTTGATGAGGCAGGAATTGTTTCCCAGTTGGGGTGATAGCAGCCTAGAAATGAATTGTATTTAAATTCATTGGTTTGCAAGAAATATAAAAAGCAATAGGCCAAATAAAATCCAAACAGGATAAAATGTATCCAGTCTTTTTTTGTTTTTTCTGTTGAAATAGTATTTCGAATATATAGATAAAAAAGAGGAGCGATGGCAAAATTTACAGGCTCGGAAAAGTTATCAAGAAAAATAACTTTTACCATATAGCCTGTATAGTTAAGCAATACATCCAGCGAAACCAGCGATAGAGATAGAATCAATAACCCCAGGTACAGGTTTGATTTGTTTTTACGGGTGTCTTTTTTAAGAAAAAAATAAGACAGAAAAATTCCCTGGCAAACTCCCAGGAAAATGAAAAGGGCAAAAATATCAAGTCTTAGTTCGAATCTCATTTTTATTCAAAAACCAGGTTTTCTGCTGCTTTAATTAGTATGCTCATTTCTGCAGCAGTATAAAAATCGATTACTATATCTTGTTTTGCATTAAATTCAATATCAAGCAAACTAAAATTATATTTATCCAGTGTTGCAATAACTTCATTTGTGGTGTAAATATACTCATTTTGATGTTTGGCTAGTGAGATAATCCGGCCATTTTGTTTTCTATATAATACTTTTTTGTTTTTTTCGAAATAAAAGCCTTCGTCTGCCTTATCAAATGATGATTTGGTTAACCAGAATTTTGGTTTTTCTTTATACGGAGCACTATTCGTTGGGCAGAAAGTTTCACAGTTTCCACATTCGTTGCAGAAGTTAGCAATATTCAAAATTTGATATTTTTGATTTACCTCGAATAAACCTTCGTTTTCAATTTCTATTGCACCATTTTCCAGTTGTTTTACTTTTTGAAGATAATACGAAACTGGCTCTGTTTCATATGAATAATTAGCAAAATTAGGACAAACAGTGGTGCAAATATTACAAATTTCATCGCAGTATAAACAACGGCCGGCTTCGTTAACAATGGTTTCTTTATTTAATGTTTTACTTACCAGCTTAAAGTTTTTGCGGTCGGTAATATCCAATTCTTTAATTTCAGGGGCAAATTGTCTTTTTGCTCTTTTAAGCATTAAATCTTTTTTAGTAAAACGCTTACCATTAGTAGGTTTGTTAATATTAAAATCAACAGAAGCTTTATTCATGATTTTTTCTGCTATCTTTCTTCCATCGCCAATAGCTTTAATGGCAGTTGCTCCTCCGCGTAAAGCATCTCCACCTATAAAAACATTTTCTATTTGTGTTTGGTAGTTTCCAGGTTTTGATAGTAATAATTTTTCATCAATAAAATCAATATTCAGGCTTTGTCCGATAGCAGGAATAATTGTGTCGCAAAATATTTCAAATTCAGACCCTTTAATTTTAACCGGTTTTGGCCTTCCGGAATCATCAGTTCCTTTTAATTCCATTTTACTGCAAAGCAGAGCTGTAATTCTGCCATTTTGGTTAATAATTTTTTCGGGGCCTGCCAGTTCAATAATTTCCATCCCTTCTTCCATAACAGCTTTTATTTCACCCTGGTCGGCAGGCATTTCATTAATTGTTCGTCGGTAAACGATAGTTACTTTTCCGTCTTTTCCAACTAACCGGTAGGCAGTTCGGGCGGCATCCATTGCTGTATTGCCACCACCAATAATCACAACATTTTTGCCAATACCTGTTTCTTCGCCTTTTTTTGCTTGAAATAAAAAGTGCAATGAATCTAATACGCCTTTTGAATCAATTCCTTCTAATTGAAAAGGTGTTGAGCGTTGCGCTCCCACGCCAATAAAAATATAATGATTCAACTCTTTTAACTGATTAAATTTTACAGCATCTATTTTACTATTATAATGAATTTTTACACCAAGGTCGGTTACGCGTTTAAAATCTTTTTCAATGGCTTTGTCGGTTAACCTAAAACCCGGAATAGCATACTGAACCATTCCGCCCGCTTTTGAATGGTCATCGAAAACTTCAACCGAAAATCCTGCCAAAGCCAGGTAATAAGCACATGATAATCCCGAAGGGCCTGCACCAATTACTGCAACCTTTATGTTGTTCTTTTTTGCAGGTGTTAATTTAACTTCATCCTGTTCCGAGATAAATCGTTTTACTTCGCGAATTAAAAGTGAATCATCGTAATTTACCCGGGTACATTTATTCTGGCATAAATGGTCGCAAACCATTCCGGTTATAGCCGGAAAAGGATTGGTTTTTAAGATTACTTCATAGGCCTTATCGAACTGCTCGGTAGAAGTGTAATACATGTAGTCAGGAATATCCTGGTGGGTTGCACAAGTATCTTTGCACGGTGCTGCAATACAATCAAAATAACTTAAACTACGTTCGGTTTTTATGTTGGGGTCTTGAATTGATTTTCGTTGATAAAATTTTGACTCTAAAACTTTAGCAGCATATTTATTAAGATTATTTAAAGCAATTTCCTGTGAAATATTTTGTACTGAACCGTTTTTCTTTAATTCATCGATATATTGCTTGATTCTCATATATCCACCGGGTTTTAAAATATCGGTAGATACAGTTACCGTATTAAAACCACTTGATAATATATCCGAAATATTAAAAGCATGAGCGCCACCCGAAAATGAGAGCTGCAATTTACCGTTAAAATCATTTTGCAGTTTTTTTGCAACGTTAATTGATATTGGATGTAAAGCTCTGCCACTCATATACATCATATCTGTTTCGCTGCCAAATACTGATTTGAAATTTTTTGTTTCTAACGTATTGGTTAGCTTTAAACCAAACTGCAGGTTTTTATTTTTTGCGATTTTTTGTAATGATTGGATGATTTTCAACGCATCATTGTATTTTAAATCATGCTCAAAAGCAATATCCGGAACCCTGGTCTTAAAATTTAATTGATTATTCAAAATTTTTCTTAATTCTTCAGCACCAATTAAAGTTGGATTTAGTTTTACATAAGTATGCAGATTTTTTTCCTGTAAAAGATATCGGGCAATATCTTCAATTTCGTTAGCCGGACATCCATGCATAGTTGATAATGTAACATTATTTGATATTTGTGATGGAATATCAATTGAATCAATTTCAGGATAGACGGATTTTACCTGGTTTTTCTTTTCTTCGAGTTCATAGGAGCAATTATTCATTTTTTCAAAAAACCATTGTACATTATCTTTCAAAATTCCTTCGAGATTATAACCAACGCTCATATTAAAAATGGTGGCAACATCTTTATTCCACCCAAATTTATGATTCAGAATATGAATGATAATCCATGCATTCAGGTATTCATTAAGGCTTTCTTCAATTTTCAGTTCCTGCGACCATTCGCAATTATAACCTTCGTCCTGCATATCGATGCAAGGTTTTGCGATATCTAATTCATCCAGCGTTTGTATGGTTTTTAATTCAATATAATGCGCCCCCATGAGCCAGGCGGCAACAATATTCTGTGCCATTTGTGTATGCGGGCCTGCTGCAACTCCTATTGGAGTATCAATAAGCTGGTTAAACTGTGTTGTTTTGAACGGATTATTTTCTGTTGGATTGAAAAATAATTCTTCAGGGATTCCCAATACACTTTCGCTGTTATCGTATTCTTTGAGTATTATTTGCAATAAATGCTTAATAGATATTGGGTAAAATTTATCGGACATGTTATTTAAGTTTCAGGTTAAAATTTATAGTCTGTTCCTTTTAGCTTTGTATTTAATTTTTTTCAGGAATAGTTATTAAGATTTTGAATTGTAAAGTAATTATTCAAATTACTTAGTTTTTGATTAACTTTCAAATTTACGTAAATCAATATAAATTCTTACATTTCTGCTATCTTTATCGTTTATTTTAGGAAAAATATGAACAAAAAGATTAATAATAAAAAAGATTTTTCTGCTATTATTCTGGCTGCCGGTAATTCTGCCCGGATGGGATTTCCAAAACTTGCATTAAAGTACAGCGAGTCGCAAACATTTATTGAACATATCGCAGATGAATATGACAAGTTTGGATGTGCTGAGATTATCCTGGTGGTAAATACTGACAATTATAAAATTTTGAAAGAAAATAAGCTGCAATTTCCGGAAAAGGCAAAAATTGTAGTTAACATGCATCCTGACTGGCACAGGTTTTATTCATTAAAAACCGGAGCTATTGCATTAACTAAAAAACGAGAAGTTTTTGTACACCATGTTGATAATCCGTTTGTAAGTCAGGATGTTTTAGATCTTTTAATTAAATATTCTGAAACTGCAGATTATATAAGTCCGGAATTTAAAGGGAGAGGAGGCCACCCGATTTTATTGTCTGAAAAAGTTGTCAATGATATTTTAAAATCAAAAAAAGATCAGATGCATCTAAAAGAATTTGTAAATCAATATCCTAAAAAAAAGGTTAAGGTTTTGGATGAGAGCGTATTGATTAATATCAATACCGTGATTGACTATAAGAAGTATTTTAATTGGATTGAATATAGTGATGAATAGAATTGCTGATACTCGCAAAATCCTTTTCCGAAATATCAAAAACATGGTAATTTTCAATTTCCCATTTTTCGATAACCTTTTCTACAAAACGATCCCTAATAACCAATAAAATGTGATTTTGAGAATTATGGATCAATTCTTCGATATTTTTTGCCCAGCCGTTATTTTCTAATTCTAACCTACCAACTTCGTCAATTACTACAATTTTTGTATTTGTATTGGTTGTTTTTTTTAAAGCTTTAACACCTTTTTGTAAACCTTGCAGGTTAATATTAAATCGTCCAATTTTCGTGTTTTTTCCTGCAAAATTTTGGCGCAAAAATACCTCTCTTTCATTGGTATTGATATCGATAATATCATAACCAACGGTTGTATTGCCTTGCATAACCCTGGGAGAATAGATTCCGCCCACAGCAATGCCCTTTGAATCAAGATTTTGAATGATTTTTTGTATAAAAGTGGTTTTGCCCTGTCCAATGCTTCCGGTAATAATAAAAACTTTTTGATTAAAATTCATTTTAAGTTTTAATTCAGTTAATTTGCATTCTGCTTGCGCAACGATTTGGTTAAGTATAGTTACCGGTTTTTTTAGAATGATTTTAACATCGGGCAAAGAAGAGATTGTTTCCGGCAGGCTGCTAAATGCAAGCTCAAGTGCCATTGGTAGTTGCTTAAAGGATGATTTTAAAAAGAAATAACGGATTTTAGGATTGTACAACTCAGTTCCTAATACCGAAAACCCGATAATGATGATTACAGCCCTGAAATTCATTTGTAGCCCGATTAATAAGCCACTTTGCAAACTATTTGATTGAATTTTTGTAAAAACAAATGCTGCTAACATGGTTATAAGGAAAAAATAAATCCAGAATTTTGATTGGGTTAATTTCCGTAATGCCCGTTTATATCTAATCAACCATATGCTTGCAATAAAAATAACAGAAAAGCTCCAAACATGCCACTCAGTATTATTGATTATTAAGAGTCCGGAAGCCATTAAAAATAAGTTAATAAATAACCAGTAAATTGATTGTTTAATATCAGGAATTTTAGTTTCAAGCTTTTGATTTGCTTGATTAGGTATTTGAATTGCTTTAAAGTTTTTATTTGATTGTATGGTTCGTCCGGCTTTTATGCCTATTACTGCAGCTATTAAACCAAACAGGCCATAAAGGGCTAAAAGAATTAATATTGGAAGCCATAGAGTTTCAAAATATAGGTTGAGTTGATTTTGAGTATATTCTATTAGGCTTTTATATATTTCTATAATGTTGTAACCATAAAAAATGATGTAGTTTGTAATTTTCTGGAAAAGGTTCCACGACATGGCAATGATAGCTCCCAGTATATATCCGGTAATATTTCTCCCAAAAATACGGGTAAAAATTTCCAGAAATAATCCCTGACTAAAAATGGCAATCATTGGCCCGAAAATTACAGCACTGGGTGATAGGGTTTTCATAATAGCACATATTAATCCTGCACGCCAGAACAAACCTTTTTCTCTCCAGTTATAGCTAATCGAGATTAATAGAATAATACCAATAGCAGTTAAAATATTTCCACTAAATGGGATTTTTAAATTGTGTAAAAAACTGCCTAAAATAATTTCAGAAGCAGCCCAAAAAGTCCCTATTATTGAAGCTTTAAGCCATTTCTCATTGATTTTTGTATTACTATTCATTGATTTTATTTTGGTGATCAAAGATGTAAAAAATGATTTACTTTTGATATAACCTCATTAAAACTTTTTCGGGTGTAAACGGAGCATCAAAATCAATTTTATAATTGGGATTGAAAGCTTTTATGGCACCGGCAATAGCGAAGTAGGCTCCTATGCCATACATAAAGGGTGGTTCGCCAATAGCTTTTGATCGCAGAATGGCTAGTTCGGGACCTTCGGTTTTAAGCGGAGTAATTTCAATATTTTTAGGCACAGAATAAATGTCTGGTATTTTATAAGTGGATAAGCTATTGGATATCAGCCTGCCATCTTTTCCGTACATTAACTCTTCTAAAGTCATCCAGCCAATGCCTTGTACAACAGCGCCTTCTACCTGTCCATTATCGATCGTGGTATTCATACTATTTCCAAAATCATGAACAATTTTTACATCATCAAATTCGTATGTTCCTCGAATACAGTCCAGCGTTACTGTAACAATGGCTGTCCCATAAACATGGTAAGCAAAAGGGTGTCCTTTTTCCTTGGTTTTATCGAAATAAATTACCGGTGTTGCATAATGTCCATTTTCAGTTAAGCTAACCCGATTTAAAAAGGCAGTTTCTATGAGCTGTTCCCAAAGGAGATCTGTTTTTTTACCTTTTTTATAAACAACTTCGCTTTTTATTGAAATATCGGTTGGCTTACAAAACAAAATTTTAGCTGCTGTCTCTTTTAATCTTTCCAAAAGTCCATTGCAAGCAATTTGTAGAGCATTGCCATTTAAATCTGCGCCAGAACTTGCCGCTGTGGGCGATGTGTTTGCTACACGTGTTGTATTGGTAGATTCTATTTTTATCCGCTTTGTATTGATAGAGAAAACTTTTGCAGCCACCTGAATCATTTTTGTGTTAACACCTTGCCCCATTTCTACCGCTCCGGTGCTAATGCCCACACTGCCATCCTGGTAAACATGTACAAGCGCACGCGCCTGATTCATGGGTGTTTTGGTAAACGATATACCAAAGCAAACAGGCATAATAGCCATCCCTTTTTTATAATTGCTATTCTTTGCATTAAAATTTTCAATTTCCTGCTCAATTTGTTCAATATGGTAAGTTTTATCTGCAACTTGAAAAGTTTTTCCAATATTTACATTTTCGGCTATTTGGCCGTATTGGAACTCATCATTTTCTTTTAAAAAGTTTTTTTCCTGGATAATCCGTTTTGAAATGTTTAATTCACATGCAACTTTGGCAATAGCCGATTCGATGACAAACATCCCCTGTGGAGCACCAAATCCGCGAAAAGCCGTATTGGGTGGTAAATTCGTTTTACAACTATAAACTGTAACTTTTGTATTGGGAATATAATAAGTGTTTGTTGAATGAAAAAGAGTCCGCTCCAAAATAGCGGGCGAAAGGTCGCTTGCAGCACCACCATTTTGATACATGGTAGCCTGAAATGCCAGAATTTTGTAATCTTTGGATAATCCGATTTTAAAGTCTGAGCTATATGGATGCCGTTTGCCAGTCATTTTCATATCATCGAGCCGGTGAAGTGATATCTTTACCGGTTTTTGCATATGATAAGCTGCTAATGCAGCCATACAGGCATAAGCAGTTGCCTGGTCTTCTTTTCCACCAAAAGCACCACCTAATCTTGCAACATCTACTTCTATACGATGCATTTTTATACCTAAAATACGGGCTGCAATTTTTTGAACCAATGTTGCTCCCTGGGTAGACGAATGAATTTTAATGCTGTCATTATCCACTGGGTAAGCATAAGATCCCTGAGTTTCAATGTATAAATGTTCCTGTCCGCCGCTTTCTACTTTTCCTTCAAAAATATAATCGCATTCTTTCCATTTTTCTTCTACATTTCCCATTTTAAAAGTCCTGGACGGAAAAAGTAATAGCCCTTTTTGCTTGGCTTCCCTGGGATCGGTGATAACTTCCCTATCATCAATTTCAATTTTGATCAGTTTTACTGCTTTTTGTGCAATTTTTTCATTTTTTGCAACTATAAAAGCTATAGGTTGCCCGATAAAATGAACTTCTTCATCGGCAAATAATGGCTCGTCTTCAATAATTCCACCAATTTGATTTTGACAGGGAATATCTTTGTATGTAAAAATTTTTTCAACACCGTCTAATGTTTCGGCATCTGCAAAGTCAATATTTTTTATTTTCCCGTGTGCTTTGGGCGAACCAAAAACTGCCCCATATAATGTTCCTGTTTGAACAGGAATATCGTCAACATAAACCGATTTGCCTGTAACGTGATTTTTGGAATCAATATTTTTCATAACGATGATTCAGTTTAGCTAAGTAATTCTTTTAATGAAATATTTGCAGGGAAAAGTTTTATAAAATGAGCAAAAAGCAGTTGTCGTAAAAGTAATCTTTTATACTCTTTACTTCCACGAATATCGCTAATAGGATTTATTTCATTTTGCATAATTTCATTTGCTTTTATAATGGTTCCATTGGTTACCTTTTTCCCTATAAAATAGGCTGATGTTTCTTTTAAAAATTTTGGAATGGGTGATATTCCTCCGGCTGAGATAGAACATTTTTCAATAATATCATTATTTAACTTAAGGTAAATAGCACAATTTACACTTGCAATATCTAAATGGGTTCTTTTGCTAACTTTTTCGAAGTTGAACCAGAAATTTTTTTCAGGAATGGGTATACTAACAGATTCTATATACTCATTTTCTTGTAAATCAATTTTTTTATAATCCAAAAAGAAATTTTTGAGTGGAATGATTCGTTTATGGCTTTCCTTTTTTAAAATAATACTTGCATTCAAGGCGAGGAGAATAATACTAAAATCGCCAATAGGTGAGGCATTTACAATATTTCCTGTTATTGTACCCATATTTCGAATGGGTTCAGATGAAATAAGTTTAAAATATGAATCAATTTCAGGAATATATTTTTGTATTATTTTAGATTGCTTGATTTCAGTGGCAGTATTGGCAGCACCAATTTTGATATTGCCTTTTACCTCTTTAATTTCTTTTAAATCATTTCTATTGTAAAAAAAAGCAAGCTCTTTTTCGGCTGTTTCTTCTGGTTTTTGGACCATTACATCGGTTCCGCCTGCAATAATTTGCCCTTTGTAAATATCTGTTAGTTGTGGGATTTTTTTAAGCCTATCTGCAATTTCCATAAAATATGCGGGTAAATAATTATGGTTTACCATCCACTTTACAGGGTCTTCAATATCTTTATTTTTAAGCAATATATTAATATCTTTGGCAGCTCTTTCAATTGACTTATAACCTGTGCAACGGCAAATATTTCCACTAACAGAAGCAAGTGTATTTTTATAATCCGATTTTTCGTACGATAGGCCATGGCTGGTAAATGACATAATAAAACCAGGGGTACAAAATCCGCATTGGGTGGCTGAATGATTTACCATGGTTTCTTGAACAGGCGACAGATATTTTTGATTAATTCCTTCGATGGTAACAATATGTTTTCCCTGAGCATTGCCCAATGGTGTTAAACACGATACAATACTTTTGTAATGTACTTTTCCGTTAATCAGTGTTCCTTCTAAAACAGTGCAAGCTCCGCAATCGCCTTCGCGGCAGCCAATTTTTGTACCCGGCAAATTCATTTCGTATCTTATATAATCGAGCAGGCTGGTGCCTGGATGCTTATGGGCTTTTATGGTTTTATTATTAAGAATAAAGAGAATCATAGTTCATATTTTTGTCTTAGAATAAGTGAAGCAATATATTAACTTAGCGTAAAATAGTTTTGTTTAATCATAACAGTGTTTTTTTACTTTCCCTAAGTTATAATTAGTATAAAATTATGAAAATTTATTGAACTCGTTAACTTTTCTTTAATTTTAGGCGGTTGTTCTATTTTTTGTGGAGTATTTTAAAAATTATTCTACTATAAAAAAATAATAGAAAATGAGTTAAAATATTATGTAATAAAAAAAAAGCTCCCGAAGGAGCCTTTAACTTAAACTTTTAACTTTTTTTCGATCGATTCTATTTGCCCTTTAAAGCGTTTGTCGGTATCCATTAAGTTATTTACTGTTTTGCAGGCATGTAATACCGTTGCGTGGTCTTTACCTCCAATGAGGGCACCAATTGATGCCAGCGACGATTTGGTTAATGTTTTGGAAAAGTACATAGCAATTTGCCGTGCCTGAACAATTTCTCTTTTTCTGGTTTTTGATTGTAACAAATCGGGCGAAAGATTAAAATAATCACAAACTACTTTTTGGATATAATCAACAGATATCTCTTTTTTAGAGTTTTTAACAAGCCTGTCGATCATCATTTTTGCCAGTTCTAATGTAATTTCTTTTCGGTTAAGTGTAGACTGGGCTAATAATGAAATAAGTGCACCTTCAAGTTCTCTGATATTTGAGGTAATATGCGATGCAATGTAATCAATTACTTCATCTGAGATATCAATTCCATCGTGGTAAATTTTTTGTTTTAAGATAGCGATTCGGGTTTCATAGTCGGGCGACTGTAAATCGGCAGATAATCCCCATTTGAAACGGGAGAGTAAACGTTGTTCCATTCCCTGCATTTCAACTGGAGGCTTGTCTGAAGTTAAAATAAGCTGTTTGCCTGATTGATGTAAATGGTTAAATATGTGGAAAAAGATATCCTGTGTTTTTTCTTTTCCTGCAAATTCGTGAACATCATCGATAATAAGCACGTCAATCATTTGATAAAAATGCAGGAAGTCGTTTTTATTGTTATTTCTTACCGACTCAACAAATTGGGTTTGAAATTTATTGGCATTAACATAGAGCACTGTTTTTTCAGGAAATTTTTCTTTCACTTTTATTCCAATTGCTTGCGAAAGGTGTGTTTTACCCAGCCCTGAATCTCCATAAAGGAAAAGTGGGTTAAAAGCTGTTCCTCCGGGATTTTCGCCAACAGCATTTCCTGCCGACCGTGCCAGCCGGTTGCATTCACCTTCAACAAAATTTGAAAAGCTGTTGTCTGGATTCAACATTGGATCCACATGAAGTTTTTTAATACCCGGAATAATAAACGGGTTTTTTATCGATTGCTCTTCGGTATTTCAAGTAACCGATACA
>JBKHIH010000022.1:0-46415 GCA_046538755.1 Thiohalospira sp.
TTACTAGTATATCAGACATTCCTGTCTGATGATAATTTAAATGAACAAGAATGTTCGTTTTACTAGTACATCAGACATTCTTTTCTGAAGATATTTTTAAACGAACAAGAATGTTCGTTTTACCAGTACACCAGACATTCCTGTCTGATGAATATTATAAACGAACAAGAATGTTAGTTTTACTAGTATATCAGACATTCCTGTCTGATGATAATTTAAATGAACAAGAATGTTTGTTTTACCAGTACATCAGGCATTCCTGTCTGATGATTATTTGAACAAGAATGTTCGTTTTACCAGTGCATCAGACATTCTTTTCTGAAGATATTTTTAAATGAACAAGAATGTTCGTTTTACTCAGAACCGGCTTACATAACCAATATGAATTTTTGCCGAACTGATTTCAATGGGGTTATCGAATTGTTTTCCAAGGGCATAGCTTATGGTAAATATTCCGGCATTGGTCTCAAAATCGGCACCTATGCCAAAACCCCATGGAAAGTCTTCGGTAATCTTTTGGGTAACATTTTTATAATAATAAGCGCCATTCCAGAAAAGATAAAATGCAGAATTTTGTTCAAATAAGTATCTTATCTCAATATTTTGTAAAGAGTAAACAGAGGCATTGAAAATATTTTCGTCGAATCCGCGTAACGATGAGGCTCCGCCAAACTGGTATAATTCATTTTCGAAAAAAATGGCCTCTTCGCCCTTGTCGGCAAATTGGTCAAGGTAACGTGTGGTATTCGAAAAATAAAATACGAAACGGTTGTATATCGGAAAATAAAATTTAAAATCCAGACCGGCATCAATTTCTACCAAATTATGATCAGGATTTATATTCAGGCTATCGGTAATCTGTTGTGTGTTGCCTAAATTTTTAAACCCGGCACCTCCAAAAATATCTAGTGCAACACCTTTTTGTGGATTTAATTTATAATCCAGTTGCATGAAATGGAACGATACCCCAAAAATATTTGACTTTACATCGGCGTACTGAACTCCTGTTGAAGGCAGATTACTTCCAATACGTGATGAGTTTTTATAACGATAGTACCCTCGCAATGATTTATTGTAATCGATCATCAATCGTAATCCTATTCCGCTATGTAAAGAAAGGTACGATGAATCCTTTTTGTACAGTTCAAAATTTCCATCTACACCCAGGTTGGTTTTTAATAAATATGGATATCTGAAACGGACATCCAGTTTTTGCGTAGATGATTCCAGCTTTTCCCATCGAAAAAAGAGGTCTTCGCCACGCCCAAATGAATTGATGAGGTTTAAGTTCAGTTCACCGGTAACTAATAGTTTTCCAGTGGTTTCATTTTCTGGCAAAAAACCTATGATCCCATTAAAAGTGTTCGCTTTCTGCTTTTTAAGGTAAAGATATAAATCTGCATTTTTTGTTTTAAACTCAATTTCTGCTGGTTTAATGGATGATAAAAAGTTCAGGCTTTCGATTCGCTTTTCAATCTGATTGATTTTTTTTTGATTAAAAACATCACCCGGATAAATTTGTAAGTAACGATATAAATAATGAGGCGAAATTTTGGCTTCGCCTTTAACAATGATGCTATCAATACAATATAAGTTATTTTTTATAATATTAATCTTTAGATTTATAAGAGAATCGTCAAATTGTACTGGCTTAAAATTTAATGCAACAAAAGGGTAACCAGCATTTTCGTATGCGGATAAGATATTTTCTTTTATTGATAAAATTTCAGAAAGCCTGAATATGTTTTTTTTATTTCGATGGTTTCGGAGGGAGGTTTGCTCTTTTATAAGTGGTTCTAGATTACTGTGATCGATGGTTCCCTGGTAGTATTTTTTTCCACAATAAAGTTGAGCAATTACTGTGTCCTCTTCAAAATTTACTTGATCTATACTTGCTGCTAAGTAACCCAACTCGTAAAATTCACTAATTAGCTGGTTAAGTTTTGCTGTAATATAAAGGCTGTCGCCATTTAATTGATGATATTTTTTTTGAATCGATGCAGGAATTTCATGTTGCGGCCGGAGGTACAAAACATACTCTTTTTCCTGCCCGTTTGTTAAAGCTGGCGTAAAAAAAATAACAAAATAAATTATGTAAACCAAATAGCGCAAGTTGTTTTTTTAACAAACGTACATAATGTTTTTTATGAAAACAATACACATATTTCATAAAAAACAATATGGGACTTGCCTGCCGGAACAAAGGTGCAGGCAGGGTTCCCTACTATGACTTATATTTTTGTAATTTTTAAACAAAAATATAAGTTTTATAGAGGAAATATATACAGATAACTTTTTTACTGATAAATTATTTTGAGAAAGTAATACCAGAAATTTTAAATTGATAGTCATCGTATCAATTTTTTGCAATAATCCTAATTAAGTAATCATCAATAAGCTGTTTTTTAATATATTGATACGATGACTTTCGGATATTCTGAACGAACAATCCTGTCAGTTATACCAGTATATCGGGCATTCTTGCCAGATAAACATTTAATGTCACCCTGATCTTATTGTCATCTTGAGTTGATGTCATCCTGAGCTTAATGCCATCCTGAGCAGATGTCATCCTGAGCTTGACGAAGGATGACTTTCCAGTAATTAAAAAATAATTACTGATTCATAAATCCCTGATCTTCTAAAACTTTAAGAAAAGCTTTGGAGAAATGCAGGTTATCGGCTTTTTTGTAGCGATTATCGGTAAAAATTTGAGCCAGTGTTTCTTTCTGGTTTTCTTTCAACAGCGCTTTGGTCGATTCTAATGCCTCTTTTTCGGCATAAATCCGGTCGATATCTTCTGTCGAATAATCTTTATACGTTTCGTAATGCACAACACTTTCCAGTGGTAAACGGTCGGTGAGTCCCGGGTTTTCATCAGGATATCCAACGACTACTGTTGTAATAGGAATTACACCTTTGGGTAATTCAAGGATATCGATAATTTTATCCGCATTATAAGTTGTTGTTCCCAGGTAACAAATGCCCATTCCTTTATCTTCTGCTGCCACACAACAGTTTTGAGCAACCAGCATAGCATCAATTACCGCATTGGTAAACCACAGAAAATTGTCATACCCGGGTTCTGCATTGCGTTGCTTACACCATTTGTTAAAGCGGTTAATATCGGCACAAAAAGTTAATAATACCGGTGCCTGTGTAGCCATGGGCTGGTTAAAATGAGTAGGTGCTAGTTTCTTTTTCATCTCCTCATCGCGGGTAACTACGATAGAATATATTTGCATATTCCCGGTAGTTGATGCACGTGTTCCTGCTTCCAGAATTTCCTGCAAATCTTTTTCCGGAATTGGGCTGCTTTTATATTTACGTATCGATTTGTGATTAAATAAAGTGTCTAACATAATTGTAGATTTTTATAGATATTAATATCGTGATTTTTTGTTAAAATTAAATCTGCCTTCCGGCAGACAAGTTTCAAATTAACTGTCTCCCAAATCCCGTCTTCCAGCAAAAAGGCAGAAACGGACTGACCTAATGTCCTCCTGATCTCAATGTCATCCTGAGCTTAATGTCATCCTGAGCTTGACGAAGGATGACGAAGGATGACCGTTTCATTACCCTGCAAACTTACAAAAAATGAGAAAACAGGCTGTTGATAATTATCAGTTTTAGAAAAATTTTTACAGACAGTAAATTTTTCTGTGAAAAAATAAAAAAACAGAAAAAATGACTAATTTGATGGAGGGAAAGTATGCATTCATAAAAATGAGAAAATAATCTTTGAGAAAAAGAAAAAATAATGATAACTTAACAACCCTTTTCCTTTTTTTTAAAAACAGGTAATTATTTTTGCCATATTAATTACACTCAATACAAACCTAAAACTTTTTTACTATGAAAAAACACTTACTTTTTAAATTATTCGCTCTAACCTTTGCACTCCTGATGTGGAGTAGCGTTGGATGGGGACAAGGATTAGAAGATTTTACCAATAGTAATGCAACAGGTTCATATTCTGATAACTCTTTTGTAGGGAATGATGGTATTACATGGACTTATGTTGAATCTAGAGATGGTAATGGTGATGCTAACGGTTCAGGAATTGATTTGCCTGCTTTAATGCTTAGATGGGATGACGATCCAAGCTCAATTACTTCAAATACAATACCAGGAGGTATTGGAGATTTTAGTGTAAAATTATATAAAGGATTTACAGGTGGGGGGAATAGACAAGTTGAATTATTTGTTAATGGGATATCACAAGGAACATCAACCCCTTTTGATGATTTTGATGAACACATATTTGAAGTTAATGAGATTGATATTGATGGTGATATTGAAATTTCAATTGTAAATATTACTGGAAAACAAGTAATTATTGATGATATTACATGGACAGGATATACAGAATCTTCTAACGACCCTGACTCCTACGTAGACGCAACCGGCGTTACGCAACCTACTGGTGAAGCAATAAGCTCTTTAGATTGGGACGAATCAAGCCCTACAGCTACACCAATATTCCAGTTTAATATTGCAGATGCCGGTACAGCAGATGGATTACCTACAGAAGTTACTGAAATAACCATTAAAGCCGGTACAAATAATACTGCCGACTGGACTGAAGATATTGGTGGTGGATATTTATATAAGGAAAGTTCAGGTACGCAGCTTACCATAGATACAGATCCTGACGTACAAGCCGGCCAGGTTACTTTTTATATCGAAGATGGAGAATTGGATGTTGCCGACGGAGGAAGCGAACTGGTTACACTTTACATATGGCCGAATTCAACAACCACTGATAATGTGGTTTTTGAATGTATGGTTGATGCCGATAATCACGGCTTTAAAGCCGACCCCGAAGGGTCTGTTTTTACCGATGATTTTGGTACCGATGTTATTGGAAACCAGTTTACCATTGATGTTGATGCAACTCAATTATCATTTATAACCCAGCCCGCAGATGTTTATGTTGGACAAACCATGTCTGCAGTAGAAGTGGCAGCAACCGATATTAACGGAAATGTGGATGAAGATTATGCTGATACAGAAATTACATTAGGATTTACAGGTTCTGGTTCTATGGGTGGAACGGCCGCAGTAACTACTGCTTCTGGTGTAGCTGTTTTTTCCGATCTTTCTTTCGATACCGAAGAAGCAGGTGTTACATTAACTGCCGATGATGGTTCTTTTGCTCAGGCTGAAAGTAATACCTTTGATATTACAACACCTCCGGTAGTTTCTTTACCTTATACCAGAGATTTTGAAACCGGAGATTTATTTACTGATGGATGGTCTACTCAACTGGTTATTGGAACTATTGATTGGGAACTGACAGAGTACAGTGGTGATCATTTTGCTGAAATGTCAAATTATTCAGGAGGTAATCAAGCCAGTGAAACCTGGTTGATTACACCGGGAATTGACCTGAGTGGAATAAATCATGCACTTTTTAATTTTATGAATGCATGTAATTTTAGTGGGCCCGATATTGAAGTAAAAATCTCTACCGACTATGATGGTTTTAGTGAACCTTCATCAGCAACCTGGAATGATTTATCTCCAACCTTATCAACTGGAAGCTATGATGATGTTTCTTCAGGAGATTTGGATATTTCAGATTATACGGGCGGAACAGCCTATATTGCATTTAAATATACCGGTTCTGATTCCGATGGAAAGACATGGCAAATTGACGATATTAATATAGAACAGTTCTTATCTGATGATGCCTCACTTGAAACCTTTACCCTTGGCGGAGAGGATGTAACCGGATTAACCGGATTAGAAGTTGCCGATCCCGTAAATGATGCAGGGGCAACCCTTTATGTTGATGATTTTACCGGATTTGAAGGTATAGGAATTGATGCTACGGATGCTGCTGCAACTGTTACTATTGAATTGAATGGAAGTGTTGTTGATCCGGATAATTATGCTACCCAGGCTTTGGCCGATGGCGATGTAATTGTGGCTACTGTGGAAGCAGAGGATGGTACTACTGCTTATTATAAAGTAACCCTTACCGGCGAAAACCGAGAGCTTGAATTAATAGGGCCTGCATTACCAGCAACATACGAAACCGGCGAAGATGTTACATTTACATGGAACGCTGTTAATATTGATTCTGTAAATGTTTATGTTGTTGATACAGAAACTCATCTGATTAATGAAGAAGGTGCAATTGACGCAACGTTGGGTACTTATACCTATACTATAGCCAACGGAGATTTTGGTATGTTTACCATCCGTATAACTGATGCCTCAGACGAAACATTCCTTGACGAAACAACCGAAGAGGTTACGATAGATGATATCCAATATCCGGAAGGTATTGAATTTTACCCTGAAATGGGCGCTACAGATGTGCCTGTAGACTTTACACTATCCGTTTTATTTGACGAGGATGTGGTTGCCGGCACGGGAAACTTTATCATTTATGATGCATCCGATGATAGTGAAGTATTGAACTTTACCGAGGCTGACTTTTCGATTGAGGATGATATACTAACCATTGAAGTTGAAGGGCTGGATTATGAAACGGAATATTATCTTCTGGCCGATGCAGGTATTATCGAAGACCTTTCAGGGAATGCTACTCCTGTTTTAGATGATCCAGAAGAATGGACATTTACGACTATGGTTGAACCCGAAACAGGCCTGTTCTTCTCTGAATATATTGAGGGTAGCAGCAATAATAAAGCAATAGAGATTTATAATCCTACAGGTGCTGATGTTGATCTTACACCTTATGTTGTTAAGTTAGCTTCCAATGGTAACGAATGGGGTAATACCTTAGACTTAACAGGAACTTTAGAAGCTGGAGATGTTTATGTAATTGCAAATTCCAGTGCTGATCAGGCAATCCTTGATGTTGCAGACGTAACAAGTAATGTTACCTACTATGATGGTAATGATGCATTAGGACTTTTTAAAAGTGATGAGTTAATTGACGCTATAGGTAATCAAGGAGAAAGTGATTATTGGGATGTAGCTGGCGTTTCAGAAGGATTATCTGAACACACAATACTTAGAAAAACAGGTATAACAATTGGTAATCCAGATTGGGATGCGTCCGCAGGTACGAATGAAGAGGATTCCGAATGGATTGTTTACGACCAGGATTATATTGATGATTTAGGTTCTCACTCTACAACACTTAGCGATGAAGCTGAAATTTTAAGCTTTACTTTTGGAGCTGCTATTGATTCTGCAGATGCAGTAATTGAGTCTGGTGCAGCAACAGTCGATATTACAGTAATTAACGGAACTGATGTTACTGCATTAGTACCAACTATTTCAATTTCCGATGGAGCTACTATTGATCCTGAATCAGATGTTGAGCAAGACTTTACTGACCCTGTAGTTTACACCGTAACAGCAGAAGATGGTACAACAACTAAAGACTGGACAGTAACAGTTACCGAATCCTCTACATTAAGCGATAAAGCAAATATTATTGAAGTTGAACTTGCAGATGTAGATAGCATTAAAATAAACGATACTGATACTATTGTTACTATCTATGCTCCGTATGGATTTGATGTAACTTCTGTTAAACCTGAATTTACTGTTTCTGCCGGAGCAACCATTGCAGATACTGCTGATGCCAGAGATTTTACTAATCCACAGGTATATGAAGTTACTGCGCAGGATGAAACTACCGTTAAAAACTGGGAGGTTTCAATTGTTAAAACTGAACCTATGGAGCTTACCATTTATGACATTCAATATACTGATGAATCTTCTGGCGAATCTCCTTATTTGGATGAGCTTGTAAAAACTTCGGGTATTGTTACCGGTGTTGGTGGCGATGGATTCTTTATGCAGGCAAGTGAAGAAGAATGGAATGGTATTTATGTTTACGCACCAGATGATAATACAGCTACACTGGGCGATTCGGCATGGGTTATTGGTACTGTTGATGAGTATCAAGAAGGAACACAAATTTCTTATGTTGAAGATTATATTGTAATTGAACAAGGTGTAACATTGCCCGATCCAATAGAGATTACTGATTTAGCTACAACATTAACCGAAAGCCATGAAGGTATGTTGGTTAAATTAATTGGTGTTGAGTGTACAGAAGGCCCTTCAAATTATCAAGAATGGACTTTTGCTGATGAAAGTGGAGATGAAATTATGGTTGATGATATACTCGGTTATCAGCACACATTTACAATTGGAGCTAAGTATTCTATTACAGGATTGAGACAAACTTATTTCGGTGATAAAATTACACCTAGAGATGCAGATGATATTAATGAAACTCCAGTGATTTCAGATATTACTTTAGACCCAGCTACGCCTTCATCAACTGATGATGTAACTATTTCGGCAACAATAACAGATGACCATACTGATGTAGCCGATTTGACAGTTGCATTATTCTATGGAGATTCAGAAGGTTCTGAAGATACTGAAGTTACTTTTGCTCAGGTTGAAACAACCGAAGAATTTGAAGGTACCATTCCTGCCTCTGATGCTGAAGTTTTCTATAAAATTACTGCTTCAGATGGAGAGCTTACTTCAACTTCTACAGGCTCTTACAGTGTTTCAACCGGTATTAATAATCCTGATGGAATTGTTTCTATGAACGTATATCCTAACCCAAGTAATGGTGAATTTACACTTGAAATGAATGCCAGCAAAGCTGGAACTTTCAATGTGGAAATTATTAACATTCAGGGACAGGTAATTTATCAGAAAGAAATTTCTCAGGATGAATTCTACCGTGAGTCAATTGATATAAGTGAAAAAGCTCGTGGATTGTATTACATTAGAATTACTGATGGTAAGAACATGAAAATTTCTAAAATTATGGTTCAATAATTTTTTTAAGCAGGCTTTGTCTGTTGGTTTTTAAAAAAGCAGCTCCTAATACGGGAGCTGTTTTTTTTTGTTCAACGCACATTTTTAACTGCCGGAGGTAGTCCTGTCCGTTGATTTTTGTTTGAGCAACATTCAACAGGCAGGAATGCCTGTTGTACTGATTTTTTGTTTTTTTCCAACAAATAATTTTAATCTGACTGCCAAATAAACATGCTGCCTCTGGCAATCCTGTTAGTTGATTGATATTTGTCTTTTTACAACAGGCAGGAATGCCTGTTGTACTGTATCTTTTTCCAACGGGTATTTTTGAACTTGTCTTTCGAACATGTATGCTGTCCTTGGTAATCCTGTAGTTTGATTGATATCTGTTTCTTTACAACAGGCAGGAATGCCTGTTGTACTGTATCTTTCTCCAACGGGTATTTTAAAACTTGTCTTTCGAACATATATGCTGTCCTTGGCAATCCTGTTAGTTGATTGATATTTGTTTTTTTACAACAGGCAGGAATGCCTGTTGTACTGATTTATTATCCCTTTTTAATACTTTTTTTAATCCCATTTTTAATTCCGTTGGTAATCCCACTTACCGAAAAAATATTTTTCTTTGGTTGTTTTTTATCATACTGATAAATTTCTGAGATAAGATCTTTGTATTTTTCGGAAACAACATTGCGCCTTAGTTTTTGTGTAGGTGAAAGTTCTCCAGTTTGTGGGCTCCATTCTTCGCATACCAGCCTGAAACGTTTAATTTTTTCTGTTTCGCCCAGTTCCTGATTGTATTTATTGATTTCTTTCTGGTAACGGGCTACTACTTCGGGTAATTGAATCAATTCCTGGTTGTCTCTGTATTGCACTTTATGAATAGAACACCAGTCGTGTAAAAATTTAAAGTTGGGAGAAATTAATGCACTGGCAAATTTTTCATTCTCGCCAATTACCATAAGCTGTTCAATAAAGAAAGATTCTTTTAGTTTGTTTTCTACCACCTGAGGAGCAATATATTTTCCCCCAGATGTTTTAAACATCTCTTTTTTGCGGTCAGTAATCTTTAGAAAACCTTCATCATCAAAATTTCCAATATCGCCAGTATGGAAATATCCATCTTTATCAATGGCCTTCCTGGTTATTTCTGGTTCTTTGTAATAGCCTAACATTACATTGGGCCCTTTGCAAAGAATTTCACCATCATGGGCAATTTTAACTTCTACATTTTCTAAAACGGGTCCAACAGTACCAAATTTACATATGCAAGGCGTATAATGATTAACAGCAATAACAGGAGATGTTTCTGTTAATCCGTAGCCTTCGAGCACAGGCATTCCGGCTGCCCAGAAAATTCTTGCTAAACGTTCTTGTAAGGCAGCACCACCCGATACAATCAACATATCTTCACCACCGAGGGCTTCTTTCCATTTGCTAAAGATTAATTTCCGGGCAATCTTTAATTTGAAATTATAATAATACGGGTGTTTCGCTTTTAATTTGTATCTTAAACCAAGGTTTACAGCCCAGAAAAATATCTGTTTCTTCAAATAGGGTAGGTTTTTCCCCTTTCCAATGATACCATCATAAACTTTTTCTAAAAGCCGTGGTACTGTATTAAAAATATGTGGTTTAACTTCTTTTATGTCGGTTGTTATGGTTCCTAAATTTTCAGCATAATATATGCTAATCCCTTTATACTGAAAATGGTAATTCATCATTCTTTCGTAAACATGGCATAAAGGTAAAAAGCTTAAAGTCCGGTGTTGTTCACCCAGCCCGTGGGCTTTTGATGTACTGATAAAGTTTGTTACCAGATTGTTGTGCGAAAGCATAACTCCCTTGGGATTTCCTGTTGTCCCTGAAGTATAAATAAGCGTAACCATCTCGTTTTTATCAATTTCCGATTTTATTTCATTTACTTTTTCAATCAGTTTATCCTGATTTTTTTTACCTTCTTCAACAATAACCTCCCAGGAATTGATATCATCAACATCATTAAATGAATAAATACTTTGGATGGATTTTTGATTTTCTACAACCGTTTTTATTTTGTTCCATATTAACTGGCTTGAAACAATTACTGCTTTTACTTGCGAGTGGTTTAAAATATATTCATATTCTTCTGCCCCAATGGTAGGGTAGATAGGAACATGCGTAATCCCAACCTGAGCCATTCCCATATCCACAAAATTCCATTCAGGCCTGTTGTTTGAAATAGTTGCGATTTTGTCGCCTTTATTAAATCCTAACGCTAAAAGTCCGCAACTTACCCAGTTTGCATAATTAATATATTTTTGTGATGTGTATTTTACCCATTCACCATTTTGTTTTCCTGCCAAAGCATCCTCTTTATCAGGATACAACTCTTTATATCTTTCAAGCAGGTCGAATGTCCTTTTGATTTCCATATGATGCAAGATTGATTAGCTGGCTTCAAATATACAAATTTATTTTTTTGATGATTTCTTTAACACTGAAGGAGGTGTAAATGTTGAATAATAAGAATGAGGATGTTAAAAAAATGGGGAACCTTATCAAACAGGGTTCCCCAAAATAGAAAAGAAATTTCGCATTTTTAATATAAATACTATTATGTGCTTAAAATTATTTAAGTTAGCTTATCATTGATTTAACTTTCTGAATGGCAGACTCTAATCCAGATGGATTTTTCCCACCCGCAGTAGCATAGAAAGGTTGCCCACCACCTCCGCCTTGAATTTCTTTGGCCACATCTCTAATGATTTCAGAAGCGTTCCAATTTTTATCTTTTACCAGGTTTTCTGAAATCATAATTGATAAATTGGCTTTGCCATTTATTTCTGCACCAATAGCTAAAACAAGATTGTCAATTTCGTTTTTTAGCTGGAAAGCAATGTCTTTTATTGCCGATGCAGAATTAAGCTCCACTTTGTATCCAATGAAATGAATACCATTAATAGATTCAATTTGTTCTTTTAGGTGCTTTTTTACCGATTGAGCCTGCTGGTTAACCATTTCTTCCATTTGCTTATTAAGCTTTGCCACTTCTTCCATTAGCCCTTTTACACTTTCAACCGGATTTTTTGGATTTTTTAACAGGCTTTTAATTTCATTAAGCTCATTTATTTGTTCAGATACATATTCTACAACTTTTTCACCTGTAATGGCCTCAATTCTTCGAATCCCAGCAGCAATAGAGCTTTCGCTAAGTATTTTGAAAAAGCCAATTTGCCCGGTATTATTTACGTGGGTTCCTCCACATAACTCAATTGAATCTTCGAATTTTATTACCCTAACTGTATCTCCGTATTTTTCGCCGAATAAAGCTATAGCTCCCATATCAGAAGCTGTATCTATTGGTATGTTTCGATGTTCTTCAATTTCAATATTTTCACGTATTTTTTCGTTAACGATTTGTTCTATTTCTTTAATTTGCTCATCGGTTAACTTCTGGAAATGGCTAAAATCAAATCTTAGGTAATCGGGATGTACCAGCGAACCTTTTTGCTCAACATGCTCGCCAATTACCTTACGTAATGCATAGTGCAAAAGGTGTGTGGCAGTATGGTTATTCGCTGTAGCAACTCTTTCTTTTGTATTTACTACAGCTTTAAATGTTGCTTTTGGGTCTGTTGGTAATTTTTTGGTAATATGTACGTTTAAGTTGTTTTCTTTTATGGTATTGATGATGTGAATTTTTTCACCATTAGCTTCAATATATCCGGTATCACCAACCTGTCCGCCACTTTCTGCATAAAAGGGCGATATATTAAATATTAGCTGGTAAAATTCTTTATTTTTCTGTTTTACTTTTCTGTAACGGGTAATTTTAACTTCCGTTTGAAGATAATCATATCCTACAAATTCTTCCACATCATCTTTATAAAGCTCTACCCAGTCATCAGTATCCAAAGCAGAAGCGCTTCGCGAACGGTTTTTCTGAGATTCCATCTCTTCTTCAAACTCTTTTTTGTTAACCGCCAGTTTGTTTTCTCTTGCAATGAGTTCAGTAAGGTCAAGAGGAAATCCATAAGTGTCGTAAAGTTCAAAAGCTATCTTTCCGGGTATTACATTATATTTTTGATCTTTGGTATTTTTTATGATTTTATCTAGCAAGCGAATTCCTGTCTCAAGCGTTTTTAAGAATGATGACTCTTCTTTTCGAATCACTTTTTCAATCAGTTCTTTTTGTGTTTTGAGTTCAGGATAAGCATCCCCAAGAATTTGAATTAAAACCGAAAGAAGTTTGTACATGAAAGGGTCTTTAAAATTCAGGAATGTGTAACCATATCTTACTGCTCTCCGCAAAATCCTGCGAATTACATAACCCGCTTTAACGTTTGATGGTAATTGTCCATCGGCAATGGAGAAACTAATTGCCCTTATGTGATCGGCAATTACGCGCATAGCAATATCAGCCTTTTGGCTTTCTCCATATTGTTTCCCCGAAGCTTTAGCAATAGACTGTATGATGGGTTGAAAAATATCGGTATCGTAGTTCGACTGTTTATTTTGAAGAACCATGCAAAGTCGTTCAAAACCCATACCGGTATCCACATGTTTATCTGGCAGAAGTTCTAATGTGCCATTTGCTTTTCGGTTGTATTGAATAAAAACCAAATTCCATACTTCAATAACTAGCGGATGATCTTTATTTATAAGATTCTCTCCAGGCGTTTTCTGACGTTCTTCTTCGCTTCTTAAATCAACATGGATTTCCGAACATGGGCCACAGGGGCCGGTATCGCCCATTTCCCAAAAATTATCTTTTTTAGATCCATTAAGAATTCTATTTACAGGTAAAAATCTTTCCCAATGTTTTTTAGCTTCCGAATCCAATTCAAGCCCATCTTCTTTGCTCCCTTCAAAAACAGTAGCATATAATTTTTCCGGATCAATTTTCATTTGCCCAACCAAAAATTCAAAGGCCCATTCAATAGCTTCTTTTTTAAAATACCCGCCTGCCGGACTGGCAGGGTCGCCAAAAGACCAGTTTCCAAGCATCTCAAACATTGTATGATGATAAGTATCGTGTCCTACTTCTTCTAAATCATTATGTTTTCCCGATACTCTTAAACATTTTTGTGAGTTGGCTACTCTGTTATATTTTGCTTTGTTATTTCCTAAAAAAATATCTTTAAACTGATTCATCCCTGCATTAGTAAACATAAGGGTTGGATCGTCCTTAATAACCATTGGGGCAGAAGGAATTACAGTATGTTTTTTGCGTTCAAAAAAATTTAAAAAAGCGCTTCTTATTTCTTTCGAATTCATAAAAATCTATTTTAAAAACAGTTAAATCTTGTTAACTAAATAAGAAAATAAAATTTATTTTTATATTTACGGGTTGTAAAATTAATTTATTTAAGTTAGATTTGTCGCTAACGTTGTGTTTTTTTTAGTTTTTAATGTTAACAAAAATATAATTTGAGTCATGCCAAAGATCAAATATCACTTTGATTCAAACACTCTCACTTTTAAGAAAGTTAAATTAGTAAGAAAACAAATTTTATTAAGATTTTTAGCCTTTATCATAGTAACAGTGTCATCAGCAGTGTTACTTAATTTAATATATACTTCATTTTATACAACACCAAAAGTTGATATGCTTCAAGAAGAGCAAAATGCTATTCTTGCAGAATATGATATTTTAAATGCAAAAATTGGTGAGATAGATCAAGCGATTGCAGATATCCAGCATCGGGATGACTATTTATATCGTACTATTTTTGAGTTAGAGCCTATTCCTACATCGGTTAGGGAGGCAGGGTTTGGTGGTGTTAACCGTTATACCGAGTTTGAAAGTATGGAAAACTCTGAATTGTTGATTAATACCTTTAAAAAGTTAGATGTATTATCAAAAAAGATATATGTACAAACCAAGTCTTTTGACAAGGTAATTGAATATGCCCTTAATAAAGAAAAAATGCTTGCAGCTATTCCTGCTATACAACCCCTAGCACTTAGAGATTTTAATCGAATCAGTGATTATTATGGTTCCCGAAAAGACCCTTTTACCGGCAAAAGGACTATGCACCACGGGATGGATTTTACAGGCCCTGTTGGAGCTGATATTTTTGCAACCGGTGATGGTGTAGTAATTGAAGCCGGTTATTCTTTTTATGGATATGGTAATAAAGTCACCATTGATCATGGTTTTGGATACAAAACAATTTACGGACATTTAAAAGATATATATGTTGAGGAAGGCCAAAAAGTAACAAGAGGCGATGTTATTGGAACCTTAGGAAATACAGGCAGGTCAACCGGGCCGCACTTACATTACGAAGTTCGAATAAATGAAAAACCCGTTGATCCAATAAATTACTATTTTAACGATCTTACACCCGAAGAATACGACTTAATGATTGCTACCTATTCAAAAAGAAGAACACCAATGGATTAATTTTTTAAAATAATTCCTTATATTTGAACCATAAAGAAAATTAGCATATGGCAAAAGTCAAATATAAGTTTGATTATCACACTTTAAAATACGATAAAATTGTTTTGTCAGGCAAGCAAAAATTTTATCGTTTTTTGGCTTATCTTTCTACTACATTAATTATTGCTGTTATCTATAATGTTTTATTCTCAATATTTTTTGATACTCCAAAAGAAAAAGGACTGATAAGAGAAAATCAACAATTGCTGGCTCAGTATGAGGTGCTAAACAACCGTTTTGAGTTGGTTGAAAAAACACTTGCCGATTTACAAAATAGAGACGATAATATTTACAGGGTAATTTTTGAGACAGAACCCATTCCCCCTTCGGTACGCTCGGCAGGATATGGCGGTGCTAACCGGTATGTAGATTTGCAGGGTTATGATAATTCAGACCTTGTAATACAAACAGCAAAACGGCTCGATAAAATAACTAAAAGGCTTTACGTACAAACAAAATCTTATGATGATTTAATAGATTTGGCTAAAAATAAGGAAAAAATGGTTGCTAGTATTCCGGCCATTATGCCTATAGCCAATAAAGATTTAACACGTACCGCCTCAGGATGGGGTTGGCGTATACATCCAATTTATAAAATCCGTAAATTTCATTACGGAATGGATTTTACTGCACCAACCGGAACTGAAATATATGCAACAGGCGATGGTGTTGTTGAAGTAGTAGAAAGTTCTCTAAGAGGTTACGGAAAACGTGTTATTATTAATCATGGCTTTGGTTACAAAACATTATATGCACATTTAAACGATTTTAATGTACGAAAAGGACAGAAAGTTAAACGTGGCGATGTACTTGGTTTTGTTGGTTCAACAGGTACTTCAACAGCACCTCATTTGCATTACGAGGTATATAAAAATAATAAAAAGGTAAATCCGATTCATTTTTATTTTAACGATCTTACACCCGAAGAATTTGATAAGATGATTTTTATTTCAACCAATAGCGGTCAATCATTCGATTAAAAATAGTTTTCATGTACAAATCTTTTCAAACAATTGCACTTTCCCTTTTAATAGGGAATTTTTTTTGCCTAAAAGCGCAAAACGATACGATCCCTATAAAAAAGGAAGATCATTTAGATAAGCCTGATAAAATTGATTCGGTTACCTGCCCAATTATAAAAACATTTTTAGGTAATTGGGAAAGAAATTATTATGGCGAAAACCCACCTGATAGGCTTGATTTGGTTTGGAAACATTATCTCGGAAAAGGAGAAACTGTTATTTCGAGAAATATAGGTACTAAAGAATGGGCTGGTGCCGGATGGACAGGGCAACCGCTACTTGTTAATGAAAATGGCAAACTATTTTTAATCCAGGGGGCTTATGATCATCACCTGAAAAAAATAAATGCCGAAACCGGAGAGCTGGTTTGGCAATATAAATTTGACGATGTAATAAAAGGCACAGGAACCATTTGGGTGAATAAATCACCCGATAAACCCGAAAACGGATTGGTTATTCTTCAGGGAAGCAGGCTTGGAATTGGGAATTATCTGGATGCTAAACATATACCCAGCTATCGTGCTATTTCTTATTTTACAGGAGAAGAATTGTGGCGTATGGATCAGAAATGGACACACAGCTACTCACGAGATGTGGATGGATCGGCGCTTATTTTAAACGATACAGTTTATATTGGACTGGAAAACTCATTATTTACTGTTTTTAATCCCGACCACAGAAATGCTAAAATAAAGGATGGTATGCTTCAGCCTGAAATTTACCAGGAAATTAAATTATATACCATGGATGATGTTTATGATCATAATTATAATGTGGTAACCGAATCATCACCTGCATTGCTAAAAAACAGAATTTACGTTGCTTCGGGTTCAGGCCATGTTTTTGGGTATAATTTAGAAACAAAGGAAATTGACTGGGATTTTTATATCGGTTCCGATATAGATGGCTCTGCTGTAGTTACTTCTGATAGTTGTATTTTAGTTTCTGTAGAAAAACAGTATATAAAAGGGCAGGGAGGAATTTTTAAACTAAATCCCTGTAAAAAACCACAAGATGCTGTTGTTTGGTATTTTCCAACAGAAAATAATGATTTTGCTGGTTGGGAAGGTGGAGTTATTGGTTCAACAGGAATTAATGATAAATATATTAGTGAAAACCAAAATCATTTGGCTGCTTTTACTGGAATCGACGAGTATCTGTATGTAGTAAATCACCAGCAAATTGATTCATTAAAAAAAGTTTTAGGCCCCGATAGTTTAACAGTTTATAAAACACCCGAATTGGTATTTAAATACCATACAGGGCCTTCCATTGCTACACCAATTTTTGTAGATAATAAATTAATCGTTGCAACTTATTGGGGTTTATTTCTTTTTGAATATGATGAACAAAATAATTTTGTATTATTAGATAAAAAACCGGGTTCCTTTGAGGCTACTCCAATTGTTTTTAATCAAAAAATTTATATTGCTTCTCGCGATGGGTATTTATATTGTTACGGGATAAAAAATTAACTTTGTTTGTTAAAGAATATTTTTTAATTTTATTGGACTAAATAAACGGGAGTTTCGTTTTTTGTAAATCGAAATGTATGCCATATAAGGAAAAAAAAGTAGAAAAGCTTTATTACAGTATTGGCGAAGTAGCCGAAATGTTTAATGTTAACCCATCTCTTCTTAGATATTGGGAAAAAGAGTTTGATATTATCAAACCCAGAAAAAATAAGAAAGGAAACAGGTCTTTTACGGTTGAGGATATTGAAAATTTTCATATGATTTATTACCTGGTAAAAGAGCTGGGATTAACCCTAAAAGGTGCCAAAAAGAAACTAAAAGAAAATAAAGAAGGAACAACAAAAAACTTCGAAGCCGTAAAATCGCTTAAAAAAATAAGAGCTATGTTGTTGGATATACGCGAAGATATGTAGCTTTTTAATAGTTCATCAGTAAAAAATCTTTAAAATTTTTTAAAATGAAAATTCGTGAGATCATTTCATCTATCGAATCTTTTGCTCCATTGGCTTTTCAGGAAGATTACGATAATGCAGGATTAATTACAGGAGATCAAGAACAAGAAGCAACAGGTGCATTAATTACTGTTGATGTTACAGAAGTTATTATTGAAGAAGCCTTAAAAAAAAATACAAATTTGATAATTGCTCATCATCCCATTATTTTTGAAGGACTAAAAAAAATAACAGGCAAAAATTATGTTGAGCGTATCATTATTAAAGCAATTAAAAATAATATTGCTATTTATGCGGCTCATACCAATCTCGATAATATTCAGGGCGGTGTAAACAGTAAAATAGCCGAAAAGCTTGATTTACAAAATACCAATATACTGGTTCCATTAAAAAATCAATTAATGAAACTGGTTTATTTTGTTCCCGTTGGCCATGCTGAACAAACACGTAAAGCTGTTTTTGATGCAGGTGCCGGGCATATTGGCAATTACGACATGTGTAGTTATAATCTGGAAGGTAAAGGGTCTTTCAGAGCCGGAGAGGGGACAAATCCTTTTGTTGGTAACAAAAATGAAATACATTATGAAAATGAAACCAGGGTTGAAACCATCTTTCCGCGGCATTTAAAAAATAAAATATTAAGCGCACTATTTAAAGCGCATCCTTACGAAGAAGCCGCTTACGATTTGTACCCAATAACCAACGAATTTGAGAAAGCCGGCTCGGGAATTATTGGAGAACTCGAAAAGGAATTGCCTGCTTTGGATTTTCTTAAAAAAGTAAAAACAACATTTAATGCTCAAAGCATAAAGCATACAAAATTGCTTAAAAAGCCTGTGAAAAAAATTGCTGTTTGTGGCGGTAGTGGTAGTTTTTTATTGAACGATGCCATTAAACAAAATGCCGATGTTTTTATCTCTGCTGATTTTAAATATCACCAGTTTTTTGATGCTGAAGATAAGATTATTATTGCCGATATTGGACATTTTGAATCGGAACAGGTTACAAAAGAGCTTTTTTATGAATTACTTATCAAAAAATTCCCTAAATTTGCAGTTTATTTGACAGAAGTAAATTCAAATCCGATAAATTATTTATAATATGGCTAAAGTAAAGGAAACTAAAGATCTAACTGTAGAGGAAAAGTTAAAGGCACTGTTTGAACTACAGGTTGTAGATTCAAAAATTGATGATATAAAACGTTTGCGTGGAGAATTGCCCCTTGAGGTTCAGGATTTGGAAGATGAAATTGAAGGTTTACAAACACGTATTCAAAATTTCGAAGAAGAAGTTGATAAACTAGAGGATTCTATTACGCATAAAAAGAATGAAATTAAAGAAGCCCAGGCTTTAATTAAAAAATATACCGAACAGCAAAATAATGTTCGTAATAACAGGGAATTTGATTCACTTGCCAAAGAGATTGAATATCAGAATCTTGAAATAGAGTTATGCGAAAAGAGAATTAAAGAATTTACAGCAAAAATTGAAGAAAAAAGCGAAATTATTAAAGAATCGAAAGAAGTACTTGAAGACAGAGTAAGTGATTTGGAAGATAAAAAAGCTGAGCTTAATTCAATTGTTTCTGAAACACAGAAAGAAGAAGAAGATTTAGTAAATAAATCAGAATCTATTCAGGGAATTATAGAAGATAGGTTGTTAAATGCTTACAAAAAAATCAGGGCTAATGCACGCAATGGATTGGCAGTAGTTTCTGTTCAGCGTGATGCTTGTGGTGGTTGCTTTAATAAAATACCTCCACAACGTCAGTTAGACGTTCGTTCGCGTAAAAAAATTATTGTTTGTGAATATTGTGGACGAATACTGGTTGATCCAGATTTAGAAGAAGAATTTAAATAACCTAATTTTCTTTCAAAATAAAAAAAGGTATCCGTTTTGGGTACCTTTTGTATTTTTACTTGTTGTATAAATTTACCAGCTTCCACCAGCGCCTCCACCGCCGAAACTACCACCACCGAAACCGCCAAAGCCGCCTCCGCCGCTAAAACCTCCGAAACTTCCGGAACCTGACGAAAAATTGCCAAAACTTCCTCTATGGCTTCGCCCCGAGGAACTTAACATGCCTAATGCAATCCAGAATGGGAGATTGTGGCCAACTGCATAATGGCGTGCTCTGCGGATTCTTCCCATAATAGAAAAGATTATAACAAGCATAAAAATAATTATCATAGGAATGGCAGAACCAACATTCCCACTGGTTTGTTTACGATAATCGTCGGCAGTGTATTCGCCTTTGGTTAAGCTGATTATGGTATTCGCAGCCTGGTCTAAACCTTTATAGTATTGTCCCTGCCTGAAATTAGGCAATATTTCATTTTCAACAATTCGCTTGGTAATAGCATCGGGTACAGCTCCTTCAACTCCATATCCGGTAGCAATAAAAACTTCACCTTTCGAATCGGAGGTTTTTGGTTTTACCAGAATTAAAACTCCATTATTTTTGCCCTTTTGTCCAACACCCCATTGTTCGCCAAGCTCAAATGCATACGATGCTGCATCGTAACCGTGTAAATCTGGAACAATGGCAATAGCAATTTGTGTTGAGGTTTGGTTACTGAAATTTACCAATTTTTGTTCCAGAGCATTTCTCTCGTTTACAGATAAAAAATTGGCATAGTCGTTAACAATACGGTTTGATCTTTCAGGGAATTCCTGAGCATATGCTTGCAAACTAAAGATTGCAAACAGTAATATTACAATGTTGTTTTTTATTTTTTGCATACTTAACTCTTTTTTCCAAACGAAATTTCGTCTGATAATTCATTTATATCATCCTTTTGATAAGGGAAATGCTCTTTTAAAGCCTGTCCAGCCAATTTAATGCCTTCGCTTAATCCGTTAGCATACTCTTCTTTTTTAAAATGGCCAATTACAGTTTCTTTAATTTCATCCCAGAAATTGTCGGGTGTTACGGCATTTATTCCTGCATCTCCTAAAATAGCAAATTTCCGGTCGTTTATTGAAAGATAAAAGAGTACACCGTTTCTTAATTCGGTTTTATGAATTTTTAATTTTTCAAACCAAAAAGCAGCACGGTCTAGAACATCTTCCTTGCAGTCCATTTCAATATGTACTCTTATCTCTCCCGATGTATTTAATTCAGCCTCTTTAATGGCATCGGTAATTTGTTTTTTTTGTTCTGTGGTAAAAAATTCGGATGCTTTCATAATTAAAATTCTACATTTGGTGCTTCACTTGCTGATTCATCAGATTTAAAATATGCTTTAGGCTCAAAATCGAACATATTGGCATAAATATTTTTTGGGAACTGTTTAATATAAGTATTAAAATATTGTGCTGCCTGATTAAATTTCTGTCTTTCAACAGTAATTCTATTTTCGGTTCCCTCTAACTGAGCTTGTAATTCAAGAAAGTTCTGATTGGCTTTTAGATCAGGGTATCGTTCAACAACTACCATTAATTTTGATAATGCTGAACTTAAACCACCCTGTGCTTGCTGAAAAGCCTGAATATTTTCAGGGGTTAAATTGTTTGCATCAACATTAGTTGATGTGGCTTTAGATCGTGCCTCAATAACTTCTGTTAAAGTCTCTTGTTCGTGCTCTGCATATCCTTTTACTGTATTTACAAGGTTAGGAATTAAATCTGCTCTGCGTTGATATACATTTTCAACTTGAGCCCATTGTGAGGTAACATTTTCATTCAGTGAAACCATCGTATTATAAGTTCCTTTTATCGATGAGAAGATAAAAATTGCTATAACAGCAATTACAATTAAAGTAATCCACTTTTTTTTCATTTTTCTAATTATTTTTTGATTATTTGATAGGTTAAAGTTATGATTTTTTAATGACAAATACTGATACTACAAAAAACATGCTAATCAATATTTCAGAAAATTTGTCATGTTGATTTGCCATATCATGATATTTATCTTTCTTGATAGAATCTTAATTTGTAATTTTGTAAAGCTAATTTTTTAAAGTCACCCTAAAAACCAATAAAAATAAAAATTTTATAAATAATGAATAAAGAAGATTTTCAAAAGTTTGTATTACAAGGAATTCCTGACGAATTACCTGATCCAAAAAAATATGATCCAGAGATAAACCATGCGCCAAAACGCAAAGATATTTTAACCAAAGAAGAGAAAAAACTGGCGGTAAAAAATGCATTGCGTTATTTTGATCAAAAACATCAT
This sequence comes from Thiohalospira sp., assembly GCA_046538755.1. Classification (GTDB taxonomy): domain Bacteria; phylum Bacteroidota; class Bacteroidia; order Bacteroidales; family UBA12077; genus UBA12077. The sequence continues at coordinate 22,335 of JBKHIH010000022.1, forward strand.
CCGGTTTTGGCTAAGGAGTTTGCCGAAGAATTAGAAAAATACGGACGAATTTATATTTACCGCTTCCGTCCGGATTATAAAATTTACGCACGATCTATTGATGATTACCCTGCTAAAAGTAAACAGGCAGCAGCCATAATGCTGATGTTAAGCAATAATTTGGATTATGCAGTAGCTCAGCATCCGCATGAATTAATTACTTATGGTGGAAATGGAGCAGTTTTTCAAAACTGGGCACAATACCTGTTAACCATGAAATACCTGGCGGATATGACCGATGAGCAAACGCTGGTTTTGTATTCGGGCCATCCTATGGGATTATTCCCATCACATAAAGATGCACCCAGAGTAGTTGTTACCAACGGGATGATGATTCCAAACTACTCAAAACCCGACGACTGGGAGCGGTTTAACGCCCTGGGTGTAACACAATATGGCCAAATGACTGCCGGTTCGTTTATGTATATTGGGCCGCAAGGAATTGTGCACGGAACAACAATTACCGTATTAAATGCCGGACGAAAAATAAGTAAACCTGGTGAAGGTTTGGAAGGAAAGATATTTGTTACTGCCGGTTTAGGCGGTATGAGCGGAGCTCAGCCTAAAGCGAGTAATATTGCCGGAGTGGTTAGTATTACAGCAGAAATAAATCCTAAAGCTGCAAAAAAAAGGCACGAACAAGGTTGGGTTGATGAGATTACAAATGATGTAGATAAAGCCATTGATATGGCTTTGGAATATAAAAAACTAAAAAAAGCACATTCTATTGCTTACCTTGGCAATATTGTTGATTTATGGGAACGAATGGTTGAGCGGGATATTAAAATTGACCTGGGGTCAGACCAAACTTCACTTCATAATCCATGGGCCGGTGGTTATTATCCTGCCGGATTAACCTATGAAGAATCTAATAAAATGATGGCAGAAAAGCCCGATGAATTCAAGAAGTATGTACAAAAATCCTTAAAAAGACAGGTTGCTGCCATTAATAAATTATCAGCCAAAGGCATGTATTTCTTCGATTATGGAAATGCATTTTTATTGGAATCGAGCAGGGCCGGAGCCGATATATTAAAAGAAGACGGAAAATTCAAATATCCATCGTATGTACAGGACATTATGGGCCCCATGTGTTTTGATTATGGGTTTGGCCCTTTTCGTTGGGTTTGTACTTCATCAAAGCCCGATGATTTAGATACTACCGATAAAATTGCGATGCAGGTGCTTGAAGAGATAGCAGCCACAGCACCTTCGGAAATTACACAGCAAATGAGAGATAATATTCGCTGGATAAAAGGTGCTAAAGAAAATAAGCTGGTGGTAGGTTCGCAGGCTCGTATTTTATATGCCGATGCCGAGGGACGCATAAAAATTGCTGAAGCTTTTAATCAGGCTATTAAAGAAGGGAAAATTTCAGCACCTGTGGTATTAGGGCGCGACCACCATGATGTGTCGGGTACAGATTCTCCTTTCCGCGAAACTTCAAATATTTATGATGGCTCACAGTTTACTGCTGATATGGCTATTCAAAATGTTATTGGTGATTCGTTCAGGGGGGCTACTTGGGTGTCAATCCACAATGGTGGCGGAGTAGGATGGGGCGAAGTAATCAATGGCGGTTTTGGAATGGTTCTGGATGGTAGTGAAGAAGCTTCGCGACGATTAAAAATGATGTTACACTGGGATGTTAATAATGGTATTGCACGTAGAAGCTGGGCAAGGAATGATGAAGCAATATTTGCCATTAAGCGTGAAATGGAACGCACACCCGAATTAAAGGTAACTTTGCCCAATATTGCTGATGATAATTTGTTAGATAACCTGTTTTAAAAAGCTATTATTTTTAAACCACGTAACTTGCTTTCAGTCCATGATACGTGGTTTTTTTCTTTAAATTTTTATTTCTTTTTTTCCTTCTCTTTTTTAGAAAATAACCTTAATAGCCAGTTTCTTTTAATTACTCCGGCTGCTTCTTCTATTTCAGTAGCACTTTTGTTAATACTGCTCACAGTAATTTTAACACTATCGGCAAAAGCCGTATCAAATAATAATTTTGATATTAATCCCTGCCCTTCATTTACCTGTAAGGTAATTTTTTCCAGGTTGTCCGATATTTTTTTTGTCTTTTCGGTTGTGTAGGCAAAATTTGCACCGGATTTACTTAAAGAGCTGGTAAAAGTTGTATCAGTAAAAATTTCTCCGAACAATCCCTGCCCTTTTTTTACCTGGTCTGTTATTGCAACCAGGTTATCGGTTGATGTTCTAAGATTTACACCTGCTAATTCAACTTCTTTTGCCAATGTTGTATCTGATAAAAGCATCCCTATGGTTCCTTTTTCATGATTTATTTTATCGGTAATTGAAGCAAAATTTTTTGTTAATTCGGCCGTATTGGTTCCTATAGAACTTATGTTTTTTGAAAAATCTTCATCGGCAAAAATTTTCCCGAATATTCCTTCACCACGGTTTATTTTATCTGTAATTTCTGCAATATTTTCGGTTATTATGGTTGTATTTTTACTCGATGTATTAATTTGTTTCAAAATATTATCAATATTAACAACTTCGAGAGTTTCCAGGGAGTCTCCATTTTCAATAATTTCCTCATTTCTACTTCCGCTGTATATATTTACAATTTTATTTCCCATCAGCCCCTCTGTGCCTATTTCCATTTTTGAATCTTTCCTGATAAATTTTCTAACATCATTTTGTAAGTTTAAACTAACTCTTACCAGCGAATCATTTATAATTTTCACTCTGGAAACTGTTCCGATGTTGATCCCCGAAAAGCGGACATCATTTCCTACTTTTAATCCGCTTATATCCTTAAAATCACCACTAACAGTAAAATTTCTTCCAAAAATATTGCTTTGCCTGCCTATATAATAAATGGCCAGAATAAAAATTAAAGCACCAACACCGACAAATAGCCCGAGTTTAATATTATTTATTTTTGTTTTTTTCATAGCATTTAGTTTTTACACGGTTACAAAAAAAGATTGTACAAATTCATCTTCTTTAATCTTTAATTCATCAAAAGTCCCTTCTGCATATATAACTCCATCTTTTATAATTAATATTCTGTTTGATGTTCGTTTTGCACACTCAAGATCGTGTGTTATGATAATGGACGATGCTTTGTATTTATTTTGTATTTTATTGATTAATTTACTGATTTCTCTGGATGTTATGGGGTCGAGTCCTGTTGTAGGCTCATCATAAAGAATGATTTCGGGGTTTAGGATTAGTGTACGGGCAAGCCCGATTCTTTTTTTCATTCCGCCTGATAATTCTATCGGCATTTTATCGATGGTATCTTCTAATCCAACATTTTTCAACGCTTCATAAATTAACTTTTCAATTTCATTTTTATCGGTGTAAATTTTATTCCTTCGAAGTGGAAATTCAAGATTTTCACGAACAGTCATTGAGTCGTACAAAGCATTACTCTGGAATATAAATCCTACACGGGTACGTAATTCGTTTAATTCTTCATGATTCATCTTTAATACATCTTTATCAAAAACTTTTACAGTCCCTTTATCAGGATAAATTAATCCTACAATACATTTTATTAATACTGATTTTCCGATACCCGATTGTCCCATAATAACAACATTTTCACTTTTTTTTACCTGCATATTAATATCTTTTAAAATCATTTTACCATCGAATGATTTTTGCAGATGTTCAATCTCTATAACATTTTGGCTGTTGTTATTTAATATGTTTGTTTGTTTTTTCATTTTATATTGAGAAAATTTGTATTATTTCTGATAATTGAACAGCAATTAAATCGATAATAAATATTACCAACGAAGATATTACCACTGCAGAGTTAGCAGCACTCCCAACGCCTTCGGTTCCATTTTTAGAATAATAACCTTTGTAACATCCAATGATACCAATAGCGAAGCCGAAAAAGAAAGTTTTGATGGTTGCAGGAACAATATCGAAATAACTCAAAGGTTCAAAAGCCTGTGTAATAAAAAGTTGTAATGAAATGTATCCATGCATGTTTACTGCAACATAAGATCCATAAAAAGATATTGCATCGGAATAAAAAACGAGAATAGGAATCATAAAAGTTGTAGCTAATACTCGTGTAACTACCAGGTATTTTAAGGGGTTAGTTCCTGATACTTCCATGGCATCAATCTGTTCGGTCACTCGCATCGAACCCAGCTCAGCACCAATACCTGAGCCAATTTTGCCTGCACAAATAAGTGCGGTTATAACCGGGCCAATTTCTCGTACAATAGAAACGGATATCATCCCGGGAAGCCAGGATTCAGCTCCAAAATCGACCAGAACCGGACGTGATTGTAGCGTTAGTACTAAGCCCATAATAAATGCAGTTATCCCTATTAAAGGAAGTGTGCTTAAACCCATCCGATATGATTGCTTTAAGAATTCTTTGGCCTCGAATGGGTAACGAAAAACTTCTCGAAAAAAAGAAGCAGTAAATCGGCTTAAACCACCCACTTCTAAAAGAAAATATCGAAAACCGGTTACTTCTTCGTAAAAGTCAATATGCTCTTCTTTTTTAATGAAATAACGATTGAAAATATTTTTAAAATATTTTTTCATTTAGCTGATTCATTTTTTATGAGAAAGAAAGTTACAAATAATTGTAAAATCCAGCTCATAATTTAATGTAAAATTTTAAAAAACGTAAAATATTTTATTGAAACAAGATGGAGTATGGGCGCTCTAAATCGCTTGCTAATTCCTGAATTCCTATATTTCTGCTTTTTCGGAAAAATTCTTTTCCTTCAAAATAAATTATTATGGTAGGGACGGTGAAAACAGAGTTTTGAGCCGCAATTTCTGGATATAGTTCTGTATTGCAATAAAACATTTTTATTTTGGGAAAGTTTTGGGAAAGTAAATTATGAATTTTAGGTTTTAAGACTTTGCAAACATTGCATTTTTCATGCGAAAAGTAGAATAGGCAACCTTTATTTTTTATGGCTGTTGAAAATTCATCGAAGTTGGTAATATCGGCTACCATCAATACTTGTTGGTGTTAAGCATTATTAATGTACATGCAATTGTAACTTCTATATCATTCTGCATGGCCAGTTGAATTAATTCCTGATTTTCTGATCCGGGGTTAAAAATAATTCTTTTAGGTTTAAGTTTTAATAAATATTCGTAATATTCCTTTTGATTTTTGGGATTTAAATAAACCGTAACTGTATGTATATCTTTTAGTTTAGGTTTTCCTATAATAATCTTTTGCCACATGATATCGCCTTCGCGAATACCAATTGGAACAACTTCATGTCCATGTCTTATTAAGCTTTTTACAGCCTTATGCGAAAATCTGATAGGATTTGGGCTGGCACCTAAAACTAATGTCTTCTTCATTATTGTGTGTATTTATAGATATTAAAAATCAATGGGTTAATTAATTTTTTGCAATGAAAATACTTTGAAATATATAAAAAAAATGGAAAGAATAAAAACACTATTTATCGTGTTTTTTTATAAGTACCATTGCGTGAGCTGCAATTCCTTTTTCTTCGCCAATAAACCCAAGCTTTTCTGTAGTAGTTGCTTTAATTGAAATTTTATTATCATCAATATTTATAACAGAAGCTAATGTTTTGACCATTTCTGGTATAATGCTCTGTATTTTAGGCTTCTGTAAACAAATTGTTGAGTCAATATTTACAATGGAGTAACCTTGATCATTTAACAATTGAATTGTTTTTGCTAAAAGAATTTTACTATCAATATTTTTAAATTGTTTATCGGTATCAGGGAAATGGTATCCAATATCGCGCAAAGCAGCAGCTCCTAAAATCGCATCACAAATAGCGTGGATTAATACATCTCCATCCGAATGTGCAATACATCCTTTATAATGTGGGATTTTTACGCCGCCAAGAAATAAATTTTTGCCTTCTTCCAGGCGATGTACGTCGTATCCGTATCCGATCCGAAAATTCATTATAGTTAATTGTTTTGTTGTTCATTAAATGCCTGAAAATCTAATCCCAAAGTAAATCTAACTGTATTAGCTAGTGGATTGTTTTGTTTTAAAGGAATAAGATATGAAAAATCAATGGTAAAAACATTAAGCCTTAAACCGGCTCCCAGGGTAAAATATTTTCGATTCCCTTTGGTTTGGTGTTCATGAAAATATCCGGCCCGAACAGCAAACTGGTTAGCATACCAATATTCGGCACCAACATTGTATTTAATTTCGTGCAACTCTTCTTCCCATCCGCCCGGGGCATCATAAAAAGATTGAATCATTCCTTGGGCAACTGAAACATCTGAGCTTTTTCCAAATAGAATGCTGTCATCTAATTCATATTCAGGAGTAGGAACCAGGTATTTGTTTAAGTCCAATGCTATGGTTAATGAGTTGTAATCATCCATATCGTATTTTAATGCAGTTCCGATTTTTAGGTTGGTTGGCAAAAAATCTTTTTCAATTTCGGTATACGAAATTTTTGAACCAATATTTGAAATATTAATACCGGCAGACCAGGTAGCATTATTGTCGTTGATCTGTAATTTGTCGTTTACATAATACATTGAGATATCTGCAGCAACAGCATTCCCTGCTTTGGTTTCCATATCACCTACTAATGCTCCGCCTGTAATATCTGAACGGATGTATCGAAAAGCGATACCTCCTGATATTCTTTCGGAAAAACTTCTTGAATAAGCCACATCGATTGATAATTCGTAAGGAGAATGTTGGCCGTTATACTCACCGGCTTCATTGGTAAACTGAATATCTCCCAAATCAAAATAAAGCATGGTAGCTGCTATGGCTTGTACCTTGTCTATTTTTTTGTAGAAAGAAACATATCCAAGGTTAATATCATTTACTAAATTGCGCAGCCAGGGTGTATATGACGCTGCAATTCCCATTTCACTATCGATAAAAGCATACTTGGCCGGATTCCAGTGCATAGAATTATAATCAGGAGATAATGCAACACCAACATCTCCCATGGCTCCTGCACGTGAATCGGGCGCTATGGTTAAAAATGAAGCTGAATATTCGAGTGGATTATTCGAGCCTACCAAATCTTCTCGATCAATTGTTTGACTATAACTAGTTGTTGTAAAAAGAATTAATAATATCCCCGCAGTTAAAATTTTTTTCATCATTATATCATAAATTAAAGCGATGCAAATATAAAATTATTTGCTGTTAAACAATAAATTATTTGAGCATAACCAGCTTTTCGATTTTAGTTACAGTTTCACCATCCATGGTTCTGACTTTAACTTGGTAAATGTATACACCGCGTCCTGGTTTGTCGCCAAAATCATCGAGCCCGTCCCAATTTATAGGTTCAGAACGGAATCCATTAGAATTTATTGTTGCATGGATAGTTTTTACCAATTTCCCGCTAACAGTAAAAATTTGTATCATGGTTTCCAGTGTTTCGTTTGGGCGGTTATGATCAAAATAAAATGCAGTTTGTTCGGTAAACGGATTAGGGTAATTGAGTAAATTTTTTATGGCAAGTTTTTCCGATTCGGCAACAATAAAATCCAGAGTTTCTTCCGATGAATTATTATAAACATCCCACACTTTAACTTTTAACTGATGATCACCTTCATCTAGTTTATTAAATAAATATTCAATTTTTCCTTTTTGATAATCGTCCACATCCGACTCATAGTAATCGTTTAATACAATAATATCGCTCGTGTTATTATCCAGTATTGCAGTAATATCATGGCCAATGCCATTTCCAACGGTATTAATACCACTGCTATCAGCTAAAATGGCGTACAAAACCGGATTTTCATCGGTAACTCCTCCGGATACAAAATTTTCGTCATTCATGTATAATTTTATTTGTGGCCCTGTATTATCTTGTGGAGCTGAACTATCGGTACCTCCAATAATAAAATCATTAAAAAAGCCTTTTGCATCAGATGTTGAACTAAGTGAATAGTAGCTGATTTTCCCTTGGCCTAAATTGTATGAAATATCTTTTGGCACCACAAAAGTAAATTTAAATTGTCCGTTTGTAACACTTGCTTTTCCTTTGTAAAGAATATTATTTTGTGTTTGAAAATCCATTGGATTTCCACCGTCGTTTCCTAAAGTGGTAATGGTTCTTTTTTTATCTAATACCAAGGGATAAACTAATCCGTTGTAGTTGGTAATTAAGTTTTTAGCTTCATCGGAGATATGTCCATGAATGGTAACTTTGCTTAATGCTTTCAATGTATCGGTATAATTTGTAATACTGTTATGGTTTATAGAATCTGTAATAATATTATAATTTGCCAGGGGCATCTTTAATGCAGGATCACCTAACAAAGTAAAATTTCGTTTATTGTTTGATGTACCTGAAGTATTTTTTGCTAATCTCATAATATCGCCTAAAGCATAATAATCGTTTTTATGATTTTTTTCGAAAACATAGTCGTAAAAATTTTTATTAAGTGTGTAATTGGGGCTTGAGTATACAAGCCTCGTAGTAGAAAACAGAGCAATACCTCCACCATTTGGATTAAGTAAAACTCTTTCTCCGGCCGAAATATATTTATGATTATCGAACCGGCTAAACTCACAGGTGGCAGTCATAAAAATGGATAGTTTATTTTTATTTTTCCACGAATTAATATTATCAATGGTTAATATTCGCTCGTGTGCCAAACTATTTTCGCCTCCATGGCCTGTGTAATTAAAAATTAGAATCCCATTATTCACTTGTTCGTTAATTAAGCGGTTTACCTCAGGATAGCTTTCACTTACTGCTGTTTTTTGCTCTGGATAAGCATCAAGATAAATTTTATTGATAAAAAAATGTGGATAAGTACTATCAACCTTTATTGCTAAACGGTCGGCATCGCGCATGTGAATATTGTTATCCTCGTCGTCACCAACAAAACAGAGTGAATTAACCCAGTCTCCTTTGTTGTTAAAATCAGAATAACGGTAAATTTTATCCACCATTTGTTGGGCTTCTTGTGTTGACCTAACTGGCAACCGCCCAATTCCAATATCAACCAATCCTGAATTTGATGCTTCAATGTAATCGCCGGAATCAAGCAATCCAAAGAAATCGTCGGTAACAAATGATAATATTGGGTTTAATGAATTTTTCGATTGATAGGTTAATACATAATTAATATTATCGTCAGTAATTGATTTATGGTCAAATGACCCATCGCCGATAAAAAGTAAGTATTTTAGTGTATCTGTAGACATAGGCCTTTGGTAAATCATTCTAACAAAATTTCGAATAGCAGCAGCATCGGGAGTACCAGATGAAAATTCATTGAATATTTGCTCAGGAGTAGTAATGACAATTGACAATTCGTCTTGCGAAGCATGTAAATCAGCAATACTTTGAGCCTGGCTCATAAAATCGGGGTGTGTTACAATAATCATATCATGATGTCCGAAGCCATGTAAATTTTGATTAGTTAAACTGCCAACTGTTTCAGGATTGAGCGAATTTTCTGTATTGAAAGTAATAAATTCATTTAACCCTGGTTCAACAGCAACTTTTACTGAAATAATACCCGATGAAACCGTTTGTGTTTCAAGGTTTTTTGGCATTGTAGGAGTGTTAACATTCCATACTTGTGTTGATGCCGAAGCATTTTGAATACGGAAATCAATTGTTTTCTCAAAGTCATCATTATTATAATACCTGAATTTTAGCTGGTGGCTGTCCGGTATCTTTAATTGCCTTTTAGCATTAATTGTGATAAAGTCAAGCCATCCGACTGACGATGACGACGATTTGTTATAATCAATTGTTATTGAAACATTATCATTATCGCTTGTAAATTCGCCATTAATAATATTTCTTACTGCATAGGTTGATGTGTAAGAACTCATATTTACTGCAGCAAATTCAGGATTGGCAATGGTTTGCGATCCAGACTTTATGTCGAAAGAAGTATTGGCAGAAGATCGGGCAGCTAAAGCTGTTTTGATTTTTAGCGGCTCTGTTTTTATCAGGTTGGTTAATTCAAAATCAAAAGAATAGTTTGTTGTAACATCAAAGGTTTCGCCAAACCATAATTGCCCGGATTCAAGAAGGTTTTTTTGATCTTTTTCATAATGAACATAATCTGTAAAATATGTTACAGTCTCATTAATTGGCTGTGTAGAGTTGCTTAGTGTCGTTATTTCTTCGTTAGGGTCATTGTTTGATGTTAAAAAAAAGTAATTGTAATCAGAATAGATATGTTTTGTGCAGGAATAGAAATCTTCTGATTCATTATAGGCCCATTGGTTTGGTCCTTTAGCATAAAATAAGATATAGTCATTCTCATTAAAAATACCGTCACTTCCCTTTTCAAAAAAGATATCATTCAATACTAAATCGTCCTGGCAATCTTCATTATTCGAAAGAGGTAACATTCCTTCAGAATTACCATAAACCTTTAATTTTGCAGGATCGTCAATACCCATTTCTATTAATTCATTATAAGTTAATTTGTAAATCCCATCTTCTTTAATTCTTATTTTCACCCATTTTCCGTTTTTAAAAACTGATTGATTTTTAAAGGTTTTTGTTTGTTTTGTAGCTGCTTTTTCTGAATGGCTTCCAGGAATAATTTCTATTTCAAAATGTACCAGTTTCTCTATTTGGTTGTTGACAGCATTTCTTTTTAAAGGCAGTAAATTGAATTGTAAATAATATTGATTTCTGGATGATTTTACTTCGGATGAATACAATAGATTATCTGGGATAGAATCTGGATATTGTAAAAAAGACAATTCTAAACTTGATAAAGGTTCATATTTTAAATTTGTAATTCTGACTCTTGCATTAAGAGAATTTACTTTTATAAGCTCAAAATAATATGGAAGAAGGTTGTTATGATTATAATAATGGGCATTTTCGAAAAAAAGATATTTTTTGGTGTCCAGATTTTTTTGAGAAATATCGAAATATTGAGAAATTTCTTGAGGATTTTTCCAGTCAATTGTTCTTTGTAAAGTTATATTTTGTGCCTTTAATGTAAAATTAACAAAAAATAAAAGACAGAATACGAGTGTTCTTTTCATTAGACTTTATTATTTTTATGCAAATAAACAAAACTTTATCAACTTGATTAGACATAAAATTTTATGAATAATCAGATTAAATAAGATTAACATTTATTATTAGGTTTAATCCTGTTACGAAATATAAGATTTATTAAATCGTTAATATCAAACGTACATAATGTTTTTTATGAAAACAATACACAGACTTCAAAAAAAACATTTTGTGACTTGCCTGCCGAAACAAAAGTGTAGGCAAGATTACCTGCTATGACTTATATTTTTGTAATTTTTTAACAAAAATATAAGTTTTATAGAGGAAAATATAATAAAATTTAAACGGCATTTTTATAATCAATATTGTTGAAAGCAAATGAATAAAGGCTAAATGAAGAAAGTATTAGTTATATTTCTGTTTATTTTGATTTGTTTAACCGGTCTTTCCCAAGATGTAGAGTTTTCACAATATTATGCCAATCCGCTTTATTTAAATCCTGCTTTTGCGGGTTCCGAGGAGTATACGCGTGTTGCATTAAATTACCGGACATTATTACCTGTTTCGTATGGAGATTATAATACTTATAGTGCCTCTATTGATAAATATATTGAAAGTATAAGTGGAGGTATTGGTTTTCAGGTTATGAACGACCGGCAGGCTCAAGGTACAATAAACGAACTGGGATTAAATCTTACTTATGCTTATCACTTTAAAATTAATAAAAGATGGAATGTTAACGCCGGATTTAAAATTGGATATCAGATTAATTCAGTTGATGCACGCAACCTTACCATGCCCGATATGATTGATAATGATGGCAGTGAATTGCCTGGTGCAGAAGAAGGGATATACAAACAATCGATGTTTTTTGATTTTTCGGCAGGTATTTTAAGCTGGTACAACAACTATTATTTTGGTTTTTCTGTCGATCATCTTTCAAAGCCTGTAATTTCGTTAGGGTCTGATGAACCGGGTATTATTGGAAGAAAATACACGCTGCATGGAGGCCTGGAAATACCTTTTTATAATAGTTTACACAGGGTACATATGACATTATCGCCAAATATTATTATTCAGCAACAAAATTCATCCTCAAAAATAAATTTGGGGCTTTATTTAAATAAAGATAATTTTACTTCTGGATTATGGATTAAAACAAATACAAATTTAAATTTTTCCGGTGCTGTTTTTATGCTTGGATATTATACTGATATCGCCTTATTTGCATATAGTTACGATATTCCATTTTATTTAAATGGCCTTAACGGAATAATTTCTGGTGCTCATGAGGTAACTTTTTTGTACTTTTTTAAGTATAAAAACAAGAAGAAAAAAATTAAGGCAATAAAATGTCCTAATTTTTAGTTATATTTGTGTTAAAATCTTGTTTTGCGAAAATAAAAATTATTATATTTGACTAAAAAATCATATTACCATGAATGTAAGATTAAACATTTTCCCTTTAGTATTTATTGGTCTTTTAATTTCTGCTGGTTGTAGCCTTATTGGAGGAGGTGGCCAAGACGATTCACCCACAACAGGTTGGGCATATAATGATCCGGATATCGGAGGTTTTGAAGTTAAAACCGGTTATGAACAAGAACCGGGGCCAGGCCTGGTAAAAATTGAAGGAGGTACATATACTATGGGACAAACTACCCAGGATGTTACCTATGACTGGAATAATGTTCAACGAAGAGTAACTGTCTCTTCCTTTTTTATGGATCAGACTGAAGTAAGAAATGTAGACTACCGAGAGTATTTGCATTGGATTAAAAGGGTATTTATTGACTATCCAGAAGTTTATAAAAATGCATTACCTGATACATTAGTTTGGCGGAGCGCTTTAGCATACAACGAACCTTATGTTCAATATTATTTCCGACACCCTGCATATAACAACTATCCTGTTGTAGGTGTTAATTGGCTTCAAGCAAATGATTATTGTGTTTGGCGTACCGACAGGGTAAATGAAATGCGTTTGATAAATGAAGGTATACTTGAACCAGACCCAAATCAAGTAGGTAGAGAAAATTTTAATACCGAAGCATATCTTGCCGGACAATATGAAGGATTAGTACGAGAAAATCTTCCATCGCTCAACCCTGACCAGGAAAGTAGAATTGTTACCATGGAAGATGGTATTTTATTACCACGTTATAGGCTCCCAACTGAAGCAGAATGGGAATATGCTGCTGTAGCACTTATTGGTAATACATACGACGAGCGTTTATATGAAAGAAGAATGTTCCCTTGGGACGGCCATAATGTTAGATACCCGGAAGGTAAAATGCAAGGTAGAATGATGGCTAACTTTAAAAGAGGACGTGGTGATATGATGGGTACCGCAGGCGATTTAAATGACAATGGATCAATAACTGTTCCAGTAACATCTTACTGGCCAAATGATTATGGATTATATTGTATGGCTGGAAATGTAAACGAGTGGGTTCATGATGTTTACAGGCCACTTTCTTTTGAAGATGTTGAAGATTTTAACCCCTTCAGAGGTAATGTATTTGAAACTCTTGTAAGAAATGAAGATGGTAGTATAGCACAAAAAGATAGTTTAGGTAGATTAAAGAAAAGGCCTATTACCGAAGAAGAAGCTGCTATGAGAGATAATTATAATAAAGCGGACTATAGAAATTACAGAGATGGTGATTTGGAATCTCGAATTGATTTTGAAAACCAAGAGGCTGCCCGTGGTGATGCTTCTACAGGTGAAATGTATTCTAAAGAAGAAGGAGACTGGACTTCTTTAATAACTGATAAAGTGAGGGTGTATAAAGGAGGTTCATGGAGAGACCGTGCATATTGGCTAAATCCAGCTACAAGAAGATTTCTTGACCAGGAAAAAGCAAAAGATGACTTGGGATTCCGATGTGCAATGACTAATGTAGGAAGTCCCGAAGGATTAAATTAGAGAATGTAAAATCTTTAAATAATTTTTAAAAAACCTCATTTTTTTGATGAGGTTTTTTATTTAGTAACCATGACAATCGAAGCGTTATATCAGTTATTTTTAGAATATCCGCAAATAACTACTGATAGCAGGGTTGTTTCAAGAAACGGATTGTTTTTTGCCTTAAAAGGCGAAAACTTTGATGGAAATATATTTGCAGAAAAAGCAATTGAAAATGGTTGTGCTTATGCAATTATCGATAATCCTGATTATAAAAAAGGAGGCCAATTTATTGTAGTAAAAAATGTGCTTTCCTCATTGCAACAATTGGCATATTATCATAGAAAACAATTAGATATCCCTGTAATTGGTATTACAGGCTCAAATGGCAAAACCACTACAAAAGAACTTTTAGCAGCTATTTTATCACAAAGAATTAATATTTCTTATACCCAGGGAAACTTAAACAACCATATAGGTGTTCCATTAACCATTCTTTCTTTTAATAAAGATACAGAGCTAGGAATTGTGGAAATGGGAGCAAATCATATTGGTGAAATTAAAGATTTATGTGAGATAGCATGCCCTGATTATGGAATAATTACAAATATTGGAAGAGCTCACCTTGAAGGGTTTGGATCATTTCAAAATATTATTAAAGCCAAAAGTGAACTTTACGATTATATAGCTCAAACTAATGGAAAAGTTTTTTATAATGCAAATGATAAGCTACTATCCAGCTTAGTTTCTGAAAAAAGAATTCATTCAATTTCTTATGGTAGTAAAGACCAGTCCAGTGTTTATGGAGAGATCGTAAAAGACAGTATATTTTTAAAACTTAAAGCTTTTATTAAAAGTAAGTCTTATGTCGTTGAAACAAAACTTGTTGGCGATTATAACATGGATAACATTATAGCAGGAATAGCAATTGGGCATTATTTTAAAATAGACGAGAATTTAATGATTAATGCTATAGAAAACTATAAACCTGAAAATAACAGGTCGCAATATATAAAAACTGATTTTAACCAGGTATTTTTGGATGCTTACAATGCAAATCCAACCAGTGTAAAAGCTGCCATTAAAAATTTCGAACAGTTAGATTTGCCTAAAAAATGTTTAATACTGGGTGATATGTTTGAGTTGGGCGAAAATGCTATTAACGATCATTATAATGTGATTAAAATAGTTGAGAATAAAACTTATGAAAAAATAATTGTAGTAGGCGAAATATTTGCCAACCTTAAATTAAATAATAGTATACTACAATTTAAAAATGTTGATCTATTAAAAGAATGGTTGAACAAAAATCCGATTAAACAGTCGAATATATTAATAAAAGGTTCAAGAGGAAATCAATTGGAAAGGATTGTTGAATATTTATAACAAGAATTTTATGGGAAATAAAATTATGGACCCTATTGTTGGGAAATTAATGGGTTTGAGATATAAATCGCATCCGTGGCACGGAGTAGAAATTGGTAAAGAAGCACCTGAAGTATTAACATGTTATATTGAAATGGTGCCTACCGATACAGTAAAATACGAAGTTGATAAAGTAAGTGGTTATTTAAAGTTAGACAGGCCACAAAAATATTCCAATGTAGTGCCAGCGTTGTATGGTTTTATTCCACAAACTTTTAGTGGTGAGCGCGTTGCTGATTTTTGTGCTGAAAAAACAGGCAATAGTAAAATATTAGGCGATAAAGACCCGATTGATATATGTATTTTAACCGAAAAAGAAATTACTCACGGAGATATCTTAGTTAGAGCCAGGCCCATTGGTGGTTTTAGAATGATTGACGGTGAGGAGGCAGATGATAAAATAATTGCCGTATTAAATAATGATGCTGTATATGGTAATTATAAAGATATTACCGATTGTCCTGAACTGGTACTCGATCGGTTAAAACATTATTTTCTTACTTATAAAGACCTGCCAGGTAATAAGGCTAATACAGAAATTACACATACTTATGGCATTGAAGAAGCCCATGAAGTTATAATACGTTCGATGGAAGATTATAATGAGCGGTTTAATAACCTTGAAAATATGCTATCGATTTAGCTCTTTTAATTGGGTGAAAAATCTCTTTTTTCTGATAAAATAATTAACAACAATACTACCCTGAAACATCTCAGGGTGTTTTTTTACTGTCTTATTTGATAGTATCATTTTTCTTTTTAACCGTAATTTTTTAAGCGATTGATAAAATTGAGCATGAGCTTTTAAAACGGCATTAAAATTTTGGAATGAGAGTTTTGCCAAAAATATAAATGCTGAAAGCCCATCTAAAATCATCCGGGCGAAGATTGTAGTAAATAATTTTCTTTTGGGCAGGTTTTTATAAAGCAGAAATAAACTATTCCGGTAGTTAAGATAAAGTTTAAAGGGGCTTACGGGTAATGTACCACCTCCTACGTGATAAACTTCTGATTTTGGTTGAACAAATATTTTGTATCCAGAATTTTTAAATCTCCAGCAAAGGTCAATTTCTTCCATATGGGCAAAAAAATCATCATCAAAACCCCCAAACTGATGAAACATATCTGCCCTTACAACCATACATGCTCCGGTTGCCCAGAACACTTCTCTTATTTCATTATATTGGCCGGTATCTTTTTCCAGTGTATCAAGTATACGGCCTCTGCAAAACGGGTATCCAAATTGATCGATAAAGCCGCCTGATGCACCTGCATACTCAAAATAATTTTTCTGATGATAAGCTTTAATTTTAGGTTGGCAGGCTGCAATTTTATCGTCAGAATCCATTAATTCAATTAAAGGTGCTAACCAGTTTTTTGTTACCTCAATATCGGAGTTGACTAAAACATAATATTTAGCTTTGATTTGCTGCAAAGCCCTGTTATAGCCTCCTGTAAAACCATAATTTTTATTTAGTTCGATAATTTTTAATTCAGGATAGCTTTGATTTAAAAAATCGATTGAATCGTCGGTTGAATTATTATCGGCAATAATTATTTCGGTATCGGGGTTATTAGTATATTTTGTTAAAGCAGGTAGAAATTGCTCTAAATATTTTTTCCCGTTCCAGTTTAGGATAACTACCGCAGTATTTATCATTTAAAAAGAATTTTAGTGAATAGGTATTTCGGGGTCTCTTTTATGTTTCCAACGTTTATGCGACCAAAGCCAGTATTCGGGTTTTTCTTTAATATATTTTTCAAGCAACCTTAAATGCGTTTCGGTTATTTCATGTTCTTTACAATCTTTGGGTTCATTAAAAAGTAATGTTGGTATTAACAAATACTTTCCTCTTTTAATTTTATCAACATGAGTATATACCACAGCAGCGTTTAATTTTTGAGCAATTTTTTCGGGCCCTAAAAAAACAGGAGTTTCCTGATTTAAGAAGGTAGTCCAGTAATTTCCACTATTAAGTGGTGGCCGCTGATCTGCTATAAGTCCTAAAATAGTAAGTTTATTATTTCTGTTGTATTCCAGTACTGTGCGGTATGCATCTTTCATGGTTACAGGAACTTCCCCAAGTTTAGCCCTCATTTTGTAAAATTCGTAATCAAAATATTTATTGTTTAAGGGTTTGTAAACACAAAGCGTTGTGTGAGGTGAGAAAAAAGGTAATGTGATAAAAATTTCCCAGTTCCCGTAATGGGCAGTAATTCCAACGATACTTTTTCCTTTATTATATAAATCTTCAAGTAGTTCATGATTTTCGAACTCAACCATTTTGCGTATTCTTTCCGGCTTCATTTTTATAAGGGCGATATTTTCAACAAAAATATCGCTCAGGTGATGAAAAAATTTTTTCCTGATAGATTTAATTTCCTTATCTGTCTTTTCTGGGAATGAATTTTTTAGATTTTTGTAAACTACTTTTTTTCGGTATCCAATAATATAATAAAGAAAAACAAAAATAATATCGGCAATGCCATATAAAATAAAACGAGGAGCTCTGCTTAACAGCCAGCTGATACCCTGAAATAAATATGCTCCAATTCTATTCACTTTTTATTTGATCATGTATTGTTGTACAATTGCCAGAAAATTATCGAAGATGCCATGGTTTGCAGCAACAATTTCTTTACCAAAAATGTAATTGTTTCCACCTTTAAAATCAGAAACTTTCCCTCCGGCTTGTTTAACAATAAATGCACCAGCAGCTACATCCCATGAACTCAGGCTATATTCGTAAAAAGCTTCGAACCGGCCACAAGCAACATAAGCCAGGTCTGTTGCAGCGGAGCCTAGCCTTCTTACTCCATGAGTATCTTTCATAAAAAACTCTAATGACTCTAAAAATGCTTTCATTCTTTTAAAGTCGTAATAGGGAAAACCTGTAGCTACCAGGCTGTCTTTAATATTGGATTGTGTTGAAACATGTATCTCTTTTCCGTTTAAATAAGCGGGGCTGCCTTTCCATGCATAAAAGCATTCGTCTAACCCAAATTCATAAACAACTCCCAGGATAATCTCCTCTTTTTCCATTAATGCAATGCTGATGGCAAAAGGTGTAATGCCATGTATAAAGTTTGTTGTACCGTCCAGCGGATCAATAATCCAGTTGAAAATCTCACCTTTGGTAGTTGTGGTTTGCTCTTCGACAATATATCCAGCCTCGGGCAGAATCACATTTAACCCTTCTACAAGCCTTTGTTCAGAATTTTTATCAACATAAGTCACAAAATCATGTAAACCTTTTTCTTCAAAACGGATGTTGGAATTATTTTTCTTTTCGTTAATTATAAATTGCCCAGTATTTCTGGTTAATTCAATAACTTGTTGGCAAATTTTCTCAAGATTCATAAACTTTTTTATTTTCAAAGATAATAAACCAAATGGTCATCAACTATTATATTAACATTTTTTAAAGCATTTCTGCTTTTACATTCCCTTTTTCAGAAAAGTCAATTAGCTTAACCGGTTTTATTTCACCAATAAGTGAACGGTTAAAAGGGATTTCTACTTTGATATAATTTTCAGTAAATCCAAATATTAATCCATCTTTTTTAGTCGATTCGAAAAGCACATTGGCTTTTTTACCTAAGTTTTTTTGATAAAAGGATTTTTGTTTTTCCTCAGCAAGCTGTTGTAATTTTTTACTTCTTTGATGGATGATTTTTTGTGGAACTATATTGCTTAATAGTGCTGACTTAGTATTTGGACGTTCAGAATATGAAAAAACATGATAAAACGATGCATCAATATTTTTTAGAAATTGATAAGTATCGTTAAAAAATTCTTCTGTTTCGCCGGGGAAACCTACAATTACATCTACACCAATAAATGCATCGGGCATTAACTGCTTAATTTTTTCGATACGGGATTGGAATAATTCCCGGTTGTATCGTCGTTGCATTTTTGCTAAAATTTTATTACAACCCGATTGAAGCGGAATATGAAAATGATTTAATATTTTCTGTGATTTGGATACAAATTCAATAATTTCATCTTTTAATAGGTTTGGCTCAATAGACGAAATTCTTATTCGCTCAATTCCTTCAACTTTTTCAAGTGCATTGATGAGGCCAAAAAATGTTTCTCCTGTTGATTTTCCGAAATCACCAATATTTACACCTGTTAATATTATTTCTTTAATTCCTGAATTGGCAATTTTTTGGGCTTCAATAATTAATTCCGATATTTTTTTATTCCGGCTTTTGCCTCTGGCTAATGGAATTGTGCAGTATGAACAAGAATAGTCGCATCCGTCCTGAACTTTTAAAAAAGACCTTGTTCGGCCGGCTTCAGAGTGCGACGAATCAAAACGATTAACTTCATCAATTTCACATGAATAAATTAGTGGGGTGTCATTTTTACTTAAATCATCGATATAATTTAAAATATTGAATTTTTCATTGGTGCCGAGCACCAAATCAACACCTAAGTTTGAAGCAATTTCTTCAGGTTTTAATTGAGCATAACAGCCCACAACAGCAACATATGCATTGGGATTTTTATGTTGGATTTTTTTAATGGCTTGCTTGCATTTTTTATCTGCCTGGCTGGTTACCGAACAGGTGTTGATGACATAAATATCTGCATCGGAATTGAAATTTACAACATCAAAACCTCTTTCTTTAAATAATCTTGAAATAGTAGATGTTTCCGAAAAATTTAATTTGCAACCGAGTGTGTGAAACGCAACTGTTCTCCCTTTTTCCTCTTTTAATCCCATTTTTATTCCCAACTTTTTCCAGGATGCAAAGTTAAGTCAATTAATTTAATTTAATTTAATTATTTTCTTTTCGGTACTCATCATATAATTGACGAATGATGCCATCGGCAATACCAACCTTTGGGACAATTATTTCTTTAGCACCCGACCATTTTACAATTTTAAAAAGCAATTCGGATGCAGGGATAATAACATCAGCCCTGTCGGGATTTAATCCAAGAACTTTTATGCGGTCTTCGTAGCTGTAACTTTTAATTTCGTTGTAAACTTTTTTCAATGTTTTAACTGGCAGTGGTTTGTTTTCTTTTTTTCGTGATATTTTTAGCAGTTTATTAATATTACCTCCCGAACCAATAATTTTTAAATTAGGAAATGAGTCTTGAATTTCTTTTAACCATGCGTTTAAATAAGCAAATTCTTTTTCATCTACCAGTTCATTTAAAAGCCTGATTGTACCAATATTAAATGAGTGCGAATTCATTACCTGTCCATTAAAAAACAGTGTTGTTTCAGTACTTCCACCGCCGATATCTACATACAAGTATGGAAAATTGTTATCCAGCATTTCCACAATACGATTGTTATATATAATTTCGGCTTCGGTTTTTCCATCGATAATTTCTATATTGATGTCTGTTTTTTTTCGAATTAATTCAACCAGTTGTTTTCCATTTTTTGCTTCACGCATTGCAGAAGTTGCACATGCTTTGTAACGACTCACATCGTGTACTTTCATGAGGTGTTTAAAGGCAATCATGGCGTCCAGTAATTTTTCTTTCCGGTTATTGCCAATTTTCCCGTTAGTAAAAACATCGGCTCCAAGCCTTATAGGTACTCTTGTAATAGATGATTTTTTAAATGATACAGCATCTCCATTTTCAATGATATTTGAAAATAACAACCGCATGGCATTGGTTCCGATATCTATGGCTGCAAATTTAAGTAGTTTCAAAATTTATATTTTAGGTTAATTTTTTTGGATAATCGAAAAAGTAATCAACTAAATTATTTTTATCAATTTTTGTCCATTCGTTTGTTTCAAATTTTAACCAAACAACACCTGTTGTAGGAATATTATCAATCGATTGATTTAAAAAGTGATTGGCCAAATCCGTAAAAGTAGGGTTATGCCCGAATACCATTAACGACTCAAATTGATAATGAACTTGATTAATTAATGCTAGCATGGTATTTTTATCGGCAAAATAAATGTTTTCATTGATCTCGATATTTTGATATGGATAATTTAATACCCTGGCAAAAATAGTTGAAGTGTGTAATGCCCTGTTGGCAGGACTTGAAATAATTTTTTCAGGATTAAGATTTTTAGCCAAGATTTTTTCAGCCATTAAATACCCATCATTAATTCCTCTTTCTTTTAATGGGCGGTCAATATCTGAAATATTGACAAGGTCCCATGATGATTTTCCATGCCTGACGATAAAAAGTTGTTTGTACATGTTTTTTAATTTTTATAAAATATCACTTGCCAGTTCTGCTAAATAACTTCTTTCACCTTTAACAAGATTTACATGTGCAAAAATATCCTGTCCTTTCATTCTATCTGCCAGGTAACTTAATCCATTCGATTTCATATCCAAATATGGAGAATCAATTTGTTGAATATCGCCTGTAAAAATTATTTTAGTGCCTTCGCCTGCACGGGTAATTATAGTTTTTACTTCGTGTGGAGTAAGGTTTTGCGCTTCGTCAACAATAAAAAACGAATTGGATAAGCTTCTTCCTCGAATATAGGCTAATGGGCTAATAACCAATTTTTCGGCTTTTTGCATCTCCTCAATGGTTAAATATTCTTTACTTTGCGATTTAAACTGGTTTTTTATCACCGAAAGGTTATCGAACAGCGGTTGCATATAAGGTAGTATTTTTTCCTGCACATCGCCGGGTAAAAAACCTAAGTCTCTATTAGCCAAAGGAACAATAGGCCTTGCCAAAAGAATCTGGTTGAACTTTTTTTCCTGGTGCAAAGCAGCAGCCAGGGCAAGTAGTGTTTTTCCGGTTCCTGCTTTTCCTGTAAGTGCAATAAGTTGAATTTCGGGCCGAGTTAATGCATCTAACGAAAATGTTTGTTCTGCATTTCGCGGATCAATACCGTAAGTTCTTTGTTTTTCTACCCGTTGTAAAATTTTATTAAAAGGGTCGTAATGGGCCAAAGCTGATGATTTTTGCCCTTTTAAAATAAAGTATTGATGAGGTAACGGATCAAGCTCAAATTCTTCAATACTCACTCCTTCGTGTAATTCATAAAGTTTAGATATCAATTCATCGTTAATATTTTCTACTGTTTCAATATCTTTATGAATCCTCTCGACATCTCTAATCTGGTCATTTTTATAATCTTGTGCTAAAATACTTAGCGATTTGGCTTTCATTCTGAGGTTAATATCCTTGCTAACAAGAATTACCTCTGTATTTTTATTATTATTTTTTACATCTTCGGTAATAGCTAGTATACGGTGATCTGGTGTAGGCTCAGGAAATGATGATTTTAATTTGTCTGAAAATGGTTTCCCTGTCTCAATCGATAACTTTCCTAATCCTTTGCCTAATGATATTCCTCCATTAAATAAACTATCACCTGAAATTTTATCTAGCTCGCGGGTAAATTCACGGGCATTAAAATTTATTTGATTATCGCCTTTCTTAAGGTGGTCTAATTCTTCTAAAACAACAATAGGCAATACTACATTATTTTCCTGAAATTTGTATAAACAGTTATAATCGTGTAGGATAACATTCGTATCTATAACAAAAATCTTTTTCTTTTTTTTCATAGTTGTTTGTATTTATTGTTAAGGCAATGTAGTAATTTTTTATTTTTTTAAATCATTATCGATTTTATTTTTGTATAAATTTATTAACAAAACTAAAGCTATGGAAATAATAAAAGGTATTTTAACACGGCGAAGTATTAGAAAATATTCAGACAAGGAAATTTCTAAAAAACAAATAATAGAATTAGTAAAAGCTGGAATGTATGCCCCATCAGCCCGTAATCAACAACCATGGCATTATATTATTATTAATGACAGTGAATTATTAAATAAAATAAGTGATATTCATCCTTATGCAAAAATGTTGACACAGGCAAAGTGGGCAATCATTGTTTGTGGCGATGAAAATCTGGAGTTAAGCAAAGGATATTGGGTTGTAGATTGCTCGGCAGCAACACAAAATATATTACTTGCAGCACATGGATTCGGATTGGGCGCTGTTTGGTTAGGACTACATCCGCATGAAGAGCGAAAAAATGCAATCAAAGATTTATTTCATTTACCAGCTAATATTCAGCCATTATCTCTTATTTCTATTGGTTATCCTGCTGAAGAAATAGATCAACCCGAAAGATTGAAAATGGAAAGAATCCATCATAATCAATGGTAATTTTAATTACTTTTGATTCGAAAAAATTGTTGGTATGACATATCAAGAAACATTGGAGTGGCTTTTTAACCAACTCCCTATGTATCAAAGAGACGGAAAAGCTGCTTATAAAGACAACCTGGATAATACTCTGGCGTTGGATGCTTATTTTCATCATCCACATAAAAAGTTTAGATCGATACATATTGCAGGTACCAATGGTAAAGGTTCTTCTTCGCATATGATTGCATCTGTTTTACAGCAAGCAGGATATAAAGTGGGATTATACACCTCGCCGCATTTAAAAGATTTTAGAGAGCGGATAAAGATTAATGGCGAGATGATTACAGAAAACTATGTTGTTGATTTTATTGAACAACATCGGCCTATTTTTGAAAAAATCCAACCCTCATTTTTTGAAATGACCGTTGCTCTTGCTTTTGATTATTTTGCACAAAAAAATATTGATCTTGCTGTTGTTGAAACCGGTATGGGAGGAAGGCTGGATTCCACTAATATTATTCAGCCGGAATTGTCTGTAATCACCAATATTGGATTAGACCATACACAATTCTTAGGCGATACCCTTGAAAAAATTGCCAAAGGAAATGAGCAAGCAGACACATTCATGGACAAG
>JBKHIH010000002.1:0-107809 GCA_046538755.1 Thiohalospira sp.
TATATTACAAAATATTTTTCAAATAACTACCAACTATTTTTCAGTACATTACCAATAAAAAATACCCACAATAATAATGGTGGGTATTTTAATAAAAATTACCTTTTATATCAAGTTTTAATTAAAATATATAAAATTAATCAACAACTTCGATCATTTTAAATGGAATACGGATGATTGACTCGTAATCTTCGCCAGCTTCAAGCATATCTTCATCATCTTCTTCGTAATACCAGTTGATAATTACTTCGTTGCGAGCTTTTTTTATTGTTTCGAGTTTTTTAAAAACATCTAAAATACATTTTGAAGAACTTGTGTTAAAATACTCTAATTGAATATTAACAGTTGTAAGCTTTTGTGGATTTTTAGCATACTCTTCAAGCCATTCAACTAATGGCCGATAAAATTCAATTGAATTTTCAGGAATTGATCTCCCTTTAATTTCAATAATACCTGTTTCAGCATTAAAATTAACTGTTGGTGTTTTAGGAGTTCCTTCTACTGTAATTGATTCCATATGATTGCTATATTTAAAATTTTTATTTTGAATTTACTATATTACGATGTTTAAATTAAAAAAAGAAAAATCTGTATCAAAATCATTAAATTGATAATCGATTTTTCCATCAGTTCTTCGGGCAATATCAATTAATCCTAATCCTCCACCTCCTTTATCAGAAAACTTCTGATTGTTCAAAACAAATTTGTATAACTCTTTTAGTTCATCTTTAGTTAATGATTTTATTTTATCCAGCCTTTCTTTTAAGCTTTTTATTTTATCTTTTCTTACAAAGTTACCTGTTCTTATTTCATAACTATCATCCACTTTAGAAACAACAAAAATTCCAAAGTTAAAGTCCAGGTCATAGCTTAACTCTTCAGGCAATTCATCAACATGATGATATAAATTCTGTAAACTTTCAACCAGTACGTTATATATTTTCTTTTTGGTAATAGATTTTTCGATAACATGATCAAGTTTTGTTTCAACAACACCTAGTACATTTGTTATCAATTCTGCGGTTATACTCCCTTTATAGGCCAGTAACACTTCACCATTATTCATTTCCAAAAATTGCTGGTCGATATCAAAGCTCATATAGGCTTTCACTTTATTTCTTTAACAAGTTGTATAAAATTAAAACATTTTTATCCGTAAAACAAATATTATTAAAAATTGGTTCATAATTTAAATACTAAACACTTTTTTCTCCATTTGTTTTAAATTTATATGTATTAAAATTACATAAGTTATAGCATCTTTCAAAATTATTTTTTTTAACCGTAGTAAAAAAGACGATGAATAGCTGTTTTTTTTATACTAAAGATTTTCACTCCTCATTTTTATATTTATTCTTCCTGCTTCCCTGATATATTTCATACTTAAGGAATTTACACTCTAAAGGCCCGTTATATAAAGTTATTTTTTGGGAAGGTTTTAAACCAATATACTTAATGGCTTCAAAATTACTGCTAAGCAACCAAATATTATAACCTGCAAATTTATTTTTAAACAAATCGCCTAACGTGCTATAGAATTCTTTTAGTTGTTTTTTCTTCAATCTTTCTCCGTAGGGAGGATTTGTTATAATAACACCTTTTTCTTTTTCAGGAGGGTTAAAATTTTCAATCGGAGTAATATTTATATCAATCTTTCTTTTAAGTGCTGCATTAATAATATTTTCTTTTGCAATTCTTATAGCTATTTCGGAAACATCAGAACCAATAATTTTATGATTAAAGGTATTGCTTACAGACTCTTCTTCGTAAATTGTTTCAAGCAATTCGCTGTCGAAATCTTTCCAGGATTCAAATCCAAACTTTTCCCGATATATGCCGGGTGGGATTCCATGAGCAATCATAGCTGCTTCAATAAGCAATGTTCCTGAACCACACATGGGATCGAAAAAATTACACTGCAAATCCCAACCTGACAATAAAATCATTCCTGCAGCCAATACTTCATTAAGCGGAGCTTTGGTAGCTTTTTTCCTATACCCTCTTTTGTGTAACGATTCGCCTGAACTATCAAGCGAAATAGTACACAAATTATCCGAAATGTGCAGGTTTAATTGTATATCTGGATTTTCGGTTTCAACATAGGGCCTTTTTTGATATTTATCCCTAAACTGGTCTACAATGGCATCTTTTACTTTTAATGCCACATATTTTGAGTGCGAAAAATGTTGTGAATATACAACGCTATCAACAGCAAATGTTTGATTTACATCAAATATTGTATCCCATGGGATGGATTGAACTGAATCATATAATTCATTCTCGTTATTGACTTTAAATTCTGCGATAGGCTTTAATATTTTAAGTGCCGTTCGTAAATGAAAATTTGCTCTGTACATCAACGCTTTATCTCCCGAAAATTCTACAGCTCTGTTCACTGCTTTAACATCCGAAGCACCAAGCCTGAGTAATTCATCTTTCAAAACTTCCTCTAATCCAAGGAATGTTTTAGCCAACATTTTAAATTTTTGCTGTTCTTTCACGATTTTTTTTATAATGAAATTTTAAAAAAGTCTTTAACCAAATTTACCGCATGCTTAAATCTTTCTTCACCTTTACCTTGAACAATTCTATATGAAAATTTATATTTTTTCAATTCATTTTCATACATTTTAAATAATTTTTCTCTCATAGCTCCTCCATTTTCTCTTACAGGGTCGGGTTCCCAGGGAATGTCAGTATTACAAAGTAAAAATAAATCAATATCACTCTCTTTTATTTTTTGATCAAGCCAATGCGGAACTTTTTTATAAACCACATCAAACCATACTTTTGTAATAATTAAATAGGTATCATAAAATAGCCATTTTTTTGCTTTTAAGAGATACTCACTTTCCAGCTCAATTTGCTTCTTTGCAATATGCTCAACATCCTGAAAAGTGTAAGGGCGGTTTAAATTTTCAACATATTGGCGGGCATATTCTGGTACCCATACTGAGTTAAAGATATTTGCCAGATATTTAGCTAATTCAGTTTTACCAGTAGACTCGGGGCCTATTAAAACTATTTTTTTTATATTTTTTTCAGTTCTTTTTTCCATTCAATATATCCGGTTACAGCAAGCACAGTATAAACTGCAAAAAGAATTACCGTAGCATATAAACCTTTGTAAATATACAAACCTAATGATACTGCATCAACAATTATCCATAATAACCAATGCTCAATTATTTTTCGTGCCAGCATCCAGGTTGCTACAAAACTACCAGCAGTAGTAAACGCATCCCAGTATGGGATTTCAGAATCGGTAAATTTTACCAGTATAAATGCTATAATACCAAATAGTACTGCTGTTACCAGAACAAGATACAGGGCTAATCGAAATCCGGTTTTGGATATTTTAAGATCGTCTTGTTTTTTACTTTTTCCTCCATACATCCAAAAATACCATCCATAAATGCTAACTACAAGATAGTATACCTGCAATCCCATGTCGGCATAAAATTTGGTAACAAAAAAAACATATATGTATAAAGCCGAAGTAATAAGGCCAACAGGCCAACACCAAATATTCTGTTTAATTGACAGAATAATATATAATAATCCGAATATTGTACCTAAAAGTTCAATATAATTATTTGAAATCCAATATAATATCTGTTGAAGCATTTAATAATTAATTTAAAGAGCTGCAAAGATATTAAAAAGTGTAGGTTTATGGGTTATTCAACACCTGTTTTTGGTATTTATTCCATTCTTTAATTACTTCAACCGCTTTATTAAAGCCTTTATTACGGGTATTTACAATTTGGAAGTATTCGCTCATATCCCATAAATCGCGGGCAATTAAGGCCTTTAGAATTAATTTTAAATCATCTTTAGATTGCTCTATTTCATTTTCATCACTGGCCTTAATACCATTTTCTTTCCCGTAATCGAATAATTCTGATAGAAGTTTTTCGTCAACGCTAAAATTATTATTATAGGATTCAAAATCAGGATATTTTACTTTGAACTCATCACGATGTTTATCGAAATAATCGAGCACAAAAGAGTTTAAAACACCCTGTCTTACTAATTTGCTATAATAATTTGTAACTTTTGTAGTATCAATTGGCACAAAAATATCAGGCATTATTCCACCGCCACCATAAACAACCCGGTTATTTTCCAGAGTATAATATTTTAACGAATCGGGGAAACTGATACTATCTTTGGTAATAAACTCACCATGTTCGAAACGGGTTAACAATTCTTTAGTGTATTCTTCTACACCTTTTTCATAAGGTTTTTGTATTAACCTTCCGGTAGGTGTATAATAACGGGCTACAGTTAATCGAATCATCGATCCATCGGGTAAATACATGGGTTTTTGCACCAATCCTTTACCAAAGGAACGTCGCCCGATAATTATCCCTCTGTCCCAATCCTGAACAGCCCCCGAAACAATTTCACTGGCAGATGCAGATCCTTCATCAATTAGAATAACAACTTTTCCTTCTTTGAAAATTCCATCGCTTGTAGAAAAACTTTCCATTTTTGGAACTTTCAGCCCTTTTGTATAAACAATTAATTTGTCGTTTTCCAAAAACTGGTCGGCAAGCTCTATGGCTTTATCCAGGTATCCTCCTCCATTTCCTCTAAGGTCGAGGATGATTGAATTTGCTCCTTGTTCTTTTAGGTTGGTTATTTTCTCTTTAAACTCATCAACGGTTGTTAATGCAAACCGGTTTATTTTAATGTATGCAATTTCATTATCTACAATATAAGCAGCATCAACACTAAAAATTGGGATTTTATCGCGTTCAATTGTAAAATGTAAAATTTCGTCAACACCTTTTCGTACAATACCTACTTTAACTTTTGTCCCTTTTTCGCCCAGTAAACGGTCACGAACCCCCGTAGTAGATATTTTAACACCGGCAACATTTTCGCCGTCAATCTCGACAATCCGGTCTCCGGCACGAATGCCTACTTTTTCTGATGGGCCTCCGGAAATTGGTGATATCACATATATGGAATCGTCTAATATATTAAACTCGATTCCAATTCCTTCGAAATTACCTTCTAATGGTTCGTTCATCTCTTTTACTTCATCGGCTGGAATATATACAGAATGAGGATCAAGCTCTTTTAAAATATTAATAATTGCATTTTCAACCAATTCTTCGCTATCAACCGAATCAACATACGAAGATGAAATATAACCCAATGCCCTGCTAAACTTAAAAATATCTTCTGTTAGATACTGTGAAAAAAGTTGAAAAGGGAAGATTATTAAAAATAGAGATATATAAAGTAAATGAGTTATTTTTTTCATTATAATTAGATTTTAAGATTATGTATTATAATATAACAAATATATTGTACTAATATTATTTTCTTGGGTTTAAATTAAAAGGAATTTTTATTACATCCGATAAATCTTCTCCGTCTTCAAAAATTTGGTCATCAATATCCTCGTAATACCAATCAACAGTTATTTTGGCATTTTTACGATATAAATTTTTAAAATGATCTAATATCTGAAGAATATATTTTGAAGATGCAGAGTTCATATAATCAAGGTCAAAAAGCAAATGAAAGTGAAAATCTTCTAAATTTTCTTTCTCATTTAAAATAGTATTTACATATTTCTCAACTTTATAAATAATAGATTCAAAAAAAGCAACTACATCCTCAGGGCGGGATGTGCCAATTAATTCAAACTTTTGATTTTTAATATCAAAATTAACTTTAGGGGTAATTTCGGTTGGTTCTATATAAAGATTTTCCATTTATTTTAAATCTTTTATTTAGTATTAATCAATATTTCGAGTGTGTAATATAAGAATTTATTATCAATTTCCTGAAATGAATATTTAAATTTATTTCGTACGACTTTTGCAATTCTTATCAATCCAATTCCAGGAGATTTTTTTTTGCTGTAAATTTCATTTTTTAAAATTTCTTTATACCACTTCTGCAACTCAGGTAATTCAGTATTATTTATTTTATCAATATGTTGCTTTAAATCATCAACATCATTATGATATATTGGATTTGAAGCTATTAACCGATAAAATTTATTTTCTTTTAAAATTTTAAATTCAGGTAAAAACTCAGAACTTTTAGTTGGGATTGCCATCTCAGAGATATATTTATAACTATTTTCAAGCATCTCAACCATAACAATCTGTATTTTTTTAAAAACTTTAATATCCAATGCTCCAGATTGCCCCTGTTCGAATAGTTCTTTAAGTAATTTATTTACAATGGCATAATCAAGAAAACCTTTGTAATATAATATTTGGTTATCATTTGCCATATTTTATAAGGGTTATTTTATAAGTAACAATACAGATCAAAAAAAGTTCTGCGTTACTCCCATTCAATAGTTGCAGGTGGTTTTGAGCTTATGTCATAAACAACCCTGTTTATTCCTTTAACATTATTAATAATTTTATTAGAAATATCGCTAAGAAAATCGTAAGGTAAATGCGACCAGTCTGCTGTCATTCCATCGGTAGAAGAGACTGCACGCAGGGCAACTGCATTTTCGTAAGTTCTTTCGTCGCCCATAACGCCTACCGATTGTACTGGAAGTAAAATGGCCCCTGCCTGCCAAACTTTATCGTACAAATCGTATTTTTTTAAACCTTCGATATAAATATTATCAACTTCTTGTAAAATACGAACTTTTTCAGGAGTAATATCATCCAGGATACGAATAGCCAAACCAGGGCCTGGAAAAGGATGTCGGCTAATCAGCTCTTTTTTAATTCCCAATGAAGCTCCTACACGCCTCACTTCATCTTTAAACAATAATTTTAGTGGTTCAACAACCTTTAAATGCATTTTTTCGGGTAATCCACCAACATTATGATGCGACTTTATGGTTACAGAAGGCCCGTTAACAGATACCGATTCAATTACATCAGGATAAATCGTTCCCTGGGCTAACCACTTCACATCTTTTATTTTATGCGCCTCCTGATCGAAAATTTCAATAAAAACACGTCCGATAATTTTACGTTTTTTTTCAGGGTCTGAAATACCCTTTAGTTCGCTTAGAAATTGCTCTTTAGCATCAACCCCTACCACATTTAATCCCATATCTTTGTAAGATTCAATAACTTTTTCGAATTCGCTTTTTCGAAGTAATCCGTTATCTACAAAAATGCAGGTAAGATTTGTGCCAATAGCTTTATGTAAAAGTACAGCTGCTACAGAAGAATCAACACCACCTGATAATCCCAATACTACTTTATCATTCCCGAGCTTCTCTCTTAGCTCCTTAATTGTATCATCGGCAAAAACAGATGGAGTCCAATCCTGTTTACACCCACAAATATCAACTAAGAAATTTTCTAATAATTGCCTGCCTTGTGTTGTATGATACACCTCTGGATGAAACTGAATGCCATAGGTTTCTTCATCCATAATTTTAAAACCGCCAAATTTAACATCAATGGTACCTGTTATAACCTGAAAATTTTCGGGTATTTGTGTAATTGTATCACCATGCGACATCCAAACCTGAGTGTTTAAATCGAGCCCTTTCATTAAACGATTATCCTGATCGATATAATTTAACCGTGCCCGTCCATATTCTCTGTGTTTTGATGGAAGAACTTCTCCGCCATAATTTTGTGCTAAAAATTGTGCGCCATAACAAACACCCAACAAGGGCAACTTAGCTTTTATTTCTGACAAGTCTGGAATTGGTGCATTTTTATCGCGAACAGAAAAAGGGCTTCCGGATAGAATCACTCCTTTAAATGATGAATCAAGCGTTGGAATTTTACTAAAAGGATGAATTTCGCAGTAAACATTCAGTTCTCTAACTCTTCTGGCAATTAGCTGTGTATACTGTGAACCAAAATCAAGGATAAGAATTTTTTCGTGCATCTTTTTAAATTTTTCAGGCAGTAATTAAGTTTTTGCAAAGATAATATTAATGTATAAAAAAAAGTCCCGAAACAGGAACTTAAAAAATTAGTTTTGTAAATATACCAATCCTTACGATTCTCTTTCAAGTTCAACTGCATATCTTTCTCCATCTTCGGCAGAATAAGTTGGAACAAAAATTTTCTGAGCTTCCTGAATCAATGGAGTAACATCTTTGTACCTTGCTGAAAAATGTCCTATAATTAATTTCTTTGCATTGGCTTTTTGAGCAATGGTAGCAGCTTGTTTAGCTGTAGAATGAAAAGTTTTTTTAGCCTGGCTTTTTAATTGCTCAGTAAATGTTGCTTCATGAAACAGTAAATCAACATTTTTTAATATAGGGACAATTTTTTCTGAGTAAGCTGTATCGGTACAATAAGCATACGAACGTTGTTTATAGGGAGGTAATGTTAATTCAGCATTTGGAATTATTGACCCGTCAGCTAAAGTCAGGCCTGCACCTTCTTTTATTTTTTGTATTTCCCTAATTGGAATATTGTATTTCTGTACAGCATTTTTCTGCAAATTTCTTAAATGTGGTTTTTCTTTAAACAAAAAACCACAGGTTGGTATCCGGTGTTTTAGAGGAATTGTTTCAACCGTAATTTTTTTATCCTCATAAATTATTTCATTTTTTTTAGAATTTAAAAAATGATAAATGATTTTAAAAGGCAGCGTACGTTCAAAATATTCAATATGCTGGTTTAAAATTTTTTCGAGTTCACAATGGGCATAAATATGTAAATCCGTTTGCCTGTTTAACAAACTAAAAGTTGAAATTAATCCAAATAAGCCAAAAATGTGATCTCCATGCAGGTGGCTGATAAAAATATGGTTAATTTTTCCAAATCTGATTTTATTTCTTCGTAACTGAAGTTGAGTACCTTCACCACAATCGATTAAAAAAAACCGCTCATGGGCATTAAGCACATGAGCGGTTAAATTTCTTTTTGAAGTTGGAACAGCAGAACTACTTCCGAGTATTGTTAATTCGAAAGTCACATCTACTTATTTTTTATTGTTTCGTTCTTCTTCTTCTGCCATAACAATATCAACTGCTTCTTCGTTAGAATAAGCAATATTTAATACTGTATCCAACTGCGAAATGGTTATTAATCTGTCTACAGCATCGTTTAATCCTGTAAGGACAAATGTACCATTGGCATTTTTGCAAAGACGATTGGCAACCAGAATAGCACTTAAACCGGAAGAATCACAATAACGGCAGTTACTTAAATCAAGTATAATGTTTTTTTCTCCCTTCCCAGAGATTAAAACTAATTCGGATTTCAAACTGGGAGCCACATTGGTATCCAGTTTTTCTTCCATTACTTGAATTAAAGTATACTTTTCCAGTTTTTCAATCTTAAATTCCATGATTTAAAAATTTAAATTAAATAAAAGTACTATTCAGCTGCTTTATCTTCATTGTCTTCTTTATCGCCTTTTTTTGTTTCTTCGTTTTTAGAATCCTCAGCTTTAGCTTTTGTTTCAGCTTTTTTCTCTTCTTTATTAGGCTCTTCTTCTTTTTTTGCTTTAGCTTTTTTTGTTTCACTTTTAGCATCAGCTTCTTTAGCCTTTTCTTTAGCGTCCATTTCAGCTTTCTTTTCAGCTATCTCCTTTTTTTGTTCTTCTTCCATTTCATTCTTAAGCGACGCTAATTCCGAAATATCACCTAAAGTAGTCTTTTCAAGGTTTGATTTAACCTTTTTTACTGCTTTCTTATTAGCTGCTGTTTTTTGTTTCTTTTCAGCTGCAGCTTCTTCTTTCTTCTCATCTTCGAATACACGGCTATGAGAAAGAATAATTTTCTTGGCTGATTTTGAGAATTCTATTACTTTGAAAGGTAGTTTTTCATCTACTTTAGCAGCACTTCCGTCTTCTTTTACAAGGTGTTTAGGTGTTACAAAACCTTCAACACCGTATGGTAATGCCACTACAGCTCCTTTATCAAATAAATCAACAATTGTACCTTCGTGTATAGAACCAACTGTAAATACTGATTCAAATACATCCCAAGGGTTTTCTTCAAGTTGTTTATGGCCAAGGCTTAACCTTCTGTTCTCTTTATCGATTTCAAGAACTACCACTTCAATAGTTTCTCCAATAGAAGTAAATTCCGCAGGATGCTTAATTTTCTTTGTCCATGAAAGATCAGAGATATGGATCAAACCATCAACTCCTTCTTCAATTTCAACAAAAACACCAAAATTAGTAAAATTACGCACTGTAGCTTTATGTTTGCTACCTACGGCATATTTCTCGTCGATATTATTCCAAGGGTCAGGTTTTAATTGCTTAATACCCAATGACATTTTTCTTTCTTCTCGATCGAGGGTTAAGATTTGAGCTTCTACTTCGTCGCCAACTTGTAAGAATTCTTGTGCACTTCTTAAGTGTTGCGACCATGACATTTCCGAAACATGAATTAATCCTTCAACACCTGGTTGGATTTCAACAAATGCACCATAATCGGCTAAAACAACAACTTTACCTTTTACGGTATCACCCACTTTAAGGTCTTTATCAAGAGAATCCCATGGATGTGGAGTTAATTGTTTTAATCCAAGGGCAATACGTTTCTTATCGTCATCGAAATCAAGAATTACAACATTTAATTTTTGATCTAGTTCTACAATTTCTTCAGGATGATTTACACGGCCCCAAGAAAGGTCTGTGATATGGATTAACCCATCAACACCGCCAAGGTCAATAAATACACCATAAGATGTAATATTTTTAACAGTTCCTTCAAGAACCTGTCCTTTTTCGAGCTTAGCAATAATTTCTTTTTTCTGTTGTTCTAACTCTTCTTCAATAAGAGCTTTATGAGAAACAACAACATTTTTAAATTCGTGATTAATTTTTACAACTTTAAATTCCATTGTTTTACCAACAAATATATCATAATCACGAATAGGCTTAACATCAATTTGTGAACCGGGTAAGAAAGCTTCTATACCAAATACATCTACAATCATACCTCCTTTAGTTCTGCACTTAATGTAACCTTGAATAATTTCATCTTTTTCAAGCGCTTCGTTTACTCTGTCCCAAGAACGTAAAGCTCTTGCTTTTTTGTGTGAAAGCAATAACTGGCCGTCTTTATCTTCCTGGCTTTCAACATAAACTTCAACTTTATCGCCTACTTTTAAATCAGGATTGTAACGGAATTCGTTTAAACTAACAACACCTTCAGATTTGTAACCAATGTTGATTACCACTTCACGTTTTGTCATAGAAACAACAGTACCATCAATTACTTCATTTTCAGTAATTGTTGATAATGTTTGATCGTACATTTTTTCAAATTCCTTACGTTCAGAATTTTCGTAAGAATATCCATCTTCTTCGATTTTATCCCAATCAAATTCATCGCCTGGAGTAGCAAAATTTAAAACAGAATCCTCGTCTTTTTTCTCAGGTTTTTCTGTTTTTTTTGACACTGCTTTTGCAGTTTCTTCAACTTGCACATTCTCTTGCTGCTCAACATTTTCACTTTGTTCTACAGCTTTGTTCTCTTCTTTTTCTACCATTTAAATTGTGTTAATTAATTTTAGTAAATTAGACATTATTTATAGTTTAACAGAGTGCAAAAGTATAATTTTTATTTAATTAATTAAAAATAAAGATACTAAAAAATTACTATACGGGTCAAATCTATTAAATAGAGGAATATCATGAGCATACCCAAAAAAATAATAAACTTAATTACTGAATAAAGTAATTTTTTTACACTAAAATATTTTTCACCAACTTTTTAAATGATTCTCTGTCGATTGGTTTTAATAAAATATTTTCAACACCCATGTTTTTCAATGTACTTTTATAATGCTCATCATCTAACCCTGAAATAACAATAATTGAGGCAGATTTTACCTTTTCCATTGTTTTTAGCGTTTTAATCAGTTCAACACCATTTATTCCCGGCAAATGGATATCAACAATTATTAAATCGGGAGCATTGTTTTTATCAATAATTTTTAAAGCCTGGTATGCATTTTCGGCCATCAATAATTGAAATGATGAGCACAACAATTTTTTAATTATGGTAAGTGATATTGTATCATCATCAATAATTAAAATTTTTTTATTTAAATTCATTGAAAAAATATTAACCTCTCTAATAATTAGCTTAAATATAAAATATTTGAATGATCTGTACCAAATAATAAAGAAAAAATTCTGAAAAAAAATAATTGTTTGTTAAGTTCGTGCCTTAAAACAAAAAACAAAAAAGCTTTATGCTGATGTATTTTGCATCAGCTTTTATTATATTTACCCTGAAATGTTCGATTAATGCAAAATGATCATTTTAAATTTTAAAATAATTGTCTTGGCTAAAAGTTTATAATTATTTGAAACCTTTATGCTTAAGGATGAAAAATTAAACTGGCACAAACTTAAAAGGACATGAACCGAGTTTACGAGCTCGCCGAAAGCAATAAAAAATTACTTGTTAGAAAGCTATTGCATGAAGGTTCGCCGTAGGGATTTGTGGGAAGCTTAAGCAGGAGATACCGGCAACATAAAAGATTATTGATATTTGAAGTTGAAAATCGCATAAAAACAATTGTTTAACTGAAATACATTCTAATGAAACCCTCATCCACAGGAATTCACAACAAGAGCATGAATAAAACATGAGGGTTCCACGGTTTTAGAAGTAAAAATGCTGATTTTGCACAAATATATTATTGAAAATAAGATGTTTAATTTAATTTTATTCTCGTGAAAAAAATTTTAGTTACTGGTGGAGCCGGTTTTATTGGATCACATTTGTGTGAAAGATTACTGAATGATGGAAATGAAGTAATTTGCTTAGATAATTATTTTACCGGCACTAAACAAAATATTATACATTTATTAAACAATCCTTACTTTGAATTGGTTAGACACGATATTACCATGCCTTATTATATTGAAGTTGATGAAATATACAATTTGGCTTGCCCTGCCTCTCCCATTCATTATCAGTATAATGCCATAAAAACCATAAAAACATCGGTTATGGGTTCGATAAACATGTTGGGATTAGCTAAACGTATTAAAGCTAAAATATTGCAGGCTTCAACCAGCGAAGTTTATGGCGACCCTGAAATTCATCCTCAAACCGAGGATTACTGGGGAAATTGCAACCCTATTGGCCCTCGTTCCTGTTACGATGAAGGAAAAAGATGTGCAGAATCTCTGTTTATCAATTATCACCAACAAAATAACGTACGTATTAAAATAGCCAGAATTTTTAATACTTATGGGCCAAAAATGAGCATTAATGACGGCCGCGTAGTTTCAAACTTTATTGTACAAGCTTTAAAAAACAAAAATATTACCATTTTTGGTGATGGAAAACAAACCCGAAGTTTCCAGTACATTGAAGATTTGATCGAAGCATTAATACGGCTAATGAATACCGATGACACAACAATAGGGCCTGTAAATATTGGTAATCCAAAAGAATATACAATGCTCGAACTGGCACAACATATTATCGATTTAACAGGATCAAAATCTAAAATAACCTATTTGCCACTTCCTGAAGATGACCCAGTTCAAAGGCAACCTGATATTTCGCTGGCAAAAAAAATGTTAAACAACTGGGAACCAACAACTCAATTAAATAACGGATTAATAAAAACCATAGAATTTTTTAAAAAAGAATTAAAATTATGAAAGGAATAATATTAGCTGGTGGTGCCGGAACCAGGCTTTATCCAATAACCAAAAGTATATCGAAACAAATTATACCTATTTACGATAAACCGATGATTTATTATCCACTTTCGGTTTTAATGTTAGCAGGAATACGTGAAGTTTTAATAATCTCAACACCAAAAGACATCCCTTTATATAAAGATTTATTGGGCAACGGAGAACATTTAGGAATAAACTTATCCTATGAGATACAACCTTCGCCAGATGGATTGGCTCAAGCTTTTATTATTGGCGAAAAATTTATAGGCAAAGAAAATGTATGCCTTATTTTGGGCGATAATATTTTTTACGGTTATGGATTTAGCAAAATATTAACACAGGCTGCTGCATTAAAAGACGGAGCTACTGTATTCGGTTATTATGTAAATAATCCACAGCGTTACGGCGTAGTAGAGTTTGATGATTCGGGTAAAGTACTTAGCATTGAAGAGAAACCCGAAAAACCTAAATCCAATTATGCCGTTACCGGATTATATTTTTATTCAAACGATGTAATAAAAAAAGCAAAAAGCCTTAAACCAAGTAAACGCGGCGAATTAGAAATTACCGACCTTAACCGTTTATATTTAACAGAAAACCGATTAAATGTCGAATTATTAGGCCGTGGTTTCGCCTGGCTCGATACCGGAACCCACGAGAGCCTTCTACAAGCATCTAACTATATTTCTACGATTGAACAAAGACAGGGACTAAAAATTGCATGCGTAGAAGAAATTGCTTATAAAAAAGGTTTTATTAATAAAAATCAATTGGTTAAACTTGGCGATGAATTGAAAAATAATCAATACGGAAAATACTTGTTAAAAATAGCTAACGAATAAATTATAATGGAAATAAAAGAAACAAATATTGAAGGAATAATAATTATTAAACCCAAAATTTTTGAAGATTCAAGAGGTTATTTCTTTGAAAGTTATAATAAAGATAAACTTAAAAGTGTAATTGGAGAAATTGAATTTGTACAAGATAATCAATCATTATCGGAGTTAGGAACTATAAGAGGTTTACATTACCAGTTAGCTCCTTATTCACAAGCAAAACTTGTAAGGGTGGTTCACGGAAAAATTTTTGATGTTGCGGTTGATATTAGAGAAAAATCTCCAACATACGGTAAATATTTCGGAATAGAGCTTTCGGAAGAAAATAAAACCCAACTTTATATACCTAAAGGTTTTGCCCATGGTTTTTCTGTTTTAAGCCCAAAAGCTGTTGTGATTTACAAAACAGACGAATTTTATCACAAAGATTCGGAACGAGGAATTAAATATAATGACCCTGAGCTGGCCATTGACTGGAAAGTTGAACCCAATAAATCAATCCTTTCTTCTAAAGATAAAGTTTTACCAACATTTAAAGAAGCAGAAAAAAACTTTCATTTTTAAAATTTTTATTATGATAAATATTCTGGTAACAGGAGCTAACGGGCAATTGGGTAGCGAGCTTAAAGAGATTAATAAAAGATACACTCAAATTGGAGACAAACAAGTTAATTTTATTTTTACTGATATTGATACCCTTGATATAACAAACAGTGTTTTTTTAAAAAAATTTTTTCAGGATAATAAAATCGATTATGTAATAAATTGTGCTGCTTATACTAATGTAGATTTAGCAGAAAAAGAAACGGACAAAGCTTACAAAATCAATACTCAATGTGTTGAACATATTATAAATGCAATAAACCCACTTCATACAAAATTTATACACATTTCTACAGATTATGTTTTTGATGGTAAATCTTATATTCCTTATACTGAAGAAATGACAGAAAATCCCGATTCGGTTTATGGGAAGTCAAAACTTGAGGGAGAAAAAATTGCTTCGAAATATCCTGAATCAATTGTTATTCGAACCTCCTGGTTATATTCATCTTTTGGTAAAAACTTTGCTAAAACCATACATAAATTATGCGGCGAACGAGATGAATTAAACGTAGTTTTCGATCAGGTAGGAACACCAACCTATGCAAGAGATTTAGCTCTTGCCATTTTTAAAATCATTGAACAATCGGTAATTAACAATAACTTCAAACCGGGAATTTACCACTACTCTAACGAAGGAGTTTGCAGTTGGTACGATTTTGCAAGGGCAATTGCTATAAAATCCTATTCAAAATGCAAAATTAATCCAATTGAATCTAAAGATTACCCTACACCTGCCAATAGGCCTTTTTACAGCGTTTTGAACAAAAACAAAATAAAATCGGTATATAATTTAAATATACCACACTGGCAGGAAAGCCTTGATGATTTCTTTAGGGAAATTTAACCGAAAGGAATATTTTCAATGATCCATTTTTTTTAATTTTGTATAACAATTCTAAAAGTAAACAATAATGGCACATAACGAATTAATAAATCAAATAAACGAAAAGGCCCAACTATGGCTCAATTCCAATATTATCGATAATGAATCGAAAGATCAAATCAGATATATGATTGAAAACGATGAAAATGAATTGATTGAATCGTTTTATAAAGATTTGGAATTTGGAACAGGTGGATTAAGAGGAATTATGGGCATTGGAACCAACAGGGTAAACATTTATACTATTGGTATGGCTACCCAGGGTTTAAGCAATTACCTTAAACAACAATTTATCGGTAAAAAAGATATTAAAGTTGCCATTGCTTACGACTCGAGAAACAATAGCCGTCTATTTGCCGAAAAAACAGCCAGCGTTTTTTCAGCTAACGGAATAAAGGTTTATTTGTTTGATAAACTTCGGCCCACTCCAGAGTTATCTTTTGCTATTCGTTACCTGAGATGCCAGAGCGGAATTGTAATAACTGCATCACATAATCCTAAAGAATATAATGGTTATAAAGTTTATTGGGAAGACGGAGGCCAGATTATTAACCCGCATGATAAAAATATTATCGCCGAAGTACAAAAAATTAAAAGTATTGATGAAATCCAATTTGACCACAAATTAACAAATGTGGAAGAAATTGGGAAAGAAATTGATAGTGAATATATTAAAGAATTATCTAAATTATCGCTTAATCCAGATGTAATTAAAAAACAAAAAGACTTAAAAATTGTATTTACTCCAATTCATGGAACAGCTGTCGAACTGGTTCCAAAAACATTAAAAGCATACGGTTTTAATAATATTTACACTGTTGAAAAACAAAATACACCCGATGGCAATTTCCCAACAGTAAAATCACCAAACCCTGAAGAACCAGCAGCACTTGAGCTGGCTTTAAAAAAAGCAAAAGATATTGATGCTGATATTGTTATGGGAACCGACCCTGATGGCGACAGAGTAGGTATTGCTGTAAAAAATTTAGAAAACGATTTTATTCTCCTAAATGGAAACCAGGCAGCAGTTTTACTCATTCATTATCTGATTACCCAGTGGAAAGCAAAAGGAAAAATAAAAGGGCGCGAATATATTGTTAAAACCATTGTTACTTCAGAAATATTAGCTGAAATTGCTGAAAAATATGGAGTGCAAAATTACGATGTATTAACCGGTTTTAAATATATTGCTGATATCATTAAACAAAACGAAAGAAAAAAATTATTTATTGGTGGTGGCGAAGAAAGCTATGGTTACCTGGCCGGAGAATTTGTGCGTGATAAAGATGCAGTAATGTCTTGTGCACTGCTGGCCGAAACAGCGGCCTGGGCAAAAAATAATGGTAAAACACTTTACGAACAATTAATTGAAATTTATGTTGAATTCGGTTTTTATAAAGAAAAGCTGATATCAATCGTAAAAAAAGGAAAAGCAGGCGAAGAAGAGATTAAGAAAATGATGGATAATTTCCGAAACAACCCGCCACAAACCATTAATAAATCGAATGTAATGCTCATACATGATTTTTTGAAACAAAAAACATTCGACCAGATAAGCCATTTACGCTACGAAATTACATTACCTAAATCTAATGTATTACAATTTATTTTAAAAGATGGCTCCAAAATATCCATTCGCCCTTCGGGCACCGAACCTAAAATAAAATTTTATTTCAGTGTTAACGAAAAATTGGAAAGAAAAGAAGATTTTGAGATAGTTAATAAACTGTTAGATGAGAAAATTGATGCAATTATCAAGGAGTTAGGAATTAGTGATAAGTGATTTGAAATTTTAAATTTGACATTTGAAAACCCTAAAAAAATACAAATTATGAAATCGTATAGAGAAGAAGTATGGTTTAACACCAACAGAAGAAGAGAACTAATAAACATTACTCCAGTAGTTGAACAAGCACTTAAAAAGAGTGGAGTAAATGAAGGTTTGGTACTTGTAAACTCGATGCACATAACAAGTTCAGTTTTTATTAATGATGACGAGGTGGGTTTGCACGAGGATTTTGAGAAATGGCTGGAAAAATTAGCACCCGAGAAACCATACGACCAGTACAAACATAATTATGCCGAAGATAATGCCGATGCTCATTTGAAACGTACTATTATGGGACGCGAGGTTGTAGTGGCTATTACTGAAGGTAAGCTGGATTTTGGCCCTTGGGAACAAATATTTTATGGTGAGTTTGATGGAAAGCGACGTAAAAGAATTTTGATTAAAATTATTGGAGAATAAAGCTCCCTTAATATTTTTACAACCATTAAATTATGTTAATTAAAATTAAACCTATGAGAAAGTTTTATGTAATCAGCTTAATTTTAAGTATCTTTATAATATCAAGTTGCAATAAAGAAGAAGAGTTAAGAATTTCAGAAATACTTGAAACTAAATATGTAGATGTTAATAAAACATTTAATGATAATGTAACTTTTGGCGGAACACTAAAAAAATTTATAAATAATATTGAAGATCATGGTTTCGTTTATGGCACTTCACCTTCTCCCCAATATGAAATTGATTCAACAATTTCATTAGGCATTCCTGAAATAGAAGGAAACTTTTCGGAAATTGTCCATGGTTTTAATCCTGGGACAATGTACTATACGAGAGCCTTTGTCAAAACAGACAAAAAAATTTTATACGGTGAAGATATTGACTTTCACATAACTATTATTGATAAAATTTCAAAAAAATATGCAGGAAAAGGAGGTACTATAGTTATTCATGGAACTAATTTTGGCGAAAAAAAATCCGATAATATTGTAAAAATAAATAATATTGCGGTTGATATCGTTTCAATTAGCCACAGTGACTGGGGATCAGATATTACAATTAAAATTCCAACTGAAAATATTAATTTAGGCATAAAAGATGTTTCAATAGAAATAAACGGAATCCAAACCATATTAAATGAAGCATTTGAAGTAATACCATATACTGAAATGCCTAATTTACCAGGTCTAAAAAGAGTAAATGCCGTTGGATTTTCTATTAATGGATTGTTTTATATTGGAACCGGTTATGATTCAAATAATCAATACAGAAAAGATTTTTATTGTTATAATCCCGAAAGTAGAACCTGGTCTGAGATAGCAGACTTACCAGGTGTCGGGAGGTCAGGAGCTGTTGCATTTACTATTCACAATTTTGCTTATGTCGGTCTTGGAACTAATGGTTCTGGAAGCTTAACAGATTTTTACAAATATAACCCTTCAACAAATAGTTGGACTCAAATTTCTAACTTTTCTGGAGATGAACGCGCGGATGCTTCAGCTTTTACATTAACCAACCAAGGATATGTAGGTCTTGGTTGTAAAGCAAAGAGCCAATTTCGTTTAGGCGAATTTTTTAATGACTTCTTTATTTATAATCCTAATGATGATTCATGGAGTGAACTAGATACTGTTGCTATAAGCGCTCGAACGGATGCTGCCAGTATTGTTTATGAAGACAAAGTTTATATTGGTAAAAGTACCCATAAT
Organism: Thiohalospira sp.; assembly: GCA_046538755.1. Lineage (GTDB taxonomy): Bacteria > Bacteroidota > Bacteroidia > Bacteroidales > UBA12077 > UBA12077. The sequence goes on from JBKHIH010000002.1 coordinate 19,405, forward strand.
TCAACCATTTTAAAAGAAGATTTTTGGGAATTTGAACCTATCGAAAAAAAATGGACAAAAATAAAATCACCAGGTGGTGATGAGCTTTCTATTCAATTTCCCAAAGGCTTTACAATTAAAGACAAAGGATATATAGTTGGATCTTTATATTATTATGAGTTTGATTTCATTTCACAAATCTGGAATCAATTTTATTATTTACACCTTGAACTTTCAAGTAATTTTTTCAGAGGAATTGGAATTTCAAATGGAGAATTTGCCATAATTGGACTTGGTGGTGAAAATAATTGTTTTTACGAATTTAGACCTTAATATTTAAATCTTTTGAGACTAATCGTATTTGTTAATTATGTCGCACGTGCATCATCATACTGAACCTAACACGCGAAATTTATTGATTAGCGTTCTTCTAAATGCAATAATAACTATTGCCGAGTTTATTGGTGGGATTTTATCCAACAGCCTGGCGTTGATATCCGATGCAGTGCATAATTTAAGCGATACACTGGCTATCATTATCAGCTATATTGCAGTGCTGGCAGGCAATAGAAAATCTGACCTTAAAAAAACATTTGGCTATAAAAGAATAGAAATTCTTGCTGCACTTTTAAATGCCGTAGTATTAGTAGTAATTTCTATATACTTGTTTTACGAGGCTTATAAACGGTTTCTGAATCCGGAACCGATTGGCACCAAACTGATGTTTATTGTAGCAACCATTGGTTTAGCAGGGAATTTAATCTCAGTACTTTTATTGCATAAAGATTCATCGCATAACCTAAATGTTAAAGCAGCCTACTTACATCTTATTGGCGATACATTATCGTCTGTAGGAGTAATTATTGGGTCGGTATTAATTTACTTTTTTAATGTAACATGGGTAGATCCTTTACTAACAGTTATTATAGGGATAATCATTATTCGCGGAACATGGGGAATATTAAAAGAAACAATCGAAATTCTTATGCAGGCGAGTCCGACAAATTTAGATTTACAAAAAGTGAAAAATAGACTTGAAAATCATAAAGAAATAAAGAACATCCACCATATTCATTCATGGAGATTAAGCGATAACATTATTCATTTCCAATGCCATGCCGAATTATTAAATAACCTTGATATAGTGCAAGCCGATAAGATAAGGCTCGATTTGGAAAATATTTTACATAAAGAATTTGGAATCGATCATATTACCATTCAGATAGAATCTGATTCCTGTCACGAAAAATCAACCATTCATAATGGATTATAAATCATTATCGTAAAAAAAGTTTTTATTAAAGTTTACCAGGTACAATTTTTCTACCGGCCGGGTAAATGCGGTATATAGCCAGCGAAAATATTCCTTATCGAGCATTTCATCTTTTAAATAACCATGATCAATAAATACATTTTTCCATTGCCCCCCCTGAGCCTTATGACAGGTTATAGCATAAGAGAATTTAACTTGCAGGGCATTGAAAAATTCGTCTTCTTTTACGGCCTGATACTGCTGCTTTTTAGTTTTTAAATGTTGATAATCTTCTAAAACACTATAAAATAATTTTTTATTATCGTCAGACGATAATGCTGCTGAGTTTATATCCAGTGTGTCGAGTATAATTTTACATTCAATCTCCAAATCACCGAAATCGATTAAACGTAAAACAATATCCGCAAAACGGAAACCATATCGTTCTTCATATTTTTTTATTTGAACAATTTCTCCAATATCTCCATTGGCAATAAAATCAATTTTATCATTGTCCTCCATCCAAAAATAATTGTTCTTAACCACCATCAACAAATCACCTACAGCAATCTCCTCTTCGTACCATAAAATCTGATTTCTGATACCTTTATTATATTGATTTGCCCTTTTATTGGATCTGGTAATAATAATCGTATCTTCAATTCCATATTTATCGTATGAATCCGTAATTATTTCAATCAGTTCATTGCCTGTAATTCGTTGAATATCATCGGCATGATTTAATTCTAACTTTGGAAATTGATAGTTCTCGTTTAGCATTAAATTACGAATTTTGGTAGCATTTAAAAGTACACCCGAATCTTCTACCTGGCGCAAAACTTCGGATAATTGATGTTCAATCACATTCAAATGAAAAGATGCCAATTGCTTTTTATCTAATGCCGGGCTAATATCAATGCCAACAGGAGGTAATTGGGCAGTATCGCCAATAAGTATCAATTTACAATTTTTTTGATTATATACATAGTGGATTAAATCATCGAGCAGCCTGCCCGAACCAAAAATAGAAATATCAGCCGAAGAGTTTGAAATCATGGAAGCTTCATCGACAATAAAAAAAGTTTGTGAATGTAGGTTGGTATCTAATACAAATACACCAAATCCATCTTTTGCTGATTTCTGACGATATATCTTCTTATGAATTGTATATGCATTTTTTTTTGCATACGATGATAAAACTTTTGCCGCCCTTCCGGTGGGTGCCAATAAAACCGATTTAATTTTGAAACTCCGAAAAGCTTTAACCAGAGCACTAATTATGGTTGTTTTTCCGGTTCCTGCATAGCCTTTTAAAAGAAAAATTAAATTAGGATCATCAGACAAAATAAAAGAAGCTAATTTATCAATCAAATCAGCTTGTCCTTTAGTAGGATTCAATTTTAATTCATCTAATATTTTATTTTTAATATGATCCTTTAACATTTTAAATAAATATTATTAGTTTTAAAATTTAATTTTTAATTTTTTCTTTTAAATTTGCAAACAAACATATAAAATAAAACCGATCAAAATGAAAAAAGTAATTCAAATCGTATTAGCAATCGCTATTGTTGTTTTAGCATATTTAATTTGGGAAAGTATTCAAACGCCTATTCGCTTTAACAAAGAAAAAGATAAAAGATATGCGGCAACCATCCAGAGGATGAAAGATATCCGTACTGCCCAACTTGCTTTTAAAGACGAATACGGACGTTTTACAGGTAGTTTTGATACATTAATCAACTTTATCGAAACCGATTCGATGAAAGTTGTTAAAGCCGAAGGTAGTTTGTCTGACGAACTTCTTGAACAAGGTTGGACCGAAGCAATTGCTGTAAAAGAAGGATTAATTAAGAGGGATACTATAAGGATTGCGATTAAAGATACCTTGTTTGCTAAAGATTATGCAGCAGAAAAACTTTGGAAAGTTCCTTATTCAGATAATGATTCAATTGAATTAGCTGCCGCAAAAGTTACTGTGTCAAAAACAAAAGTTAATGTTTTTGAGGCAAAGGTACATAATGATGTATTGTTACATGGTTTAGACGAACAGCTTATCATTAATCTGAACGAAAGAATGATGAACTCTAATAATTTCCCTGGTGTAAAAGTTGGTGATATTCATGAGCCAAATAATAATGCCGGTAACTGGGAATAAGAAACCTAATTTATGCAAAACTTTGCTTTTGTTGATGAAACATTAGATATAAACTTATTACAATCATATCATTTGTCCATTCAGGCAGGCCTGAATGGACTTTCTTTTTGTATACTCGATCCTGTTAGAAACAAATTTATTGTTCTCGAACATTACAATTTTAATCCCAAACAGCTTTTTGATGACTATTTAACAGAATTAGAAAGCTATTTAGATAATCATAAGTTACTTACCCAATCGTTTAAAAAAGTAAAGCTAATCTGGCTAACCCGAAAAAATGCCCTTGTTCCCGATCAATTTTTTGATCAATCAAAATTAAAACCATTATTAGAGCTTACACATAATCTTGATGAATTGGATGAGATTCACTTTAAACCATTAAAGTATAATGATATTGTAAGTACTTACATTATTCCTAATCTTATTGCAAATCTTTTTATAAAAAAGTTTCCTGGTATAGAATTATATAATCAACAAATACCATTTATTAATCATATAATACAAGAACACCATTCGGAACAAACAAAAGGTTTTGTGAATATTCAAAAAGATTTTTTTGAGCTTGTAGTTGCCAATAACGGACAAATTCAATTATATAACAATTTTAATATAAACACTGCAACAGAAATGGCTTATTTTATACTATATGCTTTAGAGCAAAATAAGCTGGATACACAAAACATACAAATCGTATTAAGTGGGATAATACAAAAAGATTCAGATCAGTATAAAACACTCAACAAATTTATCAAAACCATTAAGTTCGATCATCGTCCTGATGATTTTACTTATAGTTATACTTTTAACAAAATACCCCATCATACATTTACCAATTTATTTAATTTAATCCATTGCGAATCGTAAGTGGTACATATAAAGGAAGGATCATAAACCCTCCTAAAAATTTTAAAGCAAGGCCTACAACCGACTTTGCCAAAGAAAACTTGTTTAATATTTTAAATAATCATTTTGATTATTCTGAATTAAACGTTTTAGACCTTTTTTCTGGTACAGGAAGTATTTCCTACGAATTTGCCTCAAGAGGAAGCCAACGCGTAATTTCTATCGAAAAAAATTATAAACATCAAGCCTTTATCAAAAAAACGATTGACGATTTTGGGTTTACCCAGATAAAATCAATAAAAACAGATGTTTTCAGATATATCAAGTCATGCAACGATCAATTCGATATAATCTTTGCTGATCCTCCTTATGATTTGAAAGAGCTGGAATTAATTCCTGATTTTATATTTGAACATCATTTGCTTAAAAAAAATGGCTGGTTAATTGTTGAACACGGAGATAAAACAAACTTTTCGAGACAAAAAGGATTTAAAGAATTAAGAAAATACGGAAATGTAAATTTCAGTATTTTTGAGGCTTACGAAAATGGATAAAAAAGATTTATATTTTTTTTAAAAATTTTTGTTAAAACTTTTGGTTGATAAAAAATATACGCTATTTTTGCAACGCAATTAAACAAAAGGCACACAAGAGAAAGCCAAAAAGTTCTTAAATAAAATATTGGTCTGGTAGTTCAGTTGGTTAGAATACATGCCTGTCACGCATGGGGTCGCGAGTTCGAGTCTCGTCCAGACCGCTCTTAAAACACTAAAGCCCTTGATTTTCAAGGGCTTTTTTATTTTCTGTGTTGCATTTGTGTTGCACTTTACTTATCAATACTTTCTCCAACTTCTCTAAACTTTATATTCCATAATTTTTTATTTAACTTTATTCAAAATAACGAATAACATGAATAAAATTAAATTAACTCTAAAAAGATTTTTTCACAGCTTTAGAACTGAATTTGAAATTAACCTTTTTTTATCTAATGCACATTATGATTTATATATATTATGTAGATTAAAAGAACTCATTTGTAAAATGGAGCAAGAAGGCACTTTTGATGAATCATTGTTTTTAGGAAAAGCTCAAAATTTTATACTTCAAATACATCCAGATGAAAGGGATATGCTAAAATATAATTTAGGAAAACTAGATAGAATAAAAACAGAATTTATTGAAATTATTAAAAAGCACCCAATGATTTTAATTTCATACCTACAAAAAACTGATTTAAAATACCTAAGTGTTGATAATTTATATTCACAAATAATGTCTTCAAAACTTCCATTAGCCTGGAAAATCAAAAACATAAATCCTGAGCAAAAAAGAAGAATTATTCATCAAACAAAAGAATGGTGGTCTATTAATAGAAATAAATATGAAAAACAAGTTATAATACTACTTGGCGCGCTTCTATTTGATATGAATATTTTAGAAATTAAAAAAGAAGATAATAGAAAAAATAGACTTGAAATTTTGAAAAAAGAAATAACTAAAGATGCATATGATGATATTATTTTAAAAAATACCACCTACATTAAAAGTAACAAAAAGAATTTATTAAGTCATTACGATAAGATTATCTCTTTTTTCAGGCAAATTGATTTTTATACAGGAATTGAATTTGTAAACGAAAATCTAAAACAAATTAATTAAATTTCATTTTATTTCCACATAAATTCCACCAAAATACACTATTTCCACAAAGCTTTGAACGGCAAGTAAGTAGCCATATGTTTGCGTCAAAAAGAATTAAGAACAAATAAAAACGTAAACTTATGAAAACACAACTTTACGCGATCAAGGATGCAGAAGAGCTAATTGATAAATTCCGGGAAATCATAAAAGAAGAAATACGGAAAAACACCAAAGATCAGACTGATTTTAATGAAACACCTTTTATTAAAATAGATGAAGTTTGCAGAATTCTTCAAGTTTCTAAGCCTACTGTATATCAATGGGTTAATAAAGATTTGATTAAAATTTACAAAATCAGTTCTCGCTCCTATTTTAATAAAGAAGAGATTTTAGATTTTCTAAAATCCCAAAAATAAAAAAGCCCTTGACAGCCCAAGGACTTAATATTTTTTATGTAGAATTTAAAAAAAAATAGTATGACAAAGATACAAAATCCTGATGAAAAAAGAGAAATAATTCATTCTTTCCCAAAAGGAATATTCCCAAATATTATTGAAAAAATGCTAGATCGTTATTACAATATATTAAATTTAAATAGGGACTATATAGGTGCTGCAGTTTTGATTGCCCTATCACTTGCTTGCGGGAATTATGCTAAAATAAAAATTAAAAATGGATGGATTGAATCTCCTATATTATGGATGGTTTTAGTAGGTAAAGCAGGAATTAATAAATCTAGTCCATTAGATATTTTTTTAAAACCATTCAAGAAAAAAAATAACCATTATTATAAACTTTATAAAAAAGAGCTTTTAAAATATGAACAAAACCTAAAAAATAATAAAAAAAAGACTCAAAATGAAAATGATGATAACTCAGGAATTAAAGTAGCCCCTGTAAGAAAACAGTTTCTTTTGTCTGATTTTACTCCAGAAAGCCTTGCTCTAACACATGAAAACAACCCTCATGGGATAGTCATTTATACAGATGAAATTTTAACCTGGCTTAAAAACTTTAACAGATATAATAGTAGCGGAGAAGAACAATTTTATTTAAGCACTTGGAGTGGAAGAGAAATAAACATAAACAGACGAACGAGTTCTGATATTTATATTTCAAATCCTTTTATTGGAGTTTGCGGAACGATTCAGCCTGCTAAATTTCCTGAAGCATTTGGAAAAGGTCGAGATAAAAGTGGTTTTACACATAGATTTCTATTTGCATATCCAAATAAAGTTATAAGAAAAGCTTTTGACGAAGATGAAATATCAGAATCTGACGAGTTTACTTACAATAAAATAATTGACGACTTGCTAATTATAAGTTCAAATAATGGTTATGAAAATCCCAAAATCTATGATTTTGATGATAATTCAAAAAAGGGTTTTAAAGAATGGAGAGACATTAATAATGATCGAATTAATAATGAATCGAATGATGATTTAACCGGTATTTATTCCAAACTTGAGATTTATTTACCAAGAATTGCTCTAATTCTTCAAATTGTTGAAGATAATTTATATGGGAAAAATAGTAATAAATATATCTCATTAAACTCATTAGAATCTGCTATTCGATTGATAAATTACTTTGAATATACAGCAATAAAAGTATATAGACAAGTTTCGAAGTATAATGATCCATTAAATAATTATCCAAACGATAAAAAAGAATTTTATAAAGCATTGCCCCCGGTATTCTCTACTAAAGAAGCAGAACGAATTGCTCATAATTTAAATATCCCAAGAAGAAGCATTTTTGAATTCTTTAAAGATGATGTTCTTTTTGAAAAAACTAAACATGGCCAATATAATAAGAAAGTATAAGCTTAAGAGATTTTTCGCACTTTCTGCACTTTAATAAAGAATTTGATTCAATTGTGCGAAAAGTGCAAGAAATGCTTTAAGGTTAAAATAAATTGCTCCAAAAAAAAAAATAAATAAATATGAATTGTAAACAAGCTAACGAAATATCAATTATCGAGTTTTTAAAGAAACTTAATATTTATCCTGTTAGACAATCAGGAAGATATACATTTTATTTCTCTCCCTTCCGGCAAGAGACGAAGCCTTCATTTGTTGTTACCAATAAAAACAGATGGAGAGACTTTGGTTCGGGAAAAGGTGGAACATTGGTTGATTTTGTAATGGAATTGCAAAATTGCAATGAAAGTCAAGCCTTGAGATTTATTGTTAACACTGGTTGCTCTTTTTCTTTTAAGGAGCAAAATTTTATTGAAGAATCAAATATTAAAATCCGAAACATAAGGCCGTTTGTTAAACACAAGGCTTTATTGGACTATTTAAAGGATAGAGCGATTAAACCATTAGAATCAGTTAAAGGTGAGCTAAAAGAAATATGGTACACCAAGGACAGCAAACTTTTTTTTGGAATTGCTTTTGAAAATGATCAAGGTGGTTTTGAAATGCGAAATAAGTTTTATAAAAACTGTATAGGAAGAAAAGCTATTACTACAAGATTAAAGGGAAGTCAAACCATCGTTTTATTCGAAGGTTTTATGGATTATTTAAGCTATTTTATATTAGGCTGGAATAGTGATTCAGAAGATTATTTAATAATGAATTCTACTTCAATGCTTAGCGAAACAATACCAGTTGTTATGAAATATAAAAAAGTAATTGCCTTTCTTGACAATGACGATTCAGGTCAGAAATGTTTTAACAAAATAAAAAAAGAAGTTCCCTGGATAATTAATCAGTCGAAAAAAATTATTCCATTTAAAGATTTAAACGAATTCTTAATGAATCAAAAAAAATAAATGAATAGTTTAATTTGGGTAATAAAGATAGAATTCCCTTGTAAAGTTATAAGCTAGAGGCAATGTAATAGAATTACATTGAAAGTCCGCGCACAAAGCCAGCCGGACATTAGAGATGTTACAAGGGAATTCATTTTGTTACCTGATTTTTGAAAACGTTACTATCAGCTATTTTTAATTTATTAAAATGTTACAAAATGAAAATAATAAGGATAAATAACGAATTGCATTCGGCTTTTAAAGAGATGTGCCGAATTAATAAAGTGACCCTAACGCAGGGTTGCGAAAAATTAATTTCTGAAGCGCTAAAAAAAGGTGTTTTTACCGAAGTTAAGCAAAATGTTTTTAAGAAAATCCAGGAGTTAGATAATACTTTTCGTTCATGGATGCGAAAACATGAAAAAGAAAAACTGGATAAAATAACCGACGATTTATTGAGCCTTACCAGAAATTTGAATGGCTTAGGGACAAAATCAGATATCGAAAATACAATCAATAAATCGCAAGAAAAAATTAAAAACAGTTATGAAAACCTAACGAATAAGTTTTTTGAACTCGAAAACTATCATAAAAGATTTAAAGATAATTTGCGAAAAGCGATAATTTATTTTGGAAACACATCTATTTTAACTGCATTTATTATTCTGGTAATAATTGTATTAAGGTCTTCCTTGCCGAGCAAGGAAGAAAAAATTTTAGAATTAAAAATATGGGAAAAAAAGTATGAATACCTATATAAATACTGCCAGAAAACTGAAAAAAGTTACGAAATCGAGTTTTTAGAAACATTTGATAAATGGCTCGATACAAACGAAGTTAAAATGATTAATAAACTTAAAAACAAAGGCTATGTACATCAAAGTGATCAATCCCAAGATACACGGTAAAACTGCTTTTGGGAATACCGGAAGTTGTGCCAAATTAGTAGACTATTTAAGTAAAGAAAATGAAAATATACAGCTTAGTATCAGAGAATTGTTTTTTAATTCAGACAGGGATTATATAAGCAGCAACGAAGTAATTCACTGTATTGATAATAATAGAAAAGGCATTGCCAATGGCCGATCTCGTTTTCATTCTTTGGTTATTGCACCCGATGCTGATGAGTTAAAGCATATTGATTATGACCCTATGAAACTTAAGGAATATACCAAAAGTGTAATGGAAGTTTATGCAGAGAATTTTAATTTGGAAAAAGGTAAAAAAATCACCCAGGAAGATTTGGTTTGGTTTGCAAAACTGGAATATGAACGAAATGGAGAATATAATGATGGGAATAATATGCATATACACATTATTGTATCAGCCAGGGATAAAGAGCAAAAAATGAGTATCAGCCCAAATACCAATAGCAAAAAAAGGTTTAGCCGGGTAAATTTTGCTTTAAACTCGGAAAAAGCATTCGACAAGCAATTTTCTTATGAACGAAAAGAATCTCTTTTATTAACACATCAAATGAGAAAATCCGGTGATTTGAATTTGAGAGCCAATTATTTTGCTGAGCTTAATAAAGAGAAACAAACGAATGATTTTATACAACAAAGTCAACCTGAGCCAATAATCCCTGTAAATTATTATGTGCCCAGGTACTCAGCGGATAAATCTGAAGAAGAAATTAAGAAAAAACGAAAAAAACGAAAACGCAGAGATGATCAAGATTTAAATTTATCGCAATAACTTCTATTGTATCCTGCCCACCAAAGGCACATCCCGATAATCCTAATTGCTCATTGTATTATCGGGATAAGCCTTTTTTTATCCTTAAGGACATTTATTTTTATGCCGGGTCTCTCCCACTTCCAAGTAAAAATAAAAGACCTTAATCTCACACCATTTAAATTTTATTTCTAACCAATCGGTAAAGTTAAGCTATGGAAAGGGTTTAATGAATAATTCGTTACGAAGTTAGAAAATCCTTTTGAAACGAGCCCACAGGACCATTTGCGCAATCTGCAATAGAAATCCGGCATAAAGCCGCTAACGCTATTTATACGGATATCTATTGCTCGAATTCAAAACGATTTTCAGTGATGGTTCCGAATTATTAATTAAAAACACCGGAGCCAGGTGGATAAAGTCGGAGCCAAAGTTATGAATATACCAAAATTTTATGAAGTATTGTTTGGAGTTTACATTTATGTTTTAGAATTACAAAACGGTAAATACTATGTAGGAATATCTCGTAATCCTGAATACAGATTTTATGAGCATAGGATAGGAAAAACTTCTAAATTCGTTGAACAAAATCTACCTATTAAAAACATTAGATTAAAACTACTTGATTCGACTGATTGGAGCGAAGGTTTAAAAGAAGAAACTCGATTAACTGTTAAATTAATTGGAAAGTTTGGTCTTGAGAATGTTTGTGGTGGTGCCATAAACGGTGATTTAAAAAGAAGAACTATAAGATACTCTCGTTACAAAAAGCATGGAAGGAAATGACCTTCCACTTTTTCTCTTATTTCAATCCTCCCATCAAATCTAAACCCGATTTAAGAACCCGTAAAGACCAAGGCAAGTGTTCTGCCGCAGGCGCAACACAGAACAGTCTTGACTGAACCTGAAATCGAGCATTTTTGGTTGCTTAACAGATTGAATTAAAGGAAGTTTTATAAAATATTGTAAATTATTTCTTTACTATATTTTCTTGTCTAAATCCTTTAGGATTTATTAGTGGTAATAAAGCAGTATGTAAAAATGTACCTCTAAAAGAAGTAAACATTACACCTCTTGTAGTTGAAATAGCAATACTATTAAATACATCAATTATTTCCTTTGGAAAAGAAACAGTGCGATCTGTTTTATCTACTTTAAATTCATCAAAATTAACAACATGAAAAACATTGCTAACCCTTATCCTTCCAAGTAATGTTTGTTTATCTTCGTTTAAAACATTTACTTCAACAATTACAAACACTAGTTTTTTTTCCGGATTTATTTTATGAAGCAAATTAATATTATAATGAAAAACAGGATCTTTAGGTAATTGTTTTTCAGGATTTTTTAATTCAATATCAAGTATTTCAATACCCTTTACTTGAAACTCCATATTTCTCTTTTGTTCTTTTATTTTGTTCATGCGTCAAATTGTGTTTGATTTAGCACATTTTCAATTATCCCTAATTCACAATATCCTGTTGGCTGAATACGAATTTTTTGATTATCACTATCTGAAGCCATCACAGAAGCCACATAAACAACAGGCTCTTTTCTTTGTTCTTCAATATTAATTAAATTAATTCCCAACACATCCCCTATTTCCCATAAAGTTTCTGCCGTAAAATTATGCGTACCACTCAACCATTTTGATATTTCTGAAGGATTCTTATCTAAAGCTTTTGCTAAATCCCCTTTCTTCATTCCCCTGGCCTTTAAAACTTCGTCAATTCGAGCAGCCAACATCATTTTTCTTTCTGTCCTTTTAAGTTCTTCCGGGCTAATTTCATTTAGCAAATCTTCTATAAGCGGACTTGTATAAATTTCGGGAATTTTCTTATTCATAGTCTTCTGTATTAAATTCTAATGCTCCAATTAAATCCATGTGATCATCAGACCATTCTATATCTTTTGTTTTTATCCGGTTTGATATTTCATTTGAGATTTCTCTCAACAGATAATTTTCTTTTTTAAGTTTTTTATCATCTTGTAGTTTTTTGATATGCTTAGGTTTCTCTCCCCCGCCACCTAATATAATTAATTCTGCTCCATATCTAATACAATATAACCTAAGTTTAGTTCCCGGGATATCATATAATGCACAAACACCATCACCAGGATTTCCTTCTTTATCTTTAAAAAATTTCATTCGAGCACCCGTACTTTTACCTATAACTTTTAAACGTTGTATAATGTTTAAAAGTTCACTTTTAAATGAATTAATATTTTCTTCAATAAATTTATCAAAGAGCGTTTTCTTTTCATCATTTATATATACGGAATAAACAGATGCCGAACATCCTGAGAATTGATCTAATTTAACAATTTTACACTTCATTTACAATTAGAATTGACAAAAATAATTAAAAAATTCACTTTTAAGTGAAATTTTATGTTTTTTTAACATTATATTTCTTAAAATTTTCTGCCTGTTCAAAAATCTCTACATACACTTCATCTCTCTCAACCGGTGGATATCCATGTTCATCAAGTAATAAAATCAACCCGACTTTTAAAGCTGACTTAATATCACTACGCTTATCCCAGTCCGGAAACTTTGCCTGTTCATCAACTAATTCTTTTACTGCTTTCGATAAAGCAATTAACTTATCTTCTGGATATGAAAAATCATATTTTATACATAAGTCTTTTAGTATATCATAAAAAGCTTTTTCTTCGAAATCAATTCCTAATTCTTCCCCTGCTTTGAATTCCTTTTGTACTTCCCAAATCATATTGGTAAGGTGTTCAGCCATTTCTTCATAAACTTCACTTCGCAATACATCATCTTCTTTACGTTCATTATATCTTTGAACCAGATATTGCATCTTTTTAGTAAAATCAATTCCTTTTACCTTATTTACTTTTCTAATCTCACCAATGGCTTTTGCTAAAAGCTGTTGAAGTAGTTTTATTTTCGTATTTGGTAGTTTAATTTTATCAATTTTAGTTAAATAGTCTTCGTCAAAAATATCCTGTTCTCCTTTTGAATCATCACCCATTTTAAAAATCTCCTCGACTCCATCACTTTGTAAGGCATTTTTTATCATTTCACGAACTTTAGCATTCATTTGAGCTGTATCAGGGGCATTACCTTTGGTAAGTTTAAAAACAATTGAACGAACAGCCAGGTAAAAATGCGTATAATCTCTTTCTGTTTGTGTCAGTTCTTCACTACCTGCGCATATATCATAAGCTGCTTTTAGCCTTTTAACTAATCCCATAAAACGGGTCTCCAGGTCCTTTGTTGCCTGAACAAATTCGGCAGCCATATTTAATGTATTTAACTGCTCTAAAGCAACTCCATCAAAGTATTTCGAACTATCAAACTTGTGAAAAATTTTACCCAACAAATCTAAATGGTTTCTGACCACAACTAATGATTGTTGAATATCTTCAAAGTTTTCATCATCTCCTTTATTGTACTTGGCCAAGGCAAGATTCATCTGCTTTTTAATACCAATATAGTCAACAACAAGACCTTTATTTTTTTCTTTGAATCTTCGATTAACCCTCGAAATTGTTTGAATTAAATTATGTTGTCTGATTGGTTTATCAATATAAATGGAATCGAGAAAAGGAACATCAAAACCCGTAAGCCACATATCCACTACAATGGCAATTTTGAAGTTTGATTTTTCATTTTTGAATTGCCTGTCTAATTCTTTTCTATCTTCTTTTGTTCCTAGTAAATCCCACAATTCCTTCGGATCATCCTGACTACGAGTCATAATCATTTTAATCCGCTCCATCGGTTTTATTTCCCTTCTATCTTTATCCGAAAGAACAGCTCCTTCTTCAGCTACTCTTACAACTGTCCACTCAGGTCTTAATGCAATTACATTTTTGTAAAATTCATAACCAATTTCACGGTTACTGCAAACAAACATCGCCTTTCCTTTAACTGTGGCTCCTTCTGAAACTCTATTTTCATAGTGCTGTACAAAATCTTCGGCGAGTTCTTTTAATCTATCCGGATCTCCAAGAATAGCATTCATATTTGCAGTTGCCTTCTTACTCTCTTCAATTTGATATTCGTTAGCTCCTTCTTCTACAACCTGTTCATAATATTTCTCAATTTTTTCTAACTCACTATTGCGCAATGCAACTTTAGCTGCTCTGCCTTCATATACAATCCGAACAGTAATTTCGTCTTTTACAGATTCAGTCATTGTATAAGCATCAACAACTTTACCGAATACACTTAACGTTGAATCAATTGGAGTTCCTGTGAATCCTACATACGTTGCATTTGGTAAGGAATCATGCAGATATTTTGCAAAACCAAAAGATTTTTTTACTCCTTCTGAAGTTACTCTGATTTTTTGATCTAAGTTTGTTTGACTTCGGTGAGCTTCATCCGAGATACAAATTACATTGGTTCTTTCTGTTAAAAGCTCTGTATCTTCTGTAAATTTATGAATTGTTGTAAGAAATACACCCCCACTTTTTCTTCCTTGCAAAAGTTTTCTTAACTTTGCCCTACTTTCAACACTTGTAATATCATCATCACCAATAAAATTTTTGGCATTGGTAAATTGGCCGGAAAGCTGATCATCTAAATCGGTACGGTCGGTAATTAAAACAATGGTAGGACTTTCAAAGTGCAAACTTTTCATTAATAAGCGAGTAAGGTAAAGCATGGTATAGCTTTTACCACTTCCGGTGGCACCAAAGTAGGTTCCTCCTTTTCCATCACCATCCGGCTTTTGATGTTTTTTGATATTCTCAAAAAGTTTTCGGGCTGCATAATATTGTGGATAGCGACATACAATCTTTTCCTCCTTTTTGGAGCTATCAGGAATATAAATAAAATTATGGATAATATCGCGCAAACGATTCCGGTTAAACATCCCCTGTATTAAGGTATACAACGAATCTATGCCTATCACTTCATTTTCCCGGCCTTCGATTCTGCGCCAGGCATAAAAATACTCGTACGGAGCAAAAAACGATCCTGCTTTATTATTTACCCCATCACTGATCACACAGAAAGCATTGTATTTAAACAGTTCCGGTATATCACGCTTATAACGAACTGTTAGTTGAATAAAAGCATCGTGAATAGTAGCATTCTCACGTATGGCTGATTTAAACTCCAAAACTACCAGTGGTAATCCGTTTATATATACAATTGCATCAGGTATACGCCTTTCAAAACCATGTATTTCAAACTGATTAACAATCTTGTAAATATTCTGATCCGTTTTGTAAGCCGTTTTATCTTCGGCCACAATTCTTGTCAGATTTTCAGGCGAAGGCTGAATATAGGAGCCCAGGTCGCTATAATCAATGAGTTGGATATATAAATCTTTTTTACTGCGATCTTCGCGTTTTAATATAAAACCATCCGAAATGATTTTCATAATGGCCTTGTTGCTCTCATACAAATCGGATGCAGGATATTTCTCTAATTCACGGATAACTGAATCGATCTCAGCCAATGTAATATCTTCTTCTTTATATCGATTCTGCAGATAAGCTTTTAAATCATCTTTTAAAAGAACATCTTCTGAATTTCTTTGTATAGTCTCACCAAACACATGTGGAATTTCTTCCTGTGCAATCAATTCAATAAAAGCTTGTTCCAATTTTTCTTCCGTGAATTTCATAACTTTTAGTGTTTCAGCCATTCTTTTAGCGATACCAATCTAATATTTCCATTATTTAGTGGAGTTTTTACATAATATCCTTTGGAAATATCTGAACCATTTAGATATTTATTATAACCACTTTCATGTTCTATATAAGGATAAATTTTCAGATATTCTGCCCCATTAAAATCTTGATAAGTTCTGTTAATTGGGAATATAGCAATATGTTCAATATATTTTGCTGCATCACCTAAACCCAGCTCCCAGTTGCACCATTTTGAATTTATTGCATTAGGAGTTGCTACTAAAATGAATTTATTAGCTATTCGAATCCTTTGTTTAAGTTTTACTGCTGTTTCACCATTTGTATATGCAGGCATATCTTCATCCATCCAATCCACATAAATATCAACTCCTTCTTCTTTTAAAAACGCAATTACGTCTTGAAGAATTGAATATTCATCATGCTTATGAGATAAAAAAATCATAGGTTTTGACTTATCTCTGGAATAACTTTCATTTAAATTAACTAAGTTATCCTTAGTGTATGTCCTATAACTAGTGCGGTAATTGGATAATTGTGATTCCGAAATATAACTCATATTTACTTAATAGTTTTAGTAATTTCAAATTCATCTATTCTATCTCTAAGCTCAATTGCTTTGTCAACGTATTTTGAAATGTTTCTTATGAAATCGTGCCATTTAACTGATTGAATATAAGAGCAATCACCTGAATAAACATATGAACCATTGCATAATCTTCTATTTGGTTGTTTTACATTAAACATGTTATCTTTTAAAATTTGAAAAAGAATAGGAGTATGTAATGTGCGACAATCACATTCTTCATCTCTAGTAATATAATACTCATAGCTTCCTGTTTGATCAGGTATCACGACTGCAATTACACCATTTGTTTTACTTCGTTTATTTTGGCGACTTTGTATTCTTAGAGAATAAGAAACTTCCCAAGGTATCCATTGATCTTTTTCAGGAGTATATGCTTCCTTCATCCCTTTTGAGATTAAAACAATTGTAACACTACTGTCGAAAATTTTATCACCCAATTTTGAACTAATAGTTGTATCTGCAAGGGATTCCATGCTTTCATCATCATCTTCTCCTTTGTAAACATTATCTTCTTCAAGTAACTCAGTTAGTTTATCTACATAATGCCTCGCTGTAGTTATAATTCTTCGTTGGAATTGACTTCCTAAGACGTCTACGGGTTCATAAACATCCAAATCCTGAACATATGAGTCCGAATATTTATAAGATACAAATATTTTTCTAGCCATTACTTTGCAATTATTTTAATTATATTAATTATTTCCATTACTGATTTTTGAATATCATCTTTATAGAAAGTCAACTTAGATAAACTTGTATATATCTCCTCAGTTAGGTTACTGTTTGTTATATTACTAGCTAGTTTGTCGAATATCTCTTTTGCCATATAACCAGTATAAGAAATTGGAATAGGAACAAGACCTTTAGATATTGCTATTTCAAATTCTCTTTTTACACCATTAGCATTTATAACACCTTTGTCAGTGAGTTTATTTCCAAATAAGATTAATATTATTCCAGCTCTAGAAATCATATTTTGCCTATATTCTTCCCAAAGTTGCTTTAAGTCTTTTCCTCCAGTTGAGAATTGTGGAAATGGCTTCAATATTAATTGATTCTCAGAATATCTCTTAGGATTTGAATATACAGCGTCCAATGCTCCATTAATAACAGCACTTCCGACTCCTAATCCAAAACCATTTACTACATTAAGATTACTTTTAATAATTTCTTTGGATAATAAATGAATAAATTTCTGAGCTTCAATTTGAGTAAAGTCGCCATATTCTGCAGCACTCCCAGAAATAAAAACTGAATGTGAATTATATCTTTTTTCTATTACTGAAAGCATTAAAGTTAAATCCGAATAATTTTCAATAAAAATCGTTTGAACTCTATACCTGCTAAGTTCTTTAACAAATAAATCTTGTCTTATTTTTTCGTAATCAAACTTCTCTTGATCATCTTGGAAATCTTCCATTGAGACTCTTTTCATTATACAATAATGATCTTTACTTTTATCACTATACCTGTGTGTCAAGCGTCCAAAAATGTAATTGATATTTGGGTCTGTAAAACTAAATCCTACAAATAAGAATGATTTTGTAATAAGTTCTGAATTCAAAAGTGAAATAAATGGCTCGTGAGTATAATAATATCGCTCATAATCTTCTTTCAATAAAACAGCTTTGTTTGGCTTATCCTTATCCCCATGCATTTTATATAAAATACTTGACCTATTATCTCTATTAATAAATAAGTCATCAACTTCACTCTTAACATCTACTTTCTTATTAATACTAGTATGAGCATCTTCAATTAAATCGTCATAATTAGTAGTCCAAATCGTATTATAAGGCAATCTAGCTATTATTCTGTGATTTTCTGTCTCAACATCTGCATCAGTAAACTCATTAACAATTTTCTCATCAATCTTATTTCTATTATTATTTTTGTTCTTATGAAATTGTGCAACAGATATTAAGTCTGGTTCTTCGTCAATTTTTAAACCTAATTCTGTTGCCAAATCCCTTAAAAGACCTTTCCAATCAACAAATCCCGCTGCTTTAGACATTCCTGCACCTACAAATATGGTAGCCGTTCCTTGTCTAAGTTTTTCCACATAGTCATTTATAAAAGCATTAATTTCGGGTGTATTAAAATCCATATTTATAAGTTTTATTTTTAAATTTATTTTAAGAATATAAATAGCTATACATTCCTAAGTGATCTGTTTCTTCTTTAGAAAATGTAATTTCAATCTTTTCTATCTTATTCTTATCAATTATTTCAGCATCTTCTATAATCTTTTTATACTTAGGATTTAACCATGAAGAGTTCCATAACTGAATTGCATTATTTTTCACTTTTTGACACAATTTACTCTCATAATTAATATCACTATCAATTTTCAACGTTAATCGCTGCAACCAAACTTCTAGATAACTAGTATTTGGAAGTTGTTTGAATTTATTCTTTATTTTTTCAATTATTTCTTTTTGATAATCAGAATCACTAATTTGAGAAATAATAAAACTTATGGAAGCAGAAACCAATGGATACAATCTAGGATTATAATAAGCCAAATTAACTATAATACTAATTAAAACATCAGCACTTTTTATCTCATAATCATCATCAGAGCTAACTTTCTTTTGCAACCAATCAAGAAAAAGTTTGGTTTCCTTAAATAACGTTCCCGAGTTAGGATATTCTTTCCCAAGTGTATAAAGTTGAATCAACCATTTTTGTATATTCTCTGTCTTTCTTTTATTATTAATCCAATATATCTTATCTGGTTTTAATGCCCCTAATATTAGATCTTCTTCGGATATTGTTTTAGAAGCATTAATTTTAAAATTTAAGGATGATAGCACCTCGGATAATTCCTTTGCAATCACAGCAGATTGTTGTGGACTATTTGAAAATATGCGATAATCATCTCTATATCTTAATATTTTATAATCATTAATTCCTAAGGAATTTAAGCGCTTAGTTAATAATAAGTCTCCATAACCTAAAACTATTTCTGCCAAAAAATCCATTAATACAGATCCTTGTGGTATACCATTGGTTTGACCATTAGACATATCCTGAATATGGTTATCTATTGAAACCCCAATTAAATCTGCATTATTTCTATTACTTGGTTTTTTAGCTTCTTTCTTAGTGTGAATTGCCCATGTAATGCTATGTGTGTATAACGAACCATAACAATCAGTTATATCTAGGTGTAATAAATGATTGTATTCAATTGCTAAAACTAAAGAATGCTGCTCAATCTTTTGCCACCATTCATATATTTGACTTTGCTTATCTGATTTATCATCTTCTGAAATTACGGGCAAGCTATGACATTCAATATTTTCATTCTCTGAAAACTTTTCAAATCTTTCTTTAATTTTTGTCCAGCCTTCTTCTTGAGTAATACTATGTACTAATGAAACATAAAGTGCAGGATGAATTAACTGAAACGGTCTCCATGCATATTTACCATCTTTGTTATTCAACAAAACTAAATTAACATCGTCTTTATTTCTTGGTGATGAGCTTCGACATTCCTTTAATTTTTTCCCTGTTAATTCTTTCGAAAATTGATCAATAAGAGATTTAAAACTGATATATTCCGGTAGTTCGAAATTACAATAACTCTCTGGTTTTAATAAAAAATCTCTAGCTTCAGTATCCGATAGATTTAAAATAGTTTTCATTTTATTAAAGGGTTTAATACTGATTTATAATTTATCATCGAGCTATCTCATTTATAGATTCTACTTTATTCTTAAGTAATTGATCATCTTCAATTTTTAAAACAGTCAACACGATTATTCTTAGCAGAGCATAATATAATTTAACTTGCTCCCCTTCCGACATTGTATTCGTGCCATGCATAAAACTATTTCTTAAGTCTAAACCATTCGTAAAATCTTTTTTATTCAGATAATAATTGAAATAGTCTCTTTCCAACTTATTGAAAAGTGTATTTTCAAAATATAAAATATCTTTTGATGTCATTTCATCAATAATAGCCTGACATTCTTTTGAGTAATGCCAATAACTTAGAACTTCTTTTTTATATAGTTGACTTAATATAAATAGCTTATTTTCATTTTCTATTTTTAAAATTCCCTCAGAATTTATAAAAAGATAATCCTCTTTCAATAAAGGTTTCATCCTATCCTTTTTCCATTCTTCAAAATTATCATATGGCATGTTTTCACTTACCAGCAGATCAAACAAGCAATGATACTTGCTTTTAAAAGGATCTACATAACTCAATCCTGATTGATCTGAAAACAATAAATAATTTATGTAAGCTAATCTGTCCTCTTTTTGGTAATAATATTTATTTGAAATAAAACTTGGTATATCACTAAAATTATAAGAATTAGAACTCATACATAAAAGCTCATAATCAATTTCACTATCTTCTCTATATAATTTATACTGCCTTAGCAAAACATCAAATTCAGCTAATAATGTCCTAATCTTTTCCAAATAACTAGTACCACTCGACGGCAAATTAAATCGAAAACCTCTTAATCCATATTTACTTCCAATGTATTCGGAAATAAAATATTTCACTATCTGTTCAACGCTCTGATTTTGAGCTTTCAATATAGTAGTATCGTATAAATATATTTGACCCAAAGAAAGATTTTCATTGTGATTAAATACAAAACCAGTTTTGTACTCATTTTTAGAACTCATGAACATCTTTTCCATAACATCAAAGTCTGCATCCTTGCTTACCATGGATATACAGCTTTGATTATCTATGTAATTAAATAAATTAACAAAATGGCTTAGATAAGCCAAAGGATGATCAATCTTCTTTATGAAGTTAGTACTATAAGAATAAACAGATGAATTACCATCTCTTGCAACTTTTATAGCTTTCTCTTGTTTTTCATCAAAAATGATGTTTATGCCAAATTTAACAGCTGTATCTTGATTAATGATTTCATTATTCAGTTTATTTTCAAGCTTTTTAGCCTTTAATCGTGTTTTGTCAGAGATATTAATATATGACTGCTTTTTTATATTTAATACCAGTCTCACATAATTCAGGTTAGGATCATCACTATCTAAATAACTTAAAATAATATCTTCTCTATCTTTTAAACTTAGATTATTTGGAAAGTATAAATCTTTTCTATCTCTATCATGCTTCTCAACATATTGTGTTAGAATTAGCTCAGCTGACTTTTCATATCCGATTAAAAAATCTCGCAGTACATTACTATAATATTTTACAATCTTCTCTTGATGTAATATAGCTCTAATGCTAATGTCTTTTAATTGAAGAATATTATTAAAGGCAATTTCATCAATATTTTTATATACTTTAAGTTTTTCGGTAATTTCCCAGAATGAATCTTGTAAAGTCCAACATTCTAAATGGTTAAATAAAACAGAAATATTATCACCATTAATTTTTTGCCAAAAAGTTATTATAACACTCCAAATCCTTTTACATTTTTCTTTAATATCTTCAATATCAACCTTTGTCCACTTCTTTAGAAAAATCTCATTGTCTATATATAGCTTAACCTGGTATAGCTCAATTATATCATTTATATCATATTCATTATCATCTTTAAAGTTAGATAATACATTTTCAGCTAACATTAAATTACTATAGCATGCTCCGTCATATTTTGAATAATAATATACCCTTTCTCTATTCATAGATTTTTAAACAGTTTCTTTTTCAGTTTCAACTTTTGTCATTTTTGAAAGAAGCATATCCCTCATTTCAAATAGGATCTTAACTTCATTTGCTCTATGTTTAATTTGTTCAAAAATTGGTTTAACCATTGTATGAAAATTACACATAGTATCTTTGTCAATCACTTTCAATTTAAATTCTTTTAAATAGTCACTGTGAACCCTTTGACGCCCAGAAGATCCTACCATACTGCTTACAGCATATGATCGAAATTCTTCATCTTTAGCTAAGCAATAAACCCAAAATGGACTTATATCTTTCTTAGCTCTCAAAACTATAAACTCAGTAGAGCCATAAGCTACTTCATTTTCTTCAAGACAATCCACAAATGCCGTTTTTCCATTCTCTAAACATGGAGTTATTCGAGCAAGTAAAACATCTTTATTTTTAAATTTTGAGCCAGAAGTAAACTCTCTTTTAATTGTATTTTTTATACTCATTGAATTTTCTTGTACATCCGACATTTCTACATAACTTATAACTGACTCTTTTTTAATAGTATGCTTAGGATTAAAATCAATGTAATCGTTCAAAAAATTAAACTGTTCAACGTTATTATCAACAAACCACTGTTTGTAGATAGCCTGGGCAGTTTCTTCCAATTTTTGGTTGAGTTGTTCGTTTAGTTTTATGCGGTTTACAATGGTGTTGTATTCTTTTACAATTTCGCGTTGTTTTTCGATTGATGGAACAGGAAGTTGCATTTCACAAAAAGCTTTCCATGCTAATCCTCCCCGCACATCTGCATCGGTATAAAACCAGGCATTTCTATCAAACTCTGCACGAGAAAACCACATCATTAAATACTCAGGATGTAAAATGGATGTATCTTTAATTTCAAATACATCATAAGCTGGTGAAACCATAAATGGTTCATCTCTATCAGAAAGTGCAACTGGTATTCTATAATCACGTCCGACATGCATTCTATTACATGCAAATTGATTTTTTTCAACAATTTTATATCTTGATAAGTCAGTACCTACAACATTCGCAACCGAAGGCATAAAGAACTTGTCAATATTAATTCCAAGTAGTTCTTTTGCTCTTAAATCAGAGTTAAAGACTTTAACAGACTTTATATAATCTCCAATTCGTTTATAATTATTCATCATCCGTGGTTTTACCCTTTAATTTATTTCTGCTATTTTCCTGCAATAGGATTTTCATTTGTCCGATAGCAATCTGGTTCAGTTTTGCCAACCGTTCAGGTTGTTTCAGGCCTTCATTAATAAATACTGCATTCAGGTTTTCGAGATTAACCAGACAAACCAATTGCGATACATTGGCATAATCGCGAATATTTCCTTTTTTTTCAGGGTTTTCATCTCTCCATTGTTTGGCAGTTTTACCAAACAGTGCCATATTTAATACATCCGCCTCGTTGGCATATACATGATTTATCTGCACAGGTGTCAGGTTATCAGGAATCAGGTTTTCTTTTATGGCATCGGTATGTATGCGGTAATTTATTTTGGTAAGCTGCCGTTTTACATTCCATTCAATCCCTTGACTTTCATGTTCTTTTAGTCGCTGAAATTCTTTGATAAGGTAAATCTTAAACTCAACGGAAACCCATGCTGCAAATTCAAAGGCTATATCTTTGTGAGCAAAAGTGCCACCATATCTGCCAGATTTTGAGATAATACCAATGGCATTTGTCCTGTTAATCCATTGTTTTGAAGTTAAAACGAAGCTATTTAACCCGGCACTATTTTTAAACCCATCGAATTCGATGGAATTAAAATCAGGATTATGCAGTTTTTCCCATATTCCCAAAAATTCTATTGTATTCCGGTTTCTTAACCAGTTTTGAATAATATAATCCGTTCGTTCTGAGTCTTTATATTTTGCTATATCAGTCAAACTGATATAGTCTTCCTTTTCTTTGCTACTAATGGTTATCGAAGCGCCTTTAACATCTATTTTCTTATTTTTATTCATTTCTTAACCCAGGTTTAATGGTACAATATGCATATTGAAACTCAAAACAACTCAAATTCAACCACGTTATACATTTATTTCATATCCCAACTCCTTGAAAACCTTTAATAATTCCTCTTTTGATTTTTTTTCTTCCTTTAACAGCTCCGCAAACTCTTGTTGGAGACGATTCATCTTTTCATCAAAATCAATATTCTCATCCCGGTTCACAAACTCAATGTATTTACTCGGAACTAATGAATAATCTTTGTTGCGAACTTCATCAATTGTTGCTGAATAGGAATATTCAGGTTCATTTTTATATTCTTTTGCTGCAATGGTCTGTTGCCAGGTATGATATGTCTTTGCTATTTTTTCAATATGTTCCGGTAAAAACTGCGTAAACTTTTTCTCAAAAGGAGCTCCCATCTCCCTTAAATCCATAAAAAGAATTTCATCCTGTCTGTCTCTGTAATTTCTGGTTGCATCTGGTAAATTAATCGTTTTTTGCTTCTTATTGTTATTTAAGATCCAAACTGTAACACTAATATTGGTTGTATAAAACATATTTTGGGGCAGTACCAAAATAGCTTCCACCAATCGGTTTTCAATTAATTTTTTTCGTATCTCGTATTCAGCTCCACCACCCGAAAGCGCACCATTGGCCAGAATAAAACCGGCTACTCCGTTTTCGGATAATTTGGAAACCATGTTTAATATCCAGGCATAATTGGCATTTCCTGTGGGCGGCACACTGTAGCCATTCCAACGGGGATCATCGGTTAATTCATCTGGGGCACGCCAGTCTTTTTGGTTAAATGGCGGGTTAGCCATAATGAAATCGGCTTTTAAATCGGGATGTTGGTCGCGGGCAAACGTGTCGGCAGGCACAGCTCCCAGATTGGCAGAAATTCCTCGTATGGCCAGGTTCATTTTTGCCAGTTTGTAGGTAGTAGAAGTATATTCCTGTCCGTAGATAGAAACTTCACGCTTGTTTCCGTGGTGGCTTTCAATAAATTTGATACTCTGTACAAACATACCACCGGAACCACAAGCCGGGTCGTAAATAATGCCTTTATAGGGCTCTATCATTTCGGCTATCAGGTTTACAATACTTTTGGGTGTATAGAATTCGCCTTTCCCTTTGCCTTCGGCCAATGCAAACTTGCTTAAGAAATACTCATACACGCGTCCTACAATATCCTGCTGCTTGTCCTTTATGGTATCAATATTATTTATGGTGTCGAGCAATGCCGCAAGTTTACTCACATCCATATTTAAGCGTGAAAAATAGTTGTCGGGCAACGCACCTTTTAATGCCGGATTTTTCTTTTCAATAGTTGCCAGAGCTGTATCAATTTTTAAGGCAATATCGTCTTGTTTCGCATTCTTCAATATATGACTCCACCGGGATTCTTCGGGCAGGAAAAAAACGTTTTTCATGGCGTAAAACTCCACCATTTCAACATACTTTTCTTTTCCTTCAGCAATTAACTTTTTTCTGCGTTCTTCAAACTTATCGCTTGAAAATTTCAAGAATATTAATCCCAATACCACATGCTTATATTCCGAAGATTCTACGGTACCCCTTAGCTTATTTGCCGATTCCCAAAGGGTTTCTTCCATACTTTTTCCGTTTCCGTTCTTTTTTGCCATATTCTATTTTAACTTATCCTTATTTAATCGAACCTAAAATTACTAAAAACAATGGAAAAGCTAAAAACTTTATAGATGTTTAATACTAACAATCTATTATTTAACAATCGTTTTTATGCAATTAATGATTTTTTGCTTCCTTTCGTAGTTCAAATATGCGTTATAAGTAGTAAGTTAATGTGAAAATAATCGGCACATCAGATTTATCTGCAAAACAAAAATTTTCTAAAGAAACACTTACTAATACAACCAAAGAGTTTAGAAAATTACAAATTAAACGTGGAGAGTGGATTAATGATTATCAGGTTTTTCAAGTTGAAAGAATTGCTCCTTATAATTCCGGTGAATTTATTATAGAAAAATTTGAGTTTACAAAAAAAAATTACACTACCATCGGAAATATGAAATACGAAATCTTACTAATAGTGATTGAAAAAACGCTATCCATCTTACTCAATTTTTAAATCCCATTTAATACTCTTTAATCTCTTTGAAACAGTTAAAAGTGTATTTTTTATTACTTCTTCCTTTGGAAAATCTCCAAAAACTAATTCTTTAAAATCCGTTAAATAGTTATTTTTTATTTGATTCCAGGTTGTATTGGTATTTGAAAAAATTATTGCTGTTTCAGGGTGATTTTCTAACCACTTATTATTATTCTTAAAACTTAATACGTCATCATTAGCTACAACTAAAAGCATTTGTTCAAATTTTTTAGATTTGAAAAAATTGAATATGTTTTCGTTTTGTAATATCATATGAATATCATAAGTGTGCCTGATCTTATTCTTTAAATCGCCTATTGGGTCTTCTGTATGAGAAAATCTGACAAGGCTCATTATTTTTTCACATAAAGTTCTTTCCACACTTAAGGTTCTTACTTCAAAGGGTTCCAAACTGTATTCTTTTGCTACATCTTCTAACCCGTTATAAACCATCATTTCATAAATAAAAGAGTGAACTTTTGCAAAGATGTAAGGTTCAAAACTTCCTAACCATGTAGATTCTACTATAATTACATCTCTAACTTGTTTAAAATCTCCATCGAATATTTTATTATAATGATGAGCTGTTTTTCTTATCATCCCGAATTTATTCGTAATTCCATCCATTTTAACTTCTGGAAGTATTTTCTCAACACATTTAGAAATTTTTTTGATTTTATTTCTCAGTTGATTACCGCTTTCACCTTCTTTTTTTAATACTACTAAGTCTAAATCCTCTGAAAATCTATCGATTAATTGATAACATTTTGATAAAGCAGTACCACCCTTGAATACAGATTCTCTTCCGATTTGATCTTCAAAAATTGTTTTTAGAGCAAGTGTCACCCAGTAATCTTTTTCAATATATATTTCCGGAATTTTTTTAATTTCAGCTGTAGCGATAACAGCTTCTTCAAATAGCTCCTTATTTTTATGTAATGTCATTTTATATTCCAGTTTTTAGCCGTTGGTAATATATTTTTATCTATTCCATAATTATAAGTAGATAATGGATTTAAATTCTTTTTAAGATCAGTTAAATCTTTATATATATTTATCTGATCGAGTAGGGCTCCCAAAAATGCTCTAACTCTTGGAGGATAGGATAAACTATACCTGGACATTTGTTTTACTTCTTCATCACTAAGTTTTTTTATATTATTTGATAGAATCTTTATTGCAGATTTTTTGTCAATATCCGTGATTTTATTAAAGTCTTTTAATGCATCGAGTATTTCTAATAAATAATAATTTTTATCTGTTACGTCAACATAGCTTTTTACCGCTTTCCCTTTAATATTTCCGGAATTAACTCTAATTCTTTTATCTCTGCTGGCAATTTTTATTGTCCTGGGAACCTGTGTAGTTAATCCCATTCTATTATATAATGACAAACCGGTTATATATGCTATTCTTTTTCCATTTTTATATAAATATGGTTTTAATAATTCTTCTTCTTTTGGTTTAAGTTCTCCAAATATAGATTGCTTTTGTTTATAAAAAACTCCTGTTGAAATCCTTTTAATTATTCCTTTTTTTATAAGTCGCTCAATAGCTTTAGCCGCAGCTATATATTCCTCTGGTTCAATAGACAATTGTTGATACCTAAAGGTAGCTCCATCCTCAATTTGATTAATTTTCTTTTCTATTTTTTTTGCTACTGACATAATAATACAAAGTTAGCAAAATAAACAAAAATGTCAAGTAAATGGCGCCGTTTACTTGACAAAAATTCATTTATAATTTTTCTAATTTAATTGAAGTTCCTTTTCTATATGCTCATCTAAAAATTTTAGCATATCCTTTCCAGATTCAAAATTATCAGGTATCCAGGTAAGTAGTTTATTTGGGTACTCTTCTTGTATAAAATCAATTAATGAATAACGGATTGTTTTAACATACTTTGTATCGAGATAAATTTTTACGGGCTTATCAATCTTAACCATTTCTTTATGCAATTTTTCCAGGGCAAGTTCAACATCTTCTTCCTCCAGTTCCATCCAGATACAATCGTATTTTATGTTGTTAAGCTTACAGTAATTGATAAAAACTTCAAGTTCTTCTTTTGTCCAAGGGTTTTGCATATTATTTAGTATCTACCGATTCAACTTTTTCTTTTTCTTCTGCTTTTGCTTTTTCTCTTTCTCTCCACATTTCCATCATTTTCTCTGCTGCATCATTCTCATCAATTTTCAGATATCGCATAAATGATTTTTGGGTTTTATGTCCTGAAATTTTCATGATAAGAAATATTGGAGTCCCTGCCAGGTATTCGTTTGTACAAAAAGACCTTCTGCATGTATGCGAACTAATTAGTTCGTATTTTTTATGGAGAGTGCTTACTTTTTTGTTACCCTTTTTGTAAACCTGTTCTATTTCATCCTTAATATCTGCCTTTTCACCAACTTTCTTTGCCAGCTTATTAAATTTTGTATTATTCATTTTAGGGAGCTTGTTATCGTATTTTTCGAAGATTTTTAAAACTTCGGGTTTTAAAGGAATGGTTTGAGTGCGATGGGTTTTATTAATCTTTTTATTTAAAAATTCACCCTTAATATGATAAGGCTGGATAGTGGAAAAATCGCTGAATCTTAAACCGGTTAAACAACCAATTAATAAATAATCTCTTACCTGATCCAATTCTTCATTCTCAGACAAATCCAAATTTGCTATTCGCTCAATTTCTTCCTGCGTTAAATATATTTTATCAACTTCTTCTGTTAAGGTTTTAAAATCTTCCAAGTCAATTTTTCTGCAAATCTTCTTGCGCATACAATCTTTCAAAAAAATTTTAAGGTTTTTTATTTGCTTTCCAACGGTATTTGTTGCTAATCCTTTACTTTCATCAGGTTTAACTGCATGATAGGTCAAATAATCAACAAATTTTTGATAGAATTGATAGTTTATGCCTAAAAATGTTATTTCTTGTTTTGTATGCTTCGCAAAACCTTTCAAATGCTTTTTTAAGGAGTTATAATCCTTTATCACATCATTTACAACTTTCCCTTCGGAATCTTCAATAAAATCATCTAAATGATCAAAAAAGCTTTTATCCTTTCGGCCTTTTACAACAGTATCCTTTTTAAGTTCATCTAATACAAACTCTATGGTTGGATCAAGATAATTATCATGAGCATATTCCACAATTTTACCCACCCGGTTTTCAAGCTTTCTTATTTTTTGTTCATATTTCTCAAATTTAGGACATGCTTTTTTAAGTTTTCTTTTCTTAAAGTCCCAGTGATTGGGATTTATACTAATATTTACCGGAATAAAAGCTCTTTTAGTTCTGCTATAATTGTAGCGCACATACACGGGAGTATCACCATCTTTAGTAACGTAATTTGGCTTCACATAAGGATAATAAGATTCCATAAATCAAAAAATTTTGTGTTGCATTTGTGTTGCAAATTAACATATTTTTAGATTAATTTGCAAAAATTTAAATAAAGTATTTTTGCTATTTACTTGATTTTCATTTACTTTAGTAAAGTTAGGTAAAGATGAGTTAAGATATATTAGGTCTCGTCCAGACCGCTTTAAAAACATTTAAGCCCTTGATTTTCAAGGGCTTTTTTATTTTCTGATTAATAAATCGGTTCTCTAATTATTATCTTCTAAAGTGATAAATTTAAAATCTAATCCCACGGCTTCAGCCATCATATGGCCTTCTTCCAACAAATCATCATCCTCTTTATGATAAAACCAGTTGATAATAATATCAACACCCTGGGATTTTATTCGTTTAATCTTTTCAAGTAATTCGTAAAGAATTTTTGCTGTAGCTGTATTAAAATAATCAAATTTAAAATCAATAACCAACTCTTTAACAACCTTCGATTTTACTTTTTCTTTTTCAAAGTGATCTATGAATTCAAATACCGGTTGATAAAACTCATAAGCATTAGCCGGTTTAGATACTTTTAAAAAACTCAATGTGTTATTATCAATATCAAAATTGATTTCGGGAGTAAATGTTGTACCTTCTATTTTTAATGAATTCATAGAGTAAAATTTATACGTATTTTTTTATACGTAAAAAATGAAAATAATTTACAAAAATAGAAAATTTTTTCAGAAGAAAAATAGCTTAAACCAAAAAAACGTTATATAAAAATAATAATAAGTTATTTACTATTTTATTGCTGATTTTAACAGGTTGATAAGTACTGTTTTATCTTTCTTAATTAACGAAAGTATCATATTTATTACACTTGTTTTATTAATCCCCAAATCTTTTTCGAGCTCTTCTAACAATTTATAATTAGTTTTAGTTAGCCTAAAACCAGTATGTACTTTATGTTGACTCAAATTATTATTAACAGTTGACATGTGCTCTAACTTTAAAATTAAACAACCCGTAACCAGTATCTTTTGCAAACATGCCAATTCTCCCTGTAGTAAAAGATTTGGCATAAAAAAGCCTTTTTTCAACCTTAAAAACAATACAAAGAGACTTATTAACATAAACAAAATTACCAACTTTTACATTTTTAAGATTCTTTGGAAAAATTCCAAAAGTATTTTTTAGCATATTATACTCTTCGTTAATAGCCTGCATCTTTTCCACCGGCCCTCCTCTATCAGGATGAAATGTAAGCGATAGTTTTCGATACTTGGATTTTAAATCAGCTTTTTCTTTTATATCTAAAAAATAGGTCATAATTAAGAGTTTTTTCAAATATACAACAATGTTTTACAATGTACAACATTTTTTGTATAATATTTTATGTGATATAACAAAAAACCCGATGAAGTTTCAACGGGTTAATTAAAATTTTTTAAATTTTGATTAATCTTTTTTGGAAGGTATGAAATAGGTTCCCAATACAGCAACAACCATCGCTACAACAAAAGTAAGAAAACGGGCGGTAATAATTTTATCCATCCCTGTTTGCACCCAAATTATGGTAAATACAAGTCCGGTAATAATGGTAACAAGAACAGCTCTTCCGTGATATTTTTTCCAAAAAAGTGTTAACAATATTACAACTGAGAATGTACATCCTATACCTGCCCAAACATAACCCACGATAGTATATATCAGATCACTTGGAGAAAAATAAGCCAATAGTAATGCTATTAAAGAAAGTAAAGCAGTTACAATACGAGATTGTAATAATGATTTTTTAGTGCTTAAACCTTTGCCACTTTTAGGTTTAATAATATTTTCAGAAAGTTCTGTTGCAGAGAGTATCAGTAATGAATTTGCTGTAGATATAATAGCAGCCAGTACTCCGGTAATTAATATACCGGCAATAATGGGAGAAAAAATGGTGGTTAGTACTTCCGGTAATACTGTTTCCTGATCGGCAAGGGTATTCGGACCGAATAATGCTATACCCAACCAACCAATCATCAAAGCGCCGATATATGCAATGATTGTCCAAACGATTCCAATATTTCTGGCTTTTTTTGCCTGGCGTGCATCGGTAATAGCCATAAACCGCATACTCAATTGGGGCAAACCTCCCAAATAACCAAAAAACCATGAAAAAGCACCTACGATAATCATTCCTGCACCCAAGCCTTTCATAAGTTCAGGTGCATTTGGAAAAATTCCACTTAAAAAATCATAAAGAGGTGTACCCTCTTTTAAAACAGCACCACCCATCATAGTAGAATGGGATTTGCCAACCTGTGCCAGCGCATCAGAGATGCTATGTGCATATACCGTACCTTCTGGTTGGTTATAAAGATAAAAGATACCAGCAATGGGAGCAACTACCAGTGTCACAATCATAATAATAGCTTGCATTACATCTGTATAGGTAACGCTTCGGAATCCTCCATAAATAGTGTAAGGAACAACTAAAACAACTACAATTGCCATTCCGTATACAGTATCCAAACCAAATAATGATTCAAGTGTTTTTCCACCACCCAGAAACTGAGCGCCAACATAAAAGAAAAAGAAAAATACAATGGTAAGGCTTCCGGCTATTCGAATCCATTCACCAACTTCACCATGTCGTTTTGCAATATAATCTGTAAAGGTTTCAATTTCATATTTTTCAGCCTCATCGCGTAAACGCCAGGCCAAAGCCCACCAGGCCAATATTATCCCTAAAACACAGCCTATGGCAGTCCAAACTTCAAGCAAACCAACAGCATACGCAGCTCCTGGCAAACCAAGCAAAGCCCAGGAAGATTCTCCGGTAGCGCGTTCTGACAATGCAGCTACCCAACCTGGTAATTTACGGCCGGCAATAGCGAAGTCTGAGCTAGTCTTTACTTTACGCCCCTGGTAAACACCCCACGTTATTAATAGCGTAATATAAATAATCATTACTACTAAAAGTTGTACATTGTATTCCATAGCTTATTTTTTTTGTGAACGACCACTAATATATGAAATTTTTAGATTTTGTATAAATCATAGCAATTTGAAATTTTTAATTAATCATTAAAATGTGATATAATAATTCTAAAATGAAACCTAAAACTTTTTATTATCTTTAATTTCTGAATATTTTTTTTAAACCCTATAAAAATAAACATCATGAAAAAAATTTTACTTCTTATTTTAAGCATTGCTATTTTCTTTGCATGTAAGCCTGAGCAAAAAGAACAAAAAAAAGATGAAGGACAGAAAATCTCAGAAATCAATGTTATTAATAAGGGAAATGTTGATTTCGAGCCATTTTTCAAGAACAAAACCATGCGGCTGGATTATTTCCATACCGGAAATTCAGAAACCGAACATTTTGCAGTAGATAAAATTTTATCCGACGGGCCATGGCATGGCAGTAAAAAAGTATTAATTGACGAATTAGAGTTAGGCCCCTATTTTTTCGAAATCATTGACAAAGAAACAAACCAATTATTATACTCACGAGGCTTTGCCAGTATATTTGGCGAATGGCAAACTATACCAGAGGCGAAAGAAGTTTGGGGAACCTTCCACGAATCAATACGTTTTCCATGGCCTTTAAAGCCTGTTACTGTTATTCTGAAAAAAAGGGATGCAAACAATGAATTTCAATCTATATGGACAACCGATATTGATCCTGATTCACGACAGGTAAATCCTGCAGATATAAAGCATAGCGAAGAAGTTGTTGCTATACATGAAAGTGGAGATCCCAATGAAAAACTTGACCTTGTTATTTTAGGTGATGGTTATACGCAGGAAGAAATGGATAAATTTGTAGCCGACGCAAAGCGCGTTACCGGTAATTTATTAAGTGTTGAACCCTACAAATCACGTAAAAATGATATCAATGTATGGGCTGTAAAAACACCATCGCAGGTATCAGGCATTTCAAGGCCTCATCCAGGGGTTTTTAAACGAACTGCATTATCATCACATTTTAGTAGTTTTGATTCTGAACGCTATGTTTTAAGCTATGATAATAAAACCATTCGCGATGTTTCGTCAGCAGCTCCTTATGAATTTACATCTATTTTGATAAACGAGAGGACTTATGGGGGAGGTGGAATCTATAAATTGTATACAACTTTAGCTGTGGATAATAAATTTGCTGATTACTTAATGATTCATGAAATGGGACACCATATGGCTGCTTTAGCGGATGAGTATTACTCTTCGGCAGTTTCCTATGAAGCGCCATCTATTGAAAAAGAACCCTGGGAAACCAATATTACAGCTTTGTTAGACAAAGACAACTTAAAGTGGAAAGATTTAGTTGATGATGATACTCCCATTCCAACCCCCTGGAACAAAGAAGCGTTTGATGAATTCAGCTATGAAGTACAAAAGAAACGTACCGAGATGAGAGCCGAAAAAGTTGAAGAATCGGTAATGGAAGATTTCTTTATGGATGTACATCATAAGCAGGATGAGTATTTTGCCCAGGAGAAGTATAAAGATGTAGTAGGTGCTTTTGAAGGTGCCGGTTACAACCAGTACGGACTATACCGCTCACAACTGGATTGTATTATGTTTACCCGGCATTTAACTTTTTGCCAGGTTTGTGAGCGCAGTATTCATGATGTAATTGATCAGTATTCTAAATAAGTGTTTTACCTTAAATTACCGTAAAAGACGCTAAGAAAAAACTTAGCGTCTTTTTTTAATTATTCTGATGCAAATACATTAATTCCGAAAAAACCAAGGATTAAAATATAATATCGCAAAGCAATGAAAAGCAAATAAAAGCTTACAGGCTCAAACTTCTTTCTGCAATAAATTATAAAAAAAAAATTGTTTCAGCGGTATTGTTTAGTAAGTAAGAGTAACAGTATTATTTTATATGTATAGATCAGTAAATTAATCAAACAGAACTCACAAACCCTTTAATTTTAGAATGCTCCAATGCCGAAAGAGCCGATTCGAACTCCAAATATTCGGTTTCAATATTCTGTAGCTTTTCAAAAATATTCTGTTCCTGCTGAAATAAACTTCGCGATCGAATTTTTCGAATATAAATAGTTTCGATTCTTCCCGGATATTCTAAAGCAATATCAGAATATATCCACGGGTCTTTTTGTCCGCTATCGCCAATTAAAATAACTTTCTGATCAGGAAAAAGCTCCAAAATACGCTTAATCTTGTTGTATTTATGCTGATGGCTTCCTCCACCAGATTTCCAAAACTTATAAATACTGTACTCTAATTTTCTGAGAAGAAAAATGCCTTTGGGCAACTCATTCGCATAGAAAAAATCCTCCAATAAATCATATAAATTCCACTCACTGCTTGAAACATAAAAAAACGGAATGTCAGATGTATCGTCCTTTCCTTTGCTCAATGCCGTATAAAATTTAGTTATCCCGGGAAAAGGATTTCTGGTTAATGCATTTTTAAATAGCATAAGCTGAAGTTTTTTCATAGTTTGAGTAGAATGAGATACCAGAACCGTATCGTCAATATCAGAAATAATTATTCTTTGGATTTTTGGGGAAATAATCATCACTTCTCCTTTTGCAACGATGGTTTTCTGATCTTCAATTACATTATCTATTAATTCGAAATCAACAGAATACCAAGTGTTATACTTTATCTGTTTTAACTTATTATTAATATTAAAGTGAAAGCTAAAGAAACCTAATGCATCGGTTTCACATACCTTTGTTTCACCTAAAAATATGGCACGAACATTAACTCCTGCAATTTCGTCACTTGAAAATCTTTTAATTGTGGCCAGTATGTTATGCCAAAATTTGTGCTTATCCTGAGGTTTTGCAAGTCCTTTATCTTCAATAACCATGCCCTCAATAAAAACTTCGGTTTGATTGCCATATCCACGGTAAGGAATTATTTTGGGAACATCAAGCCAGCCAGCTTTATGTTTTATATAAATCTTAACTCTTTTAAAAGGATTAACTATTTTTCTAAAAATCGGTTTTAAATATTTCATAGAATTTATTGCATAGTTTTTGTTATATATTACTATACAAGTTTTAAGCCATTTCAAAAAAAAACTGTTTTGAGAAAAAAGAAAAAGAAAATATTATTTGTAATTAATCCCAAATCCAGGGCATTAATCAATAATAATAACCTGAAGTCAGTTATAAACAAAATTTTGTCAAAAGATAAATTTGATTGGGATATTTTTTACACAACCGGTGATAAGGATAAAAAAAAATTAACGGATTCTATACACAAATTTAATCCGGAACTTATTATTGCCGCAGGGGGTGATGGTACTGTAAACCTGGTAGCCAGCAATATTATCGGCAAAAAAATTCAAATGGGCATAATTCCTGCCGGATCAGCTAACGGAGTAGCTTTAAATTTAAATATACCTAATGACTTCGAAAAGGCATTAAAAAAAATTATCAATACATCACCTAAGCCTGTTGATACTATTCTAATTAACGATAAATTTTATTGTTTGCATTTAAGTGATGTGGGCATTAATGCACGAATTGTAAAACGTTTTTCACAGGAAAAATTAAAAGGATTATCAGGTTACGGAAAACAACTGCTGAAAGAACTCCTATCTCCTAAAACATCTTTTAGGTTTACCCTTAAAACGTCTGATTATAATAAAAAGAAAAAAGCCGAAATGTTGGTTATTGCCAATGCTCCCGCATACGGGACCGGTGCCTTAATTAATCCTAAAGGTGTTATAGATGATGGGAAATTTGAAATTATAATTATCAAGCCGTATCCCTGGTGGATTGTTTTCAGATTTATTGCGGCGTTTTTTACCGGAAATCTGCATAAAATGAAATATGTACAGATTATAAGCACAACGAAAGCTGAGATAACGCTTAACCCGGCGCAGGATATTCACATAGATGGCGAGGTGCAAAATCCGGTTGAACAGCTAAAAGCGGAAATCATTCCTGAAGCAATCAAAATTATTTACTAAGCTATGTACTGATAATGGCCATTATATATTTTTATGTATAAATGTGGATTTTTTACACATTTGTGGAATAATGGACAAAATTAATGGTCATTAAAAAAAAAGAATTAAACTGAACCATAAGCAAGATGCACTTTCCCTTTTCTGCTTTTTTCCAATTTTAACTCTAATTTTCTCAACCAAACGACCAAAATGGCTAAAATAATACGTGGCCAGATAAGCCAATGAATAGTAATACCCAAAGCTAAAAATAACAACGGATCTTCAATCTGAGAATGAGATATCACCGCATGGTGATTTAACAAGTCAGCATCTTTTTTATTCATCTTGTTTTTATCTAACTGATCCAAAACTACGGCTGCGCCATATGCTAAACCTATCGTATTTACCACGATTAATGAAACCGATGTACTTTCCGGTAAACCCAAAATCCGCAACAATGGTCTCATGATACGGGATATCCATGCGATGACTCCAAACTCCTCCAGTATATTCTGAAAAATAAACAAAATGCTCACCAAACTAATAATCTTTAATCCCAAAAAAAACATATCAATAACCCAATTTTTGAGAACTAGTAGAAAGCTTTGGCTGCTTGAAACAATTTCTTTTTGTACCAATACTTCCCCATGTGGTAAAATTGCATTGAGAAATAATCCCGCAATAAGACTAAAAATCACCCGGATGGTTAGCATCCGAAAAACACTGGAACCCGACTTTTTAATAATAGCCGATTCAATAATAAAACCATGAGCTATCAGACTCATTATAGCTAATATAGTTGCTTCACGAACAGGTATTCCAAGTGTAGAGATAACCGCAATAACTGAATAAATATTGGTAAGCATGCTGGTAATTAACACAAATGCTGATTCGGCAGGCAATCCCAGTAAACTAAAAAAAGGCTGTAAACCACCTGAAATTTGTGCTAACCAACCCGTGTAATTCAAAACCAAAACAAAAAAAGTTACTGGTATGGTAATCTTCAAAAGCCAGATAGTCGTTTTAGCAGCTTTTGGTAATGCCGGTTTGATGCATTTTAAAATACGGTGGAATGATTGATTTTTCTTCATCTTAAAATCTATAAGAGCACAAATATAGATTTTTAGACCATCTTCTTTTGTTTAAGTTTAATTACTCATACCGCAAACTTTCTACCGGATTTTTTCTGATATTTTTTTGGATCATCCAAAAAATGATTATCCATGTATAAATTAAAATGATTATTCCTGAAAAGATAAATTCAAGCCATTGAATTTGTGCATGATACTGAAAATTAGCATACCATGCCTTTAAAACATAATACATAACCGGGAAAATAATAACAAAGGCAATAACTACTATTGATGAAATTTTAAATAAATAATATTTTAAAAGCCCTTGATATGATGCTCCCAGAATTTTACGTACGGCAATTTCTTTTTCCCTGTTTTTCATAATAAATGTTATTGAACCAATCAATCCCATACTAATAATTAAAAGGATAATAGGAATAATAATTTTTATTGCTTTAAACACCCTCATTTCACCTTTATATTGATTGATTAAAAAATCATCTAGAAAGAAATAATTAAAATAATAACCAGGAAAATTTTCATCCCATATGCTTTTAATTTCACGTAGAGTTTTTTCTGTTTCTCCGGGCTTAAGATTAATTAGCATAAACTTATATCTTGCTTCTTCCTTTCCAATAAAAAAGAAAAAAGGCTCAATAGCATGATGTAAGGATGCAAAATGAAAGTTTTTAACAACACCTTGAATATTTACATTATCCCAATTTGTAAGCATGTGGTTCAGGTCATTATTAAAATTTTCAATTAAAATATGATACATTTTCTCATTAATAAAAATATCCATTTTATCCGATTCTGTTTTTTGAATAGCATCACCTAAATAATTGACAATTTCAATATTCATAGACTTTATATAATTTTTATCTACGGTTGTTAATTTTACCGGCAAACCGTCTCCATCAGCGAGTGGAAAACCCATAATATTCATCGGGTAGCCCGGGTGCTGTTGACAACGTGTAACATTAATTACTGATGGAATGGTTTTTATCTGATTAATAAAAGGCTGCTGAACAAAATCATTATTCTGAAAAGATACAACAATAACAGACTCTGTTTTAAAACCCATATCTTTGGTTTGCATATATTCTATTTGCTTGTAAACTGAGATTGCAAATATTAAAAGCCCGATAGCACCTGCAAATTGAATAATTGTGAGAATTTTTCGAAAATATTCACCCCCGCTTTTCCCCGTATTGCCCAACTTAAACGTATTAATTATACTTATTTTTCGTATAAAAGCGACTATGAAAAGGTTAAAAACTAAAACACAAAATATAATCAGTACAACAAGGATAATTAAGGTGTTAAAGTTGCTATAAATTAAAGGAACATCTATATTAAAATATTTAACCACCCATGGACGGATTAATTCAATAATGATAGTTGCAATATAAATAGACACTAATGAATATAACACCGATTCAAGACTAAAATATTTTATCAATGAAATTGTTCGTGCCCCCGATATTTTCCGATAAGCAATCTCTTTTCCCCGGTTAAATATTCTTGCTGAATGCAGAATAACAAAATTAATTAAACTAATGAGTAGTATGACAATTCCAACAATAAATAAAATAAAAACCTGTTTTCCTGAATTAACATTCTTTAATTCATGTCCGAGGTTTGATTTGCGATGAATATCCAAAACCGGCTGTAAAGTATGACTAAAAGAAGAAAGTGCCGGTCCTCTGAATTTTGACTGGTTTTCAAGAAGTATTTCACGAATAAAATCATGAACAATTGTGATATCTTGTTTTTGAAAAAGTTTTAAATAAGTATATGAACCAAAAACTGCATTTTCACTTAAAAACTTTACACGTTTACTCAGGTTGCCCTTTTGTGACAGCAAGACAGAAAAAGTAAAGTGCGTATTTTCAGGTGGCTTGTCAACTACTCCTACAATAGTAAATTTTCCAACATCTTCACAATATTGAATTGTTTTAACATCTAACTCTTTACCAATTGGATTTTCACTTCCAAAGTATTTTTGGGAAAATTCAGGTGTAATTAAGGCTGTATTGGGCAATCCGATATCTTTTTTATTACCGCTTTTAACGTTAAAACCAAAAAAATTAATAAAATTCGTGTCTATAGCCATAAAATGATTAGCTATAACCGGTTTCCCTGATTGTGGGTCAATTATGGTATTCTGCTCTGAATAAATAAAAGTTGTTTCTTCGCTTATAGCCGGAGATTTCTGATTTAAGGCATTTCCTAAGAAAAATAAACTTCTTGCCCACTGTATAGTACTTGAGTTAACATGCAAACGAAAAGTATTGTCAGCATCTTTTAAATATTTATCATAACTATTCTCAAAACTAATGTATGTAAAAACATAT
Organism: Thiohalospira sp.; assembly: GCA_046538755.1. Classification (GTDB taxonomy): domain Bacteria; phylum Bacteroidota; class Bacteroidia; order Bacteroidales; family UBA12077; genus UBA12077. Next base: position 59,366 of record JBKHIH010000002.1, read on the forward strand.
AAAAATACAGAAAATCCAAAAGATAGTCCCAAAATACTAAACAATGAAACCATCTTGTTGCGAATAAAATACCGGGAAATCAATTTTAAATTATACAAAAACATATTTTTAGTTTTATTCATACCGCAAACTTTCTACCGGGTTTTTTCTTGCTGCCCTATAAGATTGTATAATAACGCTTAATAAAGCCACAAGCAAAATCAAGACTCCCGAAACAACAAAAAGCCAAATACTTAAGTTCGTTTGGTATGAGAAATTCTGCAACCAGTTTCTCAAATAAAAATATGCAATTGGAAAAGATATAATAAAAGCTATCAAAACCCATTTTACGAATTCTGTAACCAGCATTATAATTAGGGTTTGAATTTGTGCTCCATTGGCTTTTCTTATACCTATCTCTTTCGTGCGCTGAAGGGTAATAAAGGTGGCCAGTCCGAATAATCCTAACATGGAAACAAACAAAGCAACAACGGTAAACAGAATAATTACAGTTTTTGTTTTTCTTTCAGTGGTATACAAATTTTCGAACTCCTCTGATAAAGTGGTAACAATAAGCGGTGCATTAGCAGGTGCATATTTACTCCACTGTTCCTGAAGAAAATTCATGAAATCGGTTTCAGTACCCGGAAGTAACTTAACATGCATTTTATCACGAACCGGCTTACCACTTAATTTAATAACCGAAGGACTTGCCTGATGATGCAACGAACGGAAATTAAAATCCTTTACTACTCCTGCCACGATCCCCATTTCATTAGAATATATTGAAAAAGATTTGTTAATACATTCTTGCCATCCTAAATATTTTTTTGCCGATTCGTTTAAAATGTAGTACCTGTTTTCTTTAAAATTAAGCTTTTCAAAATCCGGAATATTTTCAAGATAAGGTATTTTCAAAGTCTTGATAAAATCCTTATCCGCAGCTAAAACAAACATATTAATTTGTTTTTCATCGGTCATTCCTTCCCAATATACACTATTATTCCAGCTTTCTTCGCCAGCCTTAAACGTGCTTGTTGTTACGCTCTCTACTGCTGCAAACTTTAATAATTCATTTTTCAGGCTTTCCAGTTCAATATCCTCCCAGTGCACTTCAATTTCGAGAATATTATCAGATTCGAGCCCCAGGCTTCTGTTTATAAGAAAGTTAAGCTGTTTCGAAAATGTAAGCGCACAAATTAATAAAAAACAGGTAATACCAAACTGAAGAACTACCAGTAAATTTCTAAATAATTTAGCCTTCTTTCCCCTGTAAACGGATTGTTTCATTAATCCAAAAATATCATATCGCGATCCGTAAACAGCCGGATAAATGCCAGATGCAATCCCAACCAGCACTGTCAATAAAATAAATAAAGGGATATATGCATAAGAAAACGGTATTTCTTCCTGAATTAACCTGCCAAAATAAGGATTTACCAGTTCTACTAAGATAAAGGCAATGAGCAAAGCAAATAATGCAAATACAATGGATTCCGTTAGAAACTCAAGCACAATTCTGGCTCTGTGACTACCCAATATTTTTTTTACTGCTACTTCTTTGGATCTTTTCAGTGAAATAGCCGATGCAAGATTCGTATAGTTAATAATAGCAAGCAATAAAATAAATATGGATGCTGATAAAAATATGAGGAGATACTTACGGTCTATCGTGTTAAATGAATTGCCACGAACTACCTCAAAACGCATATCTTTCATGGCTTGCAATCTCAAAAAGCTTAAATGCATTAACTTATCACCACTTCTTTCCACGGCACAAGCCTGTATCTTTTTTTCAGCACTCTCTTTCTTTAAGTTATCGAGCAGTAAATAGGTGGTATAATTAAACATTCCCCATCCCGACCCTTTTTCCACAATCTCGAAAGAGAGAATAAAATTGTATTTTATACTTGATTTCTCAGGAGCATTCTTAACCACTGCCGACACGGTATATTCTTCTTCCGTGTCTCCAATCTTTACTGTTTTACCTATCGGTTCCGTATCGCCAAAATACTTTCGGGCCATTTCTTCCGATAATACAACTGATTTTATATTCTCGATTGGTTTGCTCACATTTCCTTTAATAATTTCAAAAGAGAATATATCAAAGAAACTGTTGTCGGCATATAACAGAGCAGATACAAAAAATTTTTCCTCATCCTTAGTTATCACCACATCAGTTACTTCATCAATACGGACGAAGTTCTTTATTTCGGGAACTCTCTCTGAAAGATAATCGCCCATTTGCGCCGGTGTTCCGCCAAAATCTCCCCGACTATCGTCTGTTTTGCGAATAATCCGATAAATATCATCGTAGTTTTTGTGAAACGTATCATATTCTTTTAATCCGCGAATAAAAAGGATAAACAGGATAAAAGATGCTAACCCCACGGATAACCCCAATATATTTATCAACGTATGAAAACCGTTTCTCCTGAAATTTCTTTGAATCAGTAATCTTATAAAGTGCCTTATCATTATTTTTAAAATTTATTCGTACCGCAAACTATCTACCGGGTTTTTTCGGGCTGCTTTTAAGCTGTACCAACTAATGGTAATTAATGTAAAGAAAAGAGCCAGTAAGCCGGCAAATATAAACATCCACCAGGGAAGATTCGTTTGATAAGCAAAGTTTTGTAACCAACGATTCAACAGATAATAAGCCAATGGACTGGCGATAATCATTGCAATGAAGATTAAAAGAATATAGTCGCTGATAAACAGTTTAAAAATACCTGCCGTGGAAGCTCCATTCACTTTTCGTATGGCAATATTTTTTGTTTGCTTTTTCGTAGTAAAAATCGTTATTCCCAGCAAACCTAAAGAAGCTATAAAAATAGCCAGCAATGAAAAAACGCTGATAAGTATGGCCATTCTTTTTTCTTCTTTGTACAATTCATCAAAATTATCGGTCAAAAAAGAATGGTTAAACTGCATTTGAGGATAAACCTCCAACAATGTTTCTTTAATATGTTCAATTAATGATGAGATATCCTTTGTATTATAATGTATAACCATATTGCGTATCATATAATCGCCTACCGCCAGGAACATAGGACCGGTTTGTTCATGAAATGAATGAAATTTAAAATCTTTCACTACTCCAACTATTTCTCTATCCCAGATATCGCCGCCCATTTTATAGTATTGGTTAGCTTTTTCATTAATTACTATTTTATCCTTTGCATTCTCTCCATAAAAACTAAATGAATTTCCTTCAGCCATTTTTAAATCAAATGTTTCAATAAAGTCCTTGTCAACAAACAATCCTTCCACATTTATTTTTTCTGTGGGATCATCCGGCAAGGACATATTAACACTCATACGTCCATTGGATGGCGGTAACCACATAGCTCCGCTTATATGCTTCACTTCTTTTATTTTCAAGAGCTCTTGTTTAGCTGTTTGAAATTTTCCTGACTGAACCAACTCACCAACAGGAATTACAAGCTTGTTCCCGGGATTAAATCCCAAATCGCTATGCATAGCAAATCTTAGCTGCTTTACAATGCCTATTGAACCAACAACCAAACCAATAAATATAATGTATTGCAAAGCAAGCATCACTTTTTTCAGATTAAATTTATGATGTGCATACATTTTCTCCTTTCGCATGATATCAATGGGAGAAACTTTGTTGAAATAATACATCATATAAACTGCCGGCGCAATAACAACAATTCCGAGAATAAGCAGTGTTCCCAATATCATCTTCCAATTAAAAATGATAATGATTTGTTTATCGAAAATCTGATTGATTAAAGGCCTGAATTGTTCTATGATAATAAAAGCCAAAACAAAAGCAACGATTGAAATAAGAAATGATTCGGTAAACAATAGTTTTAACAGCGATTTTTTTTGTGCCCCTAAAATTTTTCGCACACCAATTTCTTTGGTACGCGATACAATTTGTGAAGTGGAAAGAATTATATAATTGATACTGGCAATGAGCAGCACCAATAAAGCAACGGCAGAAAAAATATAAATTGCTGTAAGGTTCCCTTTTTCATCACCCCCCATTAAATCTTCAGATTTTAAATAAACTTCCGTAACAGGCTGTAGATAAAATGCCCTGTCTTCCGGGTTTTCAAACTTACGGGTTGTAATATCATCCGATATTTTTTTAAATGAACCCTGGTTTAAATTTTCATCACACAGAATATAGGTTCTGAAAATCTCTAACCCCCAATCTTCTTTATAATAACTAACACCATACTCTACCTTGTCAGTTGACGTCATATATTTATTTATCTGCATCATGCCCAATTCCAGGGGTGAGATAAAATCGGGATCCATTGTTGAAGTTAACGGGAAATCTTCATAAACCGCTTTAATAACTACTTGTATTTCCTTATTAAAACTAATAACCGTTAATTCTTTATTGATAATATCTAACGTACCAAAATATTTTTCAGCTGTTGATTTGGAAAGAGCTACCTGATAAGGGTTATCTTCAAAATCAGAAATATTACCTGAAATAATATGTGGGTTAAAGATTTGAAAAAAATCTTCATCGGTACAGATATAATTTTCAGTATTAAAGGTTTGCTGATTGAGATCAATTTGAGTGCTGTGAAAGCCTAATATCCGGGTCGCTTTTTTCACCTCGGGATAACTGGCCAACAATTCATCGCGCAATGGATAGGGTGACTTTGGTGTTTTCCAGTGATGAACATTATTTTGCTGAATAATACGGTAAATGTTTTCACTGTTTTCCAGGTATTTATTATAACTGGTTTCCTGAATAATAAATATCAGAATAAAGAATATGGAAGCCAGCCCAAAGGCCAATCCTAAAATTTTAATTAAGGTAATGGATTTGTTCCTTAGAAAATTTCGTAGTGCTGTTTTAATATAATGTACTAACATAACTTTTTTTTAATTTCAGAATTACGGAACCAATCTCTATACCAAAAACGCAAATAACTAATAATCAAACACTTTTAAATAACTCATAAAAATAAAGTGTTGCAAAATCCAACATACGTGTTTAAGATAACAACAATATATTGTATTTTTATTGAACTAATGATAAATGATTAAATTAATCAATGTTTAAATGATAAAATAATTAATATGACCGAAAAAGAAATTTTTATAGAGAATCTAAAAAAGCGAACGAAAAAATTTGCAACTGATGTGATTTTATTTTGCGACACACTTAAAAACAGTAAAGCAACTCCGGTAATAACTTACCAATTAATAAAATCAGCAACATCAGTAGGAGCAAATTATCGTGCAGCTTGCAGAGGCCGGTCAAAAGCAGAATTCTTTAGTAAAATTTGCATCGTTGTTGAAGAAGCTGATGAGTCGGAATATTGGCTGGAAGTTATCGATGAAACAAATTTATCAAATGATAAAATTGAATTACAAAGACTCTTGAATGAATCTAATGAAATATGTAAAATAATGACAAAAGCAAAAAGTTCTGCTTATATAAAAAAGCTTTAAGCTTTAAAACATCGCATCATTGCATGATTGGACTATTGAACCATTGAACTATTGCATCATCGTATCATTGCATCATTGAAACATTGCATCATTAAACCATTGAACCATTAAATATGAAAAAAGGAAAAATACTCATCATAGACGATAACGAAGAACTTTTAATCGCTTTAAGGCTATTTTTATCCGAGCATTTTTCGGTTATTGATACCATAAAAAACCCAAACCTTATACCCGATTATTTAAGGCAAAAAACGTACGACCTTGTTTTACTGGATATGAACTTTTCAGCGGGTGTAAATACAGGGAACGAAGGGATTTACTGGATGAAACAAGTTCTGGAGAAAGATCCGAATATTTCGATTATTCTTATTACAGCATACGGTGATGTTGAGTTAGCAGTTAAAGCCATGAAAGAAGGAGCTACCGATTTTATACAAAAATCGTGGGATGAAAAAAAAATACTTTCCACCATCTTATCAGCATATAACCTGCAGCAATCGAAAGTCAGGATAAAGAATCTCGAACAAAAGCAAAAACACCTGAGTGAGCGTATCGACCAAAAATATTCTACCATCATCGGAAAATCATCGGCCATAAAAAATGTGCTGCAATTGGTTGACAAAGTAGCTCCCACCGATGCCAATATTTTAATTACCGGCGAAAACGGTACCGGGAAAGAAGTGATTGCCCGGGAAATTCATCGTAAATCGAACCTTTCTGATGAAGTGTTTGTCAATGTTGATTTGGGAGCAATATCCCAAAATCTTTTTGAAAGCGAACTATTTGGATCTGTTAAAGGCGCTTTTACCGATGCCAAAGAAGATCGTACCGGAAGATTTGAAATAGCATCCGGCGGCACACTTTTTCTCGATGAAATTGGAAATTTGCCCGTTGAGTTACAATTTAAATTGTTAACTGTTATCCAAAACAAAGAAATATACCGGGTAGGATCAAACAAACCAATTTCAGTGGATATTAGATTAATTTGTGCAACCAATATGGATTTGGATAAAATGGTACAGGAGAATAAGTTCCGACAAGATTTACTTTACCGAATTAATACCATACAAATAGAGTTGCCTCCATTACGAGAGCGAACTGATGATATCCCATTACTTGCTAATTTTTTTCTTCAAAAATATTCAGAAAAATATCAGAAAGCACCTTTAAAATTTTCCGAACAAGCCCTCAAAAAAATGAAGGAACACTCGTGGCCTGGAAATATAAGAGAACTGCAGCATACCATAGAAAAAGCGGTAATTTTATGCGACAATAAAGAAATTAAAGAAGAACATTGCTGGCCCGACGGTGAAAAAAAGACTAAAGTTTTTGCTCCAAATACGTTTAATTTAGATGAAAACGAAAAAATAATTATCGAAAACGCCATAGCAAAACATAAAGGAAATTTAAGTGCAGCAGCCAAAGAGCTGGGAATAAACCGTTCAACACTTTATAAAAAAATAGAAAAATATGGTATTTAGCCGTTTTAAAATCAATATCGTTATACAGATAATTCTTATTGCTTTAACCACCGCTGCTTTTTTCTGGTCTATTCAACAGGAATATATGCTTGTTACAAGCTCATCGCTGGTAATATTGTGGATTGCACAAATTGCTTATCTTATCTGGTATGTGCAAAAATTAACACGCGATATCCGTAAATTAATCACAGCACTCAAATACAATGATATTTCCATAGGATTTGAAAAAGAAAAACGATTAGACCCTTCGTTTAATCAATTATATAATGAATTGTATAAAATTATTAACAATATTTCACATGTACGGTCCGAAAAAGAAACCGAGCATCAGTATTTCCAGAATACCATAAAACACATTGGTATCGGGATTTTAGGTTTTGATGAAAACGGAAAAATTGAGATCTGCAATAAAGCAGCATTGGAGCTTCTAAACAGACCTGCTATATCTCAAATTGATGATATCAATAAAACTATGCCTGAATTAGCAGAAACATTCAAAAACTTAAATCCGGGAGCTACAAAACTCATTAAGCTGGTATCCAACAGCGAAACCCTACAGTTATCGGTAAAAGCCGCAAATTTTAAAATCAAGACAAAAAACATCAAATTACTTTCCATACAAAACATTAAATCAGAAATTGACCAAAGCGAAGTAGAAGCCTGGCAAAAGCTAATCAGGGTTTTAACCCACGAAATTATGAATTCGGTTAGCCCGATAAAGTTACTTTCCGGGTCGCTCGTAAAAATGTTTCAAACCAATAATCAAATAAAAACATCTAAGCAGCTGGACAATACAACCATTAAAAATGCTGTATTAGGCCTAAAAACCATCCGAAAACGCAGTGCCGGATTATCCGGCTTTGTTGAAACCTATAAAAGTCTTACCCAAATTCCTAAACCCAATTTTTCTATCATTCCAGTGGCTGATTTAATGGAGCATGTCCAAACCCTTTTTGAAAATGACTTAAAACAAAAAGGAATTGATCTTATCGTTTCAATTTATCCTCATGATCTAACATTAAAAGCAGATGAAAAACTTATTGAGCAGGTGCTTATAAACCTTATAAAAAATGCTATTGAAGTTTTGGAAAATATTAAAAATCCCAAAATAACAATAGAAGCAAATCAGGTAAATGACTCAGTGAATTTTAAAGTCAAAGACAACGGCCCCGGTATTCCATCGGAAATGATGGACCAGATATTTATTCCATTTTTTACTACCAAAGAAAACCTGCCGGACGGCAAGTCAGGAGGCTCGGGTATTGGGTTAAGTCTTACGCGTCAGATTATGCATTTGCATGGTGGTTCTATTTTGGTAAAATCAACGCTAAATGCTGAAACGGTATTTACGTTGCAGTTTTAAAGGGAACTACGATTTTGAAAAATGGATCGCCGGCTTCCAGCCGGTTTCAGTTTAAATCCGCCAAGCCGCTCCAAGCGGCTTGGTGATTATAAAACTACTCATACCGTAACGAATCGGTCGGGTTTTTACTAGCTGCAGTAATTGCCTGATAACTTACTGTTATTAAAGCAATAAGCAATGCAAGAAGTGCTGCTGCAGGAAATATCCAGAATTTAATATCGGTTTGATAAGCAAAATTTTGCAACCAGCTTTTCATAAAAAAGTAAGCTAAAGGCCAGGCCACGACATTGGCAATGACCACCCAAATGGTAAACTGTTTAAACAATAAGCGCACAATGGTTAAAATCGAAGCACCCAAAGCTTTTCGTATGCCTATTTCTTTGGTTTTTTGTTCGGCCATAAACGAAGCAAGACCAAATAATCCAAGGCAGGCAATAAAGATGGCTAATAGTGAAAAGATTATAAAAATATCGCCAGTTCGAAATTCTTCTCTATGTAAGTTGTCGAAATCATTTTCCATAATTGAATAATCAAAAGGAGTATCCATAACAAATTGTTCCCATTTATTACGAATAAAATCAATGCTTTTTTTATTAATTTCTGACTTCAATTTTACAGATATTAAATTTGTTCCATTTAAAAAAGGACTGGTTAATACCAACGGGCCAATATCCTGATGCAAAGACCTGAAATTAAAATTCTTAACAACTCCTATTATATTCCAATAAAAGGTATTGCCATAGAAACTTGTGACTAGTCTTTTCCCTACCACCGGCTCTTTTAATCCCATATCGCGCACAGCCGATTCGTTTAAAACAATAGCAAAGGAGTCTGATGGAAAATCTTCTGAAAAAAACCGGCCGCTTTTTAGTTCTAATTGATATGTTTTTGCAAAATTCTGGTCAATCGAAATTGTTCGCGGAGAATATATTTTATTCTCAACATCCCCTTCTATCATTAATGGTAATCCGCCAAACATACGCGAGGGCAATGTACTTGAAGCCGCTACACTTTCAATAACAGGGTTTGATTCCAACTCATCAATAAAGGAATTAAAAGACTGGCCCAGAGCATCTGCTTTTTCAATAATTACAATATCCTTCTTATTAAACCCGATATCTTTATTTCGCAAAAGATTTAACTGACTGTATATTAAAAACGTACAAATAAAAAGTGCTATAGAGATCGAAAACTGAAAAATCACTAAAAAACTGCGAAACCTGGCTTTACCACTTCCAGATAAAACTTTTCCTTTGATCACATTTAATATTTTTGATGATGATAAATAACTGGCAGAATATAATCCTGAGACAATACCCACAACAACTCCAAGCAATAGTAAAGATGGTAAAACGTATATATTGGAAAAATAGCCAATGGTTAACTGTTTTAAAGTAAAACTATTAAAAAAGGGTAAAACTGATTCGATAATAACCATCGCAACAATTAACGATATCATACTCATAATAACAGATTCAAATAAAAACTGATAAAACAAGCTTTCTCTTTTTGCTCCAATCACTTTTCTTAAACCCACTTCTTTTGCCCTGGTTGCCGATCTGGCAGTTGAAAGATTCATAAAGTTGATGATTGCAATAATTAAAATAAATACCGCAATTATCGAGAATATATATATGTAAACAATATTCGAATTAGGCTCTATTTCATAATCGGTATGAGATTTTAAATGTATATCGGTTAATGGTTGTAATACATATTCAAATGTATTTCCGGCATTGGTAAACTCATCCAATGTAACTCCAAAAACATCTTGTATTTCAGGCTCAACATATTTTAAAGCTACATCAACCATTTTCTGTTTTACAAGATCTGCATTTACGCCTTTTTCCAGAATTAAATAAGTATATGAATAATCATTTGACATCCAGCCTTCTGAATTAGCAACTGGCAGGCTAACCAGCGATCCAAGAATACTATAATGAAAATGAGTATTGGGCGGACAATCTTTTGAAACAGCCTGAATTAAATACTCATCCCCTTGTATAGTTAACGATTTTCCTATTGGTTCCTGATCATCAAAATATCTTTTTGCAACACTTTCTGTTATTACAATTTGATTTGGCGCAGTTAATAAATTGCCCGATTCCCCATCAATTAATTCAACATGAAACATATCAAAAAATGTACTATCTACATAAAAAATATTTTCTTCAATAAACTTTTTTTCTTCGTAACGAACTACAGCTTCATCCACATTAATTTGCGATTTTATGATACGGGTTGAAAGCAATACTTCGGGCATTTCATTTACAAAAGTCCGGCCAACAGGTGCCCCGGTTGTAAATGCCTTTAATTTTCTACCCTGCATCATTGCATCTATACCCACTCTATAAATTTGGTCAGATTTTTCATGATACCTATCATAGCTCAGTTCATCAAAAATGAACAAGAAAATAATTATACTACAAACCATTCCTATAGCTAAACCCAGGATATTAATAAATGAATAGGTTTTATTGCGAACCAAATTTCGTATGGATACTTTCAGAAAATTTTTGAACATAATTTTAAGTTTTTATTGATTTTATAATGTTCTGTGCCAAAAGAATACCATTTTTTTTAATTTATTGATTTTAAATCCTTTAAAAGTTAAGATATTAATAATATTTTTTAAAAATGTAAAAAATTTTTACATTTAACTCAATTATCGAACACAAAACAATTAATCATCAATGAAGAGTAAAGGTAAAATTTTAATTGCCGATGATGACAAGAATATTTTAAAATCGTTATCCATTTTATTAGATAATGAGTTTGATAAGGTGGATACATTATCAAATCCCAATTTAATCATTTCCCAATATCAAAAAGAAAATTATGATATTGTTTTGCTAGACATGAATTTTTCGGCTGGTTTAAACACCGGAAACGAAGGCATTTTCTGGTTAAACGAGATTTTAAAAATCGATAAATTTGCCACGGTACTTTTCATCACAGCCTATGGCGATGTGAATTTAGCCGTTAAAGCAATGAAACAGGGAGCTACCGATTTTATTATTAAACCATGGAACAACGAAAAGTTAATCCATACCCTCAAGTCGGCTTTAAAAATCAGAGAATCACAATTAAAAATTGATAAACTATCCAGAGACAATGAATCGCTGAGTGGAGAAATTAACAAATCCGACGAAAAAATAATTGGTTCGTCGGATGCAATGAAGGAAGTATTTTCGGTTATCAATAAAGTGGCCGCTACCGATGCTAATATCTTAATAACCGGCGAAAATGGTACAGGAAAAGAAATCATTGCCAGGGAAATTCACCGCCGCTCTCATCGAAAATCAAAACCCATGATAACCATTGATATGGGATCAATACCTGAAACATTGTTTGAAAGCGAACTGTTCGGACATAAAAAAGGAGCTTTTACAGATGCCAAAGAAGATAAAACAGGACGTTTCGAAATAGCAAACTGTGGTACATTATTTTTAGACGAGATAGGTAACCTGCCCGTATCATTACAATCAAAAATTTTAACAGCACTGCAAAAACACGAAATCATTCCTGTTGGAGCCAATAAACCCATTCCGATTAACATCCGTTTAATTACGGCAACCAATAAAAATCCTGATGAGATGATTAGAAAAGGATTATTCAGAGAAGATCTTTTTTACAGAATAAATACCGTTCAGATTGAGCTACCACCTCTTCGCAAACGAAAAGAAGATATTATGGAAATAGCCGAATATTATTTAAAAATATATTCTGCAAAATACGAAAAACAGGGAGTTAAATTCAGCAATCAAGCCATTAAAACATTGCAGCAATATTCATGGCCGGGAAATATTCGTGAGTTAAGACATACCATTGAAAAAGCTGTAATTTTATGCTCAAACAATGTTCTGGAGCACAATGATTTTATGCTCAAACAAAAACCCGAAAAACAAGAGTGGCCCTTAAAGTTTGAAGACATTGAGAAAAAAGCTATTGAAAGAGCGCTGGTAAATAATGATGGAAAAATGACCGAAGCTGCAAAAGAACTGGGATTAACCCGGCAAACATTATACAATAAAATCAAAAAATACAACATTTAACCGTGGTAAGTAAAAAATTTTATATCCATATTATCATTAGAATTATACTTATTCTGTTTAATTGTTTGAGTATAGTTCCTTTTATCTTCAAAGAAGAAAAATTATTTACCATATTTGGATTAGGTTTTTTACTCCTTTTGCAAATTTTTCTGCTTCTGCAGTATATCAATAAATTTAACAGGAATGTTGCAGATTTTTTTGCTTCTTTAAAAACAAACGATGCTTCATATGCATTTCACGATAAAGTTTTTTCAAATATCGATGAAAATTTCCGGAACAACATTGAGCATGTAAGAAACCAGCTTTTTAATATCACAGAACGCAAAGAAATTCAGCAATCTTATTTTAAAACAGTCATTGACAATACACAAACTGCAATAATTACAGTTGGAGAAAACGGGAAAATAGATATTATCAATCAAAGTGCCCTTAAATTACTTAACATCAACCGAATATCAAACATCAAAGCCATTGAAAATATACATCCTGAATTTTATCAGTTAATACAGCATTCCGGAGCTGGCACCGAAAAAATGGTTATTATAAAATCAAAAAACAAGGCAATTCCTGTTGCTGTGCGGATTTCTGAATTTAAACAAAAGGACAATCAATATAAAATTGTTTCCTTTCAGGATATCGAGTCTGAATTAAATGAAAAGGAATTGCTTTCATGGCAAAAATTGATTAGGGTACTAACTCATGAAATAAATAATTCCATATCTCCTATTGCTTCTTTGGCTAAATCACTGGAAAAGATTTATGCACAAAATAATCATACAGTTTTATCCAAAAATGAAATCTCTGAAGAGATTATTCATAAAACTACGGAAGGATTAAATGTTATTTCAAATCGTAGCGAAGGTTTGATGGGATTTGTAAACAACTTTAAGCTTGTTGCTTCGCTAAAAGAAATAGACCCTGAAAAAATAAAAGTAGCTGAATTATTCTACAACCTTGAGCTGCTGATGAAAGATAAACTCTCAGAAAAAAATATCGATTTACAAATCGAAATTATACCTATTGACCTGGAAGTAAAAGCCGATAAAAAATATATAGAACAAATATTTATCAACCTTATAAAAAACTCAATGGAGGCAATTACCGGCGATAGCGGAAAAATAAAATTATCGGGATATAAAACAAAAAACGGGAAAACAGTTTTAGAAATTAAAGACAATGGAAAAGGTATTGCTCCAGAACTAAAAGACCAGATATTTATTCCATTTTTCACAACAAAAGAGAACCTGCCTGACGGCCTGTCTGCCGAGCAGGCAGGCAAGTCAGGAGGCTCAGGTATTGGTTTGAGCCTTACGCGTCAGATTATGCATTTACATGGTGGTTCTGTTTCTGTAAAATCAACACCAAATGTTGAAACGGTATTTACGTTGCAGTTTTAAAGGGATCTCCGATTTTGTAAGCTGGATCACCGGCTTCCAGCCGGTTTCAGTTTAAATCCGCCAAGCCGCTTGGAGCGGCTTGGCGGATTTTCAATAAAAGTGGCTTGCGGATAAAAAACTACTCATACCGTAATGAATCGGTCGGGTTTTTACTAGCCGTTTTAAATGATTGTACTGTAATGGTTAACGATGCAATTACCAATGCAATAATTAACGCAACCACAAAAAACCAGATATTTAACTCAATACGATAGGCAAAATTCTCCAGCCAGTTTTTCATAAAATAATATGATGCCGGAATTCCAATAACAGATGATATTAAAACCCATTTTAAAATATCTTTATTTAATAACATCAAAACTAACCTTACATTGGAACCCAATGCTTTTCGTATACCAATTTCTTTGGTACGCCGGGAAACTACAAACGAAGTTAAAGCCAACAATCCTAAAACCGATATAATAATTGCCAGCAACGAAGCAACAAAAATCAATTGGTTCGATTTTTCTTCGTTTTGGTACATTTGTGCAAATTGTTCATCAAGAAATGTATATTTCTGAGTATAATCCGGGTCAAAATTTTTAAAAACTGCTTGTGCATGGCTTAACCCTTCCTGAATTCGTCTGGCTTTTAATTTTATACTAATGATTTGAAAACCTCTCCAGTAATGACTAAACACAAGTGGTTCAATTTCTGAATGCATCGATGTATAATGGAAATCTTTGACAATCCCTTTAATTCTTCCTTTGTGTAACCAAACAAATATCTCTTTTCCAATGGGTTTGTCCAGGTTTAGCAATCGCGCAGCAGCTTCGTTTAATATAAAAGCGGCACTGTCGCTTGCTAACTTGTCCGAAAAATCTGAACCTTCAATTATTTCAAAGCCCATGGTTTTAACATAATCGTCTTGTACGCGATTTTCATTTACCGGAATAGCTTCTTCTAAAGGCCAATCCGGAAGGCGAATATTCATTCCGCTCCTGCCCCGCCCCGGAACGGATTGTGATGCAGTTACAGATACAATATCCGGGTTTGATTTCAATTCATTTTTAATTGATTCGTAATTGGAATAAACTTTTCGTGATAAATTAGAAAAATATACTATTTGTTCCTTATCAAATCCTAAGCGTTTATTTTTCATATAATTTACCTGCGAATACAAAACTAATAATGATGATATTAAAGCAATGGCAATAGAAAACTGCACAATAACCAATAATACATTTAGTATTTTATTCTTTCTTTTTCCGTTAAATGTACCTTTTAAAATATCTACCGAACTAAAATGCGAAATATAAAAGGATGGATATAAACCTGATAATACACCAACAAAAAGAGAAACAGAGAAAAACAACAACAACAAATAAAAATTATTGATATACGAAATTTCAATTTTACGGCTCACAAGGTTACTAAATCCCGGTAGAAATGATTCTACAAGTAACATAGCAATTAAAAAAGCAATAAAAGTAATAATCACCGATTCGCCAATAAATTGATTAACCAAAGATCGTTTAGAAGCGCCACTTACTTTTCGTATTCCAACTTCCTTAGCCCGTGTTTCAGATTTCGAAGTAAAAAGATTTACATAGTTAAAAACGGCAATGACTAAAATAAAAGCAGCTAAAATTGAAAAAATATAAATATATTGAATACTGCCCATTTCAGCATATTCATACTTTAATTTTTCCGAATACAAATGTACATCAGATAATGGCTGCAATTCATGGGTATACTCAATTTTAAACTCTTTAAACATTTCATTTACATAATCTGCAAATGCTTTTTCGGTTTTGGTTTTTATATCGGATGTAACCAATTGATTAAATTTTACATATACATGAAAATTATTTCCCTGAACCCTCATAGATTCCTCGTCACTAGTATTTATTGATACCAGTACATCAAATTTTAAATGTGTGTTCTCAGGTATATTTTCCATTACCGCTTTTACGGTCATATCAGCACCATAAACATGAATCGGCTCTCCAACAACATCAGTATGTCCATAAATTTTCTCGGCCGACTCTTTGGTTAAAACTACAGAATATGGTTCCACAAGAGCTTGTTCTAAATTACCAGCTACAGATTTAAAAGAAAATATTCTAAAAAAACACGAATCCGTGAGCACTCGGGTGTAAAATCCTTTTGATTCATTTTTTACTTTTACTTCATTTTCAACAAAAGAAGACAAACGAGTAGCATACTCAACCTCAGGCACTTCATCCATTGCCACATTTGGAATTTCATATAGTGTAATTGGCATATGAATTTCCTGTTCTCCACTTCGGGATGAATGAGAAATTACTCTAAAAATCTTTTCCTGTTCGTTAAAATACTTATCGTAACTTAACTCAAACCTAACGTACAGAAATAAAAGAATGGTGGCTGCCAGTCCTACCGACAAACCAACAATATTTATCAATGAATAGATTTTATTCCTGGATAAATTTCGTAATGCAACTTTGATGTAATTTTTTATCATAATCGGTAAATTTTTATTCGTATTTTAAAGCTAAAACAGGACTTAAATTGGATGATTTTTTTATCTGAAACAATAAACTTATCATAGCAACTAATACACCGGCTAAAGTAGGCAATAAAAACATTGTACAATTTAATGATATTTTATATGGAAAATTTACGAGCCATTCTTGAATCAAAAAGTAAGAAACAGACCAACTAATCAAAATAGCAATTAATAACCAACCTAGTATCTGTTTATACAGTAAAAGGAAAATATTTTTCCATGTTGCACCAAATACTTTATTTATGGCAATAAATTTTATTTTCTTATTAATAGTTAAGGAAAGCAAGGCATATAATCCAATGATGGACAAAACAACTGCCAATACAGACGCAATCTTTATCATTGTTAATATATTTTCTTCAGTACGATACATTTTCCTAAAGTAGTCATCCATAAATATATAATCTGGTTTATATTCAGGATCAAAATCCTGCAAAGTTTTAATGATATAATCGATATTTTTTTGTGTAAGATTTTCATCGATTCGAATACCCAAAGAGAATTTCAAATCAAGATATGTACTTAAAACCAAAGGTTCAATTATATTTTTTATAGATGCAAAATGATAATCTTTCATTACGCCTATAATGACACATTTATGCCTCCATAAATAGACCTCTTTTCCTACGGGATTTTTAAGACCCAGTTTTTTGACTGCTGTTTCATTTACTATAATTCCCATTTCCGGATGTGGCTTTGTAAAATCACGACCGGCAATCAGTGGTATTTGGTAGGTATTTATAAAACCTGGCTGAACCCTATTTTCATGTGCTTTAAAAGCCTCAGATTCATCTTGTGAGGGCAGTCTTAAGCTCATTGGGCTTCTTACAGAACCCGGAATGGACATCGATGCAGTAACGTCTTTAATAGTTGGATTTTGTAGTAATTGACTCTTTATAGCATCATAACTTCTTTGAATTTCCGGAGTAAGTGCAAAGAAATTCACTACCGACTTTCGATTAAAACCCAAATTTTTATTTTTCATATAATCGATTTGATTATCAAACACATTAAGAGTTACTAACAATATTATAGTAATTGAGAATTGAAAAATTACTAAACCTTTTCTTAAACGATCTTTTCGCTTTCCTGAAAAATCAATTTGTTGAAATAAACTTACAGGATTAAATCTGGATATATAAAATGCAGGATACCACGCTGAAAGTACTCCAACAAAAATAGCTAATATAAAGTATACAATAAGTAAAGAAGATTGTCTTATATAAGAAACATCTATGGATTGACGAACCAGGTTAGAAAAATCCAGTATAAAAGTTTCTACTAATAACATTCCCAGAAGAAATGCAATAATAGTTAACATAACCGATTCAAAAATAAACTGAAAGATAATTTGTCGTTTTAATGAACCCAATACTTTACGAATGCCTACTTCACGATAACGCTTTTCGAATTGTGAGGTCATGATATTCAAATAATTCAATATGGCAACAATAAAAATAAAGAGGGTAACCAAAGAAAAAATAAGTATATAAAACCGATTGCCTAAATTAGCATAGTCATAGGAAAAATCTGATTTTAAATGAATCTCATCTATTCTTTGGAGTTCAATATCTACATTAATATGATTATAATTTGTATTAACAAATTCAGCAATATAATTGGCTATTCTACCTAATTCAAGATCATCAGGGATGTTTTTAAATTTTATATACGTAGGAAAATCTACTGCATTCGACCTCATCAACCCTTTAGGAGCTGATTCGATAGTAATCAAAATCTCCGGTCGTATATGTGAATTTGTAGGAAAATCAGGATAAACACCGGTTATCTTATAATCTGTTTTAAAAATTTTTATAAATTGATTAATAGCAGGTTCATCACCAAATAGTTTCTCTTTAATTCTTTTTGATATTATTACAGTATTTTTCTCATTCAATAAATCTCTTTGATTACCGCCCATATAAATCGATAAAGTATTAATTATTGAATTATCGGCATATGCTCCAGTAACACTAAACTTTTCATACTCATCTTTAGATATCTCATAATAAGGACTGATATCAAAAAACTTTCCTGCGTTATCAACGTTAGGAAAAGCTTTCTTTACCTCAGATGCTATTTCATAAACGGTGGTTGGATAATTAGAAACAGAGTTTCCGGATTTATTTTTTGAAATTACCCGATAAATTTTTTGGTATTCATCATAATATGTATCAAAACTTAACTCATGAAAAATATAAGTTAATAGCATAATAACAGAAGCTAAACCAATAGCTAAACCAGTTAAATTTATGGCTGTATAGAATTTATATCGAACTAAATTTCTTGAAGCAATTTTTAAATAATTCTTAATCATTTTAGTTTAATTGTTTTCAATCATAATACGAAATTCATACCAAAACACACAAAACGCTGATTATCAAATTTATAATTTTAAACAAATAAAAAAGCGTTCGTTTTTGAAGCACCTCATTGTTCGTTTTTGAAGCAAAATGTTTTAAAATTCGATAATTAACTGTACTTTTATCTTAAAAAAAATGCCACAAGAAATGTTTGACTGTTCGCTACTTATCATTGATGACGATATAGATGTACTTACATCAGCGGAGCTTTTTCTTGAAGAAAATTTTAAAACAGTGATCACTGCTTCGGATCCCAAAAGTATTATTCCCACAATAAAAAAGCAGGATATCGATATTGTTCTTCTGGATATGAATTTTCGTAAAGGCCAAATGGACGGGCACGAAGGACTTTTCTGGATGGATAAAATTAAAGAGCTAAATCCCGAAATCATTATAATTTTGATGACAGCTTTTGGCGATATAGAACTTGCGGTAAATGGGATTAAAAAGTGAGCTTTCGACTTTGTTTTAAAACCCTGGAAAAATACACGTTTACTTACAACTTTAATTGCTGCTTCGAGATACAAACAAAGTAAGAAAGAATCCATAAAATTTAAAGAACAATCAAATACGCTGCGGCAAGATATAGATAAAAATTTCTCTGAAATGATTGGCGAGTCTCCGGCCATAATCCAGTTAAAAGAAACGCTGAACAAAGTTGCTGAAACCGATGCCAATGTTTTATTACTTGGAGAAAACGGAACCGGAAAAGAATTGGCTGCCCGTGAATTACACAGGCTATCGCCCAGAAAAGATGAAGCATTTATAGCCGTAGATATGGGTGCCATTACCGAAACGTTGTTCGAAAGTGAAATATTCGGCCACACCAAAGGCGCTTTTACCGATGCCAAAACTGATAAACCCGGCCGTTTTGAAATTGCCGATAAAGGAACCATCTTTTTGGACGAAATCGGAAATCTTTCTTGCAGCCTGCAAGCCAAACTTTTAACGGTTATACAAAATCGTAAAGTTACACGTGTCGGTTCTTCCAAAGAAATATCCATAGATGTTCGACTAATTTGTGCTACCAATATGCCGCTAAAGCAAATGATTGATGAAGGTAAGTTCAGACAGGATTTATTTTATCGTATCAATACGTTTGAAATAAATATTCCCCCTTTAAAAGAAAGGAAAGAAGACATCCCTGTTTTAGCAGAATATTTTTTGAAAAGTTTTAAGCAAAAATACAACAAACCGGAGTTAACCTTTCATCCCAAATCAATAACACAGCTTAAAAACTACCAATGGCCGGGAAATATTCGTGAGCTTAAGAATATTATCGAAAGGTTGGTTGTATTATCAGATGGACGGCAATTAGTCATTGACCAAAGTCTTTTTTCATCTTACGAAAAAAATACAGATAACATTAAAAACAACCTTAATCTGGAAGAAAACGAAAAACACATCATTTTAAAAGCGCTTGAAAAACATAAAGGCAACATTACAAAAGCTGCCAAAGAGCTGGGAATTCAGAGAAATGCACTTTATCGAAGATTAGAAAAATATGGTTTATAAAAGATTTTCAATACTCGTAATTATCAGAATCATATTTTTGCTCATAAATATGGTTCTGATTTCCAACATTATTCTGGATCCCAGCCGGCTATTTACAACTATTGTGCTTGGTTTAATTTTGATTGGGCAAATAGCTGAGTTGCTGCACTATGTGAATAAAACCAACCGTACGCTAAGTAACTTTTTAGATGCCATAAAAGATAAAGACTTTTCGGTTAGCCAACATATTGAAATTGTCGATAAATCATTCAGTCAGCTTAATCAATCGTTTAAAAATATTTCCCGCGCCATTTTCGATTCAAAAATTGAAAAAGAAGCACAATACCATCTTTTAAATCTTATTATTGGGAAAGTAGACACCGGAATAATCCTGTTAGACCAAAACCAAAAAATTAATTTAATTAATGATGCAGCAAAACAATATTTAAAAAAGACCAACTATCAAGCGCTGGCCAATCTTAAAACCGAAAATCCTGATTTATACCATTTCATAAATAACAAAAAAAAGGCTGCTAAAAAAGTTATCGAAACATCTAAACGGCAACTGCTGGTTTTTGTGAATCCTATTAAATTAATGGGTGAACAGTATAAACTTATCACTTTTAATGATATAAAAGAAGAAATGGAAATAAAAGAAGTACAATCATGGCAAAAGTTATTGCGTACGTTAAGTCACGAAATTATGAACTCAGTTACACCCATCTCATCATTGTCAGAAACCAGCTTGCTGCAAATACAGCATGAATCAGGAGAATTAAAGGATTTGTCGGAGATTAATAGTAAGTCTCTTCAAAAAATTCAAAAAGCTTTGAGTACCATTGAAAAACGGAGTTCAAATTTATATCATTTTGTAGATGATTTTCGAAAACTGGCAAAAATTCCAATACCACAAAAAAGTAAAATTTTGGTTAAGGAGCTGATCGATTCTGTGGAGCAATTAATGAAACCCGGGCTTTCCAAAAACAACATTGAATTTAATAGTTTCATCTTTCCTGATGATCTTACAATATATGTAGATGTCAATCAGATTGAACAGGTATTAATCAACTTAGTTTTAAATGCAAAAGATGCAGTTCAATCAGCTAAAAAACCAGTAATAGAGATAAAAAGCAAAATATCAGGAAATAAAGTTTCCATTGAAATTATTGATAATGGAAGCGGAATACCTAACGAACAAATGGATAAAATATTTATTCCATTTTTTACCACCAAAGAAAACGGTTCGGGTATTGGATTAAGCCTTTCGCGACAAATTATGCAGCTGCACGGTGGTTCTATTTTGGTAAAATCAATACCAGGCATTGAAACGATTTTTACACTACAATTTTAAAAGGATTATCTGCTTCCGTCGGTTTTTCCAAGATGGATCGCCGGCTTCCAGCCGGTTTCAGTTTTAATCCGCCAAAGAAATAAACTTGCTAAAATCAGGTTTTCCATGCAAATTAATAAGCATTAGTACAACCTGCCTGCCAGCGTTCAGGTTCTCATCTCTACTTTATACCAGCATCAGCATTTCTGATTTTCTAATAAACGAAGTATGATTATTCAATGATTATTTAAAAAAATTACACCTTTGAATCATTTAATCTCTATATATACCAAAACTTAAATCCTGCCTGCACAATGTCAATCAGGTAAAACCCATTAATGATTTTCAATGATTTTTACCCCGGCCCTAAAGGGTGAATCATTGAAAATCAAAATGTTTAATTATACACCTTGCTCCCTTTAAAGGGTTGGACTATCAAAAAGTTTTATCTTATTTGTGAGGAAAGTCAATTATACAACCACTATTTATTACAAGCATGAAAATATAAATTGACTTATACCCTACTCATTTTTGTTTATATTTTTATATTTATACTAAAGTTAATGAATAAAATATGTCACAAAATAAAACAATGTTTTATGGAGCCAGCCCTGAAATATTTGAAACGGCTAAGGTTTTAAGAAATCATATGACGGATTCTGAAAAGCTGCTCTGGGAGAAATTAAAAGATAACCAATTAAACGGTATTAAGTTTAGAAGGCAACATCCAATCAGTCAGTTTATTGTTGACTTCTATTGTCACCAAAAAAAACTTGTTATTGAGTTGGATGGCAGTATTCATCAAAAAAATGCTCAACAGGAGCGCGATAAAGGAAGGCAGTTCATGCTTGAAGAATTAGGATTAACCGTCATTAGATTTAAAAATGAAGAAATAAAAAAGGATATATCAAACGTAATTAGTAAGATTCTTGAGTGTTGCAGAATATAATTTTTCAGGCTTCTTCCCTTTAGGGTCAGGGTAAAGAAGCCTGAAAAAGATTTAATCCGCCAAAGAAATAAATTTGCTAAAATCAGGCTTACCGTGTAAATCAATAAACATTATTACAACCTGACTGTCAGCGGTCAGGTTCTCATCTCTAATTTATACCAGCATCAGCATTTCTGATTTTCTACTAACCGAAGTATGATTATTCAAAGAATATTTCAAAATATTACACCTTTGAATCATTTAATCTCTGTATATACCAAAACTTAAATCCTGCCTGCACAATGTCAATCAGGTAAAACCCATTAATGATTTTCAATGATTTTTACCCCGGCCCTAAAGGGTGAATCATTGAAAATCAAAATGTTTAATTAAACACCTTGCCCTCCTTTAAAGGGTTGGACTATCAAAAAGTTTTATCTTATTTGTGAGGAAAATCAATTATACAACCACTATTTATTACAAGCATAAAAATATAAATTGACTTATACCCTACTCATTTTTGTTTTTATTTTTATATTTATACTAAAGTTAATGAATAAAATATGTCACAAGATAAAACAATGTTTTATGGAGCCAGCCCGGAAATATTTGAAACGGCTAAGGTGTTAAGAAATCATATGACGGATTCTGAAAAGCTGCTCTGGGAGAAATTAAAAGATAACCAATTAAACGGTATTAAGTTTAGAAGGCAACATCCAATCAGTCAGTTTATTGTTGACTTCTATTGTCACCAAAAAAAACTTGTTATTGAGTTGGATGGCAGTATTCATCAAAAAAATGCTCAACAGGAGCGCGATAAAGGAAGGCAGTTCATGCTTGAAGAATTAGGATTAACCGTCATTAGATTTAAAAATGAAGAAATAAAAAAGGATATATCAAACGTAATTAGTAAGATTCTTGAGTGTTGCAGAATATAATTTTTCAGGCTTCTTCCCTTTAGGGTCAGGGTAAAGAAGCCTGAAAAAGATTTAATCCGCCAAAGAAATAAATTTGCTAAAATCAGGCTTACCGTGTAAATCCATCAGAATCATTACACTTTCATGGCCATCTTCAACCAACATGAGTAATTCCGATTTTTTCTCATTTTTTTCATGTATAATCATTCTGGCTAGATTTTTTTTATCATATACTGTCAATATTTCATTAAAATTTCCATTCTTAACCCCTTCATTAAGAAGTTGAAAATCATGATTTCTAAATCCATTCTTAGCAAAAACGATTTTCATTTTATTAATTTGTTCCAATAGTTCTTTTTCATCATCTTCTAAATCACCGTAGGCTAAACCCATTTTAAACATAAAACTTGGAATAACCATAGTAAATTCTCTGTTTTTCCTCTGGTAGTCTCGAACCACTTCCCTCAAAGATTCCTGAGCTAATAACGCAGGAGCAGTAATCATAAATAAAACCAAAACGGTAACTATTTTTTTCATCTTTATAAATTTTAATTAACAAAAGTTTATATAAAGACGATTGAATTAGAAAATCGTTACAGTAAAAAAACATTTTTAAAATTCCAATTATATGCTTATTTTTCGCTATCAATACTAAACCAAAAAACCATGAGAAAAATTCTACTATTTCTAAGTGTTATTTTATTAGTTGCAGGCTGCGCATCAAAACGGTATACAAAAAAAGCGGCAAAATTTGAAGAAGCCGGACTGTATGAAGATGCTGCTGAATATTACTATCAGGCAGCTAAGAAAAAAGATTCGAATGTAGATGCCAAGTTAGGATTACGAAAAACAGGACAAATAACATTAGACAAAAAACTGGCCGATTTTAACCAGGCATACAAACAAACTGATTATAAAAAAGCGGTATATAATTATCTTGAAGCTGAAAAATACTACAATAAAGTAAAGCAAGTAAAAGTAGAACTCGACTTTCCTGAATATTACAAAGAATATTACGAAGAAGCCAAAGGCGATTACCTGAATAAAAAATATGCCGATGGAGTAGATAAACTAAACCGCGAAGATTTTGATGCGGCATTAACTGTATTCGAAGAAATAAGAATGATTGATGCAGGTTACAAAGATGTAAAGGATTTATACATAACAGCCAAGTATGAACCCATGTATCGCGATGCAAATCAATATCTTGACAATGAGATGTTTAGAAAAGCTTATTACACCTTCGAAACCATCATTAATGGTGCCGGCAATTACAAACAATCGGTAGCATTAAAAAACGAAGCACAGGAAAAAGGTACAATCACAGTTTTAGTTACAGACCTAACATATTCATCATACAATTATAGAGATGTATCGAACAAAATTACATCAGAAATAAATAGTGAGTTGAATCGATTAAATAACCCATTCTTAAAAACGATTGACCCTGCATCTTTAGATGTAAATATTTACGAAAATGGGCAAATGAACATGAAAGCAGCTAACCTTGCAGGTATAGATGCTGTTTTAACCGGAGCAGTAACCAGTGCAAGGGCTAATAACGGACGTTTAATTAAAGAAGAAAAAAAAGGGTATATTAAAGAAGTAACCAAAACAAAAAATGCCGAAGGAGAAGAAATTGAGAAAGTAAAATACTACAAAACAACTTATAACGAATATAAGCAATCAAACAGGGCATCACTATCCATGAGTTTTAAACTGATATCAACTGAAAACAATTCCGTTTTGGTTACCGATGCATTTAATAAAAACAATGCAGACAATACGCATTATGCCGAATATAAAGGCGATAAAAACAAACTAATACCAGGCTACTGGAAATATAAAAACCGGGATACAAAAGAAGATGTTCAAAAGGATAATAAAAATGACATTAACAAATTACAAAACCTGTTAAAAGCCGATAAAAATATCAAATCATCACAAACATTACTTAATGAACTTATCGGGCAATCGGTTAAAAATGCAACAAGCGCTATTGATAAATATAATCCCGAACAATAATGAAAAAATATTTGGCAATATTCTTATTCATTCTAGGCTCTTGCGCAGCTAAGAAAGAAGCTGCTGAGTTTGAAGCATTACCAGGCTGGGTAAAACAAAAACCAATTATTCCGGGTTATTATGTTGGAATTGCATCGGTAAAAAAGGTTGGAACCTCGGCACAGTATATTTCAAAAGCTCGCAGGCAGGCACTTGCCGATTTGGCCGAAAGTGTATCATCTACTGTAAGTTCAACATCCGTTTTACATGCTATTGAAACTAAATACGGGCATTCTGAAACTTTCGACCAAAAAATTCAGGTAAGCACTGAAGATTACCTCGAAGGTTTTGAACCTGTAGATTTTTACGAAAACGAAGATTCATATTGGGTGTATTATAAAATTGATAAACGCACCTACCATGAAATGAAAGAAAAGAAAAAAAAGGAAGCCGTTGCAACAGCACTGGCAAAATACCAATCAGGATTACAGGAAGAAGATAGTAACAAACCTAAAGAAGCCATTGCATTTTATCTGCAAGGGTTACAAGCCATTAAACGATACTTAAACGAAGAAAATACGGCTGATTTTAATGATCGAAAAATTGATATTGGTAATGAGTTATTTTCTTCGATAAATGGAATTCTTAACAGCTTAATAATTGAATCAAATCAAAAATCTGTAATTGTTAAACGTAGAGAAAGTTTTAAAGAAAACCTCGAGTTTTTAGTAACTTTTCGGGGCAATCCTGTTAAAGGGATTCCGGTTTCATTTTTATATACCGGTGGTTATTTAAAAAAAGACCGGCAAGATTCAGATGCTAACGGAAAGGTTCAATTAGAACCAGAACCCATTTATTCAAAAAATGAAAAAGAGCAAATTACAGCGTCCATCGACTTAAAAGAAATGGCTCAAAAATCTGTTGATGACCCTTTTATTAGAGGAATCATACTAAAACATTATATTAAACCTGCAACAGTAGATATTTTTATTCAAGCACCGTCCATCGCTTTAAATATTGATAAAAATAGCTGTACAGAAAACCAATGTAATAGAATTTCCAGTATTTTTAACGAAAATACGGGCCAGTTTGGATTTGTAAGCAACACAAAAAATAATGCCGATTATACTTTAGAACTTTATTTTGGTTATAGGCAGGGCGAACGAGCCGGAGGCTTAGTATCTGTTTATATTTCAGGCGAATTAATCATTAAAGGCCTTGCAGGTAAAACAATCTGGACAAAACAAACTGAAAGTATTAAAGGAGTTGGCAACAGCGTTGAAGAAGCAAAAAGTAAAGCTTTTGATGAATTCCTTACTTCATTAAACCGAAAATATTTTAAGCAGGGATTAGATGCTATAAAATAAAACATTTTGAAAGATTTAATTCTGCTAAGACAAAAACAAAGGCCGGATGTTTTATTCCGGCCTTTGTTTTTAAAATAAATAAAATTTTATTTCTTTTTAGGTGTTTTATATCCTTTTTGTTTGGCTGCTTCTTCTAATCGCTGCTGCCATTTGGATTTTTTAACCGGTTTCTTTTTATTTTCATGCAATTTCTTTAATAATTTTTCATCATCAACAAAACGCCTGATAATTAACGTTTGACCCATTGTAATTACATTCGATAGAAAATAGTAATAACTTAATCCTGATGAATATCCATTAAAGAAGAAGAGTAACATAACCGGCATCATGTAGTTCATCATAAACTTCATTCCAGGCATTTGCTGGTTGGCATCGCTCATTTGCCCGCTGTTTAATTTAGTAGAAAAGAATAATGCCAGTGCCATTAAAAGAGTAAATAAACTCACATGATCGCCATAAAAAGGAATCTCGAATGGTAAATCTAAAATCGAATCGTATGATGATAAATCATCTGCCCACAAAAAGCTTTTTTGTCTTAACTCAAATGATGATGGGAAAAACCTGAATAGAGCAATTAAAATTGGGAATTGAATTAGCATAGGTATACAACCACCCATCGGATTTACTCCTGCTTTTTTGTAAAGCGCCATAGTAGCCTGTTGCTTTTTCATGGCATCTTCCTTTTTAGGGAATTTCTTACCAATCAAATCAATTTCAGGCTTTAACACACGCATCTTTGCTGTTGAAAGATATGACTTATAAGTTAAAGGAAACAGTACTATTTTTATTAGAATCGTTAGGATTAAAATAATTAACCCATAATTAGTAATATAATTATCCAAAAAGTTAAAAACAGGAATAACAACAAAACGGTTTACCCAGCCAAAAATTCCCCATCCTAATGGAATAATACGTTCAAATTCTAATTCATGTTTTTTTAATGTTGTATAGTGATTTGGCCCAAAATAAAACTGTAATGGCACCGATGATTCTTTTGCATAATCGAAAGGGATACCAATGGTAGACTCAAAATGTTTTAGATATTTAGATGAATTGGGTAAGTCCTCAAATTGAACTACAGCATTGGTAAAGAAATTTTCTGCTACTAAAATAGATGAAAAAAATTGTTGCTGGAATGAAATCCATTGAACCCTTGTATTTAACTCTTCTTTATTTTCATCTTTGCTACGCGAGGTTAACGTACTAACATCATCCTGATAATACTTGTAGCCAATGGTTGTATACATATTTTCATTTTCGGCGCCTTTTTCCTGTTGAGGAGAGTACATTGACCATTTTAAATCAACAACACTTAAATTACTGGCAATTACCTCATTAATTCCCACAAAATTGATGTCAAAGTCTAATTTATAACTTTCCGGATGTATCGTATATATATACTCGATATATTTATCTTCACCGGCATATAAACGATAAATTATTGATTGCGAATTACCTTCAACTACATAATAATTTTCTTCACTTTCCAGGTTAAAAAATAAATCGTTGGTAATAATACTTCTGTTTTGAGAGAAAAAGTTTAATCCAAAAACAGTAGAATCGCCATCAAACAAAATAAGAGGTTCTTGTGTATAGGTTTTATAATCTTTAAGCTCAACCGAATAAATACGCCCACCTTTGTTGCTGAATTTAATCTTCATTAAGTCGTTTTCTACAATAGCAAACTCTTTTTCTCCTTCAGCAGCACTGGCAAAGCTTCCATATTTTTTATCAAGTTGATTTTTTGAAGTTGTATCTTTTACCTCTTGCTTCTTTTCAGTAACCTCTTTAACTGATTCTTCGGCTTTTTTTTGTGCTGCAATATTTTGTTGTTTAACAAGTTCAAGTGAATCGCGCCGTTGTTTCGCTTGCTCAACTTCTTCTTTCGAGGGCTGGTTAATTACACTATAAACAATCAATATTGCTGCAATTAATACAATTCCTATGATCGAATTTTTGTCCATCTTTTCTTCTTCTGTTTCTTTTTTTTGTTAATAAAATATATTTATTTTTCTGATCCAATTTCTCTAACAAAGTCTACAAATAATGGATGTGGGCTAAGTACCGTACTCTTATATTCCGGATGAAACTGAACACCAACAAACCATCTATGTTCAGGGATTTCAACTATTTCTACCAAGCCTGTATCCGGATTATGCCCTACAGCTTTCATACCTGCTTTTTCAAAATCTTCCAGATAATCATTATTAAACTCATACCGGTGTCTGTGCCGTTCAAGAATAATATCTTTATCATAAATGCCATGTACTTTTGTTTCTTTTTTAATTTCACATGGATAAGCGCCTAACCTCATGGTACCTCCCTTCTCGGTTACGCCTTTTTGCTCTTCCATTAAATCAATAACAGGATGCGTTGTTGTACGGCTCATCTCCGTTGAATCTGCATCGGTATAACCAAGTACATTACGAGCAAATTCAATAACTGCACATTGCATTCCAAGACAAATGCCCAGAAAGGGGATATTATTTGTACGTACATAATTTACAGCACTTATCTTACCTTCAATGCCCCGTTGTCCAAAACCTGGAGCTACAACCACACCGTCAACTTCTTGCAGTTTTTCCTCAACATTTTCATCGTTAATTTTCTCAGAATGTATGCACTTGATATTTACTTTACATTCGTTAACGGCACCGGCATGAACAAAAGATTCCATGATTGATTTGTAGGAATCCTGCAATTCAATATATTTTCCAATAAGGCCAATTACAATCTCTTTTTTTGGTTTCTTTAGTTTATTTACAAACTGATTCCACTTTTCCAGTTTGGGGTCTTCGTTGGGTGGTAAGTTTAATTTTTTGAGTACCGATATATCCAGTTTTTCTTCTTTCATCAACAAAGGAACTTCATAAATTGTCGAAACATCAATCGACTGGATTACCGATTCAATTTCCACGTTACAAAATAATGCTACTTTCTTTTTAATATCGATGGTTAACGGATGCTCAGTTCTTAGTACCAAAACATCGGGTTGGATACCATTTTCCAACATTACTTTTACAGAATGCTGGGTTGGTTTAGTTTTTAATTCTCCTGATGCTGATAAATAAGGTACCAGCGTTAAATGAATAAATAAACTGTTCTGTGGACCTAAATCCCATTTTAGCTGACGAACTGCTTCTATATAGGGTAAGGACTCAATATCGCCAACCGTACCCCCTATTTCGGTAATAACTACATCATAATTATATTTTTTCCCGAGTAATTTTATATTTCGTTTAATCTCATCGGTAATATGAGGAATTACCTGAACAGTTTTTCCCAAATAATCTCCTTTTCTTTCCTTGTTAATTACCGTTTGATAAATCCTACCGGTTGTTACATTATTCGCCTGTGTAGTATGCAGGTTAATAAAACGCTCGTAATGCCCTAAATCAAGGTCGGTTTCGGCACCATCCTCAGTTACATAACATTCGCCATGTTCGTAAGGATTTAAGGTTCCGGGGTCGACATTAATGTAGGGATCCAATTTTTGAATGGTAACGGAATAACCTCTGGCTTGCAACAGCTTAGCCAGCGATGCAGAAATAATTCCCTTACCTAAGGAAGAGGTAACTCCTCCTGTTACAAATATGTATTTTGTTGTTGACAAAACGTAGAAATTTATAAAATTAAACTATAATTAAGAATCAGCATTATCAATCATTCGGATTTTTTCTTCAAGAATTTCAATTTCCTCTTTAGCACTGTCAATCTTTTCTTTATAATCTTTTATCATTTCTTTAGCCTCAGGAGAATCGGCATTAAAAAAACCGATATTATTTTCCCAAAGAATAATATTACTTTCCAGTTTCTTTATTTTGTTGAAGAATTTATCCCGCTCGTGCCTCATTTTATTTGAAGATTTTGGCTTATTCTGGATGTTATCAAGCTTTGTTTTAAATTTCAACAGTTTTTTCTCCGAATCATCAATCTTTAATTTATCAAATTGATTATTAATTGCTTCACGAAAATCATTCTGAATCTTATCTTTCATTTTAAAAGGAACAAAACCTATTTCAGCCCATTCGTCCTGAAACTGTCTTAATGCTTCGTAATTATCATCTACATTATCAGAAAATGTATAATTTTTCACTCTTTCAATAAGGCCTTGTTTTAATTTAAGGTTCTTTTCATACTCTTGCTCAATATTAGCGTAATATTCTGATTTTCGGTTAAAAAAATGATCACATGCAGCCCTGAATCTTTTCCACACCTTATCTGATTGTTTGCGAGGAACCGGCCCTGACTCTTTCCATTCTTTTTGCAGATTAATTAATGCTGATGTGGTTTTTTTCCAGTCTGTATTATCCTTTAATGCTTCTGCTTTTTCACATAATTCAATTTTCTTTTCCAGGTTAGTTTCCTGCAATTCTTTATTCATAGCATAAAACTCACGTTTTTTACCAAAGAATTTATCACAGGCATTCCTGAAACGAGCATAAATCTTATTATTATCTTTTTTAGGTGCAAAACCAATGGTACGCCAAACTTTTTGTAAATCTATAATAGATTTGGTCTGTTCTGTCCATTCTTTATGCGATTTTAATTCTTTATTGGCTATTTCTTCAGCCTGTTCGCATAATTTCTCTTTTTTGGCAAGATTTTCTTTTTGTTCTTCTTTTAAATTTTTAAAATAATCCTGATGTTTTTTATTAATGATGCGAGTTGCTTCTTTAAACCGTTCCCAGATAGGCTCTTTGTATTCATTAGGCACAGGCCCTATTTCTCGCCATTGGCTATGAAGCTTTTGCAAAGCTTTAAAAGAATTTACAACTGATGGCTCATCAATTAATTTTTCGGCTTTTTCGCACAATCCGGTTTTAATTTCTAAATTTTTCTTTAGGTCCAGGTCGCGCAGTTCTTTATTAATTTTTATATAATCGTAAAAATTACTTACATGATGATGATATGTATTCCACAAATCTTTTAACTTTTGCTGTGGAACAGGGCCAATTTCTTTCCAGCGTTTTTGTAATTCTCTAAATTCTTTAAAGGTTTCTCCTATCGATTCTTTTTTGTTAATCAACTCTTTAAGCTCTTCAATAACCTGGTATTTTGTTTCAAGATTTGTTTCTTTCTCTTTTTCTAACTCTCGGTTATATTCAGCTTTTAACTTGCGATATCTTTTAAATAAATTTTTTAATTCAGTTTCAATCGGATCTTCAGGCAATGTAAATTCTTCAACATCGCCACCATCCTTAATAAACGCTTTTCGCAATTTTTCGTTAACGGCTTTTTGCTTTTTATAAAAACTGGCTTTTATAGCTTCAATCTCTTTTCTTATATTATTGATTGGCTGTGTATCTAAAATATTTTCTAACTCTTCAATCAGTTTCTCGCGGCTTAATTTATTGTAATCAATTTCAGCTTTTGAGACAGTTTCTCCTGATGGCTTTTTTTCTTCATCTTTGTTTTCATTGTCAGAAATCTCATCTTGTTGTTTCTGATCTGCAATTTCCTCCTCATCGCTAACCGGCTGATCATCAATACTTTCGCCATTCGTGGTTTTTTCAGAATTATCATCTGGTGCTAGATCATCAACCTTTTCTTTCTGATTAGTTTCTTCAGGCTTTTCTTTTGTTTTATGATCAGTATTTTCAACTTGATCATCACCAGAGCTATCAATATGTTCTTGATTAACATCCTGGTTTAATTCTGAATCGTTGTTAATTTGCTGTTCATTATGAACAGAGTCAGAGTTTTTTTGGTCTTTAGCTTCCATTGTACAGCCTTCTTTTTTAATTCGTATTAAAAAGATTGAGTATCCTTAAAAATTTACAGGTTACGAAAATAAATATTTAACTACTAATACTCAAAGAAAAATCGGATAAAATCGTTTTATCCGATAAATATACAATTAATTCCGGAATTGAATATAAGAAAACTGCCGGCAAGAATGCACCGGCAGCAAAGTTTAAACCCTAACCTAAACTTTTATCTATTAAAATTTTACACCTGCGGTTAAAATAAAATTATTCATGGTGTTATCAATATTTGCCTGAGTACCACCTGGGTAATCTACAATATTAAATTCGCTCATAGTTCTTCTGTATGCAAAATCAATATAAAAATTACTCTCACGATATCCTAAACCAGCAGAGTAAGATGTTCGATCGAAACTTTCATTACTGGTACCTTCTTTGAATGGGCTTGTAGAGTATGCAAAGCCTCCTCTGTAATAAAAAGTTCCTGTTCTGAATTCAGCTCCAAAACGAACATTATGTGTTTTTATAAAATTTGAATTTATGTAATTATTATCATCAATAACACCCTGGCTTTTAAAATCATCATCCATTTTCATTGTTGAATAATCAACATACTCATAATCAGCATCTATCAAAGCAAATTTGCCAATCTGGACACCAACACTACCAATTGCTTTCCAAGGGGTTGTTAACTCATATTCGTATGTTTGTGTTACAGACCTCTGTGAAAGGAAATCACCATTATCAAAATAAGCTTCTGCACGAGTATAAAAATCCTCTTCAAGCTTATAAAATGTTGGCAAATGAAAGGCTGCTCCCAATCTCAAAAATTCAACGGGTTTATAAATCGCTCCAAGTTTTAACGAGAATCCAGTACCCGATGTATTGGATCTTTCCTGAAATTCCATAGCACTATAATCATAAATATCAGTTTCCTCATTTTCATATTCATAATGAGAACTCAATTCAGAATATCGAATAGAACTAATACCAATATTCACACCAACATATAATTTATGAGCATAATTAGCACCAATTGCAAAAGTAAATTCTCCGGCAGAACCATCATTTTGAATAATTTTCTGCTTATTCATATTAAAGCTATTGGTTGAATCAATATACCATTTTTGATCCGTAACCTGGCTCCAGAATTCATTATTAATGGAATCATAATCCATTAAATAAATATTATATAAAAGCCTTTCATACATTCCATCCAAATTATTAATCGAACCAGCAGAATTTGCATTATCAACAAAATATTCCATGATGGATAAATTGTTATTACCAGAAAAGAGAATATTTTGATTATAATTATTAAGTTTATTATAACCAACAGCAAAATTGACATTTACCCAGCGGGTATCAGCATCTTCAAGGTCGTATGAAACAACCAGCCCTAAATTATTTATACCAAATTGATAACTATTATCATCAGTTACAGTATTAATATAAGCAGATGATGTTTGATTATAGGATACTCCTGGAGAAAACAATAATTCAGTATTTCTAAAAACTCCTAATCCTCCGGGATTAATTGCAAGAGAAGAAAAGTCTCCACCTAAAGCACCAAAAGCACCACTCATACCTGCAAAGCGTGCAGTACCTGAATAATTATTTGTCGAAAATTTTAATGCATAATCAACATAAGGGCTTTGTGCAATAAGAGTTATATTAAAAGATAAAAGTGTAATAACAAATATTATTAATTTTTTCATAGATATGTTTATTAATTTTTTAAAAAGTACAAAAAAAACCTGAAAGGCTTGTTTAAAACCTTTCAGGAATATATTATATTATTATCTTCTTCTTCCTGAGCTTGAGCTTCTGCTTGAACCTGAACTGGAACTTGATCCTGAAGACCGGGTTGAAGAACCACTACTTCGCACAGAAGTTCCTGATGATCCTGAAGAACCAGATGATCGTCGTGGAGTATAAGATCGTGATGATCCTGAATTATTAGTTCGGCTACTCCTACTTGGTGTATATGTTGAATTACCTGAAGAAGATCGTTTTACTCCTGAATTTGTGTTGCTTGTACTTGCAGGGCGGCTGTATCTAGTTGTCCGTCTGGTTGCATTATAAGTAGAACGATTAGACTCGCCGCTTCTTGTATAAGTTCTTGTTCTCGAAGAAGTTTCTGAAACCGAAGTTCTTCTCTCTGGAGGATCCTGCCTGTTATAGCCTCTCACAACTCTTGAATCTGTGTTATCAACTATCCTGATAGTTTCTCTCGAATCAATCGGATTTCCATCCCTACGGCTTGATGTTGCCTCGGTTCTTCTAACAGTTCTTCCATCTTGCATATTATCAATTCCTGATTTTACCGAACTGGCTGGTGTTATATCCCTGCCTAAATATTCTCTATTACGAGAAGCTCTTTGATTGTTAGCTGAAACTCCCGAATTACTCATTGCACCCAAAGAACGTCTTCTATATGAATTATAAGCCGAACCAGCCCACTGTTCTTCCTGATTTCCATAATAGTAATTATAATTTACTGAGTATGGATAATAATAAGGGTTATAATACGGATTATAATAGTAAGGGCTATTATAATACGGGCTATAATAAGAATAGTATGGATAAGAATTATACCATGGAGAATAATACCAGGATGATCGATAATATGGCCTACCCCAATAATAAAAACTTGAGGAAATATAATAAGGCTCTACCCAAACCTGGTCGCCAACAATTACTACATTATAGTATGGATCGTTAAAAAACATACTGGCAAATAGGTAATCATCGTTAAAATAGATATTATAAGTTGACATTCCATAATAAGGGCTTTTTTTAGCTTCAAGCCTTTTGTTGTATGCTTCCTGATAATCATCAACAATTAACCTATCATAAACATTTTCCGATTCTTTATTATCTACGATTGTTGTATCTATATTTTCTTTTGAATCGTCTTCCAGTATATCTGATATTTCTTGATCATATTCTTCGTTTATAGATATGGATTGATTGTTATCGTATGATGGATTTGCATCCACATCAGTGCTTGCAACATACTCATCGGTAGGCGAATAATACAAATCGTCGTTTACAGTTGTTTGCTGTAATGATGAACATGAGGCGAGAAATACTGATATGATAAATATTAAATAAATTTTAGTTTTCATAATGTACCTCCTGTTTCGTTATATTTTATAATTTATTTCCTTATTTTTGCAGCTTTAAAACTATTACAATTTCTATTATAAAACAAGCAAATATTATACCAAACATGGCTAAAACACTTACAAAAAGAGCAGATAATTATTCACAGTGGTACAACGATCTTGTTATTAAAGCAGATTTAGCCGAAAACTCAGCCGTTAGAGGCTCTATGGTTATCAAACCATATGGTTTTTCCATATGGGAAAAGATGCAGGCCGCATTAGATAAAATGTTTAAAGATACTGGGCATTTAAACGCCTATTTCCCGCTTTTTATACCAAAATCTTTTTTTTCGAAAGAAGCGAGCCATGTAGATGGTTTTGCTAAAGAATGTGCTGTTGTTACGCATTATCGATTAAAAAATGATGAAAATGGAAAAGGAATCATAGTTGACCCTGATGCAAAACTGGAAGAAGAACTTATTGTAAGGCCAACTTCAGAAACAATTATTTGGAATACCTACAAAAACTGGATACAATCTTATCGTGATCTGCCTATCTTAGTTAATCAGTGGGCGAATGTTGTACGCTGGGAAATGCGTACGCGATTATTCTTGCGAACTGCTGAATTTCTTTGGCAGGAAGGCCATACTGCTCACGCTACAAAACAAGAAGCATTGGACGAAACCGAACAAATGATCAATGTTTATGCAAATTTTGCAGAAAACTGGATGGGTGTCCCTGTAATAAAAGGGCATAAAACTGAGAATGAACGATTTGCAGGTGCATTAGAAACCTATTCAATAGAAGCGTTAATGCAGGATGGTAAAGCTTTACAATCTGGCACTTCTCATTTTCTTGGACAGAACTTTGCCAAAGCATTTGATGTAAAATTTACTGATAAAAACGGTAAACTTGATTATGTTTGGGCTACATCATGGGGTGTTTCTACACGATTAATGGGCGCTTTAATAATGGCCCATTCCGACGACAATGGATTGGTATTACCTCCCAGGTTAGCTCCAATACAAGTTGTAATCGTTCCGATTTATAAAGGCAGCGAGCAATTAGGTGCAATTGCCGAAAAAGCCGAAATCATTATGAAAAAATTACAAGACAAAGGCATTTCTGTAAAATTCGATGACAGAGACACCTATAAACCTGGTTGGAAATTTGCAGAATATGAATTAAAAGGTGTACCTTTAAGAATTGCCATCGGCCCACGCGATATTGAAAATAATACCCTGGAAATAGCCAGAAGGGATACTTTGAAAAAAGAAATTATTTCTCAAGATGGTATTGATAATTATGTTGCTGATTTACTGAACGAAATACAACAAAACATTTTTAATAAAGCTTATAAGTTTCGAAAAGAAAATACTTTTAAAGCTGATACTTACGAAGAATTTAAAGATATCATTGAAAATAAAGGTGGCTTAGTATTGGCTCACTGGGATGGGACATCAGAAACAGAATTAAAAATAAAAAACGAGACTAAAGCAACCATCCGTTGCATACCTTTCGATGCTGAGGAAGAAGAAGGAAAATGTATTTATACAGGCAAGCCCTCTAATCGCAGGGTAATATTTGCTAAAGCATACTAAAAATAAAGGCTTATGACAGAAAAAGACACAAAAGAGCAAATTATATCAGCGCTTGAAGTTAAATCGATTGTAAAACAAAGAGTTTACGATCAAACATTTGAAATATTCAATCAGCTAAAAGAAATTCTATCAGAAATTTCTATTGAATTTAATAATGAGCTAAAAATAAACGATACCCGAGTGCATTTGGAGTATAGAGAACGTGGACAATTTGAAGTAGAATTAAAAGTTGCCGGCGATTTACTTATTTTTAGTATGCATTCCAATATATTTGAATTTAACCGAGAACATAATGTTTGGAAAACAAACTACTTAAAAGATAATCAGCTATATAGCTACTGTGGTATTATAAATGTTTATAATTTTTTATCCGATTCGTTTAAATACAACCGGCTTGAAGATTTGGGCTATTTAATAACCCGTATTTTTATTAATATCGAAAAACATTTTTTTGTGGAAGGCAAACGGCAGGAAAAATATTTATACAATAATTTCGGACAATCGTTACTCAAAAAAGAAATATTGAAAGAAATTATTCTAAAATCAATTATGTATGCTATTGAGTTCGATTTATTGGTACCACCTTACGATCACGTAAAAATTGCTTCGGTTGCACAACTCAATGAAAAAATGGAATACTCAAAATTAAAAACAGGCAAACGATTAGGATTCAAATTTAATTCCGACGACATTTCTTAAATTATTAAATATTAGTAACAATACTACTACTTAGTAATCCGGTGAAATTTTTCACCGGATTTTTTGCATCATTTTTAATAGTTAATCGTCTTTAATACAAAACCAAATGTTTCAAATCGTACATGTAATGTTTCAAAATCGTACACTAAAATAATAAAAACAAAATCTTTAACGTATTTAAAAAGCATCAAAACAGATACTTATAAAACTTGGCACAAAAAATGATAATTAAATAATAGTTGTTAATCTTATAATATTCGAAAGTCATGGTAGTAGATTTAAAAGCAAACGAACTGGTATTAAAAGCAAGTGATTCAAATTTTCTTGCTGAAGACACAAATGTTGATGGGAAATTAATATTAACCAATCAGCGTGTATATTTCAAACCAAAAAACAATGAAAGCCCAAAATATGATTTGGAAATTTTACCAAACCAAATTCAGGAGATTATATCTTTTAACACCATGAAAGTTTTTCCAAACGGACTTAATATTGTTACAAAAGAGGGAAAGGAATTGAAATTTAAAATCGGGAAAAGAAATTCATGGAGTAAAGCGCTAAATAAAATATATTAAAATTTCCAGTAATTAAATTCTACATATATCTCCGGTTAATAATTAAAGGGCATGATGCATAGGCGTTATGCTCTTTCTTTTTTATCTTAGCATCCCCATATCAACAAATTCGAATAAATCATAAACAACTAGCTAACTTAATTGTTACTGATATGGTTATAGTATATTAATAAATTGTAAAACTCAAAAGCGTTAATGAAACCCATTGGAATATTTTACGGTTCAACCACCGGAAACACTGAGAAAATTGCAAAAAAAATAAAAGAACACCTTGAATCCGAAAAAATAGATATTTACAATGTACGTGAAGCAACTCAAGCTGATTTAGAAAAATATGAGAATATTATTTTCGGTTCATCTACCTGGGGCCAGGGTGAATTGCAAGAAGATTTTAAAAATTTTTTAGATGTTATCAAAAAAGCAAACCTTAAAGGAAAAAAAGTAGCTATTTTTGGAATAGGCGATTCATCGGTTTATCCCGATTCATTTGCCGATGCTTTGGGCGTTATTTTCGAAGCCCTCGAAGGTAAAGGTGTAACTTTTGTGGGAGAATTCTCCACCAAAGGTTACAATTTTGAAAAATCGTTAGCGCTTTTCGACGAAAAGTTTGTTGGATTACCTCTTGATGATGATTCTGATGATGATCAAAACAAAGCACGGATTGCTATTTGGTCAGAACTATTAAACCAGAAAATGAATTGAGAACCTTTAAATTTTAACTGCCAAATTTTTTACAAACCGGAATTGTTGTAATTTTATCCTGTAAAATAAAAGGATAAAAAATGGAAACAGTTATTATTTACGCCACAAAACATGGATGTACTGATAAATGTGCACAAAGCCTGGCTAATGTATTAAACAATAATGCCGCATTAATAAACCTTGATTTATCAACCGATGTAAATCTCAATGAATTTAACACAATAATTATTGGCGGTTCAATTCATGCAGGAGCAATGAACAGAAAAATCAAAAGATTTATTGAAAAAAATATTGACTTATTAAATTCTAAAAAAACAGGACTGTTTATTTGCTGTATGGAAGAGGGAGAAAAAGCACAGGTGCAATTTCAAAATGCATTTCCCGAAACACTCCGAAATAATGCCATTGCCCATGGATATTTTGGTGGTGAATTTAACTTCGACAAAATGAACTTCTTCGAAAAGGCCATCATTAAAAAAATAGCCAAAACAGATCAAAATGTTTCCAAAATTAATTATAACAGCATTAAAAAATTTGCTCACGAAATATTGTCATAACTATCATAAACAATATAATTTTCAGCTTTGCAGATTATGAAATCTGAAATCATTATTATAACTTGCACATCTAAAATTTAATCTTAAAAATTAAAATCTAAATAGTATGAAAAACAAAATCATGAATTTATTTTCTGTGATGATGGCAGCAATAATTTTAATAAGCTGCAGTACACCGGAAAAAGAAGAAAAAACCGATATGCAAAAAAAAGTAGACGAATTTGCCGAGGTTGAGCTAACTTCAGACATTAGTCATTTAACCGACAACCAAAAAGAAATGCTTGGGTATTTATTCGAAGCTGCCCAATTAATGGATGATATTTTCTGGCAGGAAGCTTATGGCAATAAAGAAGAATTACTTAATAGCATTTCTGACCCTGCAACTAAAAAATTTGTTGAAATTAATTATGGCCCCTGGGAAAGGTTAAACGACAATAAACCTTTTGTTGAAGGTTTTGGAGAAAAACCTGCCGGAGCAAATTTTTACCCGGCTGATATGACTAAAGAAGAGTTTGAAGCTCTTGATGCAAAAGATAAAACAAGCCTTTATACATTAGTAAGACGAAATCAAAATGGTGAATTATATACCATCCCTTACCACCAAGCTTTTAAAAAAGAAACTAAAAAAGCGGTTGAGTTAATAAGGAAAGCTGCAGAATTAGCAGAAGATGAAGGCTTTAAAAAGTACCTGGAATTAAGAGCTAAAGCGTTAGAAACAGATGAATACTACGAAAGCGATGTAGCATGGATGGATATGAAAAATAATGACATCGATTTTATTGTAGGCCCTATTGAAAATTACGAAGATGCATTATATGGCTACAAAGCAGCTCACGAAGCATTTATCCTTATTAAAGACCAGGAATGGAGTAAAAAACTAGATAAATTTGCTGCTTTTTTGCCACAGTTTCAGAAAGATTTACCGGTTCCGAAGGAATATAAAAACGAAACACCCGGAAGCGACTCCGACCTTGGTGCTTATGATGCAGTATATTATGCAGGCGACTGTAATGCAGGTAGCAAAACCATTGCCATAAATTTACCCAACGACGAAAAAGTACAGTTAGACAAAGGAAGCAGAAAATTGCAGCTTAAAAACTCAATGAAAGCTAAATTTGAACAAATCCTTGTACCAATCTCAAATATTATTATTAATCCTGAACAAAGAAAACATGTAAAATTCGATGCATTCTTTGAAAATACAATGTTCCACGAAGTAGCACACGGTTTAGGGCTTGGAAATACAATTGACGGTAAACAAACAGTTCGCGAAGCATTAAAAGAATATTACACCTCAATTGAAGAAGGAAAAGCAGACATTTTAGGACTGTATCTTGTTGATCAATTATACGAAATGGGCGAACTAACAAGCGGCGAAGTAATGGATAACTATGTTACCTTTATGGCAGGTATTTTCCGCTCAGCCCGATTTGGTGTAGCCAGCTCGCACGGTAAAGCAAATATGATGCGTTTTTACTATTTCCAGGAAAAAGGAGCTTTTACCAAAGACTCTGAAACAGGGACTTACAAAGTAGATTTCGATAAAATGAAAACCGCTATGAACGAGCTTACCGAAAAAATACTTATTATCCAGGGAGATGGAGATTTTGAACAAGCAAA
Source organism: Thiohalospira sp. (assembly GCA_046538755.1). GTDB lineage: Bacteria > Bacteroidota > Bacteroidia > Bacteroidales > UBA12077 > UBA12077. The sequence goes on from JBKHIH010000002.1 coordinate 100,597, forward strand.
AGCATGGGTAGAAGCTGACGGAAAAATTAAAGAAGATCTTCAAAAAGATTTAGATAAAATTAACGACGCAGGTATACCCAGAGATATTGTTTTTAAACAAGGGAAAGAAAATCTTGGATTATAAAAAACTTAAACTCTTAAAAAAAGGTTCAATTTTATCGATTGAACCTTTTTTTATTTCAAACCAAATAATTACTATTGTATAAACGCACATAATAATTAATTGAAAACGAATCGTAGATATATATTATTCTTTTTACTGCTCAATTTTCCACTAATTTCAACAGGGCAAAGCATGGGTTTTATTTCTGATACAGAAAATACATTTGTTCATACTTACTACGATGATACCATAAGAAATGAACAAAAATTACGTTCAGAACAGTTTTATGATACACTAAAACTTAAAGCCCAAAAAAACAGGTTTACCAAGGCTGCATTAGACTTAATTCTTGTACAAGAACCTGATAATGGGTTTTTTATAGGTGAAGAAAATATAAGAAAAGAGCGCTATTTTAAATTGTATGAAGGGAAAAAAATACGAAAGATTGAGATTATTAAACTTGATGTATTCGGCCCGGGATTAAACGATAGCGGTTCAACTACACTAAACTGGATTCAAAAAGCAGGAAACAGCTCTCATATTAAAACTCGTGACTTTATTATTAAAAATAATTTACTTTTTTCCGAAGGAGACACTATCGACCCAACTTTACTTATTGATAATGAAATACTTTTTCGTGATCTTGATTATATCAAAGATGCGACCATACAAATTGCCGAAGTGCCCGGAGAAAATGATTGGGTTGATATTCTGGTAATTACAAAAGATGTTTATAGTATTGGTTTTTATATTGATTTATGGGATTTAAATTCCGGATCGCTCGAAATATATGAAAATAACCTGGCTGGTATTGGCCATAAAATTCAAGGGCAATGGATTATCGATGCTATTGAATCACCTCCAACCGGTTATGCGTTTAATTATATAATAAATAATATTAGCAATACATTTATCAAATCAGAATTACAATATTTAAAGGCTTTTGATACAGAACGATTTGAAATTAAAGCCAACAGGCCATTTTTTTCATACAATACCAAATGGGCAGGACATGCAAGCTTATCGCAAACATCAACACTAAAAGACATTAAAAAATTCGATACTACTTTAACCAATGTACGTTTAAATTATGCAACGCAGGATTTCTGGATTTCAAAATCCTTTTTGGTAAAAACCCAAAACATAAAATATGCCAACCGAACAAGGTTGGTTCTTGGAGCACGTTTCATTAATAACAAATTTTACAAAGGGCCCGAAGTAAGCGAACGCTATAATTTTGATTTTCATGACAATCAAATTTTTATGGGCAGTATTGCCTTTTCAAGACAAAAATATTATACCTCAAATTTAATCTACGCTTTTGGTAAAACAGAAGATATCCCTGTTGGATTATTAACTCAAATTGATATTGGTTTTGAAAGAGACGAATTTTTTAACAGGCCGTATGCCGGATTTATTTTATCAAATGGTATATATTCAAGCAAAATCGGATATCTTAATTTCAGAACCGAACTGGGAGGATTTTATTATGATGACATAGTTGAACAAGGGATATTTAAAATAAATGCTAAAGCAATTAGCAATTTACATTATTACAAACACTTGAAATTCAGAGAATTTTTAAGCATTAATTATACAAGAGGAATTAACAGGTTTCCTGACGAAAAAGTTTATTTTAATTCAACAAACGATATATGGGGTTTTACAAGCGATGATTTATACGGATTAAAAAAATTATCGTTTAATTCTGAACTGGTAGCTTTTACAAACCTCTATCTGTACAATTTCAGGTTTGCATTTTTCGGATTTGGTGATATTGGATTTATCGGGCACGAAAACCAATCAATATTCAGTAACAAACTATATTCAGGGATTGGCCTGGGAGTTAGAGTGCGTAATGAAAACCTCGTTTTTAAAACATTCCAGATAAAATTTGCCTTTTATCCTTCGGTGCCTTCGGATATGAATCATTTTTATTTACTGTTGTCCGGTGAATCTTACCTTAAACACACCTATTTCGATCCTAAAGCACCAACTACAATCGATTTCAGATAAAATCTTTTAAAATCAACTTATTTTTTTGAACAAACCCATACTGCTATTGTTCCACTTAATTACAATTAAAAATGTCGAACAAAAAAAAATAAAAATTTATGTCAGTATTAGTAGGAAAAAAAGCACCAATGTTTAAAGCCGACGCTGTTATTAATGGCAGCGAAATTGTAGAAAACTTTTCTTTAGAACAATATTTGGGTAAAAAGTATGTAGTATTTTTCTTTTACCCAGCAGATTTTACATTTGTTTGCCCAACAGAAATCCTTGCATTTCAGGAAAGAATGAAAGAGTTTGAAGAGCGCGATGTAGCTCTTGTAGGATGTTCTGTTGATTCTGCATTTTCGCACTGGAAATGGTTACAAACCGAACAAAAAGAAGGAGGTATTAAAGGAGTAAAATATCCGTTGGTAGCTGACCTTTCAAAAACCATATCGGAAAATTATGATGTGCTTGCAGGGCATTACGATTTAAACGATGAAGGTGAAAGTACATTTCATGGAATTCCTCAATCGTACAGAGGTTTATTCTTAATTGATAAAGAAGGAATTGTACGACACCAGTTGGTAAACGATATGCCATTGGGCAGAAGTGTTGACGAAACACTACGAATGATTGATGCACTTCAATATTTTGAGGAAAATGGAGAAGTATGCCCCGCCAATTGGAAAAAAGGAGATAAAGCTTTAACACCAACACAAGAAGGTATCTCGAATTATTTAAGCAATTAATTTTATTATATATATTTTTTTGTAAAAGCGCCTGCGATCATGGCGCTTTTTTTATTTTTGTTTTATGGTTGCAAAATTTCAAATATATATAAAAAATATAAAATCGTTTAAACAGAAATTAATGCTGTGGGCTAACCATTTCGACCCATTTGTATTTTTAGATAGTTGCGAATATAATATTAATCAATTATCCGGCAAAACCTATTATGAGTTTGATTTTCTGGCAGCTGTAAAAGCAAAGCAATATTGCTGTCCGTCAAAAGGGAAAAAATTTGAGCAACTTAAAAATTTTGTCCAAAAAAATAATCAATGGATTTTCGGTTATCTCTCGTACGATTTGAAAAATGAAACTGAAAAACTGAAATCGAAAAATTTGGATAGTGTTCTGTTTCCAGATATCCAGTTTTTTATACCCGAACTGGTATTTGCATCAAAAAATAACGAACTCTTTATTTATGATCAAAAACAACAATATACAACTGAAGGGTTAAGGCAAATAGTACTGCAAATTAATGCCATCGATTTACAATCCTTAAACGAAACAACCCGGTTTACTAAAATCTTACCACGATTTACAAAAGACGAGTATCTTAAAACAGTTGTCCAACTCAAAAATCATATACAAAGAGGCGATATTTACGAAATTAATTTGTGCCAGGAATTTTACAGTAATACAACCATTGACCCGTTAAATACCTGGTTAAAATTAAAAGAGGCCTCTCCTACTCCTTTTTCGTGTTTTTATAAAACCGGAAATCATTTTCTTCTTTCGGCCAGCCCTGAACGTTTTTTAAAAAAAACAGGAAAGAAAATCATATCGCAACCCATTAAGGGCACGATAAGGAGAGGAAAAACAGAACAAGAGGATATTCTTTTAAAAAAGAGACTTTATAACGACCCAAAAGAACGGGCCGAAAATGTAATGATTGTCGATTTGGTCAGAAATGATTTATCGCGTACAGCAAAAAAAGGAACGGTTAAAGTAGAAGAATTGTACGGAATATACTCCTTTAGGCAGGTGCATCAAATGATATCAACTATTGTTTCAGAAGTTGATCCAACAATTTCTATTATTGATATCATAAAAAATGCTTTTCCTATGGGATCAATGACAGGAGCCCCCAAAGTTAGAGCCATGGAGTTAATAGAAAAATATGAAAAAACAAAACGTGGATTATATTCCGGCTCGGTAGGTTATATTACACCCGATAAAGATTTTGACTTTAACGTAGTTATTCGCAGTATTTTATACAACCAATTGAAAAAATATGTATCTTTTACGGTTGGTGGAGCCATTACCAGCTTATCGGCACCTGAAAATGAGTACGAAGAGTGCATGGTTAAGGCACAAGCCATGCTTAATGTTTTAAATAATAATGCTAATGATTGATGATTTTCAAAAATATATTGCAATCAATAATTTATGCCTAAAAGATGACAAGCTATTACTTGGCGTTAGCGGCGGTATTGATTCTGTTATAATGTTTCACCTTTTCCGGATGTCGGGATACAACATTGTAATGGCACATTGCAATTTCCAATTACGGGGAAAGGAATCGGACAATGATGAAGAATTTGTTCAAGCGCTTGCCGAAAATTATCAAATTCCAATACATACCATTCGTTTTAATACCCATGAAATAGCCGAAAAAGAAGGTATATCGATACAAATGGCTGCTCGCGATTTGCGGTACGAATGGTTTGAGGAGTTAAAAGAAAAACATCATTACAATTATATTGCCATTGCCCATAACAAAAACGATTTAGCTGAAACATTTTTGATTAACCTGTCTCGCGGAACCGGAATTAAAGGGCTTACAGGAATTAAGGAAAAATCAGGAAACATAATACGGCCGCTGCTTTTTGCTTCCCGAAAAATGATTGATGATTTTTGCCAGGCTAATAATTTTGAATATCGTGAGGACTCATCCAATGAAACAACAAAATACAGCAGGAACCTTATCCGTCATGAGATTATACCTGCTTTCGAATCAATTAATCCATCGTTTATTGATACTATGGCTGAAAATATCTGCAAATTAAAAAATACAGAGAAAATCTATTTCCATACCATAAAAAAAGCACTTACAGAAATTGCCAATGAACAGGATAAAAAAACCTATTTTGAGATTGAAAAAATCAAAAAATTAGAACCTGTAGAAACCTACCTTTTTGAATTTTTAGCTCCTTACGGATTTTCGAATACTCAAATTAATGATATCATTACATCGTTTGACGGAATTTCCGGAAAACAGTTCTTCTCACCTACTCATCGTCTTATCAAAGACCGAAGCAACCTTATATTGGAAGAAATTTCGTTAGCACAGCCCAAACCCTTTTTTATTGATGAATCAACAAACCAAACAACATATCCTATACAACTAAATCTAGAGAAAATTGAAAAAACTGAAGATTTTCAAATCAATACACAAAAAAATATTGCGCAGTTGGATTACCATAAGCTTGAATTTCCATTAACCCTACGCAAATGGAACAAAGGCGATTACTTTATGCCTTTAGGCATGAAAAACCTGAAAAAATTAAGTGATTTTTTTATTGACCAAAAAATTCCGATTCCTGAAAAAGAAAAAGTATGGATTATCGAAAGCGGAAATAAAATAGCGTGGATTGTTGGATTGCGTATTGATGAGCGGTTTAAGATTACCGAAAACACTACACAAATTTTTCAGCTCAAAATAAGCGATGCGTAGAAATATAAAACCTGCCTGCTAAAAGAAGTTGCCGATTAAGCAAACCGGTACGCTTTTAACCGGCAGGAAAAAAACAAATATACTTTTTTAAAGTAATACTAAAAAAATATTTATAAAACGATTTATCTAACTTCAACATATTAATCACAAAAAAAGTTCTTATTATCGGTTCTTCTCTCAATCTAAGGCCTACCCACAACATATTTGACTTTTTAAAAAAGTTGTGATATATTTGTATCGGTTAGGGATGCGTCCCAGACCTCCTAAAAAAGACAGTTGTTTACAGCTGTCTTTTTTGTTTAAATACAAAAACTACTATTTTATATAAACAATTCACTGTATCCATCAGTTTTTTTATCTTGGACTAACATCAAACAACAACTTGTTTTATTTTTTTTTCAAAAAAGTAGTTATACATTTGTATCAGGGTTTGGGATGCGTCCCTTACCCACCAAAATCCGAATTACTTCCCGTAGTTCGGATTTTTCTTTTTTATAAACTCATTATCTCTAATCAGCCAAATGTGTTTTATCTTTTCCCATTTATCAAATTTACCTTTGAAAACACGTTTTATGTAATTATCATCATTGTAAATATTTAACTTAATAACTGTGTAGTTTTTTTAATCTTGAAATTACATCAAACCACAACGATATTGCAATGCGAGCCGTGAAGCAAAGAGTTTTTTAAAATCTTGAAATTACATCAAACCACAACAAATGAAATACCCATCGAAGCAGCCAACGGGTTTTTTAAAATCTTGAAATTACATCAAACCACAACTACTTTATAGTGCTTATACAAATTGGTAAAGTTTTTTAAAATCTTGAAATTACATCAAACCACAACAAAATGCAAATCTTTTTTGGGATGTAGACAGTTTTTTAAAATCTTGAAATTACATCAAACCACAACAGCTAGTTTCATTTCTTTTTTTAACAGCTCGTTTTTTAAAATCTTGAAATTACATCAAACCACAACAAAACGAAACTTTTTCATATCTTTGTCGTAGTTTTTTAAAATCTTGAAATTACATCAAACCACAACTTTTTTGGGAACGTCTTTTTTGGGCGTATGTTTTTTAAAATCTTGAAATTACATCAAACCACAACCATGAGGGATGGAAATAAAATCAACCCGTTGTTTTTTAAAATCTTGAAATTACATCAAACCACAACTTAGATAATAATTAGTAGTCAATGATACAGTTTTTTAAAATCTTGAAATTACATCAAACCACAACCCTTACCTTTTGGCTCTTCTTTTTTTTCGTGTTTTTTAAAATCTTGAAATTACATCAAACCACAACTATCAACTCAACCATTACCACTTAGTATTGTTTTTTAAAATCTTGAAATTACATCAAACCACAACAGATAATCGATTTTGACTTTGCGGAAACAGGTTTTTTAAAATCTTGAAATTACATCAAACCACAACCTATTAGCTCAGATGCTCGAAAATGGAATAGTTTTTTAAAATCTTGAAATTACATCAAACCACAACTGCCGATGGAAAAATTAAATATGGATTCTTGTTTTTTAAAATCTTGAAATTACATCAAACCACAACATAATAAAACTATTTATATTGTCCATTTTGTTTTTTAAAATCTTGAAATTACATCAAACCACAACTATCAACTCAACCATTAC
>JBKHIH010000086.1:0-15125 GCA_046538755.1 Thiohalospira sp.
TTATTCCTTTTCGTTCCGGTAAATCAACCAAACTTTATAAAAAATTATGGAAGGCGGAGGGTTCGCCTTTGCTTGTTTACACCCAAAAACTGGTAAAAAAATTAAATCAGCAGCCAGGCAATAAGCAATATTTCTATGCCATGCGATACGGCAATCCTAATCTTCGGGATACTTTTTCTGAAATTACAAAACTTAATTTTGATGAGATTATTGTTTTTCCGATGTTTCCGCAATATGCGTCGTCAACTACCGGTTCGGCCATAAAATTTAGCAATAAAATTGTAACTGATTTGCAAATCCAGGAAAAGATAAAATACATTGGCCAGTTTTATAATCACCCATTATTTGTAAATGCTTTCGCAGAAAGGTTAAAAGATTATTCGCCTGAAAAATACGATTATGTTATATTTTCTTTTCATGGTTTGCCACTAAGGCATATAAAAAAAATACACCCACAAGTAAATCCTGAAAATTGTAATTGCGAAATAGCAATGCCTGAATACGGGCTGAATTGTTACAAAGCAACCTGTTATGAAACCGCCCGATTAATTGCTCAAAAGGCTGGTTTAAATAAAGAGAACTATTCCGTGGCTTTTCAATCAAGGCTTTCCAAAAATTGGTTAAATCCTTTTACTGATGATTTAATAAAAGAATTGGCAAGAAAAGGGATAAAATCTGTTTTGGTAATTGCTCCGGCATTTGTTACCGATTGCCTGGAAACTATTGTTGAAATAGGAGATGAGTATCAAAGCCTGTTTTTAAAGCATGGCGGAGAACGTTTAACCCTTGTAGAAAGTTTAAACGATTGGGATGTTTGGGCAGCAATGATTCCCAAAATTATTAATAGCAATTCGTAATATTTATAATCCTAAAAATTCAATTCCAACACCGCAAAGTAATATTGTGGCTCCAGCAATTGCATGCATAAAACGCTCAACATTTAATTTTGGTATAAACTTTATTCCAACAGTTGATAATGTTACAATAGCCATCATGGTGCCTATGGTTATCGTGCTAAATATTATGGTTACCATAACAACATCGAAAATATTATTTTGAGCTGCAGGATAAAGTAGTATTGGAATAAAAGGCTCGCAAGGCCCAAAAATAAATATGGTAAATAAAATCCAGGGTGTAAGTTCTTTAAGCCCTTTTTTATCATGAACATGCGAGTGTTCATTAAAATGAGAATGTTTATGGGCATGAACAGTACCATCGGAATGCTCATGTTTATGCGTATGTACCTTTTGTTTGATTGATTTTCGCAAACCCCAGATAAAATATGCCAGGCCGAAAGCGATCATTAGCCAGGCTGCTACCGAACCTCGGGTTGATTCAATAGGAATAATTTTGTTAACTGCAACTCCAAGCATTATTCCAATAAAACCTATTAAAACAGAACTGCCTACATGTCCTAATCCGCATAAAAATGTAATAAAATTAGTTTTTGTAAGCGACCATTTTCGTGCTTTGGATATAACAATAAACGGTACATAATGATCAGGCCCCAATAGGGTGTGAAAAAACCCAATTGAGGCTGCAGTTAAATAAAGAACAGCAGATTCAGTTTGCATGATTATAAATATTTTTTATATTCTTCCGGAACATCAAAATATTTTTTGTATTTATTCGCATCTGGGCCTAATTCTTCAATCTCTTTGTCTTTAATTTTGTAGGTGCATTTTTCACCTGCAAGGCTTGAAAAATAGACTTCCGATTCACCACCGTCTTCTTCAACAAGTATTATTTTTACAAGATTTGGATTTTCTTCGCGATTTAAAGTGGCATGACAAATTGGGCAGAAAAACGTGTATTCCTCTCCCTCATGTATTTCAAAATCTTTGTGAGTTGTAATGGTGTAGTTTCCAATTTCAGAGTTTAAAAATATTAAACCCTTTTCGTTTCTCTTTGACCTGGCCGAGAGTAGAATCGAATTTTTTACTCTTAAGTGGCCTTTACAAATGGGACATAAATAATCTTTTGACATAGCGTTTGGGTTTTATTGGTTTATAATTTCTAAAATATTTTTTGCTGTATCTAAAATCATTTCTGACATCTCCTCCCCAAAATCAATATTTTTGGGTTGAATGCCTAAAATATATACCGGCATTTTAAACAACTCGGATATTTTTTTTAGCGATATATTGTGCGTATTAAAAGTAAAATCTTTTACCTGCTCAACAGGGAGCATTTCAGCATACCCTGGTTGTTTATTAAAGTCCATGCAATCAACAAGTATAAGAACATCCGGATTTAAAGAATTTATTTTGCCTATATAATTTTCAATACTAACCTCTACTGTAAGTTTCTGAACCGATTGTGATTCTTTTATACGATTACTGATATAAACTCCTACCCCGTCATCTTTTTTTAATACATTTCCAACTCCTGCAAAGAGTTTAAATTTATTATATTCATTAATAAGCTGGTTTAATTTTTCAATCACTCAAAAGTATATTTTATTAGCACTTCTCTTAAACAGCTTGGACATAGTATGTTAAACATATCTTTTCTTTTTAGTCCGTCTCTTATATTGCTTTCCACATCTGTTTTTGCTGCTAGTCGTAATTTTTCGTTTAAAATATTCAGGTTTTGAATAGATGCAAATGCTTTTGGCCCCAATTTTTTGTGCATATAAATCATATGATCTTTGGTTGTGATGATTGCACCACAATTTTTACAGATTATCAATTCTCTTTCCTGATATTCAACAACCTGGCTGCGATCGAAATTAGCGATATCAAAAATCTTATCAGATAATTTTACTCCTTTTTGGGTAATACAATGTTCCTCACACTGGCCGCAAAATATACATTTACCATAATCTCTTCTTATTGTGCGTATTCCTTTTTCTTTATCATCTTCAAATGTAATTGCATTTGGAGGACAAACATTGGCACAGGTTTCACAGCCAACACAGTTTTTTTCATCCACTTCGGGTTTTCCCCGGTAATTTTCAAACGGAGTATGTGGCTCCTCTGGAAATTTAGTGGTATATGCCGGAGAAAACAATGAAATCAATGCTTCTTTTACTTCTCTTATTTTTGGATATCTCATTTTAAATTAAAGTTTTAATATTTAAATTTATCCGTCTGGCCGTTCTTAACAGCTTCATAGATTTTAGGCCCATTACTTTTGGGCACATCTTTATAATCATCTTTCACACTTCTGCTGCCTAATTTAATACCAAAAATATAAGCTCCTTTTACCAAAGCATGGGCAGCCACTGTAGCTCCAAAAAATAACAATGGAATGGCAATAATAGCTTTTACTCCGGCGCTGTTAAATCCAAAATGAAATAAAACACCGAGTAAAATACTGCATGTACCTAATGTTACACATTTAGTTGCCGACTGTAAACGGTTATACACATCAGGCAAACGAACCAATCCGATGCATCCAAAAAAATTAAAGAGTATCCCAACACAGATTAATATAAAACTTACAATTTCCATATCATTCATTTAATTTTTTACCACTTAAATATTTAGCTAATGTTAATGTGCCAATAAAACTTAAAATAATCCATGCAATACCAATATCCAGAATAAATGATTTTTGGGTAGTGATGGATAAAATGGCACAAATTCCAACCACCAGAATACCGAAAATATCTATACCAACCATTCTGTCGGCAATTGATGGGCCTCGTATTATTCTGTACAGGCAGAATATGCATAATGCAATTTGCACATAAAGCAGAATGTTTAAATAATCAATCATTCGAATATTTTTTTAATATATTTTTCAAATCTTCCGGATATTTTTTGACTGTAAACTTCAGGGTCTTCTGAACTAACATAAATCCAGTGGACATAAATAATATCATCAATAATATCAACCGAAATAGTACCCGGTGTCATGGTTATTGAGTTGGCCAGAATTGTTTTTGCAATATTTGTTTTCAGATTAAGTTTTACTTTTACAATACCCGGTTTTATAGGCATAGCAGGATGTAAGACCCGGTAAGCAACATCAAAGTTGGCTTTAATACACTCCCAAATAAAAATAAATAAATACACTATAAGCCAGAAATATCTTTGTGGTTGCAAAAACGGAATTACATCTTTAATAAAATACTTTCCGAAAAAAATGGTTGTTATAAATGATGCGATAACGCCAATAATTATGTTTGATATTGTTAGGTTAAAGCTTAACAACAGCCACAGAATGAGTGATATAATAAAGAATAAAATGTATTTCATCTGTTTATAATTTTGATTTTAGCGGTCAGATGCAGCTCGCCATGATGCATCAAAAATCCGCTATAATATACTATTAGCTTTATTAGAATCATGTAGATATGTGTTAAATTTATTGTCATGGCTCGGTTCATAATTACATACCAATTATTGTTTGTGTATATTCACCGGTTTTCATTAATACATCGATAGCAGGCCCCAATATTTGCTCTCTTACTCCCGGAAAAGCCAACAGGCTAAAAGCAAGGCAAAGGATTCCCATAATTACCATACTGAAAATCATAGCAAATGGGACCTCTTTTATTTTTAACGTTTTATTAAATTCTTTTTTATTATAAAAAGCATATCGCTGAAATTTCATAAATGAAGCCAGCGTAATAATACTAACCATAACAGCCAGAAATGCCAACAGATAAAATTTAGCTTGTATGGCGGCAATAATAATAATCAGTTTACTAAAAAATCCGTTAAACGGAGGAATTCCCGATATAGACATTGAAGCAATAAATGATGTTGCCGATGTTACCGGCATATCTTTACTAAGCCCGCCCATTTCTTTCAGGTTTCTTGTATGGATTCTATGCTCTATAGCTCCTGCGTTAAGGAATAATAAACTTTTAAAAACAGCGTGATTTACCATATGAAATAATCCGCCTGCGATGGCCAGTACAGCAACAGCCGGCCTTGTACCTCTTGCCATTAGTATTAATCCAATTCCAATACTCAGTACAACGTATCCCATTTGGCTTATACTGTGGTAGGCCAGTAAACGCTTAATATCCCATTGTCCAACAGCTAAAAGCACACCAACAACCATAGAAAGTGTACCTAATGTTGTGATGAGAATGGCAATTTCTTCAGATGCGACAAACATATTAAAGAAAAGCCTTATGATAACATATATTCCTACAGCTTTAATAAGTACTCCTGATAGCATTGCAGAAATTGGAGATGGTGCCGATGAGTGCGCATCTGGCAACCATGCATGGAATGGCATCATAGCTGCTTTTAATCCAAATCCGGAAATTAGCAGAATTTGGACAAAAATATCGAATATGCCAGACTGATGTGAATTCAATAAAGTAGAAATATCGGCAATATTGAGTGTTTTCGTACGCCAGTAAATTAAGCCTATAGCAAAAAGGATAATAAATGATGCTATTCCACCCAAAACCTGGTATTTGAATGATGCTTCCAGCTCTTCTTTTTCGGTACCAAAGGCTACAAGTGCATACGATGATATAACCGATATTTCAAGAAAAACAAACAGGTTAAATAAATCGCCGCTTAAAACTACACCATTCATGCCGGCAATCATTAAACAAAGCAATGCATAAAAATTATTTTCTGATGTAAATTTGGAAATATACGATATGGAATAAAAGGATGCCAAAAATCCTATTAAACTGATGATGGTTAATAATATGACTGAAAAACCATCCATGACCAGGTAAATGGCAATCGGAATATTTTTTATCGGTTCCCATCCTCCAACTGCATATGAATCCGAGTAGTTGTTCAGCAAACAATAGAAACTAAGAACGGTTAAAAACAGCAGGACTAAAGGAGTGATGGTTTTCTGAAAACCCTGAATAAATTTTCCTAATATCATTATTAGAAAAGCCGTAGCTAATGGAATAATAATAAATATGGGTAATAACGAATTCATTTTTATCCTCTTAATTGATTAATTTCTCTAATATCAAAAGTTTTATATTTTCTGTAAAGCCTTATGGCTATGGCAAGCAGCATGGCCGTAGTTGCCAGTCCGATTACAATTGCTGTAAGCACCATAGCTTGTGGCAATGGGTCTACATAAACCTGATTTGATAGTGAAAAATCAACTATGGGTGCAACTCCGGCATCGATGTAACCAATTAAAACCAGGAAAAGAAAAACACTGAATTCCATAATCGATAATGATATCACTATTTTTATCAGATTTCTGCGGGTTATAAGACCGTACAATCCAACCAGAAATAATATAAAACACAATATAAATACAATCATTTTTTTGTCTCTTCTTTAAATATGATTAATGCCAGAAATATTGTTATTATTGCTGCTGCTACTTCAATGCCAATAAAAATATTGTATAAAGGAATGGTGCCGGCGCTGATAATTTCTCCCAGTTGCCCCTTGGGTAAATAGTTGGCAAAAAATATTTTAGCACCAATAAACATTGCAAGTACAGCAAGTAACACGACTATAAAAATGGCTAAGCTTTCAATTAGCGATGAACCTTTTTCTTTGCTTTTAAGATTTACAGCATCGGATCCAAATGCCAAAATAAGTAAAATATATGCTCCTGCAATGATTGCTCCACCGGCAAAACCCCCTCCTGGCGTAAGATGCCCGTGGGTAATAATATATATACCGTACATAAAAATTATTCCGGAAATTAATTGCGTTACTTTCTTTACTATAATTGACATTCCTTTCATAAAATTTACTTTTTAGCTTTAATTCTTAGTATTGTTAATACTCCTAAAGCAGCAGCAAATAAAATAGTTGCTTCGCCAAGGGTATCATATCCTCTGAAATCGAATAATACACCTGTTACCAGGTTGGCACTTCCTGTTTTTTCTGCCGCACCGTTTACATACGATTCAGCCATGCGCAATGTATGCTCGCCAAAAAGACTTAAGTCAGCAATTGCTTGTACAAAGAAAAACAGTAACCCTGCAGCAAAAATGATCGATAATGTAATGTTGCTAAATGATTTGTAATCATTTTTAACTTTTAGTTCTTCTCTTGTGCTATCTAATACTACCGCCACCATTATAACCAGAGTAACTGTTTCAATCACAATCTGAACAATGGCAAGATCAGGTGCTTTTAACAATAAGAATGCTATAACCAGGCTGTAACCTACAATTCCTGCAGTAATTACCGCCGAGAGTAGATCTTTGGCATGGATAGCAAATATTGCCCCAATGATCATAAATCCTATTAATATCGAAAGCGTTAATTCCATGTTATCGCTTTTAAGTCATTATAAGTAACATAATTATTATTCCTGCAAACACCCAAATGGCATAATTGCTTAAAACACCATTGTGGGTTGTGCTAAATAAGTGGCTAAACCACAATACAATGCGTTTTGATAAATCATAAATATCGAACCACTTTTCTTCAGCTTTTTGATATAAATATTTTAATAGTTTAAATTCTCCTATGGTTTTGTAAAATTCTACGGCATTGTAATCTCCTAACTCTCTCATTTTTTCTCCACCACCCACAAAGCTGTCTTCTGTCCTGAATTTTTTAATATTTCCTATAAAATATATAATGATTCCTAACACAATAGATAGCAGAATTAACATAGAAACCGTTTCTGATTGCCAGATTCCTACAAAACTAAACTCTCCGGTAATAGGATAAAATAATTTTGGGATTACATAACCTGTGGCAAATACACCAAACCCAACACAGAAAAGAGCCAGAATAACCAGTGGTATCCACATTAAGGGTGAAACTTCTTTAATATTTTTAAACGCTTCTTTTTTGCGTCCCAGGAATATTCCACCAATAAATTTGATAAAACTGGCCAGTGTAAGTGCCGAACCTAAAATTGCCAAACCAAGCCATACGATCCATAAACTGTTGGCAACACCGGTACCCGTACCAAAATCAATAATTCCCTGGTATATCATCCATTTTGATGCAAAACCGTTCAATGGTGGTATTCCTGAAATGGATAAAGCAAATATTAAGGCGGCAATAAAAGTAACAGGCATTACTTTTGAAAGCCCGCCTACTTCTTCAATATTATTTTTTCCGGTTCTGTGTTCAACAGATCCGGCTGAAAGTAATAGTCCGCTTTTGTATAATGCGTGATTAATCATATGAAATAATCCGGCTGCAATTCCAATCATTGTTCCAAGGCCAAAGCCTACAACCATATATCCTACCTGCGAAACGGCATGGAAACCCAGCAATTTTTTATAATCATGCTGTATCAAGGCCATCATCACGGCAGTGATAATGGTAATAACTCCCAGTGCCAAAAGTAGCACTCTTAGCCAGTCGTTTAAAACAAACAGGTAATTACAAATCCTGGCAAGGAAATATATACCCAGTAATTTATCTAACGATGCAGGCAACAAAGCACTTGATGAGGCTGGTGCACTTTTGGCATAATCGGGAATCCATGAATGGAAGGGAAATGCACCGGCTTTGGTAAAACTTCCTATCAATAATGCGAAAAATGCCGTTACGGTTAACGGATTTGAAGTTGCAAGCATTATATCGCTCATATTCAATGTTCCGGTTATTTTCCAGAGAATCCCAATTCCCAGAATCATGATACCGTCAGAAGCTCCCACAATAATCAGAGTTTTTTTTGCAGCGGCTGAGCTTTCTTCATCGTGGCCTTTGATTAATTTATAAAGGGTTAATCCCAATACTCCCCAAAAGGTAAGAAATAACAGCAGATTATCCGATGCTGCGGCTCCGTATGAACATCCTAAGGTAATTAAGAAATATTCGTAGTAGTTGCTTACCTTTTTTTCTTTTGATATATAAATAATAGAATATAATAAGATCAAAAATCCGAAAATGCTTATAAATAATATGATCAACTGATTGAGCGAGTCGATATTTAATGCACTGTATTTGATCAGGTCGAAATTGATGCTTCTTATAAATGTTGATTCAGCTTGATTTAAGAATGTGTATGGTGTTAAAGCAACCTGCTCGGCAACAAAAATAATGGATGAATAGAAAAGAGTAATAAGAGAAACAATAATGGCAAGTATCCCTTTGGCAATATTCAGTTTTTGTGGAATGATGAATAGTGCTAATCCAACAATAATCGGAATAATGATAATGTATAATACTTCGTTCATAGTAAAACGATTATTTATTTTTTAATTCTTCTGTTTTATTTGCCGATAAAGCAATTAATTCATTTCCGTTTAAAATTTTTTCTCCGGTTTTATTGTCATACGCCACAGCCATTCGTTCTGTACAACAATAGCACGGATCTACCGCAGCCAAAGAAATGGTTGCATCAGAAATGGTTTGCCCGATACATGATTTCTTAAATGTTGCAATATTTGTATAGCTTGGAGCCCTTATTTTATGTCGTGCCGGTGAATTTGACCCGTCAGATAAAACATAATGAAATACTTCTCCGCGAGGAGCTTCTGCGTGGCCGGTGCCCCATCCAGCAGGAATTTCTTTTACTTTAACTTCTGTTTCACCTTCTTTCTCTTTTTTGAGCCCTTCAAGGCATTGTTCAATGATCGATATCGATTCGTACATTTCCAGTAATCGCACTTCGGCTTTAGCAAAAACATCTCCTTTTTCGGCAGTTATTACTTTCCAGTTAACCAACGGATAAGCAGCATAAGGATCATCTTTCCTTACATCGATAGCAACCCCCGATGCACGGGCAGTTGGGCCAACTGCTGCATAATCAATAATGTCTTGTTTGGTTAAAATTCCAACGCCTTTGGTACGGGCATGAATAACCGGGTCGTCCATTACAGCTCCTGTAAGCAAATCATTCTTTTTCTTAAATTTGTCTAAAGTTTCCTTAATTTTTGGGATTTTGGCATTTTCTATATCCCTTCTAACACCGCCAACTTTAAACATAGCGTAGCTGTTTCTGTTTCCAGAGATCATTTCAAACAAATCAAGGATGGGTTCGCGATATTTCCAAGCCCACATAAAAACGGTATTGTATCCTAAGAAGTGGCCTGCCAGGACTACCCACAATAAATGACTGTGTATTCGTTCCATCTCTCCAATAATAGACCTGATATATTTTGCACGGTCAGGAATTTCTACACCAACAATTTCTTCTACAGCATTGGCAAAAGCAAATGGGTGAGAAGTTGAGCAAATTCCGCATATCCTTTCTACCAGGAAGAAAGACTGATCATACGTTTTTTTCTCACTCAGCTGTTCAATTCCCCTGTGATTATAGCCTGTTTCCCATTTAATATCTTTTACAATTTCTCCTTCGCAATACAATTTAAACAGCTCAGGTTCTTCCTGTAGCGGATGATAAGGGCCAACGGGTATGAGTGTTTTTTTTACCATATTTTAATATCAATTCTATTTAAATTCTCTTCTGTAGGGATAAACTCCTTCTGCCCAGTTTCCTTCTGATATTAATTTTTCCGGCTCAGGATGATTCAGAAAAACAATTCCATAAAGCTCGTGCATCTCTCTTTCAATCCAGTTGGCTCCCGACATCATATTAGCCAAGGAGTCGATCTCCGGTTTTTCAACAGGCAGAATAACGTGTAAATTCACAATTAATCCGATATTATCGTAACTGAAATGGTATAAAATTTCAAATCCTTTTTTGGTATGATTTGCCGTAGCAATGATAAATCGTAAATTCATGTCTTTATAACAATAATCTACTATTCGTAAAAGAGAACCTGGCTTGATGGAAATAATAGCTCGTGTTTCCGATTTTTTAAAAACATCGAGTACATCAGAACCAAATTTTTGCTGAATATTTTTTAAAATCTCATCCGTATTCATATTGCTCTCTTTTACTTGTTTAATAACTTAACTATTCCTGCCAAAATAGCTTCAGGTTTTGGCGGGCATCCAGGAATATAGGCGTCTACCGGAATAATTTTATCTACCGGGCCGGCAAATGTGTTTCCTTCGGCAAATATTCCACCGGTACACCCACAAGCACCAATAGCAACAACCAGAATTGGTTTGGGTGCTTGTTCGTATAATTCCAGTAATCTGCTTTTATCTCTTTGGTTTATCGATCCATTTACAAGCAAAACATCAGCATGCCTGATACTTCCGACCAGCAGCATACCAAATCGCTCTACATCATACCTGGGTGTCAGGCAGTCAAGTATTTCAATATCGCAATTATTACATGATGCTCCGCCAAAATGGAACAACCACAAAGATTTTTTAAAACAGAATTCTTTAAAACCCACTTTTTTTAATTTTTAATAACCAAAATATGTTAACACGATTGCAATAATTGCTAATAAGTTCATCCATACCATAAAAAAGCTTACCGCTTGTTTTATTTTTACTCGCGGATTGGTGTTTCTTATAAGCGTTAGCAATAGAACTACAAATAATATTTTTAGTACAGACCACAGAATATTAATTCCTTCAAAGTTTAATCCTCCCCATAACAATCCGATTAAAAATGCAGGGAGAATAAAGAACATAATATATTTTGCCAGTTTTATCATTGCATAAGGTGTTCCCGAATATTCGATCATAATTCCATCGGCAATTTCAGTTTCTGCTTCGGGCTGATCGAAAGGTACTAAAGCCAGCTTAGCCTGTATACAAAAAATTTTTACAATAAATAAAATTATGCCAGATATGCTGCCCGCAAAGGCTCCGTTAACTTTTTGTTCTGCTATAATTTTATCAAAACTGATTTGCATTCCTGATTTATAAATGATGGCTGCAATAACTAGCAGAAATGTAAGTTCATAACTAAGAATCAATTTCATTTCTCTTGATCCGCCAACAGCAGCCAACGGATTACCGGATGCCAGGGCTCCGATAATATAGGTTAACGATGGTATCGTTAGCAAATAAAAAATAACAATGATATCGCCTTTAAAACCTGTTTCAATGCCTAATAAGGGCAGAAGAATAAAAACACCAGCAATGGAAGCACCAAAAACTGCAAAAACGGGAGCCGCTAAGAAAACACCTTTTGCTCCATGTTTTGGCAAAATGGTTTCTTTTACCAGTAACAGTTTAAAAAAATCATAAAATGGTTGTAATAGGGGCGGCCCTTTTCTGAATTGCACCCATGCAGTAACTTTCCGGTCGTACCACGACAGAAAAGCGCCAATCACTGCTGCAAAGAGTAGGCCAGGATATATTAAAAAATAAAATATTTGTTCTGCCATAATTTAATTTTTACTGCTTATCAGTATTCCAAATGTGTTCTTTTATTAATACTTTATCGTTTAATTTGTAAATATGCTCTTCAGGTTTTTCGTCATGTTCAACAATTTTTATCGCTCCTTCAGGGCATGCTTTTATATATTCATTTAGTTCATGTTCGTCCGATAAATCAAAATACAATTCTTTATCTCTTTTATGTTTGAAAAAATCGGTCATCATAGTTCCGAAAGGACAAATGGTAACACATGATTTGCATGAGATACATAAATTATTGTATCGTATAATAATTCCGTCCATATCTTTTTCTAATGCTTCGGTTGGGCATACATTAATACAGGGAGCTTCTTCGCAACGCCGGCAAGTGAATTGAAATACAGCCAGTTCCCGTATGGTTTTTAAACCAACCGTATGAAACGGAACAGGGAAATATCCTTCTGGTGGCGTTACATCACAACTTTTATTATCGTACGCCCTGAATTTGCTTAAATCGATTAATATTTTTTTCCCCATATTAATTCCAGATATCTGGTTGATCTTTAATTTCGTCATATGTAAATACCGGCCCGTCTTTGCAAACAAAGTATTTACCCATCATGCAATGCCCGCATTTTCCCAACCCGCACGACATGTTTTTTTCCATCGATAAATAAATATCATGCTCGGGATATCCCATTTCCAGTAATTTATGAGTACCGAACTTCATCATTACCGGTGGGCCGCAAACAACTGCAACAGAGTTTTTAATATCAACTTTCACTTTATCTAAAAGAACCGTTGCTACTCCAACCGATTCTTCCCACGATTCATCCGGCTCGTCTACTGTTCTTAAAACTTCGAATTTTGGTGTGTTTTTTAGTTCATCAACATATGGTTTGTAAATGCATTCATCGGGCGTTTTTGATCCATAGCATAGTGTGACTTTCCTTAATTTATCCGAAATAGCCATTAAGTTATATAGTAACGAACGAATTGGTGCAAAACCGCAACCTCCTCCAAGAACTAAAATCTCTTTATCGTGAAATTTTTCTACCGGATATCCTCGTCCGAAAGGCCCTCGAATACCCAGAATTTCTCCTGCTTTCATGTTATGAAGATATTCGGTTACATATCCGGTTTTCATTACCGTAACTTCAATTTTTTTTGTTTCAAGAGGTGATGACGAAGGAGTGAATGGCGCTTCGCCAATCCCGTCGACCGTAAGCTCAATAAATTCGCCGGTTTTGAAAGAAAAGTCTAACTCAGGTTCTAAAACAAATGTCTTTATTGTTGGAGATTCGGTAATAACCTCCAGCAGTTTGGCCTTTATGGGCTTGTATATGTTCGTTTTATCCGACATAATTATTGTGCTAATTCTCTGAATAATTCATTTTTATTGATTTTTCCGATACATGCTTCTATGCATCTTCCACAACCTGTACAAGCAATAGAATCGAACTTATATGGCTTCCAGTAATATTTGCATAAGTACCTGTTTTTAAATCTTTTGGGTAAAGCATGCAATGGGTCTTCATCGCCGGCAACTCTTTCAAAACCCGGATATTGGCATGCATCTAACTGACGTATTTTTTCAAATCCAGGATTATCAATCAGCAAAAAACATGAGCATGTTGGGCAAATAGTAGCACAAGCTCCGCACGAAACGCAAGTAGAAGAATATTTTTCCCAGATTTCATCTTCTGATTGTTCAATTAATTCTCCTGTTTTTTTATAATCAGGTAATCCACTATTATTTTCTGTTAGTTGGTTTTCAATCTTTTGTTGTTTGAGTTTGATATCTTCGATTTCTATTTGTGGAGATTTTGAAACCGTTGCATATTGTTTTATTGATTGGATAAAATCTTCTCCTTTATTTGTAAAAACTTCTAAATGAATTTTTTGATCTACCTCAGACAATGAAATGTCGCAAACAGATTCAGGATAAGGTTTTACTCCATAGCTTGTACAATGACAATGTTCCTGAGTAGAAAAACAAGAAGCTCCGATTAAAATGGTTTTTTCTCTTTTATTAGCATAAAAAGAATCCTTAAAATCGTTGTTTAGATAAATTTCATCAAGGATGTTTAAGGCTTGTAAATCGCAATTTGGTATGCCTGTAATTACTCTGCGGATTTCATCTGTTTTATTTTTTGTTACATTTTCCTTTACGGGCAGGTAAAAAGTTTTTAATGGAGTGGTTGGTTTTGGTATGTTATAGACTGCTTCAGAAAAGTTTTTTAAATCGAGTAATTCATAATCTATTGTTTCATCTGTACGCATGGGAGCGTAGATATCGTAATTTTGCAATAGATTTTCTATTGCATGATTCCATTCTGACGTAAATACCGAATAGAAATTTTTCATATCTGTGATTTAATTCACATATAAATTTATAGAAAAACATAGGCCAATGTCAAGTGTTATTTTAATATATGTTGTAAAACATATTTATAAAAATACTTAAACATTTAATATACAGGAAAATGGCATATAAATTTTTTTATTAAAAAAAATTGCATATATTACGAAAAATGATATATATAAAATTTTTATTGTGAAACAAGTAACAAAATATGTTATAAAAAACAATTTGAAGCGTTTGTTTACTTACAGAATTTGTTTAATCAATTTTAAACGAAAAGGTTTTGACCGTGTTTTTTCTTATAATTTAGGCGAAGAAGCTGGTGTTACAGCTGAACAGGTACGCAAAGATTTTTCAGAATTTAATATCAGAGGTAATAAAAAAGGAGGGTATAGTATTAATGAATTATTACATGCCATAGATAATATTTTTAAATTTCAACATAACGAACATGTTATTCTTATTGGTATGGGAAATATTGGCCGAGCACTGGTACAATATAAACGGTTTCTTTTGCGAAAAATGATTATCGTAGCTAGTTTTGATATTGATCCTTCAAAACAATCTAAAAGATGGGGAATACCTGTTCTCTCCTTAGATCAGATGGATGATATTATCCATAAATTTCATGTTCGGACAGCAATTGTTGCTGTACCTGAAATTTCTGCTCAGGAAATTTGTGATAAGCTGGTTAAATTGGGAATTAAGGGGATTTT
>JBKHIH010000138.1:0-3468 GCA_046538755.1 Thiohalospira sp.
AGAAAGCTATTGCATGAAGGTTCGCCGGTGGGATTTGTGGGAAGCTTAAGCGGGAAACGCCGGCAACAAAAGAGATTATTTAAATTTAAAGTTGTAAATCACAGAACTAAGCGCTAGCGTTCTCATGACCGAAGGAAATAAAAACAATTGTTTAATTAAAATAGATTCTCGTGAAAATAAATCTTAACCTGAAAAACAAAATGCAGCTGTTTTTAATTACTATATCTGTAATTATTTACGGAACAGCCATAGGTTATATAAGTTTTAATGCAAAAAAATCGGCATATGATAATTCTGTTGACCTGGTAAATGCCGAAGCAGGGAAACATGCCAATCAAATTCAATCTGACCTGAATGAATACATGGCTGTTGTGCGGACCCTTTCAAAAGCATATACAGTTTATGAAGATATGCCCAGAGAAGAATGGGAGCCGCTTTTTTTAAAAATGTACGACAGGGTTTATCGAGACAATCCTTTTTTTTATAAGCTTTGGGATAGCTGGGAACTAAGTAAAATAGACAGTACCTGGGATCAATCTTTTGGGCGTGTTTCAAATGTATTTTCAAGGAGTAATGGCTCCGTAATACAAAATCAAGATTTAAGAAGCCTTGATGGTGATCCCGAAGTTTATGCTTATATTAAATCTCAAGCACGCGAAATTGTCCTTCCCATTTATTTTGATGTTTTTACCTATGAACATGAAGAAGCTAAATTAATGACAAGCCTTGTTAGCCCGATTATGGTTGATAACCAATATCATGGCATGGTAGGTGTTGACCTGATCCTGGAGCGTTTTCAAGAAATGGTGGAAAATATTAATATCGATCAATTCCCCGGAACCTATGCTTTTTTATTAAGCCAGGAAGGAAAATATGCAGGCCACCCGGAAACAGAATTATTGAACCAACCTGCAGAATTTAATCTTAAATCCGATGAGAAGTTTTCAATTATCGATCGAATAGAGATGGGTGAAAACTTTTCAATTATTACCAAAGATAAAAATAACAATTCTCATTTTATTGCATTTGCTCCTATAACAATTGGACGCACAAACACACCCTGGTATTTAGGATTGTCAGTTCCCATAAACTCCATAATGGCACAGGCCGATCAAAACTTTATGATTTCTATTATAGTAGGACTTTTAGGAATATTTTTATTAAGCCTGGCGATTTTTATCATCACTAAAAACATTTCCGACCCGATTCAAAAAATTACTGAATTCCTTAAAAAACTTGCCCAGGGACAAACCAATGTAAAAATGATACTAGATGTTAATAGTGGTGATGAGATAGAAGAAATGTCCAATGCCCTATTAACTTCTGTAAAAAGCCTGAATGAAAAAACAGAGTTTGCCAATAATATTGGTAAAGGAAACCTGGATTATGATTTTAAACTTTTAAGCGATGAGGACGAGCTTGGCAAAGCGCTGGTTAATATGCGTAACAGCTTGCTAAGGGCCAGGGAAGATGAAAAGAAACGAAAAGCCGAAGACGAAAAAAGGCGTTGGGCAAACGAAGGGCTGGCAAAATTTGCCGATATTTTAAGATCAAATAACGATAACCTTGAAAAGCTAGCTCATGAAATCATTAAAAACCTGGTATATTACCTTGATGCATGCCAGGGCGGTTTATTTTTATTAAACGATGAGGATAAAAATGATATCTATCTTGAATTAATTTCTGCTTTTGCATTTGACCGGAAAAAATATTTCGACAAACGCATCGAATACGGAGATGGTTTGGTTGGTTCAGTTGCTATAGAAAAAGAAACCATTTATATGACCGATCTGCCACAAGATTATATAGAAATTACATCAGGGCTGGGTGGAGCTAATCCCGACTCTCTATTAGTAGTTCCTTTAAAAATTGAAGATAATGTTTATGGTGTAATTGAAATCGCATCATTTAATAAATTCGAAAATTATCAAATAGAATTTGTTGAAAAAGTAGCTCAAAATATTGCTTCTACGATACAGTCAGTAAAAGTTAGCATACAAACAAATGAGCTTTTGGAAAAATTCCAGCAACAATCTGAAGAAATGGCTGCCCAGGAAGAAGAGATGCGGCAAAATATGGAAGAACTCCAGGCTACCCAGGAAGAAGCTTCAAGAAAAGGAGCAGAAATGGAAAGCCTTATTAATGCATTAGAAAACTCAAGTTGTATTGTTGAATATAACGCCGAAGGTTTTATCACTAAAGTAAACGATAATTACCTAAACCTGCTAAACCTTTCAAGAGCAGAAGTAATAGGTACACACCATTCCGACAAAATGGATTTTACTAAAAAACAAAAAGCTGATTATAACCGGTTCTGGAACGACCTGAAAAAAGGATTGACAAAAAAAGAAAAAACAAAATTTGTTGTTGATGGGAAAGAGCTTGTTTTTATTGAAGTATATACTCCAATTATGGATGATGAAGGAAATATAAAACGTATTTTAAAAATATCCAATGAAATTTCTGAATTTGAAAAATAATATAATTGATTCATGAAAATAAAACTTAAAATACAACAAAAGATACAACTTTTCATCATTTCGTCGGCTATCATTATTTATATTATTGCTGTTGGATATATCAGTTTTAATGCACGTAAAATGGCCTATAAAGATGCGGTTGAAATCACCAACCGCCACGTAAACGAAGCTGCCAGGGATATTAAAGCAAAGCTTGATGCCGATTTAACAATTGTTAAAACCCTTGCTGCGGCATTCCATACTTATAAAAACATGCCTAACGAACAATGGCAACAGCTTTTTTCTGACATGTATGCCGAAGTATTTAAAATAAATCCACATATATACAGTATTTGGGATAGTTGGGAACTAAATGCGATTGATCCCGAGTGGGATAAGCCAACCGGCAGATTAGTAATTATTTTCTGGCGAGAAAACGGAATTATTAAAAACAATATTGAATACAGAAGCCTTGATGGAGACCCCGAATTATATGCTAAGATTAAAGCTAAAACAAAACCAGCTATTTGGGAACCCTACGAAGATGTTTTTACAGAAAACAAAGCCGACAAATTTCTCATGACAAGCCTAAATGCTCCGGTTATAGAAAATGGTAAGTATGTAGGTATTGTAGCTGTTGATATTACATTAGACCGGTTCCAGGAGATTATTGAAGAAATTAATCCTTTTGAAGGAAGTTACGCGTTCCTGGTTTCGAATGAAGGGTTGATAGCAGGGCATCCCAATAAAGATTTTTTAATGGCTCCTATTGCAGAAGTATTTCCTGAAGATGAAAAGGAACAAAACATTACAAAAAAAATAAAAAAAGGAGAACCCTTTAATTATTCATCAAGAGGTGAAAATAAAAATAAAAATTTCATTTCTTTTGCCCCAATATTTGTGGGAGATACAGGTACTCCATGGGCAATAGGGATTTCTGTCCCCGAAAATACCATAATGCAACAAGCCAACAAAAATTTCAGAATTTCGGTTATAGTTGGGATCGTTG
>JBKHIH010000023.1:0-46040 GCA_046538755.1 Thiohalospira sp.
CGATGTAATTGTTGATTTTCTGTCGCTTAAAGATATCCGTGGCGGTGGTAATGAGGCTTTTTTGTATGATTTGGGCCCACAGAATTACCTGGTTTATCTATTGCTAAACCCGAATATCAATCCCGATTTATTGGAAAATAAAATCAATAACTATTTTATTGGTAAAAAAGGAGGATGGACAGAAGATGACCCGCCTCAGTTTTGGCTACGTGAATTCTCCGATATTTACCTCAATAGTGATATTCAGTATGAAATGGGCTGTGTGCATGGAAATAAAAAAGTAGTGGGTGCTTTTATTATTGTTGCTATCATTGTTTTAATAATTGCAGGAATTAATTATGTTAATATAACCACTGCCCGTGGAATGTCGCGGTTTAAAGAGGTTAGTGTACGTAAAATTGTAGGCTCCGGAAAACGAAAAGTATTTATCCAGTTTATGATTGAATCTCTATTATTAGCTTTGCTTGCTTTTCTTATAAGTTTGTTGGTTGTTTATTTTGTTTCAGCACCCATTTTTAACTATTTATCCGATAAGGGAATGCATATTAATGAATTCCCAACGGAAGTTATTCTTGGATTATTTGCTATTGCATTATTCACTGGTGTTTTAGCTGGGGCATATCCTTCATCTTATATGGCTGCGGTATCGCCACTTACCATATTTAAAACAACCCAATCTGGTATTAAAAAAAGTATTCTTAAACAAGTGCTTATTGTTTTACAATTTACCATTTCAGTTGTATTAATTATTGGAGCCATAATTGTTAATAAGCAATATGTTTACATGAAAAATACAAGGTTAGGTTTTAATCCGGAGCAGATTGTTGTAATTCATACTCCCAAGGATGTAGTAAAAAACAAAGAAACGATAAAACAAAAATTGTTACAATATCCCGACATCCTAAAAGTAGCTTATTCACAACAGATTCCTGGTAATATCAGGCATACTTCAACCTATGTTGACGAAGATATTTATGAGGCGTATCGGGTTCAACCTACAGACCCTGATTATGCAGATTTGCTGGAAGTGGAGTTTGTTGAAGGCCGAAATTTTGATTGGAACAGGCCAACCGATAAAGAAAGAAAATGGGTGATTAATGAAATTGCCATGAAAAAATTTCAAATACCACCAGATTCTGTTATCGGATATCAGTTAAATGGCTGGGATGGGACACCCAGAACAGTTATTGGTGTAATGAAAGATTTTCATTTTAATTCATTACAAAAAGAGATTGTTCCGTTGGTTTTTGTTTGGTCTGACTGGACACCCAAATTAAATATTAAAATTCGCCCACAAAATATGAAGGAAACCATCGCGTATATTCAAAATATATGGAGAGATTTTGCTCCGGGTTATCCTTTTGAGTATACTTTTGTGGATGAAGCTTTTGAAGCACATTATAACAAAGAAGAAAAACTCAGTAAAATATTTTCTGTATTTGCCTTTTTAGCGATTCTTATCGGAGCTATTGGAATGTATGGGCTTGCATCATATATGGCAAAGCAAAATATGCGTCAAATTAGTATACGGAAAGTTTATGGAGCAAGCATCAAAGATATATTAATAAAATTTTCCAAAGAATTTTTATATTTAGTACTGATTGCCAATGTTATAGCCTGGCCATTGGCTTATTATTTAATGGCTTTCTGGCTCGAGAAGTTCCCATATAAAACTGGTTTAAGCCTATGGGTATTTATTTTATCAGGTTTTGTTAGTGTGTTTATTTCTTTACTTACTGTGATGTTTAATGCATATATTACAGCCAATAAAAATCCGGCGGAAGTGCTTCGGTATGAGTAAGGTAATGATGCAATGATGCAATGATACAATGATACAATGATACAATGATACAATGATTTAATGATATAATGGAAAAGTAAAAATTTGAATTTTATGATTTTTATAAGAATAAACTTAAATAATAATTATGATTATAAAAAATTTATTATCATTATTTTAATTTATATAATTAATATTTTACTTTAAGTAGATTAGGTTATATTAATGCATCATAAAGAATCTCCAGTGGATGTAAAGCTTTTTGGCCGGTGCCGTCTTTTATTTGATGGCGGCAACTGGTGCCGGGGGCAGCTATCAGGGTTTCTTTTCCGGCATTGCGAACTGCAGGAAAAAGGACTATCTCTCCAATTTTCATCGATACCTCATAATGTTCTTTTTCAAAACCGAATGAGCCTGCCATCCCACAACATCCCGAAGGGATTTCTTCGGCTGTATAATTTTCCGGAAAAGATAATAAAAACAGGGTAGCATCGGTGGAAGCAACTGCTTTTTGTTGGCAATGGCCGTGTAATTTTATATGTTTCTTCTCTTTTGTAAACTGTGCATTGGTAATATTTCCTTTCTCTATTTCTTGCTTAAGAAATTCATCGGCCATTAATGCATTTTTACCCAAATTTATTGCCGTTTCTTTTAATTCAGTTCCCACCAAATCGGGGTATTCATCCCGAAAAGTAAAAATAGCAGAAGGTTCAATTCCTATTAAAGGTGTTTTCTGGTTTATAATATCTTTTAAATAATTAACATTCTGAATAGCAATATTTTTTGCTTTTCTAAGTAAACCTTTAGATAAAAAGGTTCGGCCACTGTCTATATGTTGGGGAATAACTACTTCGTAGCCTAACCGATTTAACAACTGAACTGCTTTTATGCCAATTTCTGTATCATTGTAATTGGTAAATTCATCATTAAATAAAAACACTTTACTTTTGTAACCAGCATTTGGTTTAAGTGACTGGACATACGATTTCATCCATTTTTTTAAGGTATGATTAGCCAATAAAGGCATGCTTCGCTGAGGAGCAAACCCAATCATTCTTAACAGAATCGAGGAAAGGGTGCGATTACCCATCAAAAAATTATAAAGTCCCGGCCAGATAGATGCCAATTTATTTATTTCGGAAATATATGCAATAAGCCTTGAACGCAAAGGTATACCATGGGAATCGTAATAATGTTGTAAAAATTCGGCTTTAAGTTTTGCCACATCAACATTCGACGGGCATTCCGACTTACAGGCTTTACATGAAAGGCACAAATCCATCACTTCCTTTATTTCGTGATGGTCGAATGGATTCTTTTTTGGTGAATGGGTTAGAAATTCGCGTAAAATATTTGCCCTGGCACGTGTAACATCATTTTCGTTTCGCGTAGCCATATAGCTTGGGCACATGGTACCCCCAGAAAGCTCAGTTTTGCGACAATCGCCGCTGCCATTGCATTTCTCGGTTGCACGAACAATCCCGCCAACATCGGAAAAATCAAAAAAAGTATCAATTTCAGGCTCTTTTCTACCTGGCAGGTATCGCAAATCGGAATTCATGGAAGGAACATTCACAATCTTTCCGGGATTGAAAATATGATTTGGGTCCCAAACCGATTTAAGTTCCTGCAAAAGCTTATAATTCTTTTCACCAATAATGATAGGTATAAACTCGCCACGCACCCTGCCATCGCCATGTTCGCCGCTTAACGAGCCTTTATATTTTTTTACCAAATGGGCAATCTCCAGTCCGATGGTACGGAACATTTCTACATCTTCAGGGTCTTTTAAATTTAATACCGGCCGCAGATGTAGCTCTCCAGAGCCAATATGTGCATGATACACACATTCGAGGTGATATTTATCCAGAATTTTTTGAAAATCGGCCATGTAGTCGGGTAAAACTTCTACGTTTACTGCTGTATCTTCTATAACCGATACCGGCAGGGCATCGCCCTCCATGTTGGATAATACACCTAAACCTGCTTTTCGTAAAGCCCATACTTTATTTGTATCATCATTGGTAATGACAGGATAATGATAACCTAAACCAGCATCTTTTAAGCTTTTTATCAGCTTGTAACAAATTTCTTCGACTTCTATGGGTGTATGCCGGGCAAATTCAATAATTAAAATAGCTTCAGGTTCGCCTTGAACAAAAAACCGGTTTTTTTGCTGCTCATGGTTATCTTTAGTTAAGTTAAGGATGGTTTTGTCCATCATCTCAACTGCTCCTGGCTTATGTTTCAAAGCAACCAGATTGGCTTTAAAAGCTTCTTCTTTGGTTTTAAAATGTGCAGCTACTAAACCAACTTCTTTGGGCGGAATTTCAACCAAATTAAGCTTTATTTCAGTTATAATGCCCAATGTGCCTTCAGAACCACAAATTAAATTGGAAAAGTTAAAAGGGGTGTTTGTTTCGGAAAAAATTTCCGATTCAAGCAGCACATCAATGGCATAACCTGTATTACGGCGGTAAATTGAAGGGTCGGGGTATTCATTTCGAATTTCTTCCTGGACTTCAGGCTTCGATAACTGGTTGTAAATCTGTTGATAGATTTTATTTTCTAAGGATTCTCCTTTTAATTTATCTTTAAATTCATTTTTGCTTAAAGGTTTAAATTCTACTTCATTGCCATCACTTAATATTACTTTTGTCGATAATGTATGATGCCTTGTCGTTCCATAGATGATTGAATGCGAACCACAGGCATTATTTCCTACCATGCCTCCAATCATACAACGGTTTGAGGTAGATGTTTCGGGGCCAAAAAATAAACCATAAGGCCTCAGAAACATATTTAGTTCATCTAAAATAACTCCCGGCTGAACCCGTACCCATCGCTCTTCTGTATTTAGTTCAATAATTTTTGTAAAATATTTTGAAATATCCACTACGATTCC
Organism: Thiohalospira sp.; assembly: GCA_046538755.1. Classification (GTDB taxonomy): domain Bacteria; phylum Bacteroidota; class Bacteroidia; order Bacteroidales; family UBA12077; genus UBA12077. Next base: position 4,686 of record JBKHIH010000023.1, read on the forward strand.
GTTGCCTACCACCTGGCCGGCTAATGATGTTCCTGCTGTACGCGGAATTAGTGATGTTTTATGTTTGTTAGCAAAATCAACCAGTTTAAATAAATCATTTTTATCTTTTGGGCGTACCACCGCAATTGGAATTTCGCGATATGCCGAGGCATCGGTTGCATATAATAATCGGGTTTTTAAATCGGTATATAAATCGCCATTTAGTTGACTGGCTAAAAGTTTTAATTGTTTGAGCATTGTAATTAATTCAAATTTCGCATAAAAATACGAACATTAAATGAAACCGATTAGTTTATGTTTAAATTTTTCAAATGCTTGAAAAAAAACTTTTAAAATTTAAACTTCTTTGTAAAAAATTGAATTTAATGTATTTTTGATTCATCATAAATAAACAAAAAGTATGAGTATTTTAGTTAATAAAAATTCAAAAGTAATTGTTCAGGGTTTTACAGGCAGCGAAGGTACGTTTCATGCCCAGCAAATGATTGAGTACGGAACCAATGTTGTTGGTGGTGTTACTCCCGGCAAAGGTGGACAAAAGCACCTTGATAAACCGGTATTTAATACCGTAGAAGATGCTGTTAAGAAAACCGGAGCCGATGTTTCTGTTATTTTTGTGCCACCTGCTTTTGCGGCTGATGCCATTATGGAGGCTGCCGATGCGGGCATAAAAGTAATTGTTACCATTACCGAAGGTATTCCTACATCGGATATGGTAAAAGTTAAAGAATTTTTAAAAGATAAAGATTGCCGGATGATTGGGCCAAACTGCCCTGGAATAATTACTCCCGAAGAGGCAAAAGTGGGCATCATGCCTGGATTTATCCATAAAAAAGGGACAATTGGAATTGTTTCACGATCAGGCACTCTAACTTACGAAGCCGTTGACCAGGTAACAAAAACAGGATTAGGACAATCGACTTGTATTGGTATTGGCGGAGATCCAATTATTGGAACAACTACACTGGATGCTGTAAAGCTTTTAATGGAAGATACTGAAACTGAAGGAATAATTCTTATTGGAGAAATTGGTGGTAATATGGAAGCAGAAGCTGCAGAATGGATTAAAGAAAACGGTACCAAGCCTGTGGTAGGATTTATTGCCGGGAAAACTGCTCCTAAAGGCCGAAGAATGGGCCATGCAGGCGCTATAATTGGAGGAAAAGGAGACACTGCTGCTGCTAAAATGGAAATTATGCAACAGTGTGGAATACATGTTGTTGAATCGCCTGCAGAAATTGGAAAAAAAATGTTCGAAGCCTTAAAAAAATAAATCAATCTTTTTGTTACATTTGTAAGCGGATTATGCATATTAATAATCCGTTTTTTTCGTTTAATAAAAAAATTGGTTTGCGTTTAATTTTTAATTATTCTTGCCAAGAAATAAATAAACAATGAATAAAAACTGGGAAGATAAAATTGTTGTAATAGCAGAAGACGAGCAAATAAACTTTTTATTTTTAAAAGCTGTTTTAAAACCTACCAAAGCCAAAATAATTTGGACGAAAACCGGCAGAGAAACCATTAATGTTTGTAAATCGGATAATGTTGATATGGTTTTGATGGATATTAAAATGCCTGATATTAATGGATTGGATGCGACTATAGAAATTAAGAAAGAATTTCCTGAGCTACCCATAATTGCCCAAACAGCTTATGCTATGGAAGAAGATGAAAAAGCAAGCCTGGATGCCGGATGCGATGATTATATATCAAAACCGATAAGGCCGGATAACTTGCTAACCATTATGTCAAATTTTTTTGATGATTAAAAGGCTACCGAAAAACCAATCCTGAACTGTGGATATTCATAAGGATTATCATCAGTATTATTTATATTCCATAGCAATACAAACCATGTTTTTGCTTTTTTACCCAACTGTTGAAAATATCCACCTCCTAATAAAACATTATGAAGCCAGTAGCGGTCTTTGCTGGTATCGGGTGAATCTTTAAAATATAAGTAATTATAACGAGTGTTTAAAAACTCGTACTCGGTATGTACAATTAGCCCTGAATGCATTTTTACAGGTAAAATATCCCTAAAATCCTTAACAACAGCAAATTGCATGAATGCACTTCCTCCATATGTATGCGCCTTAAATCCAGTGGAAGTAGGACTAATATATGCACTTCTTTTATCGTTATAATATTGGTATTTGCCACTTAATCCAACACTTAACCGCTCTGTTAGCTGGTTCCCAATTATTAAATTAACATCAACTAAATCAAGGCTGCCAAAAGCCAACCATAAATTTCCTCCCCAAAAAAAGTATGGCTCTTTTATCTCTTGAGTTTCTTTGCTTTTATCATTTTTTTTCTGCCCAAAGGCAAAGGATGAATAAAGAATCAATGCCAATAATAAAAAGGCAAAAATATTTTTCATAATGATCTTTTTAATTTATCAACAAATTTATATAATGATTAAAATTAATTAATTTTCCATTGTCAAATTTATAAAAAAGAAGCCAAATGAATATTTTAATTACCGGAGCAAGCAAAGGTATTGGTTTTGAGACAGCTAAGATTTTTGCTGCCAACGAAGAAAATACTGTAATCGCCATTGCAAGAAGTGAAAGTCTGTTAAAAAAGCTTAAAAATGCATGTATACGCGAAAATTTAAAAACAAAAATCCGACCCATCGTTTTTGATATCGAAAATCCTGAAATGGTAAAAGAATTATTCAAAAAAGAAGTATTAAACCATGTTGATTCAATTGACATATTGATTAATAATGCAGGAATATTGATTAATAAACCATTTTATGAAATATCGCCGGAAGAAATATTAAAATCTTTCCAGGTTAACATGATTAGTCCGGCTATTATTATTCAGGAATTACTGCCATTATTGAAAAAAGGAAAATTAAAGCATGTTATTAATATTTCAAGCATGGGTGGTTTTCAGGGAAGTGTTAAATTTCCCGGTTTATCTGTATACAGCGCCAGTAAAGCTGCATTAGCCAATTTAACCGAATCGTTAGCCGAAGAATTTAAAAACGAACAAATTGCGTTTAACAGCCTGGCATTGGGAGCTGTGAATACCGAAATGCTAAAATCTGCTTTTCCCGGCATAAAAGCTCCTTTGGAAGCAGAAGAGATGGCAACATTTATTTACGACTTTGCCATAAACGGGAAAAAATATTTTAATGGAAAAGTTATTCCGGTTAGTAGCTCAACACCATAATTTTTTATTTTTAAAAAAGTTTTATTTACTTTATCATTTAAACCTTGAAAAATAATCCTTATGTTAAAAGAAAAGATTGAAAATTTATTTTTTCAAAACAAAACGAAAGATCAGCTTATTGAAGAAGCTTTAACCAATTTAAGCGGTTTAATTGGCAATGCCTTAGCTGGTGACGATGCCAATCAGATTAAGCCACTTTTGCCACCAAAACTACAACCCGAAGATATTGGCGTAAAATTAAAAACTGTTTGCATCCATGTGCAGAATAATGATTATCAAACGCCTTGCGCTGAAATTTGTATTGATTTAATTATTGAGCGTACAGAGCAGGAGCTGGGTGCTTATTCATTGTTTTATGATGAACAGGGTGAACAAATAGACGAAGTTTTAAATTTATATTAAAAAAGCTCCCGAAAAGGAGCTTTTAAATTTTATCGTGCATGTCTAAATGCCAGTTCCAGTTTTTCGGATAACCGTTTAAAGACATTTTCTTCAGAACCTACACCGTCAATCTGGTAAATGCTTTTTTGTTTCGAGTAGTAATCTAAAACCGGTTTGGTTTGATTTTCAAAATTCTCTAACCTTCTGATGATTACATCCAAATCCATATCATAATATCTTTTTTGATCGGTTTTACTTCTGGCCGATAATCTTTTGATTGATTCAAGCGTAGGAACATTCAAATTAAAAATGCATGATACTGAAGAATTCAATCTTCGCAATAATCCGTCTAAAATATAAGCTTGAACAATCGTTCGTGGAAATCCCTTAAAAAAGAATCCATTTGCATCAGGATGTGATTTAATTTGTTTTTCGATAAGTTTGATAGCAAACTCATCAGGTACAATATCTCCTTTTTCCATATATTCTTTAGCTGCCATTCCCATTTGTGTGCCTTTTTCAATTTCGCGGCGAAGTAGAGATCCGGTAGAAATATAGACCAGATTATATTTATCGGCAAGCAATTTTCCCTGTGTCCCTTTTCCTGAGCCTGGGGGGCCGTATAAAACAACATTAAGCCATGTTTTGGTTAATGTATGTTCAACCACATTAGTAATTCGTTCAAAAATTTCATCAACCGTGCCAACTCCATCAACGGCATAATATATACCTTTATCTTTATAAAATTCAGCTACCGGAATGGTTTTGTTTTTATATTCTTCCAACCGGTTTTTTATCACATCAGCAGTATCATCAGCCCTGTTTTCTTTTTTAGCTCTTTCTTGCATTCTTTGCATTAAAATATGCTGCGGAACTTCAAGGCTTATCATACAATTAAGGGTTGTATTCATTTTAATAAGTAAGCCTTCTAAAATATAAGCCTGAACAACGGTCCGGGGAAATCCATCGAAAAGGAAACCGTTTACTTCGGTATTAGTTTTTATTTTTTTCTCAATAATTTGAACAATGATTTCGTCAGAAACTAGCTCGCCTTTTTCAATTACACTTTTTGCTCTCATTCCCAAATTAGAACCTTCTGCAATTTCTTCTCTTAAAATATCACCAGTTGAAATGTAAGCCAAATTATATTTTTCAATAAGCTTCCGTGACTGTGTTCCTTTTCCTGCACCGGGAGGGCCAAATAATGCGATATTAAACATTTATAATGTGTTTAGGGTTAATAATCCAATACCAATCAAAAATAATAAAAAGCATTTTAATCACCATATATTATTACGGGCTAATTCAAAAAAAAACTCTTAAGTATAAAGTTAAAGAGTTTTAATTGCATGCTTAAAAAAATTAAACGACTGTAATATAAGCAAATGCATAAGAAAAACGCCCACTTTCAGGTACTAAAATTAATATTTGATCTCCTTTTTTGAGCCTTCCTGAATGAAATAACTCTTCGAGCATAAGATAAATCGATGCAGAACCAACATTTCCTACCTGGTCTAAATTTGTAAACCATTTTTTGTAAGATATTTCTAATCCTTGTGATACTAATTCATCATATACTTTTTGCTTAAAATACATGGAAGATAGGTGAGGCAGGAAATAATCAATTGAAGTTTCGGTAATAATCTTTTTTTTGCAAATATTAACCAAATATTTTATACCCAGCTTTACAACATTTTTATCCAATAATTTAACATCCTGTTTAACAGAAAATATCGATTTTTCAAGCCAAATTTCCGGATCAATTTCTTTCCATCCAATAAGATTTCCTAATTCGTTTTTTTCTGCTCCTGCATACATACAAGCTTCCATTTCGTTGGCAAAAGAAATAATTTCAATCCATTCTAATTTTAGTGAAATTCCGGTTTTATTTGGTTTATTTTCAAGTAAAACTGCTGCTGCGCCATCTGATAACATCCATCGCAGGAAATCTTTTTCGAATGCTAATATGGGATTTTTTTCTAAATGGCTGGTGTATTCAGCTTCTTTGCTAAATTTATCAGAACGCAGAAGTGGAGAAATTACTTCAGAACCCGTACAAACGGCATTTTGGGTTTGTCCCGACATAACAGACAAATATCCATATTTTAAGGCATGCATGCTGGCACAACAAACCCCTGATGGTGAAAATAATTCAACAGGTTTATTATTTAGTTTACCATGAACCATCGAAGCATGCGAAGGCATTAATTGATCGGCTATTGAAGTACCACAACTTAATACTTCAATATCTTTAAGAGAAAAGTCTATATTTTCAAGTTTCTGGATTGCAAGTGCTGTTAAATCAGCATTTGAATATTTAACATCTCCATTATCATCAATAACGTAATATCTTTTTTTAATTCCATTTTGTCTTAAAACAATAGATTTTGACCGCGATGGTTTGCCATTAACTATTCCTAGAATATTTTCCATATTATCGTTAACCACAGGTTCGTTTGGCAAAAATTTGGTTATATTATTGATATATACTTTATTCAACATCTTTTGTTAAGCGTTTTACTTAAATTAATTTTCTTTTACTTGTGCGTAGTAATGTTTTTCCTTGTTTCGTTTATAAAAAAAGAAAGGTGTTAACAACACATAAAAAATATATTTTAATGGTGCAACCAAACCAATGGCTAAAGGAAAATATCCTCTGAATAAACTAACTCGAAATTTTCGTTTGGGGTTCGCAGGGCCACCTTTTTTAAGCATAAAAGAAGCCCATATTTTAAATACCCTCGAAGCTGTTTTTTCCAGCGATAGCAAATAAGGTTTTATGATTACAGTTTTATTTTTAATTAATTCGTCTTGCAAATGAGCTAAATTTTTTTGATCAAAATTTTGCAAAACAATTTTTCCAAAATTTTCAGCACCTGCAATATCTTTATCTGAAATACCAGGTTTTGGAAAAATACCCCACAAACGATCTTTTTTGCCTGTAAATAAGAAGTAAGAAATAGTTACAATACCTGTTAAATTTTCAGCTTTATCACGCAAACAAATATTACCTACCAGATTACCTCCAAGTTCTGAGATTTTCTTTTTCACATATTCCTGAGCAACAATCCACATATTTCTTACACCCAACAAAGTAATAACAGGTTTACCATTAAAAATACGTTTGGCCTGATCGGAAAGTAAAAATGAATTGGAAGGTATCGATGGTGACATATACCATACTGTATAAGCAAAAACAATTAAATCAAAATCTTCATTTTCAAGTTCTAATGGTTTAATTTCGCACGGTATTTTATACACCGATTCAGGGAAAACATCAAAAAAATCATAACCCTGCCAGGGAAAAGGGTAATCATTTACTGGTTTTATATTTGCGTATGTAACTGAATAAAGATCTGAATTTTCAAAAGGCCTGGCAAAATTTTTTACAATATCTTTTAATTGTCCTGATTGTGAGTAATAAATTATTAATACTTTATTCACAAGAATATATTTTAGTTAAATAATTATTTTTATTTCCTTCGGTCATGAGAACGCTAGCGCTTAGTTCTGCGACTTCTAACTACAAATTTCAATAATCTTTTTTGTTACCGGTGTCTCCCGCTTAAGCTTCTCACAAATCCCTCCGGCAAACATCCATAATAATCATGCTCGTGAGTGTGAACTCTATTCTCATGGATATTTCATTTTATGACATAAAATTTTTGATAAAATTTTGAAGGCTAAAAATAAATGAAAATATTTTAAAAAAATAGACTGATTGGATATTTTATATTAATTTTTAATTTTATGAAAGGTTTATAATACTTAAAAAAATATACAAAACATTTCCTCATTAATTATCCTTTATTCTCCTTAAATTTAAACATTTATCTAATTATTCTTGTTTTGTAATTATAATACCATATCGATATGAAAAAAAATAATAAATATAGTAACCACTTAATCAGCGAAACAAGTCCTTATTTGCTGCAACACGCCCATAATCCGGTTAATTGGCATCCCTGGAGCAATGAGGCTTTAACAAAAGCACAAAATGAAAACAAATTAATATTAGTTAGTATTGGTTATTCTGCCTGTCACTGGTGCCATATAATGGAACGTGAATCGTTTGAGAACGATGAAATTGCAAAAATCATGAACGATCATTTTGTTTGTATTAAAGTAGACAGGGAAGAGCGCCCTGATATTGATCAGATATATATGAATGCAGTACAATTGATGACCGGAAGTGGTGGATGGCCATTAAATTGCTTTGCATTGCCCGATGGGAGGCCGGTATTTGGAGGGACCTATTTTAAGCCAGGGCAATGGAAAGATATTTTACTAAACCTGTCCAGAGGTTATGAAGTAGATAAAGGCCGGTTCGAAAAATATGCAAACGATTTGAAACAGGGAATCGTTTCCATTGACAAAATTACTAAGGTAAATGAAAAAGCTGATTTTGCTTATGAAGATATTTTAAACGTAATCATTAATACCAGAAAAAGATTCGACCGTGAAAATGGCGGAACAATTGGGGCTCCTAAATTTCCATTGCCTGTTAATTATTTCTTTTTGATGCGTTTTTATTATCATTCCGGCGAAAAAGAGATATTACAGCAGGTTATGTTAACCTTAGAAAAAATGGCCAAAGGCGGGATATACGATCAACTGGGAGGAGGCTTTGCACGATATTCGGTTGATAGAAACTGGCTGGTGCCTCATTTTGAAAAAATGCTTTATGATAATGCACAACTTGTAAGTCTTTACGCAGAAGCTTATCGATTAAATCCTGATCCGGAATATAAAAAAATAGTATACGAAACGCTCCGGTTCTTAGAAAGGGAATTAACCTCACCCGAAGGTGGTTTTTATTCATCTCTTGATGCTGATAGTGAGGGTGTTGAAGGAAAATATTACGTGTGGGATAAAAGTGAAGTAGAGGAATTATTAAAAGATGATGCAGCCATATTTTGCGATTATTTTGATATTACGGCCCATGGAAACTGGGAAGGCAAAAATATTTTAAACAGAAAAGAAACTGATGAAGTTATTGCAAGCAAGCACAAACTATCCTTAGAAAAACTTGAAGAGATTATTCTTCATTCGAAAAGGAAATTATTTCAACATCGCTTAAAACGTGAAAAACCTGCTTTAGACGATAAAATTTTAACATCGTGGAATGCATTAACCCTAAAAGCATACGCTGATGCATTCAACGTTTTTGATGATGAACATTTTTTGAAAATGGCAGAGACAAATTTTAAATTCATAGAAAATAATCTGCTAAATAATGATTTTAGCCTTTTTCGTAACTATAAGAATAAAAAATCAACCATCAATGCTTTTTTAGATGATTATGTTTTATTGGTTGATGCCTTGATTTCTCTCTATCAGGCTAAATTTGATGAGTATTATATTAATACTGCATTAAATATTACAACGTATATTATCCGGCATTTTTATGATGCCGAATCCGGCATGTTTTTTTATACATCAGATAATGAAGATCAATTAATTACCAGAACTAAAGAATTAAATGATAACGTAATTCCATCATCGAATTCTGTAATGGCACAAAATTTATTTAAACTGGGCCATTATTTTTTAAAGGAGGATTATATCCAAATGGCAGGCCAAATGTTGCTTAATATGAAAGGACAAATATTAAAGAACCCATATTTTAATGGAAACTGGATTGATTTAATGATACAGTTTATTCATAAGCCTTACGAAGTATGTATTGTAGGAAACAAACATCAGGAAACCCGAAAGAACTTTTTTAAGCAGTATATGCCCAATATCATTCTGGCTGGAGGTAATGATGGCAATTTACCACTTTTAAAAGATCGATATACAACTGGGAAATTGGCTATTTATGTTTGCAGGGATAATGTATGCCAAAGGCCTGTAAAATATTTTGCAGATGCTCTTGAACTGATTGATAATTAATTGCTTTTTAAAATTTCTTTGATTAAATTTGCTAAAAAGGTGAGAACGACCATCAATCCAAATACCGGATACGAGACAAAATTTCCGGGGCATCAGGATGGGTAAACATAATCAACCCGTAATTTCGATTATCGAGAGTGCCTGTCTCCTTATGGCGTTCTCATCTTATTTTTAACCTAATTTACTTTTAAATATATTCAGCAATAATTTATAAATTTGTATTTTTCCCGAATCTTTGTATCTTAGAGCATCCTTGTTTTATGTGATTTAACCTAAACAATTCTGTAAAAGATGAATAAAAAAATTTTAATCTTAATTATTGCTGTAGGTATCATTTTATTAACCCTTTTCGGAAGTTGGTTATTTTGGTTTATTAAACCTGCAAAACCATTAAATATTTATATTCTGGATAAAACGGTACCAACAACCGAGCGAACCGAACATAAATCTCTGGTATGGCTATTAAATCATAATAAATTTACCTTGCCTGATGGCAGTTTATACAATGTAAATAAAGATTATTACGGCTTTTTCCCGCTTGATACTAAGTCGCAGGAATTTGATTTTAAGAGCCTTCGTATTCATGAAGTTAAAGATGCTGCCTTAGATTACGATGCGGTTTACTATGCCGATACTTACGGAGTTTATTACAATGAGTGGTATAAAAACCAAGCAAGTGATGCTGATATTAGCCAGAAAGTATATGGCGGGTTAAATCAAAATGATTATCTGTTGCTGAAAGAAATGAAAGAACTTAATAAGCTTATCATAACTGAGTTTAATTTATATAATGCACCCACAAGTGGTTTAATTCGTGAAAAGGTAGAAGATATGTTTGGCATTAACTGGAGCGGATGGACTGGTAAATATTTCCCGAGTCTGGATACTTCTTCTACAAATTACTTCCCTAAATGGATTGTTAAACTGTATATGGAGCAAAACAATCATCAGTGGCCCTTTAAAAATTCTGGTATTGTGCTGGTACATAAATTTGGCACCATTGCAGTATTAGAGCACAAAACACACCTGACAGAAGAAATTCCTTTTATTGTTTCTAATCCAGAAACGGTTGAAAAATATGGAGTTCCGGAAAAGGTTTACTATTCGAACTGGTTTGATATAACATATACAGGAGAACGAAATAATGTGCTTGCTAGTTTTAATTTATCGGTAAATGCCAAAGGTGATTCTTTGTTGCGTAGCTATAATATACGCCCTGTATTTCCTGCAGTAATTGAACATGATGGCGATTACAGATTTTATTACTTTGGAGGAAATTTTGCCGCTAATGCAATAAATGATAAAACTGCCTATTTTGAAGGTTACCAAAGCCTTATGGCAACATTAACAAGAGAAAATTATAAAAGCACGAAAAAATTTTTCAGAAAATTTTATCTGCCGCTAACCTCAAAAATTTTTGAAGATTATTATTTTAAAAACCAATAACTTAATAAAATGAAATCATTATCATCAAATAAAATTATGCTCTTATTATTAGGAGTTATTATCATTTTACTTTTTTCTTCATGTGCTAATAAAGAAACCGTTGATGCCTGTTTAGAAGGACATACTTATGGCTTTTGGGGCGGGGTGTTACACGGAATTATAGCACCCTTTGATTTAATTGCTATGCTTTTTCGTGATGATGTTACCGTTTATGCACAAAATAATAATGGTGCATGGTATGCTTTTGGATTTTTAATCGGAAGTGGTGGATGGGGAATACTTGGAGGTAAAAGTGCCTGTAGCAATAAACGAAGAAGGGCTCATTAAAAAAATACTATTTTTATTTTTCAATTACTGTACAAAATTTTATACTGAGATATTCGTAAATCTTATGATTGCTAATATTTATAAACTTTTTCACGCCTGAAAGGAGTAATTAATCAATTTAGCTTTACCATAGACATTTATTATCTTTGTAGAAATTTTAAAAAAGTAACACAATGCAAAACAATCTTCATATTTCTTGTATACAAACAGAACTTTTTTGGGAAGATGTAGAACAAAATTTAAAACATTTTGAGCTATTATTCAATCAGTTATCCAAATCGGCTGAACTGGTTATTTTGCCCGAAATGTTTACCACAGGTTTTTCCATGAAAACGGAAAAGTTGGCAGAAAAAATGAATGGCAAGTCTTTTGTTTGGCTTAAAAAACAAGCTGCTAAAATCAATAAGATTATTATAGGGAGTATAATAATTAAAGACCAGAGAGAATATTTTAACCGGCTTTTTGTAATGTTTCCTGATGGGAATTACGAATATTATGATAAAAGGCACTTGTTTAGAATGGGCAATGAACATAAACATTACAGTGCAGGAAAACAACGTTTGATTTTCAACTATAAAAACTGGCGTATTTGCCCGCTTACCTGTTACGATTTAAGATTTCCGGTATGGAGCCGCAACCAAAATGATTATGATTTGTTAATATATTTAGCTAACTGGCCGGAAAGCAGGAGAGAGGTATGGAAAAAATTACTTCCGGCACGTGCCATTGAAAACCAGGTTTATGTTGCAGGAGTAAACCGTATTGGAAATGATGGTGAAGGTTTAAGCTATGCAGGCGATACAATGATAATTAGCCCCAAAGGTGTAATAATGAATGAAACAAAAGAGCGTAAAGAACAAATAATTGATGCTAATTTATCGTTAGATGAATTGAACCGGTTCAGGGAAAAATTCCCGGTTGGACTTGATGCTGATAAATTTAAAATTCTGTAATACAAAATGTTACTAAAAACAAACTTCGATAAAAAGATCGAAGGAAAAATAACGGAAAAAGAGCGCAAGAAAATAATTGATAAGTACCGCGAATTACTTAAAACATCTGAAATATTTACTCAAAAAAAAGAGCTTGAGCTTACACGTAAAGCATTCGATTTAGCTTTAGAAGTTCACGACGAAAAACGGCTTCCGTCAGGTGAGCCTTTTATCATTGAATTACTTGATATTGCCATTATTATTGTCGAACAAATTGGGCTGGGTACGCGTTCGGTTATTGCTTCGCTTTTGTATCATGCCGTTATGGATGATAAAATTACCCTGGTAGAAGTTGAAAAACAATTTGATAAAAAAGTTAAATTAATCGTTGATGGTTTGATTAAACTGGCTGATATTGATTCAAAAGCGGCTACCGATCAATCGGAAAATTTTCGTAAACTTCTTTTAACATTAGTTGACGATGTGCGTGTAATTCTAATAAAACTGGCTATTTTATTGGAACACATGCGCGGGTTAAATTATATGCCAGAAGATTATCAGGTTAAAATATCAATGGAAACGTATTCTTTATATGCTCCATTAGCTCACCGTTTAGGATTATATAATATCAAGTCGGAGTTGGAAAACCTGGCGATGAAATATACCGAAAAGGAGCGCTACAAAGAGATTATTAAAAAATTAAAAAATACCACAGCCAAGCGAAACCGTTTTATCAAAAAGTTTGCAGCGCCCATAGAGAAAGAGCTAAAAGAACAAGGATTTGAATTTGAAATCAAAGGACGGCCCAAATCTGTATATTCTATCTGGCAAAAAATGAAAAAGCAAGGTGTTGAATTCGAAGAAGTTTATGATATTTTTGCCATACGTATTATCCTGGATTCTAAACCTTCTAAAGAAAAGGCCGATTGCTGGCGCGTATATTCTATTGTTACCGATTTTTATCAACCCAACCCTAAACGATTACGCGATTGGATTAGCGTCCCGAAATCGAACGGTTACGAATCGCTGCATACTACTGTAGTAGGCCCCGGCAAAAAGTGGGTAGAGGTACAAATACGGACCCGTAGAATGGACGAAATAGCCGAAAAAGGTTATGCTGCCCATTGGAAATATAAAGGCGTAAAATCGGAACGTGGGATTGGTGGCTGGATGCAAAAAATTCGCGAAGTGCTTGATAGCCCAAATCTTGATTCTGCTGATGTTATTGATGATATCAAGCTGGATTTATACAACAAAGAAGTATTTGTATTTACTCCAAACGGAGACTTGAAAACTTTGAAAGCCGGATCTACTGTTTTGGATTTTGCTTACGATATCCATTCTGACATTGGAAACCAATGTGTTGGAGCAAGGGTGAATAGTAAAAATGTTACCATTAAGCAGGTGCTTAATAATGGCGACCAGATTGAAATTATTACATCCAAAACACAAAAACCAAAAAACGACTGGTTAAATTTTGTGGTTACCTCTAAAGCTAAAACCAAAATTAAATCTACCTTACGTGAAGAGATGTTTAAAGAGGCAGAAGTAGGGAAAGAGTTATTAAAAAGAAGGTTAAAAAACTGGAAAATAAAATTTGAAGACCAACTAATTGATAAATTATTAAAACATTACAAGCTTAAAGTACCTGTAGACCTTTATTATCTTATTGCTACCGAAAAAATTGATATTGCTGATATTAAAGCAGAAATAATTAAAATCAACAAGCAAGAACACTCAGAAAAATCAACTGAAATAGAAGAAAACACTACATTTGCAGAAGAAGAAAAAACTTCCGAACCACAAGGCGATTATCTGGTAATTGATGATAAAATTGAAAATGTGGATTACAAACTTGCCAAATGCTGTAACCCTATTTATGGCGACCCAATTTTTGGTTTTGTTACAGTGAGCGAAGGAATTAAAATACATAGAACCAATTGCCCAAATGCAAGGCAATTGCTCGAAAGATATAATTACAGGGTAATAAATGCTCAATGGAATAAGTCATTAGCAAAAAAATCATTCCAAACCATTATTAAAGTTTCGGGAATTGATGATATGGGTATTGTAAATAAAATATCGAATGTTATTTCTAAAGGCATGAATATCCGAATGCGTTCTATCTCAATAGACTCTAACGATGGCATGTTTGAGGGGCAAATCAAGCTTTTTGTCGAAAGCACGAAACATCTGGATATGCTTATTAGAAAATTAAAAAAAGAGAAAGAAATTTTAAAAGTTACCAGGGTTGAAACATTTGAAATAAATCAATAAAATTAATTAAATTTGTAATAAAACAATTCAGGTTATTTATTCGTTAAATGGTATTATAAATTTGCTTTATTATGCGAAGAGTTTTAATTCTTATAAGTTTTATTTTTATGGCATCGGTACTTAAAGCCCAGTTATGGCCTTTAATGCCTAAATATTACCAACCGATGGACTCATCTGTTTTAGCCAATAATAATCAACCCGAAAAACAGGGAAATAACGCTTTAATGAAATTGCATAATAATAAATTTTCTTATTCTGTATCTTTAGGAACGGGCTTTAGCAGCTTTTCAAACAATATGTCAATGGCATCATCGTATATTGCTCCTACGATTAATTATCAGCCAAACGACAAATTATTTATTTCTGTTAATGGTGTTATCATGCAAAATAATTTTAATGGATTTCAAAATATTATTTTACCTGCAGATGGATATGCTATCAATCCAAATTCATCAAATTATGGAATAAATAGCCAGGCATATTACCAGTTATCCGATAAATTTAGCATTTTTGGCGATGCCACTTACTTTGAAAATCAAACACCTTTATTTAGTAATAACCAAAACAGCATATATTCAAATGATTATAAATCAGTATCTATTGGTTTAGGGTATAAAGTAAATGATAATTTACACATTAATTTTCAATACCGCTATTCGGACGGTTTAAATCCAATGTATAACAGTTTTTCACCCTTTTATAACCCAGGAAACAACCCTTATCGTTCAAGATATAATATTTGGGGTTATTAAATACAAAAAGACTGCTTGTGATTAAAACACTATCTATTTTTATACTTTTTATTACCCTGTCATTATGTTGCTTTGCCCAAAATCTTGTTAAACAATTTCCTGTTTTTAAAACCGGCGAACGAATTACATATTCAGTAGTTTATAATTGGGGATTTATCTGGCTAAATGCCGGATATGTTGAATTTAAAGTAAATAAAACTTCCCTTAGTGGACAGGATGTTTATCATTTTAACAGTTATGGCACAAGCATACCCTCATATGACTGGCTTTTTAAAGTTCGTGATTATTACCAGTCTTATGCTAAAACTGATAATCTTGCTCCGCTATATTTCGACCGAAATACATACGAAGGAGGTTATACAGTGCATAATCGTTTTGCATTTGATTATAATGATAGCCTGATTTACACTACAACTGAAAACTCTAATAAACCTTATAGTGAAGATACGTTAAAAATGCTCCAAAATATTTATGATGTTATTTCAGGAGTATATTATATCAGAAATATTGATTTTGATCAATACGAGATTAATGATACTATTCCGGTACGCATGATTATCGATAATGAAATATTTGACTTATATGTAAGGTTTTTAGGACGCGAAACGATCAAATTACATAATAAACAAAAATTTAATACCATTAAATTTTCGGCTTTATTAGTTGAAGGAACCATTTTTAAAGGAGGAGAGGATTTGTTTGTTTGGGTTACCGATGATATGAATCGTATTCCTGTATTAGTAGAAGCCAAAATACTAATTGGCTCGGTTAAAGCTACATTGCTTACAACAGAAAATTTAAAATTTCCATTAGAGGCTGAAATTACAGACAACTGAACTGTTTATTATCATTTCTAATTCCTTTTTTTAAATCTATAATTGTTATAATTTTATATCCAATTTTAAAACGATAAAAAATTTTAAGTATGCATAATTCAGTAAAAATAACCGACAAAGTATATTGGATTGGCGCAAACGACCGCCGTACACATCTATTTGAAAATATGTGGCCATTACCTTATGGTATTTCTTACAATTCTTATTTAATTATTGATGATAAGATTGCCCTTGTAGATACCCTGGAGAAAGGTTCTTCTGATGATTATATTGAAAAAATTGAAGAGCTGATTGGCAAAGACAGGACAATCGATTATCTTATCATCAATCATATGGAACCAGACCATTCTGGTGCGATGAAAACCATTGTAGAACGCTATCCGGATATTAAACTGGTGGGCAATTTAAAGACTTTCAAAATAGTTGATTCCTATTATGGATATAAAGATAAATGGCTGCAAGTTGAAGATGGCAGCCAGATTGATTTAGGGCATCATAAGTTAAAGTTTGTAATGACACCCTGGGTGCATTGGCCCGAAACGATGATGACTTACGATGAAACAGAAAAGATGCTTTTCTCAGGAGATGCATTCGGCAGTTTTGGAGCTTTAGACGGTGGCATTTTCGACGATGAAATTGAATTTGAAGATTACTACAAAGAAGAAATGCGACGATATTTTTCTAATATTGTTGGGCAGTACAGCAATATGGTACAAAAAGCATTTAAAAAACTCAATGGTGTTGATATAAAATATATTTGTTCAACCCATGGCCCCGTTTGGCGTTCGGATGTTAATAAAGTGCTTTCATTATACGATAAATGGAGTAAATATGAATCGGAAAAAGGAGTGGTAGTTATTTATGGTTCAATGTATGGAAATACAGCCAAATTGGCTGATTACATTGCAAGAAAACTGGCTGAAAACGGTATAAAAAAGATTCGGGTGTACGATGCTTCGAAAACCCATATTTCATACCTAATTAACGAAATTTGGCGATACAAAGGTGTAATATTAGGCAGTTGTGCTTATAATTCTGGAATGTTACCTACCATGGAGCATTTAACCCGGACACTTGAACATATGGGCGTTAAAAATCATTTGTTGGGATTGTTTGGATCGTATAGCTGGAATGGTGGCGGCGTTAAATCTCTGCACAGATTTTATGAAAAAATTCAATGGGATTTGGTTTCCGACCCTGTTGATACAAAAGGGATTCCAGGAAACGAAGAATTTGAACGCTGTGCAACCATAGCCAAAGCAATGGCTGAAAAATTAAAATAAAAGAATTAAATCCTAAAAATAAAAGATATGGAGTTTAATTTAAAACCTGGTATGACGTATACAACATCGCAAATTGTTGTTTATGAAGATACTGCTGCAAAATATGGCTCCGGGCTGGTTGAAGTTTTTGCAACTCCTGCCATGATTTCCCTCATGGAAAATGCAGCACTAAAAGCCGTTTATCCTCATTTGCCCGAAGGATATAATACGGTTGGCTTTGAGATAAATGTGCGACACTTAAAACCTACTCCCATAGGGATGAAAGTTGAATGTACTGCCACATTAAAAGAAATTGAGGGTAAAAAACTGGTATTTAATGTAGTTGCTAATGATGAAGAAGGGAAAATAGGAGAAGGGACACATACACGTTATATCATTAATACCGAGAAATTTATGGAAAAATATAATCCAGAAAAATAAAACTATCATGAAAAAATTAAACCTAATTTTTGTATTCATTTTTATTGTTATTGCAAACATTAGCCTGGCACAAGATGTAATAAAACTTCCAGAACCCGACAAAACAAGCGGTATTCCTCTGATGCAAGCAATTAATGATCGACAATCGGCCCGAAATTTTATAGATAAAGATATTACTGAGCAGCAGTTATCGGAACTATTATGGGCAGCATATGGTATTAATAGGCCTGAATCAGGGAAACATACCATTCCAACCTCAAGAAACAGGCAGGATATTGAAGTTTATATTACTACGAAAGATGGAGTTTTTAAATATTTGCCTGAGGAACATGCTTTGTTACAGATATCTGATCAGGATAAACGTGAAGTGACAGGGATGCAGGATTTTGTAAAAGTAGCAGCAGTAAATTTAATATATGTTTCCGATTTCGATAAACTGGGCAACAGTTCCAACGAAATTAAAACCATGACTGCAGCCACTCATTGTGGATTTATTGGGCAAAATGTTTACTTATATTGTGCATCAGAAGGATTGATTTCTGTATTCCGAGCCATGATTGATAAAGAAAAAGCAGCAAAAATGTTGGAACTAGAAGGAAATAAGCATGTAATTTACAGTCAGTCTGTTGGATATTCTGAATAAAATAGAATCAATATAATAATATAGCCGTGCTGATTTTTAATGAATCACGGCTATAATTTTTTAACTAAATTATTTTTAGGTGAAATATAATTTTGATGAAATCATTAACAGGGAGAATACAGCATCAGTAAAGTTTGATTTGCGAAAAGTTGTATTTGGAAAAGAAGATATAATTCCGATGTGGTTTGCCGATATGGATTTTAAAACTCCTGAATTTATTATCGATGCCCTGAAAAAGCGTTTAGAACATCCCATCCTGGGTTATAGTTACAGGCCTGATTCATATTTTCAGTCAATTATAAAATGGGTAAAACGCAGACATCAATGGGATATTGAAAAAGATTGGATTTCGTTTAGCCCGGGAATTGTTCCGGCCATAAATATGGCTATCATGGCTTATACAAAGCCAGGCGATAAAATTATTGTACAACCGCCGGTTTATCATCCTTTCTTTTCAGCCATAAAAAACAATAACAGAATTCAGATTGAAAACCCACTGGTATTAAAAAACGGACGATACTATTTCGATTTTGAAGATTTAAAAAAGAAGGTTAAAGATGCAAAAATGATTTTGTTATCCAATCCACACAATCCGGGAGGTTCGGTTTGGGCCAAAGAAGAGTTGCAAAAATTAGGTGAAATGTGTGTGAAAAATAATGTATTAATCATGGCTGATGAAATACATGCCGACCTGGTTTTTAAACCGGCTAAATTTGTGCCCATGGCATCGGTTACACCTGAAATAGCCAATCAAACAACAACTTTTATAGCACCCTCCAAAACATTTAACATGGCAGGGCTGGCAACTTCCTCGGTAATAAATTCCAATCCATCATTAAAAGAAAAATACGATCAGGTTTTGGATGCAATCCATATTGGGATGGGCAATATTTTTGGTACCGTAGCATCCGAGGCAGCGTATAATTATGGCGATCAATGGCTTGATGAATTGCTTGTATATCTATCACAAAATATGGATTTTGTAGAACAATATTTTTCTGAGCATATACCGGATATAAAGGTTATTCGGCCTGAAGGAACCTATTTAATGTGGCTCGATTGTTCGGGCTTAAATCTTAAAAACAAAGATTTAAAAGATTTTATGATCAATGATGCAGGACTGGGATTTAACGATGGCAGAATGTTCGGAACCGGTGGCGATGGTTTTATGCGTATGAATGTAGCCTCTCCAAAACAGGCCATTAAAATAGCATTAAATAAACTCAGAGAAGCAGTTAATAAATTAAAATAATGGACAATAAAGGTTTTGATCTAAAAGTTTTAATTCCTACCGACGATGGGTTTACTATTTCTGAAAATGGCATTATGCAAGCAATGTATTATTTACTGTATCATGTAAGCAACAGAAGTTATCAGTTAGCCGGGAAAATTAAAACTTCTGAAATTTTCAATAAGAAAAAATTTAATCTCATAGATATTAGCAATCTTTTAAAAGATGAAAAAATTGATATTGTATTGGCTTTTTCAGTTATAGATATTAAAATACCTTTTGAATATAAAATAGTAAACGAAGAAGATATATCTACCTGCTTAAATCAGTTAATTGACGAATTAGATCAAAAAAAGAGCTAACAAAAATTAGCTCTTTTTTTCATTTTAATTGAAAGGTTTATTTCTTTTTTTTGTCCTCATTTTCTTCTGTATCATCATCCATATCTTCGTCATCGTCATCATCGTCGAGAGCAGAAACCAGGTTGCCTGAAAAGTTTCCATCCAATTTTTTAACAAATTTTTCCTGCTGTTTTTTAAATTTTTCGTATTCTTTAACTTTTTGTTCAAGCTCAGCTTCACGACGTGCCGATTCTTCCTGTGTAGCCTGCAATTCTTCCATATTTTGGCGCATCTCTTCTTCCTGGGCTTTCATCTCTTCGGCTTGCTGTTGTGTTTTTTCTAATAATTCGGCAGTTCGGATATTAATTTTCGCCGACGAGAAGGTAGAAGCAATACTTTCGCCAATTTTTTCAACAAATTCAATTTGATATTTTTCAAATGGTTTAAATGATGCCATTTCTATGGCGCCAAAAACGTCTTCGTTAAGTTTAAGTGGAACAATCAGTAAACTTTTGGGGTTTTCGTTTCCTAATCCTGAGGTAATCGAAATATAATCGTCAGGAATATCAGTCATATAAATGGTTTCGCTTTCCTGGATTGCTCTCCCGATAAGTCCTACGCCAGGCTCGATACGTTTTTCTAAAAACTTTTTCCTGTTATATGCATAAGCAGCACTCATTTCAATAAACGGATTATCGGTGTCATCATCATTTAAAATAAACAGGCCACCCTGGTTTGCATCACAATATTTTACCAGGTTGCTAATTACATCGTATGATAATTTGGTTAAATCATCATTATTTTGCCGAAGGATTTCGCTAAATTTTGCAATACCCTGGGATGCCCAGTTTCTTTGTTCGTCTTCTTTTTTTCGCTTTTCTTCTTCCTCAGTAGCATGTTTTAAATTTGTCCGCATATCAAGCAGAGCATTTCCCAAATCATCTTCGTCACTTAATGGTACATAAGGGCTGTCAAAATTGTGTTTGCCAATTTCCAACGCAAATTCTGTTGTTTCTTTTAATCCTCTGATCAGGTTATTCAATGCGCCTGCCATTTCGCCAATTTCATCATTACTTTCTTTAATCTGTTTTTTGGGCATAATACCTTTACCCATTTCCAATAAAATCCCTTTAATTTTTTGAATTGGAGTAATGATAACACGCGCAAGATATAACGCAATAGCAATTGCAATAACAACTAAAATAATACCGGCAATATATATAAAATTTTCGAGGCTGTTAAATGATTGTGCCATGTCCTGGCGGGCTTCAGTAACTTTATTGTCTAACTGCTTAGATAATTCATTTAATTTTTCGATAACCTGATCACTTAAAACAATGATTTCGCCATCTTCTTCGACCAAAGGGTAAATTTCAAACATCAATATAAAAGCATCATCATAGCTTTCGAAAGTTGAAAGGCTGTTCATTACTTTTTGATGTAATGGGAATAATGTATCTTGTATGGTTGTATATATCTCACCATACATATCTTGCTTTTCTTGTTCCCATTGGCCAGAAAGTTTTGAAATTTGTTGATGTATTTCGGGCAATGTTTCCTGATGAAGCTCTTCTAATCTGATTTTATCCGGAGTATCTTGTTTTTTATCAATATATACCCAATTTTTAATTAACATCTTTGATGAAATCATTAAATTGGATAATTCACGAACTAATTCTGCTGAAGGCGAGTATACATTTGAAATTTTATCGTTAGAAACAATACTTTCCTTTAATGTAGTATTGATTAAATGGATATTGGCTAAGATAGCTAAGGTAACAATTCCAAAGCCCAGAATTAATTTTTTTGCAATGGTAAATCTAAATTTCATAGCAATAATACTGTATTTTTAAATGCAAATATAGCTTAATTATAGAGTTTCTAAGATACTAATAAATTTTATTTTCATTAATAAATGCAAGAACTAATTTTAAAACTACATTATTAACTCCTGTTATTCAGATTTTTATGCGAAAACAAAGTTTAAACTTGAAAGACTGAATGCGGATATCTTATATCCTCAAGGAAAAGTCCATGTGCAGGTACAGACACACCTGCATCATCTCTGTTTTTGTTTTCAATAATTTTTTTAAACTGCTCTAATGTTAAATTCCCTTTCCCTACATCAACCAATGTGCCAACAATAGCACGCACCATATTGCGCAAAAAGCGGTCGGCTTTAATTGTAAAAATTAATCTGTAATCATCTTTTGTCCACCTGGCCTCTGTTACTTTGCAAATATTAGTTTTTACATCTGTATTCAATTTACTAAAACTGGTAAAATCGTCATAATTTAATAGAAAGCGGGCAGCTTTATTCATTAATTCAACATCAAGTTCAACTGATAAATACCACGAAGTGCTATTAATAAATACATTTTTTTGTTGATGTATATAATATCTGTAGGTTCTTTCAGTAGCATTAAAACGGGCGTGTGCTTCGTTGTTTACTTTAACAATTTTAAATAAGGCAATGTCCTTCGGTAAAAAGCTGTTTAATTTAAAAACCAGTTTTAAGTCTTTATCCAGTTCTTTTTTAGAACTATCAAAATGTGCAACAAAAAAACTAGCATGAACGCCACTGTCTGTTCTTCCGGCTCCTATAATTTCTATTTCTTCCCTTAAAATTGTTGAAAATGCTTTGGTTAATACTTCTTGTACTGATAATGCATTGGGTTGAATTTGCCAACCGTGGTAATTGGTTCCTTTGTAACTTAATTGCACAAAATATCTTTCCCTCACGCCTTTAATTTATGTCTAAAAAACATCTTTAATTGTAAAAGTGTTGTTGTTAATATTAAACGAATCACCGGCTTTTAAGTCTTTCATGGCTTTAAAAACAGGTACCTGTGTTGAGATTGCATAATAACTTTCACTTCCAACAGAAATTTTGCCCAATGCAGCAGAAACAAACATTTTTTGTTTATCTGTAATTATAACTGCGCCAAATTCTACTTTTTCACATATCTTCTCCGGATCTACTTTTTTAACCAGCTTTAGGTCGTCAAGAAATTTTTCAAGCTGCTTAACTTGTAAATCTTTCTTCTTCATCATATCTTCTTTAAAAGGGTCAAACATATCATGATCACCCTCATAGTCATTGGCAGTTTGAATTATTTCCTGTATTCGGTCTTTGCTTGTTTTAATATTTTCTTCAAGAAGATCAATACAAGATTTTATAATATTTTTCTTTAGTATTTTATTATCCATAATCTTTAATAGATTTACATCAAATATACAAAATTAATGATTGTTCCAAAATCTTCAAACACCATTTTATCAACATCTGCTACGAATTTGCCTCAATTAAGATTATTTATATAAAAGAATAATAAATCAGAGAATTTATTTCTATAAGATTTTTATTAAATTGGTCGGCTAAAACAATAAAATGACAAAAATATGAAAAAATTAGGCAAAATCTTAACTGTTGTATTATTATCATGTTTAATAATTAACTTTTCTGTAGCCCAGGATAAAAGTGACTGGGAAGGTGGTTATCCTGAGGGGTGTACATCTATAACTGTTGGCAAAGCAGCTTCTGCAGATGGTTCTGTAATCACATCTCATACAGATGATAGCCACAGAACCCGTTCATGGATGGATATTCAGCCCGCAAAAGACCATAAACCTGGCGACATGGTTCCCATGTATAAACGCAGTGCAGATGATACCAAGGCTATGCCAGCTTATAAACATGAAAAAATTGGTGAAATTCCACAAGTAGAGCACACTTATCAATATATTAATTCTGCATATCCCTGTATGAATGAAAAACAACTTGGAATCGGCGAATCTACTTTTGGTGGGAGAGAAGAGCTTCAGTCTGACGAAGGTTTAATCGATTGTCAGCGCCTCTGTCAGTTAATGGTTGAGCGATGTACTACTGCACGACAGGCAATTCAAATGGCCGATGAATTAACCAAAAAATATGGCTGGAACGATTATGGCGAATGTTTAACCATTGCCGACCCTAACGAAGTATGGCATTTTGAAATTGTAGGGCCAGGAAAAGGAAAAGTTGGTGCTGTTTGGGTGGCTCAACGTGTTCCTGATGATCATATATCTATGAATGTTAATGCAAGTACTATCAAAGAAATTGACCTTTCCGATCCTGATTTTTTTATGGCTTCTGAAAATATTTACGATGTAGCTAAAGAAAACGGTTGGTGGAACGAGGATGAAACTTTCCGTTTCTGTTATGCTTATGCTCCGGAAAGCAGGAATGCAATAGGCTCACGCAGGCGAGAATGGAGGATATTTGATCTTTTGGCACCATCGTTAAATTTAGACCCTAATGCACAGGATTATCCCTTTTCAGTAAAACCCGACAAAAAAGTTACTTTAGATGATTTGGTAATGGTATTTAAAGATTACTACGAAGGTACACCTTATGATATGACTCGAAATATTAAAGCTACAGATGAAAATGGCAAAACAATTATTTCACCACTTGCCAATCCATTTATGCCTTACGATCAATTGGAAATTTCAAATGTAAGCGGTGGATGGTACAGTGTTAATGATGAAACCGGAGATATTAGATTTTTAGGTGAACGTACTATTGCTCGTTGGTACACTATGTATGCAACTATTATTCAGTGCCGTGATTGGCTTCCCGACGAAATTGGCGGTGTGGTTTGGTTAGCTCAGGATAATGTCGCAACATCAATTTATGTCCCTGTTTATTGCAGTGTAACTGATTTACCTGAATCATATAAAATTCCCGGAAGAGTAAATGGTTTTACAAGAGAATCGGCCTGGTGGGCATTTAATCGTATGGGAACGTTAGCGGCTCAAAGATGGGGAGATATGCGACACGATGTGGACGCTGTATGGAATCCAATGCAAAAAGAATTGTTTGAAAATCAACAAAAAATAGAAGCAGAAGCATTGGAATTATACAAAGAAAAAAATCCTAAAAAAACCATCAATTATTTGAATAAATATTCAAACGACTGGGCTGATAAAGTCGTAGACGAAGCATGGAAACTTGGTGATTTTCTTTGGACAAAATATGATGAAAAGTTTTAAATATTAAACCGGAATGTCATACTTCGACAGGCTCAGTATGACATTCCTGTTTTAAGTTGGCTAAAATAATTCATTAAAAGTATGACTAAAAATAAACGCGGCTTTGCCAGTGATAATAATTCCGGAGTACATCCCGAAATAATGAAAGCTATCATTGAAGCCAATGAAGGACATACCATCGCTTATGGAGATGATCCTTACACCTTACGTGCAAAAGTGAAACTGTACGAACATTTTGGGAATGATATCGATATATACTTCGTTTTTATTGGAACAGCTGCAAATGTATTGGGATTGAATGCAGCTACACGTTCCTGGAATTCGGTAATATGCGCCGAAACAGCTCATATCAATGAAGATGAATGTGGCGCTCCTGAAAAATTCAACGGATTTAAGCTTTTAACCGTAGAAACACCTGATGGCAAACTTACAGTTGATGCTATTCAAAAACATATGAAAGGTTTTGATTTCGAGCATCATTCACAGCCAAAGATTATATCCATTACTCAAGCTACCGAGTTAGGAACGGTTTATACAGCCGATGAAATTAAAAAATTAGCTGATTATGCCCATCAAAACAATATGTATTTGCACATGGATGGTGCAAGAATAGCCAATGCTGCTGTGTCTTTAAATTCAGGATTCAAGGAGTTTACAAAAGATGCAGGAGTAGATATTTTATCTTTTGGAGGAACTAAAAACGGCATGATGTATGGCGAAGCTATAATTTTTCTTAATAAAACCCTCGGCCAGGATTTTAAATATGTAAGAAAACAAGGTATGCAACTGGCATCCAAAATGCGGTTTATTGCTGCTCAGTTTGAACGTTACCTTACAGATAATTTGTGGTATAATACTGCCAAACATGCAAACGAAATGGCTCAGTTATTGGCATCCAAGGTAAAAGAAATTTCTCAAATTAAAATAACACAAAAAGTGGAAGCAAATGGTGTATTTGCATCTATTCCAAAAGAAATAACCGAAGATTTAAAAAAGGAATACTTCTTTTACGATTGGGATGAAACCAATAACGAAGTGCGCTGGATGTGTTCTTTTGATACAAAAGAAGAAGATATATTAACGTTTGTTGAGCTGATAAAAGATAAATTGAGTAGGTAGTATGACTATTTCTTATTGAAACGATGACTCCAAATCAGTTTTAAGTCTCCATATATTGAGGCGATGACTCCAAGTCATCGCCTCAATACTTTAATAAAAATTTTTTAGCTAACTGTTTATTTATCAACTTTCCATCACGTAGACCTGCATAATCTTTTGCGGATGAATATTCCCAATCGATATCTTTTTTAACTAGACCTGATTTTACCGGATTTTGATGTATATAGTTAAAACAGATTTGATGATATTGTTTTTCGGGTTGTATGTTTGGTATTTTTGTTATCCCTGATTCCATAATGAACGAAGGTGTTAAGCCATTTGGGCAATTGATACACTCGGCTTTTGTTTTCTTTCTGAATAAAGAACCGGAAAAATTTTCCTGTTTATTAATAGCACGGGTATATGAGCGTAACATTATTGCAATAGAATTGTTTAAGGTTCTTGGCCTGATAATGAGTCGATGACTCGGAGTCATCAACTCACTATCAGGTACTATTATTTCTGTTTTCCTAACATAAATCATTAAATGAAAATGATTAGGCATTAAACACCAGGCTAAAACATCAGCATACGGAAGAATGTGTTTTTTTATTTTTTTAAGAAAATAAATATAATTTTCATCGGTATAAAAAATGGGCTGTTTGTTATTTCCCTGGTTGTATAAATGAAAGATATAATCTTGTTCAAAGTGCATGGATTAATGAAATATTTTAATTAAAAATAGTAAAATAATTTTTATGTACAAAATGAATAGTCTATAAGCAATTTAAGTTAACTATATAATATTGAAGCGATGACTTGAAGTCATCGCTTCAATACTTTAAAAAGAACATTCTTGCCCGTTTTTTAGTTTAGAATGGGAATTAATTCCATAAAAACAATAAAAAATAAACCACAAAAGAAAATATCAACAAAAAAGCTACATTTATTAACTAAATTTTCTTCAAAGAATTAAAACTAATACTTTTGCTGCTTAAATTAATCATTATAAAAAATATTTAAATGAGTGGCTTTTTTGGAAGTATTTCAAAATCAGATTGTGTAACCGACGTATTTTACGGAACAGATTATCATTCGCATTTAGGAACAAAACGAGCCGGTATGGCTTTTTATTCGCCTGAAAAAGGCTTTCAACGATCAATTCATAGCCTTGAAGATGGATATTTCAGAAATAAGTTCGAAAGTAATTTATCTAAATTTTCCGGGAATTTGGGAATTGGAGTAATAAGTGATACCGAAGCACAGCCTATTGTGGTAACATCTCATTTAGGAAAATTTGCCGTGGCAACAGTTAGTAAAATTGTTAATATCGATGAGCTGGAAAAAGAGTATACAAATAATCACCGTACTTTTACCGAAAACAGCCAGGGATTCATCAATCCTACCGAAATTGTATCTATGCTAATTGCCGATGGCGACGATTTTGTTTCCGGTATTCAAAATGTTTACGATAAAATAAAAGGATCTTGTTCGATGCTTATTTTAACAGAGAATAGCATTATTGCGGCTCGCGATAAATTAGGAAGAACACCCATTATTATTGGTAAAAAAGAGGGTGCCTATGCTGCTAGTTTTGAAACTTGTGCTTTTCCTAATTTAGGATTTGAAACCGATAAGTTCATCGGCCCGGGCGAAATTGTTGAAATAACCGCTGACGGACACACACAACTAAAAAAGCCTGAAGAAAAAATGCAAATTTGTTCGTTTCTATGGGTTTATTATGGTTATCCACCATCATTTTACGAAAATATTAATGTAGATGAAGTAAGATACAGGTGTGGTGCCTCTTTAGCTAAAAGAGACAACCTAAAAATTGATTTTGTGGCTGGTATTCCTGATTCCGGAGTTGGACATGCCATGGGCTATAGCAACGAACAAAAAATCCCGTTAAAGCGTCCTTATTCAAAATATACGCCTACATGGCCTCGTAGCTTTATGCCTCAGAGTCAAAATACACGGGAGCTAGTTGCTAAAATGAAACTGATTCCTAATAAAGCATTAACAAAAGGTAAAAAAGGTGTTTTTTTAGATGATTCAATTGTCCGTGGAACACAGCTTAAAGATAATGTAAAAGATTTATACGAAGCAGGAATAGATGAACTACATGTTCGTATTGCTTGCCCTCCGTTAACTTTCCCATGCGAATTTTTAAATTTTAGCCGCTCACGCTCTAATATGGATTTAGCGACCCACAAGGCAATAAAACAAATCGAGGGCAAAGAAAATGTTGATATGAGGGAATATTCAGATACTAAAAATGGTAAATATGAACTGATGGTGGAGCAAATCAGGAAAAATATGGGCGTAACCTCTTTAAAATTCCAAAAACTGGACGATTTGGTTGAAAATATTGGCTTACCCAAAGAAAAGCTTTGTACCCATTGCTGGGATGGAAGTAGTTTTTTTTAAACAATTGATCATATTCTAGATGTTTTGATCATTAATTTATGGAATTGCAAGTTACTTTTTCTTTCGTTTTTTTGATTTAATTTTCTTTTTAACAGAAGAATTTCCAAAAAGTTTGTCAATTAAATCCTGCCGGTTAGATTTTCTTAACTCAGAAATGATTTCATTTCTGTATTCATGTTTATACCAGAAAAAGAATTTTCGTTGAGAAAGTTTTTCTTCCTTTTTGCGGGCAACAGGAATTTTTTTCATCGTATAAGGATTAATTCCTGAATAATACATTGCTGTTGCTAATGTCATTGGAGTGGGAGTAAAGTCCTGAATCTGTTCTAATTTAAAATCTAATATTTTTGTTTCAACGGCCAGTTCGGCCATATGAATATTGGTGCATCCCGGATGGCTGGAAATAAAATAAGGAATTAATTGTTGGTTTAAACCATATTTCTGATTCACTCTGTCAAATACTTTTTTAAAAGCATAAAACATCGAAAAATCAGGTTTCCGCATTACATTTAACACAGTTCCGGATGTATGCTCAGGCGCTACTTTTAACCTGCCCGATACATGGTTTTTAATCAATTCTTCAGCATATTCTTTATAATCCGGCTCGTTTAATTTGCTCATAAACAGATCGTAACGTATGCCACTGCCAACAAAGGCTTTTTTTACTTTTGGGTGTTTATGTGCTTTTTTGTATATCTCAGTTAATGATTTCGGGTTTGTATTTAGATTTTTACAAATATCCGGATGCAGGCAGGAAGCACGCTTGCATTTTTTACACTGCTCTAAATCAATCCCCTGCATTTTATACATATTGGCTGATGGCCCTCCTAAATCGGAGATATAACCTTTAAAATCGGGCATATGTGTTACCTGGTCAATTTCTTTACTTATTGATTTTTCAGACCGGCTGCTTATAAATCTTCCCTGATGTGCAGAAATGGTACAAAATGAGCAAGCGCCAAAACAACCACGGTGCAAAGTAATCGAATGGCGGATCATTTCATAGGCAGGTATAGGCTCCTTTTTTGCATATTTAGGATGGGGGAGACGCGTAAATGGTAAATTGTAAATGTCATCCATCTCTTTCTCAGTAAGTGTTTCAAAAGGAGGATTAACGATAATATAATGATTACTTACTTTTTGAATTAATCGCTTATTGCTGTGATAAGCATTCGATTCCTGTTCAATTACTTTAAAATTTTTAACATATTTTATTTTATCAGAGATACAGTCTTCATAAGTATATAATTGAAAATCTTCCCATTCACTATTTTTTGCAGTATCAATTTCATCAGAAATATATGCTGTTTGTTTAATGTTTTTGATCGAATTAAAAGGAACACCTTTAAGTAGCAAATGAACCAGTTCGCTTAAAGGTTTTTCACCCATACCATAAATTAACAAGTCGGCTTTGCTTTCGTGTAAAATACCTGGTTTTAGTTTATCAGACCAGTAATCGTAATGAGTTAAACGACGCAAAGATGCTTCAACGCCTCCAAGCACTACAGGAGTTTCCGGGAAAAGTTTTTTTAAAATATTTGAATAAACAATTGTAGCATAATCAGGCCTGAATCCAGCCTTGCCACCCGGAGTATAAGCGTCGTTTGACCTTAGCCGCTTATTTGCAGTGTAATGATTTACCATTGAATCCATGCAGCCTGCAGTAATAGCAAAAAACAACCGAGGAGTGCCAAGCTTTTTAAAATCTCGCAAATCATCCTGCCAGTTGGGTTGCGGAACAATTGCCACTTTTAAATCCAGGGATTCTAACAATCGTCCGATTACAGCCGGCCCAAACGATGGATGGTCTACATACGCATCTCCACTAAAAAGAATAACATCCAACTGCTCCCAACCACGTTCTTTTACTTCTTTCTTGGTTGTGGGGAGCCAGTTATTTAGTTTATATGGAATTTTATTTTCTGGCATGAATTGTTTTTACAAAGTTAGAATAAAATGGTTGAATTATATTTTATTGAAGGTGAAAACTACTTGAGAATCATATTACTTATTTTACAATTCGATTTTATTCGTAAGTGAGTTTACGGCATTAAAATTGAACTATCGCCATAACTTAAAAAGCGAAAATCATTCTTTAAAGCATACTCATAAACTTTTTTCCAGTCATTGCCAATAAATGCAGCAATAAGTAATAATAAGGTGCTTTTAGGTTGATGAAAGTTCGTAATTAATACATCTGTCATTTTGAAAGTATAACCAGGAACGATCATAATTTGAGTTGCCGCATGTAAAGTCTCCAAATGATTATTTCCCATATAATTTAGCAAGTTTTTAAGTGCTTCTTGTTTGGTGATATTTATAGGTAATTTGTATACTTCCCATTGATTTATTTTCAAATCTAACTTTCCGGTTATCATTAACTTTACACCCAGCCAGTAAATACTTTCAAGTGTACGTATCGTAGTTGTTCCAACTACTGTAATATGTTTAGCATTTAATAAATTTATCAGGGTTGATTTATTGATCATAAAATGTTCGGTATGCATTTCATGGTTATCAACTGTTTCTGCTTTTACGGGAGTAAAAGTTCCGGCTCCCACATGAAGCGTAATTTCTTCAATATTTACTTTTTTGGTTTTTAGTTGATCAAAAACGCGGTTAGTAAAATGTAAACCGGCTGTTGGCGCTGCAACCGAGCCTTTCAATTTGGAATAAACCGTCTGGTATCGGTCTTTATCAATATTTTCCGAGTTGCGATTTAGATAGGGTGGAATGGGTGTTTTCCCAATTTGATCAATAATTTCACTGAAAGAAATCTCAAGGTTATTCCATGAAAATTCAATATTCCTTGTATTGCCGGAGTCATTTAATTTTTTGGCAATTAATTCAATTTTTTCATTGTTAATAATAACTGTTTGCCTTAAAAAATCGTTTTTCCACTTTTTAGCATTACCCACAATGCATTTCCAGGTTATCATCTGGGTTTGTTGAAAAGCCAATACGTAATCGGATGGTTTTACAGGCTCTAAACAAAAAATCTCAATTTTAGCGCCCGTATCTTTAAAAAAATTTAACCGCGCCTGAATAACTTTGGTATTATTAAAAACCATTGTATCGTTTTCAGAAATATACCGGTCAAGATTTAAAAAGGTATTGTGTTCAATGCATCCCTTATTATAAACCAATAGTTTGGATAAATCTCTTTGCTCAAGCGGATACTTTGCAATTCTTTTATCCGGCAGCTCATAAGTATATTGATCTATTTTTATGTTTTCTGCTTTTATATTCATCCTATTCCTTTTTCCAAGCGCAAAAATAACTAATTTTGTAACCAAAAATAAAGCTGGTGTAATTTATTCATTAGTAAAAAGAACAAAGCAATTATTTAACAAAAAACTAAATAAAATGAATTTCAGAAAAGGAGATAAGGTTAAATTTTTAAATGATGTAGGAGAGGGAGTTATTGTGCGATTTCAGGATAAAAACATTGCTATTGTCCATAATAGCGACGGTTTTGAAGTGCCTGTTTTAATGAGCGAATTGTTAAAAGTTCAGGACAATTATACTTTTAATGAAAATCAAGAATCAGAAATAAATGAAGAATTTCATTCTAATCAAACGCCTGAAATAAAAGACGATAGTGATAATATTGACGAGGATGGATTAAATACAGACCGTGATGCCAATGTATTTTTTGCTATAGTACCTAAAAATCAAAATGATATTTTAAACTCAGATTTAGAGATTTATTTAATTAACGATAGCAATTTCAGGATTTTATATTCAATTTCTCATACAGAAGGTGAATTTCAAAGCCTTATGGCTTACGGCAACCTTGAAGATAATACTAAAATTCAATTAACAGATATTAAACGTGATGAACTAAACGATTATGAAGAAATCAGCTTTCAAATTATATTTTTTCGAAAAGGTAATTATTACTTGTTAAATCCGGTAAATAAATCATGGAACTTTAAACCATCAAGGTTTTACAAGGAAAAAAGTTTTACTGAAAATGACTTTTTTCACGAAAAAGCTTTTATTTATGAAATCACTAAAGAGGAAATAAATATTGCCGATCATATTTCCGACGATGATATTGAAAAAGCAAAGAAAGAGAAAGAACGAAAAGAGCCAAAAAAAGTCTATCAAAGTAGTAAAAAAGGCAAAGATGAAGAAATTGAAGAAGTTGATCTACACATTCATGAGTTGGTAGATGATTACTCAAATTTATCCAATGCCGAAATTTTAGAAATTCAAATGAGCCGTTTCACCACAGCGCTTGAAGGAGCAATTTTATCCGGAACACGAAGAATCGTATTTATCCATGGTGTTGGAAATGGAAGGTTAAAACACGAAATTTTAAAAACATTAGGCCGTAAATACCCAAAATTACGCTACCAGGATGCTTCCTTTAAAGAATATGGGTATGGAGCTACCCTGGTTATGATAAAGTAATTGAGATTGAATAGATTTCAAACGTAAAATTCATTAAATTTGCAAATCAGCAGGCCGTTTCATCGTTCTGACTGTTAATGTCAGGAAGGAAAGTCCGGGCAACACAGAGCACCAAACTCTCGAAAGAGAGATACCCGTGAGGGTATAGTAACAGGGAAGAAAATAACCGCCCTGACGCTTGCCGTCAGAGTAAGGGTGAGAAGGTGGAGTAAGAGCCCACCAGGCCGGGAAGCGATTTCCGGCGCTGCCTGTCTTTTGGGTTGCAAGGCCATGTATACCGGCAATTAAGGGCTGCTCGTCCAATGCCGGGGGGTAGGCCGCTCAGATAAATGATGAAAATCCTCTCTGGCCTTCTGGCTCTTGAGGAAACAGAACCTGGCTTACAGGCCTGCTGTTTTTTATTTTTATAAATTCCCGAAATAACTATTCTATATCGTTTACAAAGCTTATCTAAATTAATTAAAATTCAATAAATCAATATTTTTTTGGTATTCTAACATATTAACTTTTTCTTTGCACTCAAATAAATTTTATTAATTCAAAAAACATATTTATGGTTATTTCAAACGAAAAAGTAGTTTCTTTAACTTATCAGTTAAAAGTTGATGGCAAAGAGGTAGAAACAGTAAAAGAAGATAAACCATTGGTATTCTTATACGGAGCAGGGCAAATGCTTCCTAAATTCGAAGAAAATTTAAAAGGCCTTAAAGCTGGTGATGAATTTAAATTCGAAATTGCTTGTGATGATGCTTATGGTAAAGCTACAGAAGAAGCAGTTTTAGACCTTCCTAAAAATATTTTCGAAGTAGAAGGAAAAATTGATGAAGGTTTATTACAGGTTGGAAATGTTATACCAATGCAAAATAACGAAGGACAAAAGTTTAACGGCGTTGTTTTGGAAGTAAAAGATGATGCTGTAAAAATGGACTTTAATCATCCCCTTGCTGATGACGATTTAAGTTTTAGCGGTAAAGTTATTGAAGTACGCGATGCTACTAAAGAAGAGATGGATCACGGACATGCACATTAATCATTAAAATACTTATTCTTAAATAGAAATGGAATATCGGGGTTAAACTGGTATTCCATTTTTATTTTTTACTATTTTTACCATTAATTTCTAAAATAAAATTTTGGAATAGTTTTTGAAATTATAATTTCCAAACCTAAAACAGATTATTATGAAAAAATTAGTATTAATAGCAATTTTTATTTTACCATTTTTTATGGTAACGCAAGCACAAATACAATTTGGTGTAAAAGGAGGTATAACATCTACCAGCATAAAAGCTGATGATGTAATTCAGGTTGATGATGCATCGGATATCGAAGAACTTGCAGTTAAAGGGAAAAACTCTAAAATTGGATTTCAGGGTGGAATAATGGCAAGAATTTCTATTGTAAAATTGTACGTTCAACCCGAATTACTTTTTACATCTACAGGAGGTGAAGTTGAAGTATCAGCCTTATTAGAAAATGGCGATACTTATAGCGAAATTCGAGAACAAAAATACCGACAGCTTGATTTTCCTATAATGCTGGGTTATAAATTTGGTCCTGCGAGAATACAAGCAGGCCCTGTTGGAACTATAATCCTTGGCACTGACCCTTCACTGGATGGTTTTAGAGGAATGGATTATGAAGAGGAGTTTAATGTAGCCACATGGGGTTATCAGGTTGGTGTAGGTTTAGATCTTGGAAAAAAATTAACCATTGATGTTAAGTACGAAGGAAATCTAAGTAAATTAGGTGATGGAGTTAAAATTGGCGGCGAAACCCGTGATTTTGATTCCCGCAACAGCCAATTTGTTGCATCAGTGGGAATATTTTTCTAAGCTAATCAAAGCATTTAAAGCATCGTATAATCTTGTAATATAAAAGTCAAAAATTTTAGTCAAATATTAAAAAAAGTTATCAACAACCATTGCTTTATACTAAGCAGTGGTTTTTTCATATCTTCAC
Source organism: Thiohalospira sp. (assembly GCA_046538755.1). GTDB lineage: Bacteria > Bacteroidota > Bacteroidia > Bacteroidales > UBA12077 > UBA12077. The sequence continues at coordinate 39,579 of JBKHIH010000023.1, forward strand.
GATTTTTCTTCTGAAAATTGTTAATAAACTCATCATCATTATATTACTATTTGTCAAAACTTGTATCAAAATTATTTGTAATTAAAAATATTTATATAGTTTTGCTCCCGTTTTTCTATTTATTAAATATTAATATATTGATATTCAAAATATTATTTATTCATTGTTGATTTATTGCTGTAATAGAAACATATTTTATGAGACTTTTAAAAAAATTAAAATACTTGCTGGTATTTTTGATCATCTTTTTGGGAGAAATTGCAATCAGTTTTTCTGATAAAGCAATCAATGAAAAAGTTTTTCCTTCAGAAGAAAAGCTGCCAGTATCTTTCAGATTAAAAAATGAATTATCTACCTACGAATCGATGCAGGAATTCGACCAACAAATTGAAGCCTTTATTGAAAAATGGAATGTTGTTGGAGCTTCGGTTGCTGTTGTAAAAGATGAAAGATTAATTTATTCCAAAGGATTTGGATATGCCGATAAGGAAAATGGAATTAAGGTAGAGCCTAAACATTTATTTAGAATTGCTAGTGTATCAAAATTAATTACCGCAGTTGCTGTAATGAAACTGGTTGAAGAGGGAAAATTAAACTTGAATGATACCGTTTTTGGAATAAATGGGATTTTAAATAATCCGGAATTTTTAGACATTAAAGATGAAAAGTTTAAATATATAACAGTTGAACATCTTTTAAGCCATACATCTGGTTTTACAAACAAAGCCGGAGACCCAATGTTTATGAATCTAAAAATTGCCAGGGAAATGGACGAGGATTTACCCATTTCAAATGATGTAATAATAAAATATGTACTTAATCATCGTAAGCTTGACTATATGCCTGGTAAAAAAGCTATATATTCAAATTTTGGCTATGCTGTGCTTGGCTTTGTAATAGAAAAAATTTCAGGAACAGATTATGAAAATTATGTAACATCAAAAATATTAAACCCGCTAGGAATTTATGATATGCATTTAGGTAGCTCCTTACCAGCATTAAAATACAAAAATGAAGTAAATTATTATGGATTGCATGGTGAAAGAGATGTGCTTTCAAGTTTTGGAACAGGAGAGAGGGTGCCAAAATATTATGGAGGAAATAATATTGAGAATTTAGGAGCTGCCGGTGGCTGGATTGCTTCTCCTTCTGAACTCATGAAATTAATTGTTGCTATCGACGGGTTTCCTCTAAAAAAAGATATTTTAAATGATTCATCAATTTATAAAATGACAAATCCCGGTTATGGTAAACGCTCCTTTGGCTGGACAGGTACAGATCGTAATGGAATGTGGTGGCGTACTGGAACTCTATCAGGAACATCCGTTCTGTTAAAAAGAGATATGAATGGAATTAGCTGGGTTTTAGTTATGAACACTACCCCAAGGTATGGTGCGAGATTTCCGGTACAAATTAATAAAACCATGATAAAAGGGCTTACAACTGTTCGCCATTGGCCTACCTACGATTTGTTTGATTACTATGAACCCAAAAAGATAGATAATAAATTGTTAACAAAACGATAATTTTTATTCGTTGCTAAACGATTCTTTTCAACTATTAAATCCGGCAGTGCTGAATTGCCGGATTTAATTTTACACAATCATAAAACAAACATTTTTAATTATTATATTTGTTTTTCTTTTATTAAAGACATTAATCTATTGCAACAATGTTTATTTATTGCCGTAGAAAAAAGTAAATTGTGTAAAAAAATGGGGTTAAAGATTAATAAAAACAATTCAGGAAAAATAAAAAATCAAAGAATTGAGATACTTAAAAATGTAATTATTTTTTCCGAAGTAAAAAAGGAAATACTAAAAACCATCGCATCGTCTCTTGTAGATGTTTATATTGAAAAAGGAAAACCCGTTTTTTTAAAAGGTGATGAGTTAAATGCAATGTATATTATTGTATCAGGAAGTGTTAAAGTTCATGATGGTGATCACATTTTTACTACCTTCGGTATAAATGATTTTTTCGGGGAATATTCTCTTATCGATTCATCTGTCAGATCAGCCACAGTTACAGCTATTGAAGATACAAAACTTCTAAGGCTCGACCAGCATGTTTTTAATAAAATAATGGATAATAATGCAGAAGTAGCAAGGGGAGTTTTAAAAGCTTTGATAAAAAGGCTTAGAAATAGCAATATATTAGAAGAAAATTTAACCCAAAAAAGCTTCGAAATTGAGCAACAAAAAAATGCCATTGAAAAAAATAAAAAAGAACTTGAAGAATTAAATGCTACAAAAGATAAGTTTTTTACCATTATAGCTCATGATCTTAAAAATCCTTTTAATACAGTAATTGGACTTTCCGAATTATTAAAAGAGAGATATGATACCTATAATGATGAAAAAATAAAAGATTTTATAGATCAGATTCATAAATTTTCTAAAAATGCATACCAGTTGCTGGAAAATCTTCTTCAGTGGGCTAAATCACAAACAGACCGAATATCAATAAATATTGAAAAAACAGATATTTTTGGATTAGTTAATGATAACCTTAATTTATTCAGAGGAAAAGCTGAAAATAAAAATATTAAGCTTATTTCTAACGTGGATATTGGAATGTATGCTTTGATTGACAAAAATATGATAAAAACCGTAATTAGAAACCTTATTTCAAATGCCATTAAATACACTCCTAAGGGAGGAGAAGTTGGAGTAAAGGCTTTTAAAAGTGATAATTATATATTTATTACAATTTATGACAATGGTGTAGGAATCCCTGAAGAGAATTTAAATAAAATCTTTAGCCTGGACTCAAGTATATCAACACAAGGAACTGAAGATGAATTAGGTACTGGTTTAGGATTAATTATTTCGCAAGAATTTATTGAAAAGAATGGAGGAGAAATAACTGTGAATAGTAAGGAAGGAAAAGGAAGTGAGTTTACAATTAAATTACCGGCTTATCAAAATTAATTAAATTCAATATCTAAATCATCAATAAAAAATGAAAATAAAATTTAACCAATATATTCTCTTTTTATCCACATTAATAACCCTAATAATTATAAGCAATCATGCATTTTCTCAAAATTATCTTCAGGTCGAAGGGAAACTGGGAATAATTAATGGATCGCCAAAAGATGGAGAAATAAAATTATACGAAAACGGGCGTCTGGTTGAAACTTATATTTCTGACCGGTCTGGTAAAATGAAGGTTGATCTTGATTTAAATAAGGATTATATACTTGAATTTAGTAAAGAAGGATATGTAACAAAAAAAATCAATATTAATACTGAAATGCCCGAAGAGTATTTAAATAATCGATTTGCACCCATTAGGTTTGCTGTTGACCTGTTTCAGCAGTACGACGAAGTAAATACAGTGGTTTTTACACAGCCTGTTGGAGTAATTAAGTTTTATGAACAAATTGGTGATTTTGATTATGATGTTGATTATTCGCGCGAAGTCCGTTCAAAAATAGACAAAGCTGAAAAAGAATTAGAAGATGCTCACTCACAGCATCTAGAAGACTTAAAAAATGAAAAGAAGGCAGCAGAAGAAGCTGAAAAGCAAAGAATTATTGAGGAACAAAAAGCCGCTGCCGAGGCACGCCGGAAAGCAGAAGAGGAAGCTAAAAGAAAAGCTGCTGAAGAAAAAGCCAGGTTAGCTCAGCTTGAAAAAGAAAGAGCCGAACAGCAGAGAAAAGAAGAAGAAGCCAGAAAAGAAGCAGAAAAGATACGTCAACAACAAATTGCTGATTCATTAAAACAACAAGCCGAAGAAAAAGCACGCAAAGAGGCCGAAGAAGAGGCACGGCGTAAAGCTGCTCAACAAGCAAGACAAAAAGCTGAAGCAGACTCTTTAAAACGTATTGAAGAGGAAAAAGCTCGTATCGAGGCTGAACGTAAAGCACAACAAGAAGCCAAAGAAAAAGAAGAGGCAGAAAAAAGAAGAAAAGAGGAAGAAGCGCGTATAGAAGCAGAAAGAATAAGACAACAACAAATTGCCGACTCTTTAAAACAACAAGCCGAAGAAAAAGCACGCAAAGAGGCCGAAGAAGAGGCACGGCGTAAAGCTGCTCAACAAGCAAGACAAAAAGCTGAAGCAGACTCTTTAAAACGTATTGAAGAGGAAAAAGCTCGTATCGAGGCTGAACGTAAAGCACAACAAGAAGCCAAAGAAAAAGAAGAGGCAGAAAAAAGAAGAAAAGAGGAAGAAGCGCGTATAGAAGCAGAAAGAATAAGACAACAACAAATTGCCGACTCTTTAAAACAACAAGCCGAAGAAAAAGCACGCAAAGAGGCCGAAGAAGAGGCACGGCGTAAAGCTGTTCAACAGGCAAGGCAAAAAGCAGAAGCAGACTCTTTAAAACTTATCGAAGAGGAAAAAGCTCGTATCGAAGCTGAACGCAAAGCACAACAGTTGTCCAAAGAAAAAGAAGAAGCCAAAAAAAGACGTAAAGAAGAAGAAGCCAGGTTAGCTTTGCTCGAAGAGCAAAAAGAAGCCCAAAAAGCAGAAGAAAAAAGGCTTGCCGAAGAAAGGCGCAAGGCCGAAGAACAAGCTAAAATTGAGGCAGAAATTGAACAGCAAAAAAGGATACAAAAAGATATTGAAGAACGAAGAAAAAAGGCCATTGCTGAAAAATTAAAACAAAGACAAGAAAGCCAAAATGTGGCAGACGAGTTATCTGAATTAAAAAAAGATTATCCTATAGGAACAACTGTTGAAGATATTGAAAAATACGGAATGAAAATTACCCGGACCATTGTTGTAGAAGATCGAAAAATTAGAGTTTATTTAAAAGTAAAACATCCATGGGGTGAAACATTTTATTTCAAAAATTCACAAAATATTTCAAATCATCTTTATAATATTGAATTAAGTAAATTATAAGTACTCATATGAAACATTCATGCTTAAGGATAAAAAATTACCGGCACAAACTCAAAAGGACATGAACCGAGTTTACGAGCTCGCCGAAGGCAATAAAAAATTACTTGTAAGAAAGCTATTACATGAAGGTTCACCGGAGGGGATTTGTGGGAGGCTTAAGCGGGAGACACCGGCAACAAAAAAGATTATTGAAAACTGAAGTTGCAAATCGCATAAAACAATTGTTTAACTAAAATATATTCTCGTGAAGGATTATAAAAAATATTACATCATCCCTGCAACTCCCGAAGAAGTTTTTATTGCACTTACCAATCCTTTTACAATAGAATTGTGGTCTGGATATAAAGCAATCATGGATGATAAAGAAGGTACTGAATTTTCTTTGTGGGAGGGTGATATTACCGGTAAAAATTTAGAAATTATCAAAGATCAGAAAATAGTGCAGGAATGGTATTTTGGAGAGCAAGAAGAAAAATCTGTGGTTACCATCAAAATTTTTGAAAACAAAAAGGGAGTACAGGTGGAACTTGTTCATACTAACATTCCTGATGAAATATACGATAACATTGCAGAAGGCTGGAATGAATACTATTTTGGAGCTTTACAAGAATTTTTTGAAGAAGAATAATTTTTATTAACCTATATTAACCTTTTATCATGAATCGCTTCTCAATAACACTCATAATTCTATTATTGATTTCTTCAATAGTATTAGCACAGGAAAAATCACTAAATAATAATACTGAGGTTGAAAATTTGATTTCCCGGCTCAATAATACCGAAGAATATGGTGTGAGAACCCAGATTTATAAAAATATTATTGAAAAAAGTTATCCCGATAATCTGGATCAGGTATTTCAGTATTCAAAAGAATTATTATTAAGTGCAGAACAATCAAACGATAAAGTTTCCATTGGATATGCCAATTTCTACCTGGGTAAATATTATTATGATAATGATGATTTTGAAAATGCATTTAGCTATTTTTCAATAGCTTTAGATATCTATAATGGACTGAATGATAATAATATGTTAGCCGAAATTCATTATAACCTTGGATTGGCGAACCAATATCTAAATCATTGGGACGAAGCGCTGGAAAATTACCAAAAATCGGTTGAAATTTTTTCATCACTGGGAAACGACGAAAAAGTGGCATATAATTATCAGGTTATTGGTACTTTATATAACGATTTAGAAAAATATTCTTTAGCCCTCTTTTACTACGAAAAAGCAATTGAAATTTATAAGGAAAAAGGAAATCGATCCAAAGTTGCAGCAATATTACAAAATATCGGCGTTTTACATTATAATTGGAAAAATTATCCTCAATCGCTTGATTATTATAACCAATCATTATCAATTTATAGCGATTTAAAAGATAAAAACGGAATTGGCACTTCTTACAGCAATATTGGCTTGATCTATGAACAAAACGAAAACTACCATAAAGCGCTTGAGTATTATCAAAAAGCATTAATTGTATTCGAAGAGTTGGATTATGGACCTGCCCTGGTATATATTTTTTATAACCTGGGCTCTATATATAAAAACCTGGGAAACATTGCTAAATCTATCGAATATTATAATAAAAGCCTATCACTGTCT
>JBKHIH010000087.1:0-14852 GCA_046538755.1 Thiohalospira sp.
CGTTCTCATGACCGAAGGAAATAAAAACAATTGTTTAACTAAAAATTATATTCTTATGAAAAGATTAATTTTGAACATTCTCGTATTTGGTATCTTGGGCTTGTTTTTTGGATATCTGTTATTTGGAAAAATTGCTGGTGATTATATCAGCCTAAAGACTTTATTCCAATCGTCAGCGAACCCCATAGAAGATTTGGGCCGTAAAATTTCCGGAATAGAAAAAATAAGACAAAATATTATTATTTCCGGACTTGCCGGAGGTATTTTAGGAGCCGTTTTATATTTTGTACGAAAAAAATAATAAATTATTAACCATGAAAAAAATTTTACTATTAATTATTGGCTTTTGCTTTGCATCCACCATTAGCTTTGCACAGGATATTATTTATTTAAAAGATAATACAACCATTGAATCTGTGGTTCAGGAAGCTAACATCAATTTTGTAAGATACACAAAGTTTACCGATCCCGAAGGGGAAGAATTTACGATTGATGCAGAAAAGGTTGTAAAAATAGTTTTCTCTAACGGATATGTAAGAGAGTATTCAAAATCAACGGCAAAAGATGAAAAGGAAACAGATATTTCTGATAATCCAAAAGATAGTTATTTTGCTTTAGCTGCCGGTTTTGGTCGAAGTTATGGTGGAATTGGCCTCCGTGCCCAGGGTCGGTTTGGAAGGAGGCAGGGATTTGGCGTTCATGCCGGACTAGGATATAATCCAGCAAATAGCGGAGGCCCTTGTTTTGGAATTGGAGCTAAATTTTTCTATTATAAGTGGCTTTATATTAACGCACAAATTGGCATCGTTACATATAGGCAATCGTTTGATAACTACTGGGACGATTTTTATAATGACGAGCCGATTTTTGGGTTTAGCTTTTTAACTGGAGGCGATTTTGTTTTTGGGAAACATGCAGGATTTAATGTCGCTATTGGCCCAACCATCACTGACGATGGAGTTAAAGGTGGCTTTGATCTGGGTTTTGTTTTTAAATTCTAAAACAATTGATTTTAATATAAAAGGGTGTTGAAAATTAAGATTTTTATTTCTAAATTTATTTTTTGATAAATTTTAGTATTCACTTAATTATTTACAAATGAAAAAAGTATTACTTATAGCAGGATTTATTATTATTTCCGGCTATTTTACGTTAGCTCAGCAATGTAAATTTTACTATCCAAAAACCGAAGGTGCTAAGCTCGAATATACCAGTTATGATGGAAAAGATAAAATGACAGGAAGCAGTATTCAGGTGGTTAAAAATTTGAATGAGCAGGCCAATGCAATTTCTGCCTTAGTTCAGGTTCAGATGTTTGATAAAAAAGGCAAAGATTTAGGAACAAAAGAATATGAAGTTAAATGCGAAAATGGAGTATATTCTGTTGACATGAAAAGTTTTATGGATCCTGCTACCATGGAAGCATATGAAGAAATGGAGGTTAAAGTTAACAGCAACAATCTGGAAATACCATCAAATCTTGCTGTTGGAGATGTTTTGAATGACGGAAAATTGGAAATTACTGTTTTCAGCGAAGGAATGAGAATCTTGGGAATAACAACCGATATAACCCAAAGGAAAGTAGAAGCCAAAGAGCAAATTACTACCGATGCAGGAACATTTGATTGCTTTAAAATTACCTATACAATTACCACAAAAACTATGTTTAGCGTTAGGGTAGAAGCCACAGACTGGATTGCCGAAAATGTAGGAACCGTAAAAAGTGAAACATACTCACGGGGAAAATCAATGGGATATTCTTTATTGACAGGGATTGAAAAATAAATAAGTATTTAATTGTTGAATATGAAGCCGGTTAGTTGCCGGCTTTTTTATTGCTTAATCACCTTTTCACTCTTAACGGTTTGTCCTTTTTCATTTTTAATCACTACAAAATAAATTCCGGCTTCTAAGTGGTTAACTGTTATTTGTTTTTCGGTAGTTGAAAGTTTTAATTCACCAATTACAGAATAAATTTCAGTGATATAATTATCCGGTGATTTAACTTGTAAAACAAGGTTTACCGGATTGGGATATATTTTTATATTTTCGGCAATCGTAATATCAGTTATGTTCGTTGTTGTATCTTCTTCTTCGGGATTATAAATTGCATTTACAAACTCCGGATGGTCTATAAAGGGATTCCTGTTGCCCTGGTATGTGTAAACTACTTCGTTTCGGTTGCGCTCAAAATCATCTACCGGATCTTCTTCGTTCCACTCAATTAGGGTAGAGAGTTTTCCAAAAAAGGGAGTATCTGTTTCTGTTCCGGTATAATCTACCAATTCTAAATCAGGATCGTTATTTTCGCCTTCGTAGCGGGTAGCCATATAAAACATCATGCGAGCCACGTCGCCTTTTACTGCATCGCGCGGTTCCCAGGTTGTGCTGGTAGAATAGCATTCGGTTGCTTCATGGTGCTGCTCGCCTCCATTATCAAAATCTTTGTTTCCGCGCGAAGAGTTAACCGAGATATCACATGGACGTAAATGATGTGCATCGCGAAAAGCATCCTGCGATTCGCTGGGAAAACCGTGCGATTTAGCCCACACGTGTTCGCGGCTCCAACCGGCACCACTATTGTATTCCTGTGCAGCATTCACCGACCATCCGGTGTAGATTAAAATTACATTTTCTGCATCATCAGGATCACGATCCGATTCTTTTAAAATATCCCAGATATCTGTACTACTCGATGTGTAAGGGTAATCAGTATGATTTTTTATGATATTGTATAATGCGGTTTTCAATTCTTCTCCTTGCAGTCCTTCTGTACTGTCGTAATATCCTTCAGGAATGTCGGCATGGCATATTATGGTTGCCATTACCATCACTAAAGTAAATAACTTTTTCATGATGTAGTGGTTTAGGTTTGGTGATTTGCATTACGGGAAATTGTTTAAAAAGTTTCCACTTTAATCAAAACAGGAAAAAGGAGATGAAAGTTTAAAAAAAATAGAAATTTATGCTAACAGTGCAGCACCGATTATTCCTGCATTGTTTAAAAGTTTTGCCGGCTGTACCGGTGTTTTAATAGTGAGTAGCGATTCAAACTTTTCAAATTTTTTGCTGGTTCCGCCACCAATAATAAATAAATCGGGATAAAATAATTTATCAAGATATTGAAGATATTCATTAAATCTTTTGGTCCAATCATTCCAGCTTAAGTTTTCTTTTTTTCGAACAGCATCAGAAGCAAAATGTTCTCCTTTAAGTCCGTTTTTCATGTAAATATGGCCTAGTTCGCTGTTAGGAATTAATTTGCCCTGGTTAAAAATAGCAGAACCAATGCCTGTTCCAATAGTTAAAAAGATGGCTAGTCCATTAAAATTTTTAGCATCACCAAACTTTAATTCTGCAAATCCTGCAGCATCGGCATCGTTAAAAACTTTAACGGAACACTGTGTAACTTCACTAAAAACTTTGTTAGCATTAACGCTAATACAAGCCTGGTCTATATTGGCTGCTGTTTTGATTACTCCGTTTTGAATTACTGCGGGGAAACCACAGCCTACTTTACCTTTCCAGTTGTAAAAATCAACGATTTTTCGAATGGTTTCGGCAATTACTTCGGGAGTTGCCGGCTGCGGAGTTTTAATCCGGTGACGCTCGGTAACAAATTCGCCGGTTTTGGTATTTACAATGGTTCCTTTTATCCCGGAACCGCCCACATCAATGCCAAGTACTTCCATTTGCTTTAATGATTAGATGATATAAATTTAATCATTATTTTTTAATTAAGAATTACAAAATTTTAATGAAACAAACCGTCAGAGTGTAAACATTTTATTAGTTTTATTGAGATTTTAAAAATGGTTAGCATGGAAATATCCCAATATGTTTCAAAGTTTGTGAACGGAACCAATCAATCTTTGTTTTTAACCGGAAAAGCAGGCACAGGAAAAACCACTTTATTAAAACAGATTGTCGATACTACCCACAAAAAGACAGTAATAGCTGCTCCTACCGGTATCGCTGCTATTAATGCCGGAGGTGTTACATTACATTCTCTTTTTCATTTGCCTTTTGGCTCTTATATTCCCGATTCTCAAATTCCACCTGGTTTAAATTTATCTTTTCAGCTAACAACTGCTTCTACGATTATTCGAAACCTTAAAATGAACAGCCAAAAAAAAGCGCTGATCCGAACAATGGAGTTGTTAATTATTGATGAGGTAAGTATGCTACGTGCCGATATGATGGATGCCATTGATAAAATTTTACGTTATGTAAGGCGTAACCAAAAACCGTTTGGCGGGTTACAATTATTATTCATTGGCGATTTGTGGCAATTGCCTCCGGTAGTAAAAAATGATGAATGGGCTGTTTTAAAAGCCTATTATGATAACATTTTCTTTTTCAATGCACGGGTTTTTAAACAAACAGAGTTGGTTTATTTGGAACTTGAAAAAATATTTCGCCAGTCAGACCAGGAGTTCATTAATTTGTTAAATCATTTTAGGATCAATAAGGTTTCTATTGATGATTTAGAACGAATCAACCAACAATATATACCGAATTTTGATTTGCTAAAAAATGAAGGCTATATTTATCTGACCACGCATAACCATAAAGCCGATGCAGTAAATAAAAAAGCCCTGAAAAAACTTCCGGGTAAAATGTTTCGCTTCAATGCCCAAATAGAGGGTGATTTTAGTGAATATGCTTATCCTGTTGACCCTGTGCTTGAGCTTAAAGAAGGCGCTCAGGTAATGTTTATTAAGAATGATTATTCGGGCAATCAGGCTTATTTTAATGGTAAAATTGGGAAAATAGAACATGTTGATGACGAACATATCGAAGTTGGATTTTTAGATGGATCACCCTCAGCTATTGTAGAACCGTACATCTGGGAAAATAAGAAGTTTGCCATTAATCCCGAAACCAAAGAAATTGAAGAAAAAATTATGGGTATCTTCACTCATTATCCCATAAAGCTTGCCTGGGCTATCACTATACATAAAAGCCAGGGACTAACTTTTGATAAAGCCATGATTGACATATCACAAGTGTTTGCCGGAGGACAAACTTATGTCGCTTTATCGAGGTTAACTTCGTTAAAAGGGTTGGTGCTGGCGCAACCTGTTCGTTGGAACGGGCCGGGTATAGACAAGCAGTTGTTTGATTTTGCCCAGACAAAAATTTCGGAACAAGAAGTAAATCAAAAATATTATCATGCATCGAAACAATATGTTAATGAAAAAGTGTCGGATGCCTTTAATTTCAAAGAATTAGTTCATGAGATACATGAACATATTGAAACCTATGATAAAGATGCAGTAAAAACTGCCAAACAAAAGTATTTGGACTGGGCACAATCGTTATCGAAAAAAACGAAAGAAAAGCTGGTGATATCAGAAAAATTTCAAAATCAACTACATCAAATTGTCCATTCGGGTACCGATGATTATATTGTTAAACTGAAAGAAAGGATTACTGCAGCTAAAGGTTATTTTTTACCTTGGCTAAACGATATGCAGGAAAATATTGAGTCGCATATGAGTAAAGTCAGGAAAGAAAAAGGAGTAAAAAAATATTTGAAAGAATTAAAAGCTTTGCAAGGATTATTTTACGACCGTACCATTCATATTTGTAAAGCAGAAGCCTTATGCGATGCAGTTTTGAATAACAGCGAACTGAATAAAAATTCATTGCAGGATATAACCCAATCGGTTAAAAAACCCGAAAAAGAAGATAATCCACTAATTAAAGGTAAAAAATCCGAAAAAGGGAAAAAGAAAATAAAAACTGAGCAGTTTACTTATGAATTATATAAGGAAGGAAAAACAGCCGAAGAAATTGCCGAAGAAAGAGGATTAACTGTTCGCACCATTGAAGGACACCTGGCAAAATGTGTGGGACAGGGGAAAATTGAAGTTTCCGAACTGTTAACACCCGAAAAAATTGAAATTATTTCCGATGCTATTCAAACCTTCGATACTTTAAGGTTAAGCCCTGTAAAAGAATATTTGGGTGATGAATATTCCTATCCCGAAATTAAGTATGTGATGGAGTGGATGAAATATAAACACGGATTAACAGAAAATAAAAAAGAAAAAAGTAATATTTAAGTAGGTATAAAATAACAAAAGCTACCAAATGGCAGCTTTTGTTAGTAGCCCCAACAGGACTCGAACCTGTATTTACAGTTTAGGAAACTGTCGTTCTATCCCTTGAACTATGGGGCCAGAAAATGCCCGACAAAATTAGAGATTTTAATTACATAATCAAAATTTTAAAATTTGAACATGAGCTTTTATTTGCTGAATCTTAAAAAAGAATATTTTTTTCAAATGTTTTATATGCTGTGTTTAATCTTTTTTATTGTTTTAAATAAATAGGCAAAAGTGGCAATACCAACAACCACGTTGGCTGTAAATCCTGCCCAAAACACACCATATAATGCAAAATACTTAGAGCCTATCCATGCTAGCGGTACATATAAAACCAGCATTCTTATAACAGCCAGAATAGCAGAAGGATATGGTTTGTTAATCCCATTAAAGCTTGCAGTTCCAAGCATTAATAATCCCTGAAAACCATAACTTGCACCAACAATCAGGAAATACAATTTAGCAATATCAATTACTTTTGGGTCATCGGTAAAAATAGCGGCAATATTTTCTGCGAAGAAAAGCAGAATGACAAAAACAGCAGCACCCCACAACTGCGAAAAACGGCCTGCATAATTGAGTGCTTTAAATATCCTGCTAAATTGATGTTTGCTTATATTTTGCCCTAAAAAGATAATCATCACTGAACCCAGCGAGCCGATAACCATCAGCACAAACATTTCAACGCGTGATGCAACACCAAAAGCTGCAACAGCTTCTTTGCCGAAGCCGGCAAGAATTTTTGTGATAAAACCAATTGAAAGTGGTGTGATAAGCATTCCTAAAGCTGCAGGGCCTGCAATATAGATTACTTTTTTCCAGGTTATCAGAATATCCCGTATTCGTCCGAAATTCAGGGTTAAAAGTTTTTCGCGGTGTATCAGAACGATTAAAATAAAAACAAGGCTTACGCTTCGGGCTATAACGGTTGCAACAGCAGCTCCTTTTATTCCCATTTCGGGAAAAGGGCCGTAGCCAAAAATAAATAAAGGATCGAGAATGGCATTTACCACTGCTGAGGTTACCATAAGCATTCCGGGAGTAAATGTATCGCCTGTGGCTCTTATAATATTATTACCCACCATGGGTACAATTACAAATGGGACTCCCAGATACCAAATGCTCATATAATCATAAATATAACCAGCAACTTCTTTTTCGGCGCCCAAAGTTTTAAAAAGCGGTTCAATGGTAAGAAGACCTGCTGTTACAAAAATGACAACAATTAAAAAGCCCATCAGAAGGGCCCTGCTGGCCATCATTTTTACTTTTTCGCGTTTTTCTACAATAATATTTCTTGAAATCAATGATCCTGTACCAACGCCTATGCCCTGCGACAATCCATTGATAAACATAATCACCGGAAAAGTAAACCCGATAGCAGCCAGCTGATGAACACCCAGCTTTCCAATAAAATAAGTATCAACCAAATTAAAAATTACCATCCCAATCATCCCGAAAAGCATGGGCCAGGTTAATCCGGTTAGTTGTTTTTTTATATTGCCGGAGGTGAGATTTTTATTTCGATTACGCATTCATTTTTTCTTATAAGATAAAATAATGGATAAAATGAACTCTGTTTTAAGATACAAAAGTTACAATAATTAACGGATTTTTAATGTTTTTGGAAAAATAAATAAAAATCCGTTTTTTGTCTGTTTTTATTTTACCTTTAAAAAAGATTAACTGATATGCTGTAACTTTAAAGGCCTGCAATCGTCTTATCAACAATTTATATTTTGTTTTTTTTATTATGATGAGAAAAATTATACTAACCTTTTTTACGCTATTCATTAGTTTACAAATCTATGCACAATGTATTCAGGGAACAATTACAGATTCGCAGGGTAATCCCATTGCATTTGCAACAGTTTATTTGCCAGAAATTTCCAAAGGTACAACGTCCAATATTGAAGGGATTTATAAGCTTGATTTACCCGAAGGCGAGCATCAAATTGTAGTCCGTTATCTTGGCTATAAAACCCGGGAAATAAAGGTTAATTGTTCGGGAGATACCCAGGAATTGAATATTGTTTTGCAGGAGCAAGCCTATAAAATTCCCGAAGTACGAATTCTTGCGAGCGGCGAAGACCCTGCCTATTCAATTATGCGCAAAGCCATTGCCATGAGCTATTATTATTTAAATCAGGTGGAAGAATACCGATGTAGAATTTATTTAAAAGGCTCGGGAAAAGCCATTGAAATTCCACGTTTGCTTAAAAAGACTTTAAAAAAGGAAGGGATCGAAGAAGGGAAACCTATTGTTATTGAAAATATCACCGACTTACATTTTAAACTTCCGGATATTGTTGAGGAAAATACCATTTCGATGCGAAGTACCATGGAAAGCAGCGATGTGTCTCCAATGAATTATGTAACCTTGTCGCTTTATAACGACATAGATGGTGTTAAGTCGCCCTTAAGCCGCGATGCTTTTGCCTACTATAAATTTCAACTGGATGCATCGTTTTATGATCAGGATTATTTAGTGCATAAAATTAAAGTTATTCCACGTCGCGAAGGGTTTGATTTGTATTCAGGACACATCTATATTGTCGAAGGATTCTGGCACTTGCACAGTGTAGAACTGCAGCTCGAACAAAAAATGTTTACCATTCAAATTAACCAGGTTTATACTCCTGTAGAAGACGATGTGTGGATGCCTGTTAGCCACGATTTCGATATTGATGTTAAAATGATGGGTATTGAGTTTACTTTTAAATATGTTGCATCCGTGTCAGATTATAAAGTTGAGTTAAATTCTAAACTCGATCATAGTGCATATAGAAGTATGGTTAACGATTCGAAAGAGTATGCCAACGAAATCAATGAGGTTATTGCTGAGCAGAAAAACGAAATAGCCGAACTTGTTGCCAAAGAAGATTTAACAAAAAAAGAATCCAGAAAACTGAAAAAATTAGTAAAAGAAGATGTTTCAAAAACAATTCCTGAAAAAGACCTTGAAATAAAAGACAGAACCCATGTTGAAGATAGTGCTAATTTACGTTCGGTGGAATATTGGGATTCTATCCGCCCGGTTTCATTAACCATTGAAGAAATGGAAAGTTATAAGGTCAAAGATTCAATTCAGCTTCGAATGGAAAAGGACTCTACTTTTAAAGATTCGATCGAAAAAAAAGATTCTCGTTTTAGCTGGAGCAAAGTGTTAACTGGCGGAACGTTCAGTTATAATAGTGGACACTCATTTCGGTACGGTGGACTGGCTGATTTTTCTCATATAGACTACAATACAGTGGATGGACTAAAATACGGAATGTATTTTTCGTATCAACACCGTAGCGATGATGGAAAATATTTCAGAATAAGCCACAATGTTGATTATGCGTTTGCCCGCGAAAGAATGACCAGCGATATTAGTGCTTTGTACAGATATAATGGAATTAAACGAGGCTACCTGTTTTTATCCGGTGGGCGCACAACGTCAGATTTCCATAGTAATTCAGGAATATCAAAAAACCTGAACCTGGTAACGACACTTTTCCTAAAAGAAAATTACCTGAAAATATACCAGAAAGATTATGTTAGAGTGGGTCATCAAACCGATATTATTAACGGATTGGAATTTTATGCCGGGTTTGAATATGCGCACCGGCACGAATTGATAAATCATACTGATTTTTATTTAACGAACCCTTTCAATAATGAGTTTACTTCAAATATACCACCTGTTGATAATTTTAATGCCGATTGGATTATCAGCCATTCGGCATCGTTGTTAAATTTGAGAGTTAAATATACGCCACGTTACTTTTATCGAATCGATGATGGAGTTAAATGGTATGTGCGTTCAAAATACCCGACGTTTACATTGCAGTACAATAAAGGCATTAAAAACCTGCTCGAGAGCGATGTGGATTTCGACCGGCTTGAGTTTTCGGTTAATCAGGGATTGTCTGTCCGAAGAATCGGAGGGCTTAGGTATAAAGCCACTGCCGGAACATTTTTAAATAATGATAAAGTGTATTTTGCCGATTACAAACATTTTGCAACCAACACACCTTTCTTAATCGGAGCATCAGAAGGCAGCATGTTCCGTTTGCCCGACTATTATGATTACAGCACAAACAAAAGCTATTTTGAAGGATTGGTGAGACTCGAAAGTGACCGAATTTTATTGAAACGGTTGCCAGTTTTAAACAAAACATTAATGCGCGAAAGCCTTTACTTTAATTATCTGGCATCAACCGGCAATAAACCTTATTATGAAGTAGGTTATGGTTTAAACCAGATTTTCCTGATGTTTAGCGTTGAAGTATTTGCCGGGTTTAAGGGCAATTCACACGAATATACCGGAATCAAACTGGGAATACCGTTTGTGGGGCGCAGTGGAAACACCATTACCATTGGTGGATAAAAGGGTTGTTCCGGCACTTTTGTTTAAACACTTGATTTATGCCGTTTAATTGTTTTATATTTGTTTTATGATAGATCATCAAAAAATAATTTCTACGATTAAGCAAAGGATTAATGAAAATCATCCTGGATTGGTTGATGATGTTATTTTATTCGGTTCCCGTGTTACAGGAAAACCAACAATTGATTCTGATTATGATGTATTGATTATTACCAATGAAAAAATCACTTGGAGAACAAAAGATGCTATTGTTGACATTTGTTATGATATATCTTTAAAATACGATATTTTAATTGATTCAAAAATTATTTCAACATTCGAGCTGAACAATCGTTTTTGGGGAAAACATCCACTTTACACTGATGCAATAAAAGATGGTATCCATGCAAAATGAAGTAAGTAAATTAATTGAATATAGGAAAAAGCAAGCTATACAATCAATAGATGATGTAGAACTGCTTATTTTAAATAAAAAGTTTGCTTTAGCTGTTAATAGAATTTATTACGGAATGTTTTACATTCTACTTGCTCTTTCTATAAAACACGGCTTTAAGACTTCGAAACATAATCAATTAATCGGGTGGTTCAATAAAGAGTTTGTTAAAACAGGCAAGGTTGATAAAGAATTTGGCAAATATATACATAAGGCTTTTAAGAACAGAACTGATAGTGATTATGGCGTTTTTGTGGAATTCGAGGAGGAAGAAGTGCTAACCCGCTTTGATGAAATGAAATTGTTTATAAAAGAGATTGAAAAATTACTGGAATAAGAATCCCTACAACAAGTCATCCTCTTTTTCGCCTTGGCGCCCTCGTTTGCATGCCATACGACACGTAAACCAGCAGACAGTGGCGCTGTGAAAAAGAATAACCATAAACTAATGTTGATTGAGCCAAGTAAAACGGACTTGAATGTCCGTTTATTTACCAGCTCACTGTTTTTACCAATTTACCAATAAACTAAATCTTTTTATTATTTTTACAGATTCTTACATCGAAAAGATTTAGTATGAATACGATTGATCTTGTTTTTGCAATTTTATTTTTGTGGAGTGCCTACCGCGGCTTTACCAAAGGTTTTATTGTCCAGCTGGCTACTCTGGCAGCTTTATTGCTGGGAATACTGGGTGCGGTTATGTTTTCAGATTTTACTTCGAACCTGATCATCAATAAATTTGAAATTTCTGGGCAATACCTGCCGATTATTTCTTTTGCTGTAACATTTATTGTAATTGTAATTGCTGTTCATATTCTGGCAAAAATGTTAAATAAATTGATCGATGCCATTGCTTTGGGCATTGTAAACCGGTTATTAGGTGTTACTTTTTCTGTACTAAAATATGCTTTTATCATTAGCGTTATCTTGGTTTTAATAAACAAAGCCGATCATAAATACAATTTTATTCCCGAAGAAACCAAAGAAAATTCATTATTATACAAACCTTTATCAAATTTTGCTCCCATGATTTTCCCTTATTTAAATTTCGATAAGATCAAAGAGAAATTCGAAGAGGAGCAAGGTAATTATAATGTTAAAGTTTAATCATTAAAAAAATCAATAAAATAAAAAATAACATGGATACAAAAAATTTAGGATTCGACTCAAAATTAATACATTCAGGCGATTATGAAGATGCACTGGGAAGTGCCATTACACCTATTTACCAAACTTCAACTTTTGCTTTCCGAAATGCAAAACATGGGGCAGATTTGTTTGCCGGACGCGAAAAAGGATTTATTTACACTCGTATTGGAAATCCAACCATTGAGGCGTTGGAAAAAAAATTAGCCGATTTGGAAAACGGATGCGGAGGCATCGCTTTAGCATCAGGAATGGCCGCCGTTACAACTGCATATATGACATTCTTGGGACAGGGCGAACACGTTGTTTGTACCAGTGCAGTTTATGGGCCCAGCCGTGGCGTTTTGGAAAGTCATTTTTCACGTTTTGGAGTTGAATATACTTTTGTTGATACTTCTGATTTACAGGCTGTTGAAAGCGCCATCAAACCAAATACTAAATTGTTGTACCTGGAAACTCCAGCAAATCCAACCATTGCTATAACCGATATTAAAAAAGCATCGGAAATTGCACATAAACACGGAATTATAGTTGTTGTAGATAATACATTTAGCAGCCCCTATTTACAAAAACCTTTAGATTTAGGGGCTGATGTAGCTTTACATTCATTAACCAAATTTATTAACGGACACGCCGATATTGTGGGTGGTGCATTAATTGCCAAAGACCCTGAGGTATATCAGAAACTTAGAAAAACAATGATCATGATGGGCGGAAATATGGATCCGCATCAGGCATATATGGTTAGTCGCGGGGTTAAAACATTAAGCTTACGTGTTGACCGTGCCCAGGAAAATGCAATGAAAGTAGCTGAGTTTCTTGAAAGTCATCCAAAAGTGGAATGGGTAAAATATCCCGGATTAAAATCGTTTCCACAATACGAATTGGCACAGGAGCAAATGAGCGGGCCTGGAGCTATGATTAGCTTTGAACTCAAAGGCGGATATGATGCCGGAGTAACTTTGATGAACAATGTTCATCTGGCACTTTTAGCCGTTTCTTTGGGTGGTGTTGAGTCGTTAATTCAGCATCCTGCATCAATGACTCATGCCGGAATATCGAAAGAGGCAAGAATGGAAGCAAATATTACCGATGGTTTGGTTCGTTTTGCGGTAGGTATCGAAAATGCCGAAGATATTATTGATGATTTGGATCACGCATTAACAAAAATTTAAATGAATATAAATAAGGAGTCACACTAAGACTGTCACACTGAGCTTGTCGAAGTGTGACTTGATTTTTAAAATTTATATTTTTGACCTAGGATTATCATTGATAAAAAAGAAGAGTAAAGAAAATGAACTTTGTTGAGGAACTTAAATGGAGAGGCATGTTACACGATTTCATGCCCGGAACAGAAGAGCAATTAAAAAAAGAGATGACCATTGCTTATGTAGGAATCGATCCTACGGCCAACTCATTACACATTGGACACCTGGTTAGCGTAATGATGTTAAAACATTTTCAGGCCGCGGGGCATAAGCCATTGGTGTTGGTTGGCGGCGCAACAGGAATGATTGGCGACCCGTCAGGCAAATCGCAGGAAAGAAATTTACTGGACGAAAAAACACTTCGTTATAATCAGGATTGCCTGAAAAAACAGCTGGAAAAGTTGCTCGATTTTACTCCTGATAAAAAAAATAATGCCGAAATGGTAAACAATTACGACTGGATGAAAGAATATACTTTTCTTGAGTTTATTCGTGATATTGGCAAGCATATTACCGTAAATTACATGATGGCCAAAGACTCGGTAAAAAAACGTATTGGCGAAGAATCAAAAACAGGCATGTCGTTTACCGAATTTTCTTATCAACTGGTTCAGGGAACAGATTTTTGGCATTTGTATAAAACCAAAAAATGCAAATTACAAATGGGAGGCTCCGACCAGTGGGGAAATATAACCACAGGAACAGAGCTTATTCGCCGGAAAGAAGGAGGCGAAGCCTTTGCTTTAACCTGCCCGCTCATTACCAAAGCCGACGGTAATAAGTTCGGTAAAACCGAAGAAGGGAATGTATGGTTAGATCCGGATTTAACATCGCCATACAAATTTTACCAGTTTTGGTTAAATGTATCAGATGAGGATGCCGAAAAATATATCAAGATTTTTACCATGCTTTCAAAAGACGAAATTGATTCGCTAATTGAGAAGCATCGGGAAGAGCCGCACCTAAGAAGCTTACAACAAAGGTTAGCAAAAGAAGTTACTGTTATGGTACATTCCGAAGAGGATTATAAAACAGCAGTAGCTGCATCCAAAATACTGTTTGGAAAAGCAACTACCGATGAACTTAAAAACCTTGACGAAAAAACTTTTCTTTCGGTATTTGAAGGGGTACCCATGTTTGATATCGAACGGGCAAAAATTGATTCCGGAGTAAATGTGCTTGATTTACTAGCTGTTGAAACACAGGTTTTTCCATCCAAAGGTGAATTGCGAAGGTTAATTAAAGGCGGTGGCGTGAGCATGAATAAAGAAAAAATTGAGAACGATGAAATTTCTGTTACAGCCGAACGTTTATTAAACGATAAATATATCTTAATCCAAAAAGGCAAAAAGAATTATTTTTTGATAAGAACAGTTTAAAATGGGAAAACTAATAATATCTCGACGCAAGGAATGGCAAAACAGAGGCCGCAAATTCGGCGTTTATATCGATGGAGAAAAAGTTGATGTTATTGAAAATGGAGCGATAAAGGAAATGGAGCTTGAACCGGGGAAACACACTCTAAAATTTAAGATCGATTGGTGCTCCAGCCCTGAAAAAGAAATAGAAGT
>JBKHIH010000024.1:0-45084 GCA_046538755.1 Thiohalospira sp.
CATAATACCCAAAGTGCCTGAAAATGTGATAGTGAATAATATTAACCTTTGTGATGAACTCGAAAGTGTTATTTATTATGTTGATAAACAAGAGAAAGGTTTGTAAATTGTTACTAAAAATTTTTTATTATTAAAAGCGCAGTACAGATATCGATTAAGGGCTTGGTTCAAGGTGTTGGATTTCGCCCGTTTGTATACCGCTTGGCAAAAAAATACCGGCTTAACGGAAATGTGGCCAATCGTAGTGATGGAGTAGTTGTAAAGATTCAGGGCGATGCTCAGGTTATTGAAAAATTTGTGCAGGATATTGTTAAGTATGCACCGCCGGCAGCATTGATAAAACAGATAAAATCTATTCTTATAAATAACTCCTCTTTTTCTGACTTTGAAATATTACCCAGCCAAAAAAATGAATTTTTGTATACTGATATTAGCCCTGATATTGCTGTTTGCGAAGATTGTTTAGCTGATCTTAAAAATCAAAAACACAGGATTAATTATCCATTAATTAATTGTACAAATTGTGGCCCGAGATTTTCGATCATAAAAGAATTACCATACGACAGGGAAAATACTACCATGAAAAAATTTAAGATGTGCCCTGTTTGTCATTATGAATATCACGATATTGACGACAGGCGCTTCCATGCCCAACCTGTTGCCTGTAACTACTGTGGCCCTAAATATGAATATATTATTGATGATAAAATACAACACGATCTCTCATCCATATTAAAACAAATTGCAACTCAGGTAAATCGTGGAGATATTATTATAATTAAAGGTGTTGGTGGTTATAATTTCATTTGCGATGCTCTAAACAACCAACCGGTTAAGCGAATCAGAACGATAAAAAACCGTGAGGCTAAACCTTTTGCGGTAATGTTTAAGGACACAGAAACTGTAAAACATTATTGTAATTTGTCTATTCGTGAAAAGAAGATGCTGGAATCATGGCAGCGCCCGATTGTCATTCTCGAGCAAAAGAAAAAGTTGTGTTCATCAATAAATCATAACCTGGGCAGAATTGGCGCTATATTACCTTACTTACCATTGCATTATCTGTTGTTTGAATATCTTAAAACACCGGTTATAGTTTTTACAAGTACCAATAAGTCTGAGGAGCCTTTAGTAGCTGATGATCAGAAAATAAAAGATGATTTTCTAAAATCCTCTGACGGTGTACTTATGCATAACCGTGAAATTTTTAATCCTGTTGATGATTCTGTGATAAAAATAGAAAAAAAAACGTGTCAGGTTATCCGTCGGTCAAGAGGATATGTCCCAAACCCTGTTGAAGTAAGTTCAAATGTTGATGGAATATTTGCTGCAGGTGCTGAACAAAAAAATACTTTTTGCATAGGTAAAGACAATAACGGAATAATTAGCCAGCATATTGGCGATTTAACCAATTACGAAACTTTCCAGTTTTATATTAATACTGTTGAAAAGTTTTTTGATCTATATCATTTTAAACCTACCATTTTGGTTTGTGATCAACATCCTGCTTATTTATCTACTAAATTTACCGATGAATTTGCACGGTTATATATTCCAGATAACAGGAAAGTAATCAGAGTACAACATCATCATGCTCATATTGCCTCTTGTTTGGCTGAGCATCATATCCATAAACAGGTAATTGGTGTTAGTTTTGATGGAACCGGTTATGGAACCGATGGCAATATCTGGGGTGGTGAATTTTTAATTTGTGATACCAAATCTTTTCAACGATTTGCACATTTTGATTATGTGAAATTGCCTGGTGGTGACGCTGCTGCAAAAGAACCCTGGAGAATGGTTGTGGCTTATTTTCAAAAATATTTTGGTGATAAAAATGAATGGGAAAGTATGAAATGTTTTGAAAAAGTTGAAAAGGAATCTATTGCCCTGCTTAGAAATATGATTCAAAAAAATATTAATTCGCCACTAACATCCAGTGCCGGCCGTTTATTCGATGCTGTAGCATGTATGCTTAATCTTTGCAGCCACAACTCTTTTGATGCTGAAGCTCCAATGCGGCTGGAATCTGTAATCGATAAATCATTTACAGGCTCATATCCTTATCAAATTTTAAATGATAAAGTAATGTTTGACAGAACTATAGAGGAAATTATTTCTGATATTAATAAAATGTCAGTATCTGTTGTATCTGCAAAATTTCATAATACAATAGTAAATGTTATTATAGATTTGTCTGAAGTCATAAGAAAAGAAACAGGAATTAAAGAAGTTGTTCTATCGGGAGGTGTTTTTCAAAATAAATTCTTATTGGAAAAATCTATAGAGAAATTAAAGCATAAAAAGTTTTCTGTTTTTTATAACGAACAGGTTCCTGCCAATGATGGAGGAATTTCATTAGGCCAATTAATTGTTGCATCTAATAATTTATAATTATGTGTTTAAGTATACCTGGTAAAATAATAACGATCAATGGCGATATTGCAGATGTTTCAATCGGCGGTACCATTGTAAAAGTTGGAGTTCAAATGATTGAAAATGTTAACCCAGGAGATTATGTTCTGGTACATGCCGGTTTTGCCTTACAAAAGATAAATGAGAAAGAGGCTTTAGAAACACTGCAATTATTAAAAGAAATGGATGAATAAAATTTATAAAATAGAATAAAATCAGAATCGGGTATAATGTCCAAATAAACCTGAAATCTGAAACCTAAAATCTGAAATCTGAAATATGAAATATGAAATTTGAAATCTGAAATCTGAAATATGAAATACATTGATGAATATCGGGACATTGAACTAGTTAAGAAATTATCTGCTAAAATCAAGCAGTTTAATCATCACGAGATTTCTTTAATGGAGGTTTGTGGAGGGCATACCATGGCAATTCAACGTTTTGGAATTCCTTCATTATTGCCTGAAAATATAAAATTAATATCCGGCCCGGGTTGCCCTGTATGTGTTTCAAGTATTTCATTTATTGATCGCTCCATTGCATATTCAAAATTACAGGATGTAATTATTACAACTTATGGCGATTTGCTTCGAGTACCCGGATCGAAAAGTAGTTTGGAAAAGGAAAAATCAATGGGTGCAGACATACGTATCGTTTATTCTTCGCTGGATGCATTAAAAATTGCCATAAATAATCCAAATAAAAAGATTATATTCTTGGGAATAGGTTTCGAAACAACGGCTCCATCATCAGCAGTTGTAATTCAAAAAGCTAATCATGAAAATGTGCAGAATTTTTTTCTTCTAAGTGCACATAAAATCATGCCCCCGGTTATGGAAACTTTATTAAACAGCGAAGTTAAAATTAATGGTTTTATTTGCCCAGGGCATGTAAGCACAATTACTGGCTCAAAAATTTATGATTTTATTCCTGAAAATTATAAAATTGGTTGTGTTGTTGCAGGTTTCGAACCAACTGATATATTACAATCCATACAAATGTTAACGAAGCAAATAGAATCAAAAGAGCCAAAGGTTGAGATTCAATATTCAAGAGCTGTTACAAAAAAAGGAAATGTTAAAGCTCAACAATTGATGACAGATGTTTTTGAGCTTAAAGATGATTTTTGGCGTGGAATTGGAGAAATACCTAAAAGTGGATTGAAGTTGAGAGATAAATACAAAAAATTTGATACTGAACATTTTTTAAATATTGATATTGATTATGGAGGAGAGAATCCTGCGTGTATTTGTGGTAATGTTTTGCGGGGATTAAAAACACCAAAGGATTGTAAGTTATTTGGAAAAGTTTGTACACCACAAAACCCAGTAGGTGCTTGCATGGTTTCTAACGAAGGTTCATGTCATGCATATTATAAATACCGGGCATATGAATGAATTTATTACATTAAATCATGGTAGTGGCGGAAAAGCTTCCGGCGAACTGATACAGGAGGTTTTTATTAATTCTTTTGGACAGGTTGATAATATTTTAGCTGATTCGGCTATTTTGAATATTCCCAAAAATCAAATTGCTTTTACTACCGATTCTTTTGTTGTAGATCCCATCTTTTTTCCTGGTGGCGATATTGGCAAACTTGCCATATGTGGCACCGTTAATGATTTGGCTGTATCAGGAGCTATACCAAAATATATTTCTATTTCATTTATCATCGAGGAGGGTTTTTCTATCAAAGTTTTGAAAAAAATTGCTAATTCTATTGCTGAACAGGCTACAATAGCAAACGTTAAAATAGTTGCCGGAGATACGAAAGTAGTACAAAAAGGGAAATGCGACAAAGTATTTATTAATACCACAGGAATAGGCATTTTTAATAATGACCTGGCTTATATAAGCGATGGACGAAAAATTAAAGTGGGAGATAAAATAATTATCAATGGGACATTAGGCGATCACTCAATGGCTGTTTTAGGAGCCAGGAATGAAATTGATATTAACGTTGATATAAAATCAGATTGTGTATGTTTAAATCATTTAATTGCTGATATTTTTAATAAAAATGTAAAAGTGAAATTTATGAGAGATATTACCAGAGGAGGATTAGCGACCATTCTAAATGAACTGGCAAGAATTACTGATTTTGGAATAGAGATATACGAAAAGGATGTTCCTGTAAAAGAATCAGTTATGGGATTATGTGAAATCCTTGGTTTTGATCCTTTATATCTGGCAAATGAGGGGAAATTCTTAATGGTGGTAGATACTAAAGATGTTGAAAAAACAATTGATTGTATGCAGGGAAATATTTTGGGCAAAGAGAGTGTTGTAATTGGTGAAATAGTGAATGATCATCCGAAGATGGTAGTTGGAAATACTGAGGTTGGAGGAAAACGCATCATTGATATTTTGCAAGGGGAACAATTACCGCGAATTTGTTAGGATAAATTTATTCGATACCAAGCCCATGGCAGGTAAACCATGCCTTCGGCAGGTAAATTTGAAATTTGAAATTTGAAACTTGAAACTTGAAATTTGGAATTTGAAACTTGAAACCAGAAATCTGAAATCTGAAATCTGAAACCTGAAACCTGAAACCTAAAACCTAAAACAATGCATGAATTAAAAATAGCATCAGAGTTAATAGAGATAATCAAAGATGTTGCTGAAAAAGAAAATTTAAAATCAGTAACCAAAGTCAATATTCAGTTTGGGAAAATGATACAAATTGTTCCGGATATTTTTCAATTTGCTTTCGAAGAAGCAACAAGGGATTCTATTGCAGAAGGGGCAAAATTGAATTTAGAAATTTTACCGGTAAAATTTGCTTGTAAAAAATGCAATCTAAATACAGAAGTTGGCGATTTGCTATTTAAATGTCCGAACTGTGGATCAGTTGATTTGGATTTGATTCAGGGCAGAGAAACAATAATTGAAAGTATCGAAGGAGAGAAGTAATAGTAAGATCTCCTTCGCTAAAGCTTCGGAGATCAAGGTTGTCAGTTGTACTGAAATCTGAAACAATGCCTACGGCAGGTAAACCGTGCCTTCGGCAGGTAAATTTGAAACCCGCCTGCCGTCGGGCAGGTTTGAAATCTGAAATTTGAAATCTGAAATAAATAACTATGGAAATTAAAATTCGCAAAAATGTTCTTGATCGAAATCAGAACAAAGCCAATGTAGTAAGAGAATTACTTCGTCAAAAACAAGTTTTGATGGTTAATATTATTAGTTCTCCCGGTGCGGGCAAAACCACATTACTGGAACGTACACTCGAAAATCTGAAAGGAAATTTTAAAATAGGAGTAATTGAAGGTGATATTACTACTGACCGAGATGCCCAACGGTTAAAAATTCATGATGTGCCCATTGTAGTCATCAATACCGAAGGCGGATGCCATCTTGATTCACATAGTATATCAAAAGTTTTGCCCGAGTTTGATCTTGATCAACTGGATATCCTTTTTGTAGAAAATGTAGGCAATTTAGTTTGCCCTTCCCATTTTGATCTGGGCGAAACCTTTAAACTGGCTGTAGTAAGCACCACCGAAGGCGATGATAAACCTGAAAAATATCCAATGTTATTTAGGGAGGCAAAAGCTGTTTTATTGAATAAAGTTGATTTAATTGAATATACCAATTTTAATAAATCAGCTTTTAAAGCCGATTTGCAGAAAATCAACGGTAATGTGCCATTATTTGAAATTTCCTGTACCCGAAGTATTGGATTGGATCTATGGTATCAATGGATTTCTGAACAAATAAAATATGTTATACAAAATAAGTTGTAAAACATATTTGTAGTAAATGCTACGCATTTAACTGATATAAAGAATTTTATAACGCCAAATCAAGGCATACTTATTTTAATTATCTGTTAAATAATTAACAGTGTGAAAAAAATAACAAATAAATTTTTATATTTGTAGCAGAATTTTAAATGATGTTTTTATTTATTGTTTAACACCATTTAAATTAACTGCTGCAATGAAAATTAAAGAAATAGTAAATATTATTAATGGCAAGGTGGTTTGCGGTAAAGAACTGTTGGAAACCGAGGTTCAGAAAGGTTTTGCTTCCGATTTAATGAGTGATGTATTAACCCTTGATACGGATAATATTTTGCTTATAACCGGCTTGGCAAACTTACAGGCGATCCGTACTGCTGAAATGTCTGATATTACTTGTATTATTTTCGCAAGAAATAAAAAAGTAACTAAGGAAATGATTGAACTTGCTGCAGAAAATCAAATGGTACTGATTGAATGTGCTTGTTCGGTTTTTAAATCTGCTGGTGAATTGTATAAAGCTGGTATAAAACCTGTATTTTAATGATTATGCATTTTGAATACGAAATAGAGGGTGGCGATTTTTCAAAAGCTGGAAATGTTTCAAGCTTATTGAAGAAAACATTAAAGCAACTGGTTGGCAATCATAAAATGGTAAAACGTATTGTTGTTGCCATGTACGAGGCCGAAGTAAATGTTGTTGCTCATGCATATTCTGGAAAAGTAACCATTGATATTGATACGGATAAAATAATGATTCAGGTTAAAGATAAAGGGCCTGGAATAGAAGATATTCAACAAGCCATGCAGGATGGCTATTCTACAGCTTCTGAACAGGTACGAGAAATGGGATTCGGTGCAGGAATGGGTTTATCAAATATAAAAAATAATGCAGATGAGTTTGAAATAACCAGCCAGGTTGGTGTTGGAACAGAATTAAAAATTGTAGCATACTTAAAAAATCTTTAAAAATGGACAGTAAAACATTCCATCATGCCTTAAAAATCCAAAAGGAACAGTGTATCGGATGTTCACACTGCATGAACATTTGTCCTACCGAGGCTATACGCGTACGAAACGGTAAGGCTGAACTTTTTGAGAATCGTTGTATTGATTGTGGTGAATGTTTTCGTGTATGTCCTGTAAATGCTATAATTATTGAACAAGACGATTTTAATAAAATTTTTCAATACAAATACAGGGTTGCTTTACTACCAGCCGTTTTTAGCGGCCAGTTTCCCGAAGAGGTAAAAACTACTCAAATTTATGATGTGTTGCTCGATCTTGGATTTACTGATGTTTATGAAGTAGAGCACGGAGTGGAGATTTTGAAAAATGCTATGCAGGAATTTGTCCGTGTACATGATGATAACAAACCTATGATCTCATCATTTTGCCCGGCTGTAATCCGCTTAATCCAGGTTAAATTTCCTGCATTAACTGAAAATATAATATCACTGCATCCTCCATTGGATATCGCAGCAGTATATTATAAAAAGATGCTTATGGATAAAGGGATTGACGAGTCGGATATTGGAATTTTTTATGTTACGCCTTGTGCTGCCAAAATTGCTGCAGTAAAAAGCCCTGTGGGAAACGAGCAATCGCCCATTAATGGTGTGATTAATATGGATTTCATTTTTAATAAGGTGTACACCAATATTCGTAGAGGAGATTTCCAGCAATCACAAAATATTGATAAAGAACAATTGGCTCCAGAAGGCGTATTGTGGAGCCTAACCAATGGCGAAATTGATAACATGAAAGGCCGTTGCCTGGCCATTGATGGAGTACATAATGTAATCGATTTTCTGGAAAAAATTGAGAATGAAGAAATTAAGGATGTTGATTTTTTGGAACTCAGAGCTTGCGACGAAAGTTGTGCCGGAGGAGTGCTTACTACTAAAAACAGATTTATAACAGTAGAACGATTAAAAAAGAGAGCAAATCATTACAAACAATATAAAGCTAACAATAACAAACAGAATATTTTGAATTATAAGGATTTTCTGAAAAAAAATATAAGCATCGGCAAAATTAAGCCTCGTTCAATGATGAAACTGGATGAAAATATGGCTGAGGCAATGAAAAAAATGCGAAGGGTAAAAGAGATCATGAAATGTTTGCCCGATGTAGATTGTGGCGCTTGCGGAGCACCCAACTGCCAGGCATTGGCCGAAGATATTGTTCAGGAAAGAGCCGTAATCAATCATTGTGTTTTTATTCAAAAAATTTTTGAGAAAAAGGGAATATTAGATTGGGAACAATCACACGATATTATGAAAGAGATTTGGGGCGACGATAAATTAAATAGAAAATGTTAAAATAAAAATATAGGGTTATGAAAGTATCAGATATAGTTGATAAGTTTAATTTAGAAGTTTTTAGCGGTAATGAAGGGTTAGGGAGAGAAGTTAAAGGAGGTTATGTTTCAGATTTATTGAGTGATGTTATGGGTAATTCAAAAGAGGGACAGATCTGGATTACTTTACAAACACATAAAAATGTGATGGCCATAGCATCGCTCAAAGATCTGGCTGCTGTTATCCTGGTTAAAGGATTTAAACCTAATGATGATATGGCTGAACAAAGCGAAATGGAAGGAGTACCTGTTTTAGGAACAACCGAAAATACCTTCGAAATGAGTGGAAAATTGTTTCAATATTTAACCGATAATGAAATTGTATAAGGCTGATTTACATACACATACTGTGCTTTCGCCTTGCGGCGATTTGGAAATGAGTCCTTTAAATATTGTACAAAAGGCTAAAAGTAAAGGAATTGATATTCTTGGCATAACCGATCATAATAATACAAAAAATTGCAAAGCCTTCGATGAATTGGCTAAAAAACACGACCTGTTTATTTTAAAAGGAGCAGAAATAAATACAAAAGAAGAAGTGCATTGTCTTACGTTCTTTGAAAACGATGATGAATTATTTGATTTTCAGCAATATATTGATGAACACCTGCCTAAAATCAAAAATGATATCAAAAAGTTTGGTTATCAGGTGGTTGTAGATAAGAATGAAAATATTATCGAACAAATCGACTGGTTGTTGATCTCGGCACTCGATGTTACCATCGAACAAATAGAAAAAAAAGTACACGAACTGAATGGTTTGTTTATCCCTGCTCATATCGACCGTAGCAGGTATTCTGTTTTAAGCCAGTTGGGTTTTGTTCCCAAAGATTTGAATGTTGACGCCTTGGAGCTTTCGAAATTTGAAAATAAAAACAAATTTCTGGAAAAAAATAATTATCTGGCAAATTATACTTTTATCCAAAGTTCTGATGCACATTTTTTAGATAATATTGGAGATATTACTTCTGAATTTATAATGAAAGAACGATCGTTTGATGAAATCAGGCAGGCTTTAAAATCAGAAAATAACAGAAAAGTAAAGGTTCATGAATAATCTTTCGATGCACATATTAGATATTGTTCAAAACTCTATTGCAGTGGGAGCAACCTGCATTGAAGTTAAGGTTCATGTGCAAACTGACAGGAATATTTTTGAAATTGTTATTGTTGATAATGGCTGCGGGATGGATGAGGAATTATTGGCTCATGTTACAGATCCATATACGACCACCCGAACCACCCGAAAGGTTGGTTTGGGTTTACCTTTATTAAAACATACAGCCGAGCAGGCTAACGGATTTATTAAAGTTTATTCTGCAAAAAATTGCGGAACAAAAGTATATGCTGTCATGCAGAATGATCATATCGACAGGCCAGGCCTTGGAGATATAGCCGGAACCATTGTTTTAATTGCTGCGGCTAACCCAAAAATTGAAATTAAATATATTCATCAAATTAATGAAAAAAAATATATATTTGATACACAGGAAGTTAAAAAAGTGCTGGAGGATATGCCAATTAGCGACTCGAATATTAGAAACTATTTAAAAGAAATGATTAATGAGAATATACAGGAGTTATATGTTATGAAGCATTCAGGTTTTACAACATCTAATTTATAATGATTATTAATGATTGTTACCATAATTTTACAAAATAATTACACAGTAAATTAACTATTTAAAAACTATAATTAACATGGCAAAAATCAAAACATTAGCAGATCTTAAAAAGATGAGAGAAGATTTGCAATCAAAGGTAGATTTGAGGGAAAAAGCAGACAGCCCTGAAAGCTACGTTCAGATTAAAGTTGGTATGGCTACCAGCGGAATTGCTTCCGGTGCTAAGGAAGTAATGGAATTTTTGATTGAAGCTTTAGAAAAAAGAAATATCGAAGCTGTTGTTAGTCAGGCTGGTGATATGGGCTATTGCTTCGCCGAACCTACAATAGAGGTGCAAAAACCCGGTGAAGAACCTATTGTTTTTGGTTATGTAGATATCAAAAAAGCTGACGAAATTATTGAAAAATACATTAAACGTGGCGAGTTAGTGGACGGAATTATTCCACAAAACTATCAGGTAATTGATGATAAAGACAATAAAAAAGCTTAAGGAGGAAAAAAAATGACAAAATATAAAATGCATCTGCTTGTTTGTGGTGGTACTGGTTGCAGGGCTTCAGCAAGCGATTCTATTGTAGAAAGTTTAAAACATGAGCTCGAAAATAAAGGGCTATCCGAAGAAGTTCAGGTTGTTATGACAGGATGTTTCGGATTCTGCGAAAAAGGGCCTATCGTAAAAGTATTACCCGACAATACTTTTTATGTGGAGGTAAAACCCGAAGATGCTCCGGAATTAATTGAAGAGCATATTATTAAAGGACGACAGGTAAAAAGGTTATTATATAAGGATCCCGAAAAGAAAGAATCTATTGCTGATTCGAAAAAAATGGATTTTTACAAAAAACAAATCCGTATTGCTTTAAGAAATTGTGGTTTTATTGATCCTGAAAATTTAGATGAGTACATTGCACGTGATGGATATATGGCCTTAGGTAAATGTATTAATGAGATGACTCCTCAGGATGTAATTAAAGAAATTAAAGAATCGGGATTACGTGGCCGGGGTGGAGGAGGTTTCCCTGCCGGGCTAAAATGGGAAATTGCTTCTAAAAATGATGCCGACCAGAAATATGTAGTTTGTAATGCCGACGAAGGCGACCCTGGAGCATTTATGGATCGCTCAATCCTTGAAGGTGACCCACATGCAGTTCTGGAAGCTATGGCTATTTGCGGATATGCAACAAACGCAACCAAAGGATTGATTTATATCCGTGCCGAATATCCGTTGGCTATTAAACGATTAAAAATTGCTATCGACCAGGCACGTGAATATGGCCTGTTAGGAAATAATATATTTGGATCAGATTTTGACTTTGATGTTGAACTACGATATGGTGCCGGAGCATTTGTTTGTGGTGAAGAAACATCTTTGATACACTCCATGGAAGGTTTACGTGGTGAACCAACCATTAAACCGCCTTATCCTGCCGAAAAAGGCTATTTAGGAAAACCAACCAACGTGAATAATGTTGAAACATATGCCAACGTTCCCATAATTATAAATAAAGGTGCCAACTGGTATAATAAAATTGGTACCGAAAAATCGAAAGGAACAAAAGTCTTTGCTTTAGCCGGAAAAATTAACAATGTAGGATTAATTGAAGTTCCTATGGGAACGACCTTACGTGAAGTTATTTTTGAAATTGGTGGAGGTATTAAAGACGGTAAAAAATTCAAGGCTGTTCAAACTGGAGGGCCCTCCGGAGGATGTTTAACCGAAAAACACCTTGACACACCCATTGATTTTGATAATCTTTTAGCAGCCGGATCAATGATGGGATCAGGAGGTATGATTGTAATGGACGAAGACGACTGTATGGTTTCTGTGGCTAAATTCTATCTCGATTTTACCGTGGAAGAATCATGCGGAAAATGCTCTCCTTGCCGAATCGGAAATAAAAGATTGTACGAATTACTAGATCAGATTACCCAGGGCAAAGCTACAATGGACGATTTACAACGCTTACGAAATATGAGTGAAGTAATTAAAGAAACATCGCTTTGTGGACTGGGACAAACATCTCCAAATCCTGTTTTGTCAACATTAGATAATTTCTGGGATGAGTATGTTGCTCACGTAATAGATCATAAATGCCCTGCCGGACAATGTAAAGATTTAATGAAGTATGTAATTATCGAAGAAAATTGTGTAGGTTGTACCGCTTGTGCAAGAGTTTGTCCTGTTGGAGCTATTACCGGAGAGAAAAAGCAAGTTCACTATATTGATCCTTCTATTTGTATCAAATGTGGTGCTTGTATTGAGAGATGTAAATTTGATGCAATCATTGTAAAATAAATAAACTTTTTAGGACGATGGAAAAAGTAAAATTAACAATAGATAACAAGCAAATAGAAGTAGAAAAAGGGACTACAATCTATAAAGCTGCGAAACAATTAGGAATAGATATCCCTGTGTTATGTTACATGAGCCTGGAAGGTTTAAACATTGAAAATAAACCCGGTGGATGTCGTATCTGTGTTGTTGAAGTAGAAGGTAGAGTAAATTTAGCTCCTTCATGCTCAACAGAAGTATGGGAAGGAATGGTTGTTAATACACACTCTATGCGTGTAATTAATGCCCGAAGAACGGTATTAGAATTTATCCTTTCCGATCACCCTAAAGATTGTTTAACTTGTGCCAAGTCTGGTAATTGCGAATTGCAGGATATGGCTATTAAGTTAGGTGTAAGGGATATTCCCGGACAGGAATATGCAGAGATGTCTGAGTACAAAACAGATTTTTCACCATCTATCATTCGTGAATTAGACAAATGTATTATGTGTCGTCGTTGCGAGATGATGTGTAATGAATTTCAAACGGTAGGTGCTCTTTCTGCATTCCACCGTGGATTTGAATCAGCGGTAGGGCCTGCATTTGAAATGGACATTGAGGACTCTCCCTGTACATATTGCGGCCAGTGTGTTGCTGTTTGCCCCACAGGCGCTTTAACAGAAAGAGATCATACAAGAGATGTAATTAATGCTTTGGCTGATCCTACGAAAAAAGTAGTTGTTCAAACTGCTCCTGCAGTTCGTGCTGCATTAGGCGAAGAGTTTGGAATGGAAGCAGGCACCCTGGTTACTGGTAAAATGGTTTCGGCATTGCGTCGTTTAGGTTTCGATTATATATTCGATACCGATTTTGCAGC
Source organism: Thiohalospira sp. (assembly GCA_046538755.1). GTDB lineage: Bacteria > Bacteroidota > Bacteroidia > Bacteroidales > UBA12077 > UBA12077. The sequence goes on from JBKHIH010000024.1 coordinate 13,301, forward strand.
AGATTTAACCATCATGGAAGAAGGAACCGAAATGTTAGATCGTTTAACCAAACATTTAAATGGCGATAAAGAAGTGAAATTACCAATCCTTACTTCGTGCTGTCCTGCATGGGTTAGCTTTTTTGAACATCATTTCCCCGAAATGAAAGATATACCATCAACGGCCCGTTCGCCACAGCAAATGTTTGGTGCCATTGCAAAAACTTATTTTGCCGATAAAATTGAGGTTAAACGAGAAGATTTAGTAGTTGTATCTATTATGCCATGTTTGGCAAAAAAATACGAAGCTCAGCGCGATGAGTTTAAAACTAATGGTAATCCTGATGTTGACTTCTCAATTTCAACACGAGAGTTAGCTCATTTAATTAAAGAAGCAAACTTAGATTTGAACAATTTACCTGATGAAGATTTTGATAAACCATTAGGAGAATCTTCAGGTGCCAGTGTAATATTTGGTACTACTGGTGGTGTTATCGAAGCTGCTGTTCGTACTGCATATGAATTGTACACTGGTAAAAAACTTGAAAAAATTGATTTCGAACAATTACGAGGCTTCGATGCGATAAGAAAAGCTACTGTTGATTTCGATGGTACTCCAGTTAATATTGGAATTGCTCACGGATTAGGAAATGCTCGTAAATTACTTGAAGAAATAAAATCAGGAAAATCAGAGTTCCATGCCATTGAAATTATGTCATGCCCTGGTGGATGTATCGGTGGTGGTGGCCAGCCATTGCATCATAATGATTCAGCAATCTTAAAAGCACGTGCTAAAGCTATTTATCAGGAAGATGCTGGTAAGCCAATCCGTAAATCTCATGAAAATCCTTACATTATAAAATTATACGAGGAATTCTTAGGAAAACCAATGAGCGAAAAAGCGCATCATTTATTGCATACTGCTTATTTTGATTTGAGTAGAAAAATTGAGATAGAGTAGTGTATAGTGATAAAATTAAAAATTGGAGGAAAAATCAATGTCAGATATTAAAATTAAAATAAAAGAAAAAGACTTAAATACAATCAAGGAAATTTGTAAGTCTTTTAATAACGAACCAAAAGAGTTGATCAATGTGCTACATAAAACACAAGAACATTTTGGCTACCTTCCTGCTGAGATACAGGAGGTTGTTGCACAGGAGTTAAATGTTTCAGTAGCTAAGGTTTATGGTGTGGTAACTTTCTATTCGTTCTTTACCATGTTGCCAAAAGGAAAACACCCAATTTCAGTTTGTACCGGTACTGCTTGCTATGTACGCGGTGCCGACAATGTTTTACAGGAATTTAAACGCCAGTTAGGGATTGAAGTTGGTGAAACAACTGAAGATGGAGAATTTTCTTTAAGTGGTTTACGATGTGTAGGAGCATGTGGTTTAGCACCTGTTGTTTTAGTTGGTGAAAAAACTTACGGGCGTGTCGCTCCCGATGGCGTAAAAGCAATTCTTGACGAGTATAAAAAATAGTGCATTGGATAAAATTTTGAGGTTGATAATTAAATTTGGTTAGGTTAATTATAGTTTAGGGTTATGTTTTAAATAGAATAACACCCATATAAAACAATTTACTTTCAAAAATTATCCAATAACCTAAAGCATCTCTCCCTTAACTGGGTTGAGGTGCTTTTTTTGTTTTTTTTAAATTCTTTTATTCTTGTAAGTAATCCGAACGCAGCAAAATTTATGATTTATACTTCATTTTGAATTCTTGCTTCTAAGCATTATAAGAAACGACAGGCTTCCTTCAAGGAATTGTTAAAAAAATATTTTTTAATGCACAATTTTATATACAGGATAATCAATTAAATCCATATTAAATATTTAAGCTGTAAGCCTTTTTTCTAAACTAAAATTTTCCTAACATTTAAGAAATTAGCAGCCTTGACTTTGGTATCAATCTTTACTACCTTTGTTGTAATATGTTGATTACTAATGATTTTTTGCATTTTAAATCCTTTGACATGAATACTACCAAATCAATACTTGTATTCTTCGTTATTATGCTAAGCGCAAAAGATTTTTTTGCACAGGACCTAACCGCCGATACTACCCGTGCCAATGCCTATTTCGAAATGGCAGATAGCTGCCTTGAAGCCCGGCAACTGGACAGCGCACTGTTTTATACCGAAAAAGCTCAAAAACTCTACATAAAACACCTGGGAGAAAACAGCTTAAAAAATTCAAAATGTTTACATATGATTGGTTTAGTAAATGCTTATGCTGCAAAGTATGATGATGCATTAAAGTATTGGTTAAAAAAGCTTGAAATAGAATTAGAACTTCATGGCGAAAACCATATTTCAGTAGCAGACTCTTACCACAATATCGGGGAAGTTTATAGCAGAAAGTCCGAATATGAAATAGCATTGGAATATTTTTTTAAGAGCGTAAAAATAGATTTAGAACAAATTGGTGAAAGCCATACTTCTGTAGCGAATTCTTATAATAGTATTGGATCTGCTTATGAGCAAATGTCCGAATATGATAAGGCATTGGAGTATTATTTTAAAAGTTTGGAAATATATCAAGGGAAATTAGATAATAAACACTCTCGTATAGCAGGAACTTTCAACAATATCGGGAATGTATACCACCTAAAGGCAGAATACGACGAAGCATTGGAATATTATTTTAAAAGTTTGAAAATAGATTTAAAAAATTTCGGTGAAAATCATCCTTTTGTGGCAACTTCTTACATGAATATCGGGAGTGTTTATAGAAATAAATCTGAATACGATAAAGCATTGAAATATCATTTTAAAAGTTTGAAAATCAAATTAGAATTTTTCGGTAAAAAACATCCTTCTGTAGCGGATTCATATAATAATATTGGGAATGTTTATAGAAATAGATCTGAGTATGATAAAGCATTGAAAAATCATTTTAAAAGTTTAGAAATCAGATTAGAAATTTTTGGTAAAACCCATCCCTCTATAGCGAGTTCCTATGACAATATTGGGACTGTTTATTCTGAAAAGTCAGAAAATGATAAGGCATTGGAATATTATTGTAAAAGTTTGGAAATCAGATTAGAAATCCTTGGTGAAAAACATCCTTCAATAGCAGGTTCATACAATAATATTGGTCTTGTTTACAAACACAACGAAGAATACGACAAAGCATTGGAATATTTATTTAAAAGTTTGAAAAAAGATTTAGAAAATTTCGGTGAAAATCATCCTTTTGTAGCAAATTCATACAACAACATCGGGATTGTTTATGCTAATAAGTCCGAATACGATAAGGCATTGGAATGTTATTTTAAGGGTTTGGAAATATCTAAAGAGATTTTTAGTGAAAATCACATTTCTGTAGCAACTTCTTATATGAATATTGGGAATGCTTACGCTAAAAATTCCAAATACCACAAAGCATTGGAATATCATTTTAGAGGTTTGGAAATTAAGCTAAATATCCTTGGTGAAAAACATACCGATGTATCAAGTTCATACAACAATATCGGGAATGTTTATACTGATAAAGGTGAATACAACGTAGCACTGGAATATTACCAAAAAGGAGTTGCAAGTTGTTTGCGGAATTTTAATGATACAACCAATGTTTATTCAGTACCTGTAATAGATGATTACCTGGATTGGAATAAACTATTAGAGGCATTACAAAAGAAAGCCAAAATATTTGCGTATCATACTAAAGACCTAACAGACATAGAAGAACCTGCCGGCCTTGAGCTTGCACTGCGCCACTACCAGGCCTGCGATACCTTAATAGGCCTGGCACGCCGTGAGATCAGCACAAAATCAGACAAACTGGCTTTGGGCGAGGAAATTGTCGATGTATATCAGGAAGCGGTTGATGTATGTATGAAACTTTCTGAAAAAGGAGATCGGGAAAATGGTGAACGGTACAAAGAGTTAGCCTTCTATTTTTCCGAAAAAAATAAATCGTCTGTATTGTTAGAAGCCCTGGCGGGCGCAGAAGCCCAAGAGTTTGCAGGAATACCGGATTCTTTACTTCAAAAAGAAAAAGCATTGCAAACAGATATGGCCTTGTACAAAAAACTACTTGCAGAAAAACCCGACAGCGCAAAACAAAAATTGTTCAACGATAAGTTGTTTACAGCCAATCGTCAATACGAAGCCCTGATTAAAACGTTCGAAAATGAATTCCCTGAATATTTCGAGCTAAAGTATAATCAAAAACCTGCCGGCGTTGCAGAAATTAAAAATATGCTCGATTCCAAAACCGCCATGATAAGCTATTTAAAAGCCGATAGCACCATTACCATTTTTACTATTACCCACAATAATCTGGATATCAAAACGGTGCCTGCCATTGAAAATTTTGCTGATACCATTCGGCATTACCGTTACGGTTTGATTTATACCACCAGCTCACGCTATGCAAAGATGTATAAAAAATATGCTTACCGTTTTTATCAAAAGCTTATTCCTGATCATCTTTCCGGGGAAATAGAAAACCTGATCATTATTCCCGAAGCCGGGTTGAGCATGATCCCTTTTGAGACTTTACTTACAGAAAATCCCGGAGATAAAAACTGGAACGATTTATCCTATTTAATTAAAAAGTATAATATCTCTTATTCTTACTCAGCCAACTTGTTCTACAAAACTTTTCCAAAGGAACCGGACATTAAGGTTGAAACCACCGACTTAAATGATTGGCTGGCATTTGCCCCTGTTTTCGACGATTCCAATACCGCAGGATTAACATTGAGAACAAGGGAGTTGTTGCAAGCCTTTGATTCCGAAATGGATGATACCCTGGGAACAAGAGGAAGGCTGCTGGATGGTGATTATATAAGTCCCCTGCCCGGCACAGAAAGTGAAGTGGAAGCTATTTTCAGAGAATTTGACGAAAAAGGAAAAAAAGCCCTGGTTCAAATCAAGAAAAATGCTAATGAAGATTTTGTGAAATCCGGTCAATTAAAAGATTATAAATATCTGCATTTTGCCACCCATGGTTTTGTAAATACAGAGAAACCCGAACTTTCTGGCATATTTTTAGCACAGGATTCAACATTAAACGAAGATGGGATTTTATACCAGGGAGAGATTTACAATTTGGATATGAATGCCGATTTAACGGTGCTTTCTGCCTGCGAAACAGGATTAGGAAAAATTAGAAAAGGAGAAGGATTAATAGGTTTAACAAGAGCCTTGCTTTATGCAGGTAGTAAGAATATTATTGTTTCTTTATGGCGGGTATCAGACGAATCAACATCCGATTTAATGATCGATTTTTATAAAAATCTGTTAGAAGAAAATAAAGATCAACAGGAATTTTCGGAAGCATTAAAACAGGCAAAATTGAACCTGATCAATGAAGGCACCTATGCGCATCCGTTTTACTGGTCGCCATTTATTTTAATTGGGAAATAGTTCGTTTTATTTATAAGCAAAGGATTATTCGTCTATTTTATAATTTCTGCTATTTTTGTAAGTAATCAGAATGCATAAAAATTCATGATTTATATTGCTTTTTCACCGCATTATCACTACCCTTTGCCCAAAGGACACAGGTTTCCTATGGATAAGTATTCACTGATTCCACAACAATTAATTTCCGAAGGAACTTATTTAAAACAAAACTTTTTTGAACCGAAATTACCAGAAGATGATTTTATTGCACTTGTTCATAGCAAAGATTATATCAATAAATTAAAAAATAATAAACTAACCAGAGCCGAAGAAAGGAGAATTGGTTTTCCTTTCAGTCCCGAATTATTAAGACGTGAAGAGTTGATATGTGTCGGAACCACCCAGGCCGCTTTATTTGCTTTAGAAAATGGAGTTTCGTTTAACGTGGCGGGTGGAACACATCATGCACACCGCGATTTTGGCGAAGGTTACTGTATATATAACGATATTGCGGTGGCAGCCCAATATTTATTAACTCATAACAAACTAAAACAGATTTTAGTAGTTGATTTGGATGTACATCAGGGAAACGGGACTGCAAACATTTTTAAAAATGAATCACGGGTTTTTACTTTTAGCATGCATTGCCATAATAATTTCCCGTTGCGAAAAGCAACATCCGATTTGGATATTCCTTTAGAGCATTATACCAAAGATGATGAATATCTTAAAATATTGAAAAATAATCTTCCTGAATTAATTGAGCGGTTAAAACCGGATTTTATTTTTTTTCAGTCGGGCGTTGATATTTTGGAAAACGATAAAATTGGAATGTTGAGTGTAACCAAAACAGGATGTGCAGCGCGCGATCGGTTTGTGTTTGAGTTGGCAAACAAATATAAAATTCCTGTAACAGCATCCATGGGGGGCGGTTATGCCGATAACTTAGACGATATTGTTGATGCCCATTGTAATACATATAAAATTGCTAACGAAATATTTATATAATTATGGAAAAAATCAAAAAACATCAAACCGGCGGAATTGTATTTTTTCAGAGTAAAAATCTTGAAGAAGTATCGAAATTTTATATCGAACAAATTGGTTGTAAGCTTTGGTTAGACCAGGGCGGATGCCAAATTTTACAATTTGAAAATATGTTAATCGGTTTTTGCCAGCGTGAAAATGTGGATAACCAGGGAATGATTACATTTTATTATCCTTCGCACGAAGAAGTAAATCAAATGTACAGACAATTAAAAGATATTGCACAGTCTGAGCCCAAAGACAATCCAAACTATAAAATATATCATTTTTTTGCAAAAGACCCAGAAGGCCGAAGTGTTGAGTTTCAGTATTTTTGGGAAGAATAGTTATATAAATTTCATACTTACCTCTTTCAAAAATTTTTCTTCCAGTGTTTCGGCTATTCTGCGAACAACAGTTCTTCGGATTTCCAATTCTACAGGCAGGTTTGGGTCCTGGTGGGCAATATTAATTCGGGTTCCGATGATAAAATGAATTTCATCACTCTCCTTTAACAGCTTAACAATCTGGTCGGCAGGGCCTTTGCCTAAAATGTAATTATTGTTATATACTTTTAATATTTCATGTACTTTGCTGAGTGTTAAAATTCCTTCGGTTACCAGGTCAATGCCAGACATATAAGAAATAGGTGGTAAATCAGGATCATGAAATTCGAAGCTATCTTCAATTTCCAGTTCTAATTCTCGTGCAATAATATCGGCTGTAGTGGCACCACAGAGTATTTTTTTCCCTTTAAACTTTTTTACTTCTTGTGCCAATGTCTTATCTTTTTCTTCTTCATAAGGTGGCCCTGTACAAATTAATAACTTCCTGGGTTCACGAAAATATACTGAAGCACAGCTTGTATCATCTTTTGCATGGTAGCCATCATTTTGATAGGCCATATTTACAACTTTCCCGGCAAGTTTGTTGGCAGAAATATCAGGATTATTATTGATTATACGATGAGTAAACTGTTTTAAGTTATCATAACCCCAGCCAAACGGGTATTTGTGGCTTCCCATGCCCGATTGTGTAATTCCATCTGTGCATGTTATGATCCGGTCTTCTTTTTGCGCATAAAAAGTACAACTTTTTAATTCTTTTCCTGCATTTTTATCACCTTGTAAAACAATACACTGCCATTCAGGATTAAAAATTTCATTATTTCTGAAAATGATCGTTTCAGGGTTGTCATATTCAAGAATGGTTGTTTTTCCATCGGCCTCAATATCAATAATTGTAAATGTTGCATAACTTATTTTCCGCTGGCTACAAACTGGTAATGTGCTCATGATAATTTCGGCAATACGGTTCACATCTTTATGTTCACGAGTAAAGTTTAAGGCCATTTTTGCTGTTAACGTAGCCAGCATATTGGCTTTTACACCATGTCCCATGCCATCCGATAATACTACTATGATCCTTTCTTCGGTTTTGATTCTTTCCGTAAGAAAAACATCGCCACAAATCCGTTCGCCTTCATGATTTTTTTGCTGGCAGTCGACTTCTATGTAGAACTTTTGTTTCATTCTTCGGGTTTTTTAAACGACTTATAAAGTTCAATAATAGAGTTCAACATTTGTTCTGTTTCCGAAGCACCTTCGCCGAGTAGAAATCCAATATTTTGTACCATCGCCAGGTTTTTATCAATCACTTCGGTTACACGTTTGATTACTTCTTCTTTTCTCACTTCAGGAGCATACATATCGCGAAATACAGCACCAACAATTTTATCTTTTCGTATGGTAAATATTGAAAGGTTTAAAAGTTTTTCATCCAGGTGGATATCACGGTTTAAAATATTTTCATTGGTAGAAAATACATGATTGAACAGGTTATATACGTTGAATGGCAGTAACGTTTTTAAATCAGCGCCAGTTAAACCTGGAATTACTTCGTTTATGGCATCTGCTTCTTCGCCAAGCAAATCAATAAAGCTGTTATTGGATTGTATAATTTTCAGGTTTTGATCTATAATTACAACACCGGTTGGGAGTTTTTGTAACATTGTATTGATGATATCTGATGCTTCCTGGGCTGCTTCTTTTTCTTTTCTGGCAACTTTTTCCGATTCTTTTAAAGCATTTTGAGTTTGCGCTAACTTTTCGTTGGTAGTTTTTAAGGCTTTTATATAATCGTGCCTGTTGCGGAGCGAGAAGGTGAGGCACATATCAATTTTTGCAAGCCCTTTTGATACCGCAATGGCAAAATCACGACAGGTGTTGTATCCACAAGCATTACACCCCAGGTTTGGGTCTTTATTTTCTTTGCCAATAGCTTTTAATACTTCCTGGATTTTTTCTTCCGATGGAGTTTCAATACGCTGGTCATCATTAAAAAAAGTTTTGGAATAATCAATATCCCAATATTTTTTTATTTCTTTTTCCCATTTGCTGATATCAAAATTTTTTAATCTTTTTTTGGCATATTCGGTAACACGGGTATGGCGGATGTATTTTTTACCGCCTCTTGATGTTCCCGGGCCCATTAAACATCCTTCGCAATAATATAAATTGAAATGTTTTTTTATTGTGTCAATTTCTTCGTGAAATTGTCTGATAGCATTCAGCATATTATTTTTTCCTTCTGCAGTAATCACGTTCCCCTCCAGCAAGTCTTCGCTAATATCTGCAGCCTGCAATAACCCGTTGGCAATAGGGAAAAGTGAGCCTTTGTAACCTATGGGTGGGTCAAATTCAGAATATTCCAGGGTGCTTTCATGTATCTTAAATTCATTAAATAGCTCTCGCAGTTCAATAAATGTAAGTACTGCATCAATTTTTCCGGCGCCTTTATCTAATAAAGCTTCATTTTTACTTTCAATACAGGGGCCAATATAAACTACCTTAATTTCATCGCCATAAAGATTCCTTGCTATTTTTGCGGTAGCAACCATTGGAGAAACCAATGGAGCCAAATTTTCGATAAGTTCGGGTTGGAATTTTTGAACGTGCGAAACTACTACAGGGCAGGCAGTAGAAATATAATATTTACCTTTAAAATTTTTAAACAGTTCGGCATATTTTAATGCGATAATATCAGCTCCAAATGAAACTTCGTTTACATAATCAAACCCAAGATGTTTAATCATTTGCACAAATTTCCGGTAATCTGTTATATCATGAAATTCACCAGAGATACTTGGTGCAACAATGGCTACTTTTTTAGCTTTTGAGCGGAGTATTTTTTTTGTTTCTTCTTTAGAGTCCCTAAAACGTATGGCGTCTTCAGGGCAAACAGAAGTACAACTGCCACATCCGATACATCTCTCTGGTATTACCCGTGCATAATCTCTGTTTACTTTTACTTCAATAGCATTTACCGGACAAACTCTTACGCAGGAGTAGTTTAAATTACATTTATCTTTTAATATTTCTACGATAGTCATGGTTTTGCTATTTCATGGTTTGCATAAAGGTACCTAAATCAATCGGCACTAAAAATTTTGTCCAGCAAATAAATTATATTTTCAGGAGATACATGTTGGTATTCCTTATCGTCTACTTTTATTACAGGCCCGTTTTCACAATTGCCAAAACAATGGCTGCCGTGAAAATAAACCTTATCCTCTAATTGCCGGTCTTTTATATATTGTTTAATGATATGTACTGTTTGTTTATTCCCTCTCGAAAAACAAGAACTACCAAGACATATAATAATCTCTTTTTTCATTAAGTCCTCCTTTAATCAACAATTCTTCAATTATTATAGCGTTATAAAGTTCAAAATTAAACATTTTTTTCTATGGAATATTGCTTAGTTAATCCGATTAAATATGTTATATGATAAGCATAGATTATAATCTTCTTATTGTCAGTAATTTGCTATTTAGAAACTCAACAAATATATGTTGTAAAAAATATAAATATTTTGATATTTAATTTTAATGATGAAATCGAATTAATATACTGATTATCAGGTTTTTGAATGTTTATTGGGATTTTTGTTAATAAGAATTCTAGTGTTAATTAATTAACAATGTTTATTTGTTAACACAATATTTTGTATATTTGTAATGTTGATTGTTAATGTAATATAATTTTCTCATATATGCCGGAAATTGAAAAAATATTTGATCAATATCCTTTTGTCCAAAGAGATAATTTAATTCCAATATTGCAGGAAATCCAAAATCATTTTGGATATATATCCGAAGAGGCGATTGTTAAAGTAGGTAAGTATTTAAAATTGCCAACAAGTAAAATATACGGACTGGCTACTTTTTATAATCAATTCCGGTTTGCTCCCCAAGGAAAATTTCATATCAAAATTTGTAATGGTACTTCATGTCATGTGAATTCTAATATTTTAATCATTAAAGAGGTTGAAAAATTATTAGGTATTAAAAGTGGAGAAAATACAAAGGATAACCAATTCAGTTTTGAAACTACATCGTGTATGGGAGCTTGTGGAACAGGCCCTGTTATGGCAATCAATGAAAAATATTTTACACGGTTAACGGCTAAAAAGGTTCGTGAGATAATTAGGTCATATCAGCAAATGGAATAAAATAGTTATGAGCAGTAAGATCAAAGAAATATTGACCCAACATATTTTGGTTTCATCGGAAAATGTACCTGAAAAAAATGTGCTTGAAACCATCCGTTTAGTTAAACGAGAGAATGTTACCAAGCCGGTTATTACAATCAGTTCATGTACATCTTCTATTATTGCCGGCTCAGAAGAAATAAAAGGCCATATTCAAAGTTACCTTCAGGAAAGGAAAATGGATGTGGATATAATTGAAGTAGGAAGTATTGGCTTATCCTCGCTCGAACCTTTAATATCTTTACAACTTCCAGGAAAAAGTAAATTGTTTTTTAAACAGGTAAGCTCTGAAAATATTAGCTCAATTCTTGATGGCACTTTCAATAATTTTATTCAGGATGAATTTGTTCTGGGTCAGGTGCGCCATAAAATGCATGAACCCTGGGAACAGGTTCCCTTTTTGGATGAAATTGCATATTTTAGTAATCAACAACGATTAATTCTCGATCAATGTGGCTTGATCGATCCCAATTCTATTGATGAATATATTGCATTTGGAGGCTATCAAACTTTTGTTCAGTCAATTGGAAAGAATACTCCTGAGGAAGTATGTAAAATTGTAGAACAAAGTATGCTCAGAGGAAGAGGAGGAGAAGGATTTCTTACCGGAGAAAAATGGAAAATTACACAGCAAACTCCTGGCGATCAAAAATATTTGATTTGCAATGCCGGAGAAAGTGATCCCGGAGCATTTATGGAACGGTTGCTTATGGAAAGCGATCCGCATAAAATTATTGAAGGTATTGCTATCGCTTCGTATGCTGTTGGAGCACAAAAAGCATTTATTTATATCGAGTCGGATTATAAGTTGGCTATACAAAGAATAAATCATGCCATTCGCCAGGCTACCGATTATGGATTGTTAGGGCATGATATAATGGGTAGTGGTTACAACCTCGAAATTATTGTAAAACAAGGCGCGGGAGCTTATGTTTGTGGCGAAGAAACTGCGCTTATCAAAAGTATTGAAGGGAAACGCGGGAAACCACATTCAAAACCACCTTATCCTGCTACAAAAGGGTTATACGGCAAGCCAACGGCTGTTAATAACGTGGAAACCCTGGTAAATATTCCAATTATCCTTCGGAAAGGAGCTGATTGGTTTAAATCTATTGGCACCAAAGATAGCAAAGGAACGAAAGTGTTTTCAATTTCTGGTAAAGTAGAATATTCCGGATTGGTTGAAGTGGAAATGGGAACCAAAATCCGTGATGTGATTTTTCGGGTTGCCGGAGGAATCAGGAATAATAAGCAGTTTAAAGCAGTACATATTGGCGGCCCTTCCGGTGGTTGTTTAACCGTAGAGCACCTGGATACAATCATCGATTATGAATCAATAATGATGACCGGAACTTCATTGGGCTCCGCAGGGCTGGTGGTATTAGATGAAGATAATTGCATTATTGATACGGTGAAATATTTTATGAATTTTCTGCAAAAAGAAAGTTGTGGAATCTGTATCCCATGTCGTGAAGGAACACGCAGAATGTTCGAAATTCTGGAAAATATCAGCAAACGGCCAAAGGATGAAAACGGGCATACTACACTTCAGCGTTTTAAGGGGGTAATGCAACTGGAATCTTTAGCCGAAGTTATTAAAGATACATCTATGTGTGGATTAGGCCAAAAGGCTGCAAATCCTGTACTTAGTACTTTAAAATGGTTTAGAGACGAATATGAAGAACATATTTTTGAACGTAACTGTAGCGCAGGTGTTTGTCAGGAGTTAAGAACTTTTGAAATTGATGTGGAAGCATGTACCGGATGTACTTTATGTGCAAAGAAATGTCCTACAGGAGCCATTTTTGGCACTCCTAAAAATGCACATTTTATTGTTCAGGACAAATGTATTGGTTGTGGTATTTGTTTTGATACTTGTAAGTTCTCGGCCATTATTAGTAAATAATTGAGGAGTTTTATGTCTGTAAATATCGATGTTAATAATAAAACAATAAAAGCTAAACAGGGAGAAACTATTCTTGAAGCCCTGAAAAGAAATGGCATAAAAGTACCTACTTTGTGCAGAATGGATGGATTTTCGCCAACAGGAGCATGTCGTTTGTGTGTAGTTGAGGTAGAAGGTAAATCAGGGTTAATTCCGTCGTGTTCTTTTCCCATTGAAAAGTCAATAAAAATCCGTACGCATTCACCCAGGGTTATCAAGGCTCGTAAAATGGTGGTCGAATTATTATTATCAAATCATCCCGATGATTGTTTGTATTGTATACGTAACGGGAATTGTGAATTACAGGATTTGGCTGTTGAACTAAACATTAGAGAAAGGCGGATATCGGGAGAAAAATCAAAAATAAAACTTGATCAGTCGAGCCCGGGCATTGTTCGCGACCCTGCAAAATGTATTTTGTGTAGCCGGTGTGTTAGGGTTTGTGAGGAAATACAGGATGTTTCTACCTTCGATTTTATTAACCGTGGTAATGCGACCGCTATTGCAACATCCATGAATAAAGACCTTAATTTTTCAAACTGTATAAACTGTGGGCAATGTGTTATAGTTTGCCCAACAGGCGCATTACACGAAAAAACAGGATTTGATATTGTACAGGAAATGCTTAATAATAAAGACGTACAGGTTATTGCACATTATTCACCTTCAGTTTCTATCTCTTTAGCACAGGAATTAGGCCTCAGACCGGGAAAAGATTTGCAGGGTTTATTAAATGCCGCCCTTAAACGAATGGGATTTACTAAAGTCTTTGACAATTCATTTGGAGCCGATTTGGCAATTTATGAGCAAGCTGCAGAATTGGCCGATAGAATCAATCACGAGGAAAATCTTCCGATGTTAAGCAGCTGCTGTCCTGGATGGATAAAATATATGGAACAGTCTCATCCGGATATGATCGATCAGGTATCAACAACAAAATCGCCACAACAAATATTGGGAACACTAATCAAAGGATATTATGCAGAAAAAGCAGGTATTTCTCCCGAAAAAATATTCTCAGTATCTATTACGCCATGTACAGCGAAAAAATTCGAAGCTCAACGCGAAGAAATGACTCATAAAGGAGTATCAGATATTGATCATGTAATTACAACCCGCGAACTGATAAAGCTGATTCATTTGTATGGAATCGATATCCATTCACTTGATGAAGAGTTAGCCGATAATCCTTTTAATATGCGTTCATCAGCGGCTAAATTGGTTGCTGTTTCCGGTGGCGTTTCAGAAGCTATTGCCCGCACATTAAATTTTATTTTAACTGGAAAGGAATTAGCTTCTTTAAAAATTACAAAATTAAGAAGTTCAAAACATCAAAAATCATATAGCTTAAAGATTGGCAAAAAAAATGTAAATTTTATCGCTGTAAGCGGATTAAAAAATGCTAACAAAATTTTATCAGATTTGAGAGATGGTAAAAGTAAAGCCGATTTTATTGAAATAATGGCTTGTCCCGGAGGCTGTATTAATGGCGGAGGGCAACCATTCTGCAATGATGAAAAAGTGCAAAAAAGCATGATAAAAGCCATTTATGATATGGACGAAAAGGAAGCCATTAAAGTATCTCATAAAAATCCGCAGGTTTTAAAATTATATAGCGAATATTTAAATGAACCGTTAAGCTCGGTATGTAAGAAACTTTTGCATACCCGCTATAAAGAGCGTGATGTATTATTATAAAAGAAGTGAATGTGATGAATATGGAAAGCTCAAATAAAAACCGTGACCTGGTTTATACTTTAAAAAACCGTTGCAGAGTATGTTATACTTGTGTTCGTGAGTGTCCTGCCAAAGCTATAAAAATTATCAATGGGCAGGCTGAGGTTTTAAACGAGCGTTGTATTGTTTGCGGAAACTGTACTAAAGTATGCAGCCAGGGAGCTAAAGTTTTTCTTCACACAATCGATAATGTTAATGAACTGCTTAAATCTGGTAAAAAAAATATAGCCATTGTTGCACCCAGCTTTCCTGCGGAGTTTGAAGAAATTAATGATTACAGAATTTTTGTATCAATGATCCGCAAACTGGGCTTCGATATTGTTTCCGAAGTAGCATTTGGTGCTGATTTGGTTGCTTCTCAATACCGCAAACTGATAGAAAATAACTCTGAAAAATGTTTTATTTCTTCCGACTGCCCTGCAATTGTATCTTATGTAGAACATTATCATCCAAACCTGGTAGAAAATCTGGCACCAATCCCTTCGCCAATGGTTGCTATGTCGAGGGTGATGAAAGAAAAATATGGAAATTATGCAAATATTATTTTTATTGGGCCTTGTGTAGCAAAAAAGGCAGAGACAGATGAGGTGGATGAGATGATAACATTTGCCGAATTGCGCGAAATGTTTACAAACAATAAAATAAAACCATTTGATGTTGAGCCAACAGAATTTGATCCTCCGTTAGGAGGGAAAGGAGCGGTATTTCCGGTAAGTAGAGGTTTATTGCAAACAGCAGGAATTACTGATGATGTTTTTCATGGAAATATTATTGTTGCCGAAGGTAAAAATGACTTTCAGGAAGCCATAAAAGAGTTCGAAGATGGTTTGATACATTCACAGCATTTAGAACTACTAGGCTGTGAAGGATGTATCATGGGGCCGGGCATGACCAACAGGCAGAGACATTATGCTAAAAGAATCCTGGTAAATAATTATGTTAAACATAAAATAGAAAACCTGGATCATGAAAAGTGGAAAAAGGATATTGAAACCTACTTAAACATCGATTTAACGGCCAAATATAAGGCACGTGAACGGTTGTTGGAAAGTCCCGACCGCCAAAATGTAGAAGAGGTGTTGGAGTCGATGGGTAAACAATCATTAAAAGATCATTTGAACTGTGGTGCTTGTGGTTATGAAACATGCGAAGAGCATGCAAAAGCCATTGTGCAGGGATTAGCAGAAATAGAAATGTGTTTGCCATACACCATTGAAAAGCTGCATAAATCGGTTAATGAGTTGGCTGTAACAAATGAAAAACTTACAACCATGCAACAAGCCTTACGGCAATCGGAAAAAATGGCCAGCATGGGACAACTTTCGGCAGGTATAGCTCACGAATTAAACAACCCGCTGGGAGTAGTAATTATGTATGCTAATATTTTACTTGACGAAACATCTAAAGATTCCCAGTTACATAAAGACCTAAAACTAATTGTTGATCAGACCAACCGTTGTAAGAAAATTGTTGGTGGATTATTGAACTTTGCCCGAAAAAATCAGGTAAATGCATCGGAAGTTGATATCTCCCGTTTAGCAAAACAAAGTACAGATGCAGTTGTTATTCCGGATAATATTAAGGTTAATATCGACAGATCGAAATTAAATAATCCTATTGCTTCGCTTGATCAGGAACAAATGATGCAGATTCTTACCAACCTGTTGAAAAATGCTGTTGATGCAATGCCTGAGGGTGGAAAACTGGATATTGCTTTAGAAGATACCGACAGAGATGTGATTTTTTACATAAAAGATACTGGCTGTGGAATAAAACCTGATGACCTGGATAAAATATTTGAACCTTTTTATACTACCAAAGAAATTGGTAAAGGAACAGGCCTTGGGTTAGCTACGGCTTACGGAATAGTAAAAATGCATAAAGGAAAAATCACTGTTAGTTCTAATGCAGACCCTGGACAGGGGCCAACCGGAACAACATTTAGGATTGCCATACCCAGAATACAATAAATAAAAAAGTATGATTATGGGACACGATAAAAAAGTAATATTAATTGCCGACGACGATATGGATTATTTAATCCAAATGCGGATGCATGTCGAAAGTTTTGGTTTTGAGGTAATAACAGCAGGGAGTCAGAAAGAGGCTGAGAAAATTATTGAAAAAGTAAAACCCGATTTGGCAATTTTTGATTTAATGATGGAAAATGACGATAGCGGTTTTATTTTAAGCTATAAAATGAAACGTAAATATCCCGATGTGCCAATAATCCTTGCTACAGCTGTGGCTTCAGAGACAGGAATGTCGTTTGGTGTAAATACCGAAACCGATAAACAGTGGATAAAAGCAGATTTATATTTAGAAAAAGGGATAAGAAAAGACCAATTACATAAAGAAATTAATAAATTGCTAAAAATTTAACTGAATTAAACTCTATGGATAAACTGGATGTATTGGTTGTTGATGATGAACCGGGAATAAGATCAGGCGTAAGCCGTATATTAAACAGTTTTTCGGTTAGTTATCCCTTTATGGATAACGATTATGGTTTTAATGTAATTGAAACGGAAACCGGCGAAGAAGGCATCGAGATCATCCAAAAACAAAAAGTTGATATTGTTTTACTCGATAATAAATTGCCGGGTATTCAAGGTACCGATGTATTAGATTATATTAATAAAAATAGGCCTGAGATTTTGGTCATGATGATTACATCTTATGCATCGCTGGAACTTGCTGTAAAAGCAACAAACCAGGGAGCATATGACTTTATCCCAAAACCCTTTACGCCACAGGAATTAAAATCGGCCATGGAAAATGTGTCGAAACATCTTTTCCTTCGCGGCATGACAAGAAAATTAAATAAAGAGGGTAAAGAAATTCGTTACCAGTTTCTGTCAGTATTATCTCATGAATTAAAGGCTCCGTTGAATGCCATCGAAGGTTATTTGAAAATTATGCAGGAAAAACAAGCCGGCGATAATCTTGAGGCTTATGAACAGATGATTGACCGTTCATTACACCGCATAAAAGGCATGCGAAACCTGATTATGGATTTATTGGATTTAACCAAAATAAAACTCGAAAAGAAAACCGAAAAGTTTCAAAAGGTTAAGGTAGGAGAGATAGCACAAAATGCAATCGAAGCAATCAATCCTTATGCAATTCAGAAGGATGTCCAGATTTTTCTTCATAATAAACAAGATATAGAAATAAATATTGACCCCGGTGATTTGGAAATTATTTTTAATAATTTAATTTCTAATGCTGTAAAATATAATAAGGAGAGTGGAAAAGTAGATGTTTCGATTGAAAAAGATGATAATATAATAATAATAAAAGTACAGGATACCGGAATTGGATTATCTGAAGATGAAATTAACAAACTTTTCGATGAATTTTTCCGTGTTAAAAATGAACAAACAAAACATATAACAGGTAGTGGATTAGGATTACCTATTGTACGAAAAGTATTAGATTTATATCATGGCGACATTCATGTAGAAAGTAAACTTAACGAAGGCAGCACTTTTACGGTTGTTGTACCTATTGAAGCAAACTAAAAAAATTATCTAATGAATAAACTTCCAGAAAAAACCATCGGAAGACTCAGTGAATACAGGCGTACACTGTTAAATTGCCTGGCTAATGGCAAAACGCATATTTATTCACACGAGTTAGCTAACCTGCACAATATTACTGCTGTTCAGGTAAGGCGCGACATTATGCTTATTGGCTATTCTACCACCCTTAAAAAAGGGTACGATGTTAAAGCATTAATTGATGTGATTGGTGATATTATTGATACCGATGAAGGTTTAAATGCAGCTGTAATTGGAATTGGTAATCTGGGTAAAGCCATTACTGCATACTTTAAAGGAAAAAGGTCTAAGTTAAGAATTGCAGCTACCTTTGATGTAAACCCTGAAAAAATCAACAGGGTTATTTCAGGCGTAAAGTGTTATCACATGTCTGAGTTGGATAAAATGGTCCATGACCTGGATATTTCTATTGGCATATTAACCGTGCCGCCCGAAGATGCTTCAAATGTTGCCGAAAAATTAATCATGTCGGGAATAAAAGGGATATTAAATTATACATCAACACCGTTAAATGTAGCACCAAATGTTTATCTCGAAGAGTATGATATGGTTACTTCGATCGAAAAGGTAGCATACTTTGTAAAACAAAGAAAAAAGGAAGAGTAGAATTTTTAAATTTAACCAGTAACCTTTTAACCGGATTTGAAATGCAGGTACACAGGAGTTTTGAAACGTTAGGGCAGATTAAAAACGCTGTTGTTACAACGGGTACATTCGATGGAGTACATATCGGGCATAAGGTTATAATAAACAGGTTAAATACGCTTGCAAAGAAAATCAGCGGAGAATCGGTATTAATTACTTTTCATCCACATCCAAGGCGTGTGTTGTATCCCGATACAGCAGGGAAAGGGCTTAAGCTTATTAATTCACAGGAAGAAAAAATACACCTGCTCGAAAAAACAGGGCTGGATCATTTAGTGATTATCAATTTTACCAAAGAATTTGCAAAAACTACCTCGCAAGAATTTGTAGAAGACATCTTACTCGGAAAATTACATGCAAAAATCATTATTGTTGGTTTTAACCACCATTTTGGGCATAATCGCGAAGGTGATTATTCATATCTTTACAAGCTTACCAAAAAATATAACTTTAAGGTTGAAGAAATCCCTGAACAAGACCTTGAAAACGAAACAGTTAGTTCAACTATAATCAGAAAAGCATTGCAAGAAGGCCGTATACAAAGGGCTAATGCTTATCTCGATCATTTTTTTATTATTACTGGGAAACTCATTGACGGGCACCCGAAATGTAGCCAAATTGGTTTTCCAACCCTGGAAATGGCCATTGAAGAAGATGTGAAACTAATCCCTCCCGAAGGTGTATATGCCATTAGCCTTACTTCTAGTGGTAAAAATCGTTATAAAGGAATGTTAAATATCAAGCAATTTAATGATCAATTATTGCCAAGCATTCAGGTTCATTTATTCGATTATTCTACCAATTACACTTTACGTAATAAAACAGCAACAATAACTTTCCATAAAAGAATGCGCGATGAGTTGCAACTCGATGGCGCCGAATCGCTTAAAATTCAGCTGGAGAAAGATAAAGAAGCCATTGAGCAATTAATCTATTAGTGTTAAAATTCTTTTGAAATTATACCATAAAGATGTAAATTGAAAACGGACTCAAACTAAAAAGTATGACCGGGTTAACCTTTTTGATCCTGTTTTTAATTTTAATGGCATTAATGGCTTTTGTACCTCGATGGTTACAAAGATTTCATATTCCGGTAATAATTTCCATAATGATTATCGGAATTGTTATCGGGCCCAATTTATTGGATTTAATACAAAAACTCAATCATTTTCTTGGCAGGGGTTATCCCACAGAGCAGCTTTATGTTGTGATTGATGCTATTGGATTGATTGGCCTCGTTTTTTTGATGTCGCTTGCCGGAATGGAATCGAATCTGAAACTTATCAGGGCGGAAAAAAAAGCCGTATTTTGGTTAAGTATTTTAACTTTTATTATTCCCGCAATTACGGGTTTTTTTGTATTCAGAATGTTCAGGCCGGATGATACCATTGGGCAGCTATTTTATGCATCTTTATTTGCATCGCACTCGGTAGGTATTGTTTTTCCAATTATAAAGGAATTGAATGTAGTAAAAACACGATTTGGTGTAGCTATATTATCATCAACAGTTATTACCGATATTGCAAGTTTGGTATTACTTGCAATATGTGTTCAACTTGTAAGGCACCAGTCTTCTGCTACAATTTTCGAAACCATTTCCATATTTGATCATATTGATCTTACGCATTTGGGAGTATTATTTTATCCGCTATTTATTGGTGTAATTATAATTTATATCGCAATGGTTTTATGGTTTGTTCCGGTTATCGGAAAATCTATTTTCCATGGTATACATCCTAAAGATGATTCGCGTATTACTTTTTTTCTGGTTACAGTACTGGGAGTAGTTTTAGTAGGCGAAATTGCTGGTGTAAGTATTATTGTTGGCGCTTTTATTGCTGGTATGGCTTTATCAAAACTTAAAATTTTTCATGATGATAATAAATTGTTTCATAGTAAAATTGAAGGTATTGGTTATGGATTTTTTATTCCGTTCATGTTTCTTTCTATTGGAATGAAAACAGATATTACAGTACTTTTTGGTGTCAATGAAAATATTTATATTATTTTCTGGACAGTTGTAGGATTATTAGGAAGCAAAATATTCTCGGGATGGTTAGCTATGCGTTTATCCGGTTTTTCGAACAGAAAAGGTGTTTTAGCCGGATTGATGACCGTGCCACAGTTATCGGCAACTATTGCAGCCGCAGCAGTAGGTTTAAGCTTAAATATTATTCCTGAAAAGTTTTTTAATGCAATAATTATTTTATCAATTTTAACAACCATTCCGGTTCCGGTTATTATAAAACTTTTTATTTTAAAAGCAAAAGTACGATTCGATAATATTGAAGATGCTTTGATGCTTGATGTTGATGAGAAAGATTTAGATGAGGAGTTGTTGTAATGTTTAATCCATCTGCTCCCAAATTTCATTTTTAAGTTTTAAAAAATAAGAATGGTGTAATGATCTTTCTTTCTCAGTAATAACAAACTTTTTCTTAATTTCTACAGGTGCTTTGCTAAAAACATAAATATCATTGCCAAGTAGTAGTGCTTCGTCAATATCGTGAGTAACAAAAATTACCGTTCGTTTATCGGTTTGCCATAACCGGCGGAACGATTTCATTAAAGTCATTTTTAATTTAAGGTCGAGTGCTTTTAAGGGCTCATCCATTAAAATGATATCCGAAGGATAGGAAAAAGCCCGGGCTATGGCAACTCTTTGTTTCATTCCTCCACTTAATTTCGAAGGGTAGAAGTTGTTAAACTGTTCCAGCTCAACAAGCTGTGAGTACCTTGATGCAATTTTTCTTTTTTCTGCCTTTGGTAATGATTCATCAAGCACAAAAGCTATATTTTCAATTACGGTTTTCCATGGTAGCAGTCTTGGCTCCTGAAAAATATAAGAAATTATTTTATTGTCAAATCCTTCAAATTTACCAGAATCAGGTTGTGTTGTATTGCTTATCATATTTAGCAATGTGGTTTTTCCACATCCCGAAGGGCCTAAAATACAACTGATAGTATGTTCCTTAACCTCAATATTAAAATCCTTAAAAAGGATGATATTTTCTAAAGATTTATATAAATTGCTGATTTTTAAGCTCATATTTATTTCCAGACTACAATGGTTTTTTCAATTTTCCTTAATACAATTTCAAAAAGATAACTAATAATAACAGCGATAATGGTCCATGCAATAACTTCTTTTACCAATAAATAGGTTTGGGCTGTTTGCATTACTGTACCAATACCAAACCTGGGCTGGCTTAACACTTCTCCAATAATAATAGCCCGCCAGCCAAATCCCATGGCGCTTGATGCACCGCTGAATATAAAAGGGACAATAGCCGGCAAATAAACTTCTTTAATAATTCTCTGGTGCGATACTTTGTAAATGTTTGCCATTTCAACCAAATCGGAATCAACATTACGGATTCCGTCAATTACATTGGTGCAGATAAAAGGAAACATGGTTAAAAAGGCAATAAAAACCGGTACCATATCTACCTTAAACCAAATTAAAGCAAGTAAAATAAGCGAAATTACCGGAGTTGAGCGAATTGTAACTAAAATTGGTTTTAGAAAAGCATTAAAGGAGTTGTTAACTCCAGCTAATATTCCCAATCCAATACCTAAAATAAACGAGATGCCAAAACCTATTAACCCTCTAAAAATGGTAAGCCCTACAATGGATATGAAATTTTCTGAAACAAAAAGCTTTAAAGTAGCAACCAGGGCCGATTCCGGAGGTGGTAAAATTAATTCAGATCCATAAAACAAAGAGGCTAGTTTCCAAATACCAATCAGTAGAGCCACTGATATGATGGTAATGATTTTATTTTTAGGTAATATTATGTTCATAACAGGCCATAAAAGAGGTTGAAAAATACAAATAAAATTTCAGATATCCTTATATTTTGAGGCTATGGTTAAGGTTAAGGTTAAGGCTAAGGTTAAGGCTAAGGTTAAGGCTAAGGCTAAGGCTATGGTTAAGGTTAAGGCTAAGGCTAAGGCTAAGGTTATTATTTATGTTGAGAGATGTTCGTTGATTTTTTGAAGTAAATATTCGGGCCTTACGGGTTTTGAGATGTAATCATCACAACCAAACTCAAGGGCAATGGCTTCATCGTCGGATAAAGCATAAGCTGTAAATGCAATAATTGGGATGTTTCGGTTAACCGACCGAATGTATTTGGTTGCTTCTAAACCACCCATTTCTGGCATTCGGATATCCATTAGTATGATATCAATACCGGGATTTTTTTTAAATAACTCAACCGCTTCTTCACCGTTCTCTGCATGAAAAATTTTTATATTGGTTTTTTTTAATGCCTTTTCCAGGATAATATAGTTGTGTAATTCATCATCTGCAATAAGGATACTTTTATTTGACCAGTCGAATTTAATTGATGAATTCATATAGCTGTTATTTAAGTCTTTTTTTGTATACGCTAATGTATATAAAAAGTTAAAATGGAGACTAAAATTATAAAAATTATCTGAATCTTTACTACCTGTATATAAAATTATTATCAGGTATTTTTCCACCAATAATATCTGGGTTCATTTCATAGAAGATTATCAGGTAATTACCGATTTCTTTTTCAATATTTTTTGCTTCAACAAAGTTTAAATTTGACCGGGGAATGGATGATTTTGCCACTTCAATATTGGGTAAAATATTATATTTAACAATAAGCCTGGCTGCTTTTTCTGGATTTTGATTTACCCAAACCGAAGATTGCTTGTATTGACGAATTATATTTTTTACGAGTTGGGTTTGGTTTTTTGCAAACTGGGCATTTACCAATAATGCTGTTTGAGCAATGGGTGTTTCAGGAAAAACTTCTTGCCATTCCCGGTTCAGATCGAAAATTGGTTTTACATTTTTATTTTTTTGTTCCACCAAACTCACTAAAGGCTCTGATATTACACCCAGTTTTGCCTGGCCGGAAGCAACAGCATTGGCCAAATCAATATGGGTAGGGAACGAATAATCTACTTTTATATCCTGCTCCGGATTGATTCCATTTTGAATAAGCAATTGCTTAAAGAGTACGTCTGGAGTCATTCCTTTGGCCATTAAATAAATTCTTTTTCCTTTCAAATCGCTCCAGTTTTTTATGGTTGTATCCTGGCCAAATAAATATAAAGTGCCCCAAACCGGAATGGCTGCCAATTGGTAATTTATACCTTTGTTATATAAAATAGCTCCCATGGTGGTGGGTAATATGGCAAAATCAACCGCCCCTTCGAGCATTAATTTACGAACCTGAATGGGTTCGTTGTAAACCGTAATTTCAATTTTGCTGTTTTTAACTTTACGCAAACTGTCAATCATTTTTACCATTCCCATGGCCGAAGGCCCCTTTAATGTTGCAATCTTAATTTTTTGCTGTTCGTGTGCACGGTTGCAGCCCATCAGTAAAAATAAAAATATGTATATAATATATTTTTTGAGCATATCGTTTAATTTTATAGCAAAGCTAATGAAATTAGATCAATTTTTTTGAGCATTTTAAAAACGCAACCTAAAGTTTATTGAACACATCTTATAATAAATATAAATAATTAATCATGAAAATATTTACCAGCCTTTTATTATTACTACCTTTAACCATTTCATGTCAAAAAGATAATGGTATGGATTTTCCAACGGAAGAAAAAGTGATTGAGCTTTCTCCCGGGTCAAAAGCAATGGTATCAACCGATAATCAATTTGGATTAGAGCTTTTTAAACAGATGATTGTTGATGAACCGGACAATAACCTGATGATTTCTCCTTTAAGTATTTCCCAGGCTCTTTTAATGGCCTATAATGGCTCGGCAGGCGAAACAAAAACTGCATTTGAAGAAACATTATTTTTGGGCGAACTCACAACCGATGAAATTAATCTATCACAAAAAGAGTTGGTAAAGGCTTTATTGGAAGTTGATCCGGCGGTTACAATCAGTATTGCCAATTCAATTTGGCACCGCGAAGGTTTTTCGGTTAAACAGGAATTTATAAAGGTAAATCATGATTTTTACGATGCAGAAGTCACAGAAGCTGCATTTGATCAAACAACGGTTGATTTAATCAATCGTTGGGTAGAAAATAAAACCAATGGTAAAATAGATCAGATTGTGGATGAGATTGATCCTTCACTTGTAATGTTTTTGATCAATGCCATCTATTTTAACGGAAACTGGAAATACAAATTTGAAGCATCGAACACTACAAACAACGATTTTAATTTAAGCAACGGAAGCAAAGTAAATGTTCCGTTTATGAATAAGGAAGTTACTGCTAAGCTCATGCTCCATGATGATTTTACAATCCTTGATTTACCCTATGGCCGAGGAAATTTCAGTATGTTAATTTTTTTGCCCGATGAGGCTAAAACCATTGATGATGTGATGGCAGTGTGGAACATAGATAATTATTATGAGTGGTTAGAGAATTTTGAGGAGATGAATGTTGAAGTTAGTATTCCAAAATTTAAGTTTGGATATGAAAAAATGCTAAATGACCTATTGGCATCCATGGGGCTTTCAATAGCTTTTGACCCGGATAATGCTGATTTATCGAATATTTCAGAAGCCATGCAATTGTACATTGATTTTGTAAAGCATAAATCTTTTATTGAAGTCAATGAAAAAGGGACTGAAGCCGCAGCAGTAACATCTGTTGGGATAGGAGTAACGAGTATCGGCCCGTCAAATCAAAAATTTATTGCTGATAAGCCATTTTTATTTGCCATACGCGAAAAATATACCAACGCTATTTTGTTTATGGGACAGGTAACTAATCCCCAAGTAGAAGATTTGTGAGATATAATGAAGTATTCAAGATTATAAAAAATTGATTAGTTTTTATTTTAATTTATAGTTTTTATTCCAAAATCCCCATCCACACCAAAGCCTTCTAAATGGGCATATTATGCATCCCCCATGAAATACTCTCCAAGGAGTACTGTAACATTCTTTTTGAGTTATATCTTTACCTTTATAATTTTTACAATAAAATAATAGAGAACATTTAGTTTTGTATCCTTGTAGTACCCTATATACATCGTTAATTACTGGAAAGATTAATAAGCTTTTAGGTATTTGTTTTAGGTCTTTAGGATAATGAAAACTAAATTTATCTTTATTATTAATCATTACAGGTGTGCCTAGATTAATATATAATTCATGTAATTTGTTAATTAGTTTGTTTCCAACAAGGTCTGTAAAAGAAAAATCTACACTTTTTAAATGTCTTATTATTTTAAAAATATGGTTAATCCATGGAATAATATCATTAAATTTTGAATCATTTTTAAAATAGTAGTATAATGCTTGTTCTGCTTGTATAGAACTTCTTATAAATATTTTGTTATTATCAAGAGGCTTATTTCTAACAAAATGTCGAAATTGACCGATATACTCTTTTAGTTTAATTAAAGAATGAAATTTTAATTCATTTGTGCTAATATATTTTAATAACTTAATGAAAGTAGCTCCAGGGTTACTTGAACTTAATGCATTTTCACAAATTAGTACTTTTTGTTCTATACTAAATTGATTTGGGTAATAAAAATCAATTATTTTTTCTACAATTTTATAAGGGAAAACGGGAGCCTTGCTTTTAATATAAGATGATTCAATTAAGTCAGCCATACTTTCTAATATACAAAAAGAACCAAATTGAAAGTTCTTAATAGAGTTTGTTTCTTTATTATAGTAATATACAATAACTTCCTCAACATTTTCTTTGTTTTTAATTAACCCATTTGGAGTTATTTCAATATTAGTAATTCTGTCAATTTTATATTTTATTTTATTTTGACCAATATAAAGACTAAAAAGATCTCTATTTGTCATAACAATGTTTTCACCTTCAAGAATAATTGGTAAATTAATTATTGAATTTGTTGAGTTATTAACATAAAGGTTATATTCATTTATTACTTGTTGATAATGTTCAATATTTTTTAGTCCAAAAGGAGTTAAGATATCTTGTAAAAAATGAATATATTCATGAATAAAAATAGTAAATTCTTGAGTTGGTAATTTAAATGGGTTTACTAGTTTCTTATCAGTATTGATAAAAATTTTAAAAAAAGATGGTACATAATAGCCTAATGAATCGACAACATTTAACATAAATCCATATTTCTAATGTAAAAATAATTAAATTTTATAAGATTAAAATCATTAATTATCAATCATAAACCTGTTTTATAGGAATAAGGTCAAATTTTAATTCTATTTGTATGTATAGTTTAACCCTTTCCCCGCTAAGCGGAATTTACAATTCCGCTTTCTTTTCTGGCCGAATTTGTAATTCGGTATAATGCATTAGCATTATTAATTGTTATATTTACGTAAGTATTTAATAAAGTTCACTAACAAATAATGCTTAGTTGGATTCATAAATGACAAAGATGGATTTGTAAATATTAGAAAAGAACCCCACCGCACAGCTTGAAAAGTTGCTTACGCAGTTATTAAGGTTTAGTGTGTTTTAGCTTTTAGTATTAACATGAAAAGTAAAAGTAATCTCATTAAGATATTGTAAATTAAGAGAATACAAACAACTAACATCTGTTAATAACTGATGTTGAAAACTTTACAGAAAATAATCGTTGAATTGTTCAGAATATCAGATAATTACTAATTATCTTTGAAGAATTGAAAAAAGCCAGGCGGAAAAGTGTAGTTAGCCTGACTTAAAATATCTTTAAATATATTTTTTCATTGACGCGATAAATATACAACAAAGATCTTTTAGAATCAAAACAAATGCTACCTGCTTGAAGTAAGCTACTTCGTATAAAAACCTTAAAAAATATAAGCCATGAAGACAAAAAGTGGTAAAAAAAAGGTATATGTACCGGCGCATACAAAAAAAGTAGGCGGTAAAAAGATTAAGGTAAAAGAACATTACAGGTCTACACCTGAATAATGTTTGGGGGTGGTTTTTGCCACTCCTTTTTTATGCTTTATTTTGTGGGTCAGCCAGTACGGCTACTTAAATTGCCTTATAGGACAGTGTTAGGGATCCTAAATTAATCCCGTGCTGTTCCTATAAGATGCGGTTATGTTAATGTAGCTTGGGTTTGTTTTGTCCACAAAACGCGTGCCTTGATATTTTGTATATTTGTATAAAATATAGTTTAACTAAAAAATTACATTATGTCATTAACAATTAAAAACAACTACAGCTCTTTTAAACAAGATTTTAGAAAGGATACAGGACTTGATCCTGAGAAGAGCATTGAAACTTATATTGCATATTATAATGCAAGAATAAATGATCATAACATGCAGTTTAATGCTGCTATGCTTAATGAGATCGCAAATTTACCTGGTAGATTATCTTTTGAATTAAAGCAGATTAACTAATAATGTTTTTAAAGAAAATAAACCTTTTTTCTTTTAACTGAATAAAAAAATTATCTTTGAATTTAAAGAAACGTTCTTTGAGAAAAAGTAGAGTTCTGGGAGCATTAAGGAGCTTGAAAAACTGTTGATATTTTGGGATAAGATTGGTATGATTATGGTTTTCGTTTTTATGACCCAGCTTTGGCACGTTGGCACGTTGTTGACAATTTAGCTGAAAATTCTATTTCATTTTCCCTCCGCTAAGCGGAATTTACAATTCCGCTTTCTTTCCTGGCCGAATTTGTAATTCGGAATAATACATTAGCATTATTATTTGTTATATTTACAGTAAGTATATAATAAAGTTCAATAACAAATAATGTCAACAGGATACCAAATAAAGGATCAGGAAGCAGCTTACTATTTAACTTTTCAAGTAGTATTTTGGATCGATATATTTACAAGAAAAGTTTATCGGGATATAATCATAGAAAGTTTAAAATATTGCCAGCAAAAAAAAGGGCTTGAGATTTATGCCTATGTAATAATGTCGAATCATGTACACATATTAGCCAGAAGTACTACAGGAGAATTAAGTGCAACTGTTCGTGATTTTAAAAAATTTACAAGTAAGAAGATAATTGATGCAATAAATAACGAAAATGAAAGCAGACGGGAATGGATGATTCGTTTATTTACTTATGCTGCTAAGCGACAGAATAAGAAGGCTAATTATCAATTCTGGACGCATGAAAATCATGCGGTCGAAGTTTTTTCAAATATATTTATTGAAGAAAAGGTTAATTATATTCATAATAATCCGGTAAGAAGCGGAATTGTTAATAGTCCGGAAGAATATATTTATTCCAGCGCCAAGTTTTATGCAGAAGAAAAAGGGATTATGGATGTGGTTCCAGTCGATTTTAGATGGAAAACGGTAAGATGATAAAAAAATATAAATTTTTAGAAAAAACAAGCGGAATTGCAAATTCCGCTTAGCAGAGTCGGGACTTTTCCTTAAGAAGGGAAAGCCGCTTTGATTAAAAGAACTACTAAATATTTTGGTTTAGTAGAAAAACTTAATCGAAGATTTTCCCCTTACAAGGGGAAATGTCCGAAGGACAAAGGGGTTAAAAAAGAAAAACAAAAGACCAATAAGAAAGCGTTTGCTAAACTAAGCAACTAAAAAAATATCATCCATTAAAATAAAAAACAAAAAGTTACCAAAATTAGTAACTTTTGTTTAGATTTGCAGTATATGAGAATAGTAAAGGAAAGCACCTTAAAAGAGCTTTGTAAACTAAGCAGGTATATGCAAGCTGAAGAATCCATAAAAGCCTGGATTTATGAAGTTCGATACTCTGACTGGAGCAATGCTCAGGAATTGAAAGCAAAATACAGAAACTCAAGTATAATAACAGCTAAACGAGTTGTTTTTAACATAAAAGGAAACAATTATCGATTGATAGTAGATATCGAATATAAACTAAAGATAGTCTTTGTGGTGTGGTTCGGCACACATGCGGAATATGATAAAATAGATGTAAAAACAGTAAGCTATGAAAACTAAAATATTAAAAACAGAACAAGAATATAACGAAGCTACAGATAGAATTTATGAACTTATTCATAGCTCCGACAATCCTATTGAACCTGATACAGCAGAAGGAGAAGAATTAGAGCTTCTATCTTTATTAGTTGAATTATATGAAAAAGAACATTATCTGTTAGAAGCTCCAAATCCTATTGAAGCAATCAAATTTAGAATGGAGCAAATGAATTTAAAACAAAAAGATATAGCTCCGTTATTTGGTGGAAAGACAAGAGTGTCAGAAGTTTTACACGGAAAACGTCCGTTAAGCTTAAAAATGATAACTCTACTTCACAGATATTTAGGAATTCCTTTAGAATCATTAGTTGCAGGAAATGAAAAGATAAAGTTAGAACCTGAAAAGAAAAAGAAACTTTTAAAAGTTCCGTCAATTTGTAATTATCTTAAAAGAAATGATAGAGTTGCATTAGCTTAGTTAGTATTAATATCCCGCTCGCGCAAGTTTATTCGCAAGCTAAGGAGAAAAGTTGTAACGCGTGCAACAAGGTTATAATTTCGATACTGTCACACAATATAGTCGCACACCAGCAATTCTACAGTTGTTCCCTGAAACCTTAATCCTGAAACCATACCTACCGGCAAGTAAACCTGAAACTTGAAACTTTAAACTTTAAACTTTAAATCTAAACCTGTTATAAATCATCTTGCGGTTTTAAATTAATCTTCTTACCTTTGTTAACAAATTAACAGTAAAATTATTTTTAGAACTGAGAAATAGAATCGTATCTTTTTCAAGGTTAAAGAAATAATCTAATCCGGAGGTAATCTGATGGAAAAGAGAATTGGAACCGCACTTATTTTAATCGAAGACAAAGAAGCAGTTCACCAAATGAACGCCATTGCTTCGAATCATTCCGAAATAATTATTGGCAGACAGGGCTTGCCCCGTAGTAACGGGCAAAGTATTATTTCTCTTGTTCTTGAAGGTACTACCGACGAGATTGGATCTTTAACCGGCCAGCTTGGGCGATTAAAAGGAATCCAGGTTAAGTCAGTACTTTTAAAGAACAGGTGATATGAAAAAATTAGCTTATTTAGTTACATTCATTTTTTTATCCAATGTATTAATTGCACAAACTTTTCGTTTGTCGGGCAGGGTATTCGATAGCGATACTGATGAGCCTCTTAGTGGTGTTAACATTAAAATTCAATCTGTTGATCAATCCCAAACCAATTATTCAATTACAAATATTAATGGAAATTTTGCTTTTAATGAATTAAAAGCCGGCCAATATCAAATTTCTTTCTCCTATCTGGGTTATTCAAATTACAAAGAAAATATTGATATCAACTCTGATAAGGAACTGAATATTGGTATGGGAAAAGAGTTGATTCCGCTTGGCGAAGTGGTTGTGAGCAGCTTAAAACAGGAACGGATGATAAAAGATATCCCTGTTTCTTTGGAGATTATTCGTAATGAAAATATTGAACCAGCTTCATCTTTTACTGCTTCTGACATTTTACAGGAACAACCGGGAATACATCTTAGCAGGGATGGAATATGGTCTACAAGCATTAACATTCGTGGGTTTAGCGAGCAACGAATTGTAGCTCTAGTTGATGGCAACCGCATCGAAACGGCTACCGATTTAATGGCTACCATGTCGTTTTTTGATGTGGATGATATTGAACGTATTGAGGTGATTAAAGGCGCTACCTCTTCGCTCTATGGAACAGGAGCAATGGGAGGTATTGTAAATGTAATTACCAAAGATGGTTATTTTAGTTCAGATACTTATTTTAAGGGTTCTGTAAACTCCGGGTTTAATTCTGTAAATAACCTTTTTAACAGCAAACTTACTTTTAATGCAGGGTCTGAAAAATGGTATGCACGAGTTAGCGGATCATTTCGTGATGCCGGTAATGTGTATACGCCTGAAGGTATTATTGATAACAGCCAGTTTAAAGATAAAAATGTTGCTGCTTCAGCGGGTTATAAAATCAATCAAAATCAAACATTTAAAATTAAATATCAGTATTTTGATGCTGATGATGTGGGTATCCCCGGGGGGACAGCTTTTCCCGGCCCTGCAACTGCTACCTATACCGATGCTAAACGTTCTATGATTTCTG
>JBKHIH010000139.1:0-3373 GCA_046538755.1 Thiohalospira sp.
ACTCTTTTTTATGGAATGAACTCCTGGCATTGTGGTTTTTAGCTTACACCTAACGGTTGGCGGTATGAAATCGTTGGGGATTGCGGGCTACTTTCCTGTCCAGTTACACCGAACTTGATGCGGGGCAGAATGTTTGCATAACTACTTAAACCCCAATGTTTTATACCGCGTGTTAGCCGCTGGGTTTTATTTGGTATTCAATGCTTTACTTAATTCTATATTTAATTCTTCTCTAGTTTTTATATCAAAAAATATCATCGATTTTGATACCTTATTTAATTTCCTCAAACTCAGGTTACACATCCATAATGTTCTCCATTTTGAATAGTTAATCAAGTATTTATCATTCTTAATCGTGAATTTTAATCGAATAAAAAAAGTTTGATAAAGCATCATTAGTGCATACAAATACGCAAAAGGGATGAATAGAATAGTCAGTATTATTGGTAGAAGAAATGATTTCAAATTATCAATCTTCATAAATGAGCTTGAATCTTGAACAATCTTTATGATAACAAAAATTAAATATCCTAGACCTAGTATTGAAAAAAGGTAATCAAGAATATTTTTGACAGGTTTAAATTCTTCTTTTGATTCAGCAATCCCCTGCATCAAGCCGAAAAACACTAATAATGGAACAATGAATAGCTCCGCTATTAAATTGAAGACATATAAGTTAACTATAAAAGTGAAGATAACCAGTAACTTAAAGTTGTCGAAGATAATTTTCTTAAAATAGTCTTTATCTTTAAATGATTTTGAAGAGTCCATTATCATTATGAATGCCACTCCAAAAGTCCAAACTATTGTATCTTTTAGCAATCCATAAGTCCATAATTTCAATACATAGAATCCGTAAATCCACAATGCAATATAAATTATCATACCCGAAATAGAAATCAGCAGCCATTTATTTGTAATCGTAATAAACAGTCCTCCAATAGATTTTCTAATTTTTTTATCAAAAAGCATCAGAATTATCACTGGTAGAATCCAGATTATTAGTGCAATCTCTCGATTATTAAAAATATTTTTTATGCAATCTATCATTATCTAAATTATCAATGAAGCAGTGGGCTGTAAACCTTGCGGCTAACGGTTTACAATATGAAACGGTTGGGTTTTCGGGCTGCGTTCTTGTCCACCGAGGAAAAAGTTGAAGCGGGAACCAAACGCCCGCAAACCACTGAACCCCAACTGTTTTATATTGTGTGTTGCCAACAGTTGTTCCTATTTTCTATGCATATTCTCATTAATCACATAATGAATATATAAATCAATATCTGATTGCTCATTATAAATCCAAGGTGGCATTAAACTCAACGCTTCTTTAATCTTATAATCTAAAAGCTTTATTTGTAAATCAGAATGGTCAATCTTTTTAATCTTTGGTGTCGGGTTTGTTATTATCAGGAATGTTAACTCTATATTATCATCAGGCAAGTCTCCTGTGAATAATTGACTGTCAAAAGTTAATTCATTCTCTGGTGTAATTTTATATGACACTTTATATTTTTGATATAAATATGTGTCCCAGTAATTTTCAGGAACTTCAACCAATTCAATGAATATGAAGTTTGCAAAATCATATCCTCCAAGTGGTTCAGATTTGGAAGAATATTTTAAATCAGGGGATTTTAGAATATACCATTCTTCTGTATTCTCGTTTTGAATAATATCTCCATCCTTATGAAACGGTGTAGGATTATTGTTCAGATATTTTTTTGAGTTAAAATCATACTGAACAACTGGCCTTTTACCCTTTTTATCATTGATTGTCCATGTATCAATTGGTTTATTATTGTCAAAATTACCTTCGGAAAGAATTTTTCCTTTCTCAGTGTAATAAGTCCATTTGCCAATTTTATTCCCTTTCTCAAATTGTCCAGTTACTTTGGGTTTGCCATTAAGATAAAATAACTCAATTTTTCCATTGAGTAATCCATTGTCATAATTTAACTTACGAATCAGTTTGCCTTTTCTACTGTTGGTTATCCACTCTCCATTTTTTAATCCATTGACGAATTCTCCTTTTTCAATCAATATCCCATTGCATTTACGCTCAAATTGTCCGTGGAATTCAGGTGTAATCTGGTCAATTTTGTCTTGGCAATTACAATAGTCAAGTTTATCGGTCTGTTGTCCGAATGAAATGTGAACTGTCAATACAGTCATTAATCCTAAAATCAGTTTTTTCATATTATGCAGTATGTTTATTTCAATTCCAACTAACGTCAAATATTAATTTCTGATATTCAGGCAGTTGGAAATCCAAGTTGTTCGGGTTCAATTTCAAATTTAGTAATTTGTTTTTTCATTCTTTTTACCAATCCAAGTTTTCTTTTTTCGTCAAGAAACAAATATTGGGTTGGAGGATTATATGGAACACCCTTTGCCAACATATTCCAAATAATTACCGCAAGTTTTCTTGCTGTGGCATTTATGGCAGTAACACGCCCTTTTTTGTAATTAATGCGCCTGAAAAAATCTGCAAGATGCCCTTCTTTTAAATTTCCAATTGCATTGGCGGCATTCCTAAATGCTATTTTTAGCCTGCTACTTCCTTTAGGGATATGATGATTAAGTATTTTTCCTCCGCTTATTTTATTGTTCGGTGCCAACCTTAACCATGCGGTAAATTGTTTGGCAGAATTAAACTTTTTTATCCCTTCTAATCCTATTTCACTAATTATTGCCATTATTGTCGCATCATTAACACCTTCAATCGTCATTAAGTCTATTCCTTCAAAATATTGATAAGACAATTTGTTAATATCAGCTCCTTTAATAGTATTTTTATTTTTCCTTTTGTGTTGCTTTGTATCTGCGACGTGTTGCTTTTTATTGTCGTCTTTGTCGATTATATCCTCAAGCAATTTTTTTATTTCTTTATCTACTGATTCTATTTGTTTTTGAATATGAAGATATGTTTCCCACTCTTGTTTTAATGCGAACAAATAATCGTCCCTGCCATTATATTGTAAAGCTTTTGCTATCTCCTCTTCAGGCTTACGGCAATTATAATGACGGTTTTGTGCAAGTTTTTTCCCGGATGTTTCTCCCGATATAAATTCTGTAATGATTTTTGTACCGGTCAGGCCCACAATATCTTTTACCACAACATCTAATCGCATATTCATTAACCTGAGATATTTTTGAACTTTCAAAACTGTTCTTGCCGACTGTTTTATCAGGTTTTGTCTGTGCCTTGAATAAGTCCTGATCACATCTGTAGTGCTATCGGGCAGGAAGCTGCTGCTTAAAAGCCCTAAACTGTGTAATTTTTGTATCCACTGACAATCTTTTATATCTGTCTTTTTGGTAAGCATACGGGCTCACCCGGGTTGCAAGTTTTTTTTAGTTGCTTAATTTT
>JBKHIH010000088.1:0-14669 GCA_046538755.1 Thiohalospira sp.
ATATGTTTGTTTAACTATCTATAAAAAAGTCCGATTAATAGGGGGCTAAACCACATGGATTTATTTGTTTATTGCAGGAATTTTTGAGATTGGGTGGGCTATAGGTATGAAATATACGAATGGTTTTACCCGTTTTTGGCCTGTTGTATTTACTTTAGCATCCATGTTTTTAAGTGTATATTTATTGTCGCTCGCTACCAAAACTATTCCTATTGGTACAGCTTATGCCGTATGGACAGGAATAGGAGTTGTGGGTACTTCTGTTTTAGGTATTATCTTATTTAACGAACCCGTAGAAGTATTACGGCTGGTGTTTATTGTTATGATATTAGTAGCAATTGTAGGGTTAAAAATTATTACCCGCTAAACAGGCTTTTTACAAACCAGCATTCTACTTTGGCGGCTAAGTGTTATGGTGTAATCATCAATTAAACACGGTGCTTCAACTTCTTCATTGTTCTCTCTTATTGCCTTTCCGGTAATTAAAATTCCTATTTTATCGGTTAATTCAATATTTCTAACTTTACTGGCAATGATAATTTCAGACTTTTCCAGCCACCTCTGGAAATCTGTATGTTGTAAATTTTTGTAATCATCATGGTTTGATAGAATATTTTCTGCCAGGCGTGGTGCAGCTATTTCCCACAATTTATCTTCGAGTGTATGATTGTCATGGATAACCTGTTGCATGCTTACAGAGGTTAAACGAAAAACTGTAACTGGCGATTCGGCTGTTACTGTTGCTGTTCGCAGAATGTTTGTGAGTATAGCAATTTCTCCAAAAATGCTTCCTTTTCCAAGGATATCAACAAGCCTTTTGTTAATAGTTACTTTTACAGTACCTCTGGCAATTACATATAACCCGTCAACATGCCCATGCTCCTTAATTATTTTTTCGCCTACAGCATAATTTCGGTGTTGAAACAAGCTGACAATTTTGTTAAATAAACTTTTATCCAATTCTTTGAGCCAAGGGATATCCTGAAGTAATTTGGCTTTTTCAGGGGGTTTTATTTCAGGAGGTGTATCTACAAGTTTTTTCATTCTTTCTTCAATACTGTCTATCATTTTCACTGCTTCGTCTGATCCTATTTGTCCTTTTTTCATTAGGCGGTCAACCACTTTTAATTCATTATTTAAGTTAGATCTGATAGCTTGCCTTGTAGCAATGGCGTCGTAAATTTCGGGATAAGTATTTTTTAAGTTTCTGAGAAAAGTTAACCCGTGAATACGATTCTCGTTTATTTCACTTTCAACAGTTGCTAAATCTTCATCAATAGTTAGCTCTTCTGTATTTGAGCTAATGGCCATACTTTCAACAAGCTTTAATGTTTCGTATTGTGCCTCAACAAATCCACGGGCTGCATCGTAACTGTTAGCTAAACGGTCAAAGAAAAAACGCTGTGATAATTTACCTAATAAGGAAACTGATTGTAGTTTACTTAAAAACTTTGGTGTTTTCCATAGTTGTTCAAGGTCTTTTCTTTCCGATAAAGGTTTTTTCCCGTCTGAATCAATAATTTCATTAATTGCTTCGGTAAGATTACGGACAGCTATTGGGCCTAATAAACCTTCTTTAAATTGGGTCCAGTAACTACTTTTTTCTTTTTCAAGTACCCTGCGTCTGGTTTCGTAAAGGTTGGCATACTGTCCTTCATCCAAAATAATATCTACCTCTTTTGGCTGTTCAGGTAAATATTCTTTAACCTTTTCCCAGTTGGCACGGCTTAAGAAACGGTCTGATTGGAGTTTATCTAAAGATTTTTCAGATGCCTGCCTTAAAAAACTTCGTGCTGTTAAAATCATTTTTTGTTTAGCAGGTGGTATTTTGGTTAATCCCAAAGCATTTAGCAATAATTTTATGGTAGTGGCATTGATTAAAAGAGTCATGGTAACAATTCCTGCGGTATAGAACAAAAACTGGTCTCTGATATGGCTATCAATTTTTGATTCGCTAGCTACTATGAGAGCAAGCGCCAGAGCAATAGCTCCACGTAAGGCTCCCCACCATAATACATATGCATTCTTTTTGGTTAATCCATAGCCTGCAATTTTCATTACTGGGAAAAATAATGTTATTACTATTGCTCTAACAATATGAATACCAATATATAATATAATGAGAATTATGAAATCATTGGCTGTAAAAACAATATTATTGGCAATAACAACCCCAACGATTAGGAAAATTAATGTATTAGCAATAAAGGCAAACATTTCCCAAAATTCGTGTAAGAAATGTTCTACCTCAGGGCTTATACGTGTTCTTCCGGTACTAGCCATTAAAAGCCCTAAAGCCACTAATCCTAAAACACCTGAAACATGAAAAAAATGTTCCGCAATATAAAAGGTAATATATGCTCCGGCAACAATAACGGTAATCTCAACCAGTGCATCATTAAAAACTTTTTTTACCCAGGCAATGATAATATAACCTATAACTAAACCCACCACGGTTCCTCCAATAGCAACACGTAAAAATTCTACTATAGGAGAAGTGTCTGAACCTGCTCCGGTAATGCTAAGTAGAAGAACCATAAAAATTACAATGGCTGTACCATCGTTTAATAACGATTCTCCTTCAATAAGTGTACCTAGCTTTTTACTTGCACCAAGTTCTTTTAACAAAGCTACTACTGCAACAGGGTCGGTTGCACTTACTACTGTACCAAAAAGCAGTGCAATTAACCATGTCCAACCAGACATTCCGATCCCAAAAAATTGAATGGCCATAACAACCAAAGCAGAAAGTAATAAAGCAACAATAATTCCGGGCACAGCCAGAATAAATGCATTGGCAAATGATTTTTTGAAAGTGTGAACATCCATTGCAAACGCAGCTTCGAAAATAAGTGTTGGTAAAAAGATATATAAAATAAGATGAGGATCAATATTACCAGCCCAGGCAATTGCATCTCCCATAAAACCTGTATCCATTTTGAACAATAGAAGATTCCAATCACCAAAATATTCTAATCTTGTTAATGCTCCCAATCCTAACCCTATTAACAATAAAGATACTGTATATGGTAAAGGGCTCTTTTTAAGAAAATGCCTGGTACCTGCACCTATAATTAATGCTATGATCAGAAAAAATAGCGGGCTCATGTCGCTGGAGTGGTCAGAATCCTCATTATGTGAGAGTTCCTGTTTTTCTTCTTTTATCGGTTCCTGTTGTTCAGTCGTTTGCTTTATATCTTGATTATGATTTTGGGCATAAGCAAAATCTTGAAAAGTTCCAGTGATAACAATTATTATCAACAATAATCTTGAGCATTTAGTAATAAGTTTTCCTTGTATCTTCATGGGTAAAAATTTAAAAACCAAGATACAAAAAAAACTGAAATTAAATTCCTAAAAGGGTTATCAATTTTTTAAAGAATTGAAATAGAATGATGAACAACAGGTTTTTGGGTATTAATCGTATTATTAATTAATCTATTTTTATATGCCCCCAGTTTTCACCTCTTCGTATTCTGTTTAATTGTGTATGAGTAATACCAAACTCTTTTGCCAGTTTATATAATTTATTTTTACCTCTTTTGAGCTTTTTTTTCAAACGAATAACATCTGTTTCGGTAAGTTTTGAGTAGTTTATTGTGCCTCGTTTATAGTTTGGATTAATTTTTTGATGGGCAAACATGGTTTCTTTGGTAACCCATCTTAAATTATCTACATGATTATTACTTTTGTCAAAATCGAGATGGATCACATACTCTTGCATGTTGTTGTCTTTTGGGATAAATAGTTCAGCTACTAATTTGTGAACATATTTTGTTGTACGTTTTCCATTTTCTAGTTTGATGTTTAAGATTTTATATCCTTTTAAAACAGATCCATTTATTATTGCGCCATTGGTTTTGTTAACTTTAAAGCTTTTAATACGGCCATAGTTTGAAATCTCATACTTTTCACTTTCGGCCATTTCTTTAATAATTAAAGGTTTCCATTTTTCCCCGATAATTTCCTGATGTACTTTATTTAACTCACTCATTATAGAAAATATTAAATTGCCAATTATTCAATTAAATAGACTAATATTTATAAACAGGGTTTAAAATAGCAACGAATAAAAATGTTGATATATTTTGTTAAATGTAATAATAGAATAATTATTGAATAAAACTAAGAAGTTTTAGAATTGTATTATAGCTGATGAATGGCCTTTACTAATGAATTCAGGTTATCAGGATTTTGTTCTAAAGCTGTTCCGGAAACGATAATGTCTGCTCCGGCGGAAGCAATTCTATGAGCATCTTTTTCTGTTTTTATGCCACCACCCACAATTAATGGGATGTTAATATTATTTTTTACTTCTTTTACCATTTGAGTTGTAAGTGCTGATTTAGCTCCGCTTCCTGCTTCCAGATATATTAATTTGAGCCCTAACATCTCACCTGCCATAGCGGTAGCTACTGCAATATCGGGCTTGTCAGAAGGTATTGGGTTGGTGTTGCTCATATATTCTACCGAAGTTGTTTGGCCTCCTTCAACAAGAATATATCCGGTTGGCAGAATTTCTAAATTGCTTTTTTTTAAGTATGAGGCTGCAATTACATGATTTCCAATAAGCAAGTCGGGGTTGCGCCCCGATATTAATGAGAGAAGAAGAATTCCATCAGCATTTGATGATAACTGCAAAAGGCTTCCGGGGAATATAATTACAGGAATAGAAGTGTACTTTTTTATCATTAATAATGACTCATCAATAGAACTGTTTAATAAACTGCCTCCAACAAATATTAAATCTACATTTGCCTGATTAGCACGTTTAATTAATTCTTTTAATGATTTTTGGTTATGATGGTCTGGATCGATAAGTAAAGCAAAGAGCTTGCTCTTTTCTTTTATTTTTTTATCGATCACTTTGAAAATCATTTTTTTAAAATATTATTAAAAATAGTTTACTTATAACACCATACAATGGAGTAATTATTAAGGTTGAAATAATTAAGCATAAATTTTTCGTTCATGTAGCTATTATTTACACTTCCTGTAATAAGCCCTTTTTCTTTTGGTTTAAAGGGTTCGATGTTTAGATTGGTAACAAAATTAATATCTACTTTGTCGCATATTTTATATAATGCTTCTTTGGCACACCAGTGTAAATATAAATGATAAATTTGCTGCGTTTTATCAATATTAACTAACTCTTCGGGCCGTAAAAATTTATCTGCAATACGAAGTATTTTGGTAGACATAAATTCCAGGTCAAGGCCTACTCGCTTTTTTTTGCTCATCAAAACAGCGGTAAGATTTTTTGAGTGCGAAATACTTATATTGTATGAATTGTTTTTTAAATAAGGTTTTCTTTCGGGCCCATAAACAATTTTTGCATCATGCCCAAGTATTTTTTTTAGTAAAGTTCTAACACTTAACCACTCAAGCTTTCGCTGATGATTTTTAAATCTTTCAACTGTTTCAATATCTTTTTCATCAAGGTTTAGAAACGACCAAAGGGTATCAAAATCTTCGGTAATTTCCCAAATTCCTAAAATCACATCATCATTAAAATGTTCTTCAATTATAAATCCCATTTTATTGTTTTCTTATTTCCACTCAAAAGATTCAATTAAAACAATAATATCTTCTCTTACAAATTTAATTAAAGGAGCTAGAGAATCCCTGTTAGGCTCGGTATTAAAATAAAGTGCTCCTCTTACATAATGCTCAGAGCTGTCAGTAAGAAAGAATTGTAAAGATGAGGCAGCATCTCCTGCAATTTCATATACTGTACCATACACATTTTGTTCTGGTTTAACAAATACTTTTTCGGTTATGGCATCGGCTTTTAATGTATGTTTGTATGCAAGGCTGCGAGTTTCTTCAAGTATTTGTCCAATATTATTGTTAACATCTTTGTAGCTGATATGTATTTTACCTCCAAAATCTTTGTAGTTAATATTTATCCAGCATGACTCACTTAAACGGCTTGAATCTCTTTCAATAATAGTATATGTTGGATAAAGGAATGTGTAAGGACACTCAGATTTATATGTGGTGTATTTTTTTTCTGGTAAATCGATTCGAAAATATCCTCTGGGTTTTGGAGAATATTTCCTTTTACAACCAGCCAGGATAATTGCTACGATAATGAATAGAATTCCAATAAAGGACAAATAATTTTTTTTATGCATGGTTGGATTTTATTCGTTGATGGTAACTTTTACTTGTTTAATTCTTCGTTTATCAACTGATTCGATGGTAAAAGTAAGATTTTTATAATTGATTGTTTTATTTTTTTGGGGTATTTCACCTGTAATTTCAAGTATTATTCCAGCAATAGTGTCTGCATCGCCGTTTACATCTTCAAAAAAATCATCATTAATATCAACAATTTTAAAAAAATCGTTAAGTAGCGTTTTCCCTTCGAAGAGGTAGGTATTTTCATTAATTTGCGAATAAATTACTTCGTCTTCATCCGATTCATCAGTAATATCACCAACAATTTCTTCCAAAATATCTTCCAGTGTAACAATTCCATTTGTACCGCCATATTCATCGATAACAATGGCCATATGAATTTTGTTGGTCTGGAACTCTTTTAATAAGTCATTAATTTTTTTGTTTTCAGGAACAAAATAAGGAGGCCTGATTAAAGACTGCCATTTAAAATTATCCTTTTCATCAATATGTGGCAATAAGTCTTTAATATATAATACACCTTTAACGTTGTCAAAAGTGTCTTCGTAAACTGGAATTCTGGAGTGTCCCGAATCAATAATTATTGATAATAACTCTTTAAAATCAGTGTCAATTTCCACGGCAACCACATCAATTCTCGACTTCATAATTTCTTTAGCATCAATATTTCCAAACTTAACAATGCCTTTTAAAATATTTTTGTCTTCAGTAATTTGATGTGTTGTAAGGTTTAATGCCTGTGATAAATCATCAATGGTTATATTTTGCTTTATTTTCGTTAGTTTTTTAGCAATAATTGAAGTTGTATTAATCATAAACATACTAACAGGATGAAAAATTCTATCGAAAATGATGATTGGAATTGCTGTAAAGCGTGCGAATTTTTTCGCACTTTTTTTGGCATAATACTTCGGAAATGTTTCTCCAAAGAGTAATAAGAAAAATGCAATGATTGATATTTGCAATATAAATCCAAAGGCAGGCAATTCAGTAAAATTGAAAATTGCATTTAATATTATGCCCATTAATATTATAAAGCATACATTCATAAAACCATTAGCTATGATAATGGTAGCAAGGAATTTCTTTGGATTTTTTAAGTGTTTAATTATCAGCCTGCTGCGCAAATCGCTTTTTTTGTTAATTTCTTTAACCTGGTCGGTTCTTAATGTAAAATAAGCAGTTTCAGCCCCGGACATCAGGGCTGAAAGAATAATCAATATTACTGCTAATAAAATATTTATCCCTGTACTTATATCGATTGACTGAAAAGTAACTTTAGCGCCAATTATTAACGCCATCGGGAATGGTTCTGTTGTTTCCAAAGTTTTTTGTTGTTTTAATTTTTATTTAAAATGGTAAATCATCTTCTTCCTGTGGTGCTGTATCAATGTCTGATGTTGATTCTTTTTCTGCAGGTGCTGAATTTTCATCATTGCTTTGTTTTGAACCCAGCATTTGCAAGTTATCAACTAAAATTTCAGTAATATATTTTTTATTACCCTCTTTGTCATCATATGAACGAGTTCTTATTTTTCCCTCAAGATAAAGCGGGTCGCCTTTTTTTACATATTTTTCAACAATTTCGGCCAAACCTCTCCAAACAACAATGTTATGCCATTCGGTGTTTGTAACTTTTTGATTTTCTTTGTTTTTGTAGGTTTCGCTAGTTGCAAGAGAAAAGTTTGCTACAGCTACTCCACTGTCTAAATGTCTAACTTCAGGGTCTTTACCTACATTTCCTACTAAGATAACTTTGTTTACTCCCATAATAAATTTTGTTTTTTAGGTTATACAAATGTAAAATTACAAATTTTTAAATCAAACCCAAGGGTTGGTAAATTAATTATCTATT
Organism: Thiohalospira sp.; assembly: GCA_046538755.1. Taxonomy (GTDB): domain Bacteria; phylum Bacteroidota; class Bacteroidia; order Bacteroidales; family UBA12077; genus UBA12077. The sequence goes on from JBKHIH010000088.1 coordinate 8,000, forward strand.
TCTTGAAGATAATTGTCGATAAGCTTTGGTACACTGTATTTTTGAATGGTATTAAGTTTAATTTCTTTATAATTTTTTAATAGGAATAAATTGGGGTGGCTTATTTTTATAGTATAAAATTTTGCAAATATTTTTTGATGTGTTAGTTGGTGTGGCTTTGCTTCTGAAACCTGCTGTATGTATACATTTGTATTGTCGAATAATTGATTCCACAGTGGTATTTTTGTTAAATACTCAAGTGTAACAGAATGATTTGTTTCGATTAAAGGGTATTGGTAAAGTAATTTCCAAATATCATTTTGTGTGCGTTGCTCAATATATGTTTTGTTATTGTATAGAATATGTAAAAAGTTAAAATAACGAATACGTTGATTAATCTTTTGTTTTTTTACTGGTAATTCATTTACCAGATTTTTTTGGAACGCAAAACAAAATTTTTGCAATATGCAATTTTTGCAATCCGGATTTATTGGGATACATTGTAAGGCGCCAAACTCCATTAATGCCTGGTTAAAAGTCCCGGGCGATTGATTTTTTAACAGTTCAATTGCTTTTTGCCTAAATATTTTTTTGCCATTTGCTTTTTCTGGCGATTCTGCTATTCCGAATAATCTGGATAAAACCCGGTATACATTTCCGTCTAAAGCAGGTTCGGGTTTGTTAAATGCAATAGATGCAATTGCGGCTGCTGTATAATCTCCAATCCCTTTCAGGTTTATAAGTTCGCTATAATTACAGGGGAATTTTCCTTTGTATTCATTTGCAATGATGTTTGCAGTATGATGCATGTTGCGGGCTCTTGAATAATATCCAAGGCCTTGCCATGTTTTTAGAACCTCTTCAACGGGAGCATTTGCTAATTCAATAATATCCGGAAAATTATTAATAAACTGGTAATAATAATTAATGCCCTGATTTACCCTGGTTTGTTGTAAAATAATTTCTGATATCCAAATCTGATATGGGTTTTTTGTATCTCGCCAAGGAAGCGCTCTTTTGTTTTGTTCATACCATTTTACAATAGCTTTGCTTATGTTTTGCATTACGTGAGAATAAAATAATTTTCAATGAATTGACAAATTTAACCGTTTTGTATTTTATTAATCGAAAGAAATCATTTATATTTGCAGTTCAAAATATGTGAATGATCTAAAATATTGATAATTAAAGTTTTTAAAAAATGACAAAAGCAGATATCGTTAACGAAATTTCAAAGAACACAGGTATTGAGAAAATAACTGTACAGAAAACAGTTGAAGCTTTCATGGAAACTGTAAAGGATTCTTTAGTAAATGATAAGAATGTATACCTAAGAGGTTTTGGTAGCTTTATTGTAAAAAAACGTGCAGAAAAAACTGCCAGGAATATTTCTAAAAACACTACTATTATTATTCCTGAGCATTTTATTCCTTCTTTCAAACCTTCTAAAAGATTTGTAAATAAGGTTAAAAACAATGTAAAACGTTAATTTTTAGTAATTAATTTAAATTCGTAAATTATGCCGAGCGGAAAGAAGAGAAAAAGACATAAGATGGCTACGCATAAGCGAAAAAAACGCTTAAGAAAAAATCGTCATAAAAAAAGAAAATAGGATAATTTTTTATCCTTAATATAAAATTTGAACCTATTGAAGTTTTTACTTCTTTAGGTTTAAATTGTTTTATATATCAAATTCACTGACTTAATCAGGAGAAGGAACCGTGAGTACTGAACTGGTAATTGATGTTACACCCTCTGAGATTGGAATAGCCTTATTAGAAAATAAACAGCTTGTTGAGTTAAATAAAGAAAAACGGAATTTACAATTTGCTGTTGGCGATATTTATTTGGCCAAAGTAAAGCGTATTATGCCAGGGCTTAATGCTGCTTTTGTTGATGTGGGATATGATAAAGATGCTTTCCTGCACTATCTTGATTTAGGCCCTCAGTTTCAGTCTCTTCAGAAATTTGTTAAAAGCTCTCTCTCAAAAAAAGGGAAAGCACCTTCTATTCCTAAAATGAAGATCGAAAAGGATATTGATAAAAATGGAAAAATTTCTGATGTTTTAAAAGGAGGACAACTGGTACTGGTTCAAATTGCAAAAGAGCCAATTTCAACAAAGGGGCCGCGGCTAAGTTCTGAAATTTCTATTGCGGGGCGTAATTTGGTGCTTATCCCATTTTCTGATAAAGTTTCCATTTCACAAAAAATTACATCTACAGATGAGAAAAAAAGGTTGAAAAAACTTCTCGAAAGTATTAAGCCTAAGAATTATGGAGTAATTGTCCGCACGGTTGCAGAGGGAAAAAAAGTTGCCGTTTTAGATGCAGAATTAAGAAGCCTGGTTAAAAAATGGGAGTTGGCTTTTGATAAATTATCACCAGGGAATGTCCCAAAACTTGTAATTAGCGAGCTTAATCGTACATCAGCAATGCTAAGAGATGTATTAAATGGTTCGTTTAATCATATATATGTTAACGAAGATACTGTTTATCGAGAGCTTAAGGATTATATCAATACCATAGCACCTGAAAAGGGAAAAATTGTAAGGTATTTTGATGGGAGTTCACCTATTTTTGACCATTATGGCGTTGATAAACAAATAAAAGCGCTATTTGGGAAAACAGTGTCTTTTAAAAATGGTGCTTATTTAATTATTGAACATACCGAAGCACTCCATGTTATTGATGTAAATAGCGGAAATAGGTCTAAGTTAGGCGAAGACCAGGAATCAAATGCCCTTGAAGTTAATTTGGCTGCTGCTGATGAAATTGCACGACAACTTCGATTACGTGATATGGGAGGTATTATTGTGGTCGACTTTATTGATATGCATAATGCAGACAATAAACAAAAAGTGTACGAAAAAATGAAAGAAGCCATGGCAAGCGACCGCACCAAACATAATATCCTGCCTCTTAGCAAATTTGGGTTGATGCAAATTACACGCCAAAGAGTACGCCCTGAACTCAATATCCAAACCATGGAAAAATGCCCAACATGTAAAGGTAGTGGCGAAATTTCTCCTAGTGTATTATTTGTTGATGATATTGAAAACCATTTAAGCTTTTTAGTTAACGAAGCCAATTATAAAAAACTCACACTTAAAGTTCATCCATACATTTGTGGTTATATAAAAAATGGATTGATATCTAAACAAATGAAATGGTTTTTTAAATTTAGAAAACGAATTAGGGTTCAGGCTAACTCATCTTATCATTTCTTCGAATTCCATTTTTTCGATCAAAACGGCGAAATTATTAAAGAGTAGCCTTGAGCCGAAAAATTCATGAATTAATTAAGTTAAAACTTTTATTCTTTTTTTTTGTTGTCTTTTTTACAATTTCATATGTATGTATTCACATATCAAAAGTTGTATTAAGTTTTATATTTAATACTTAATGATTAAATTTGGCATTTTAAAAAATAAAATCATCTGTTATGAAACGTATAGCTTTATTTGTAAGTGTTTTTTTTATTTTCTCATCAACGGTTTTTGCTCAAGTTGTTGATCCCGTAAAATGGAATTACAAAAGTAAAAATGTAAGTGGTGATACTACAGAAATAATTTTCGATGCTAAAATTGATATGAACTGGCATCTTTATTCTCAATACTTTGATGAAGGGGGCCCTGTTCGTACTACTTTTTATTTTGATGAAAGTGATAAATTTGAAATTATTGGAAAGCCATCTGAAAGCCCTGAACCAGAAGAGGTGATAGATGAGATTTTCAATATGAAAGTTAAATATTTTAGCAATGCTGCTACTTTTGTTCAAAAAATCAAAGTGCTTTCCGAAAAAGATTTTACAATTACCGGGTCTATAGAGTATCAGGTTTGCCAGGACGATAAATGTGTTTACTTTAACCCTGATTTTTCTGTAAAAGTTAAAGGTGTAAAATCTGATACTGAAGCTGCAGAAGCTAAATCTGGTGATGCTTTATCTCCGCAAGTTGATATAGCGGAAAAAAGTGAGGATGAAATTATTAAAGAGCAACCAAAAACATCAGAAACCGGAAGTTCAATGTGGGGAATTTTCTTTCTTGCATTTGTTTTGGGTTTGGCAGGTGTGCTTACTCCTTGTGTTTTTCCCATGATTCCTATGACTGTATCGTTTTTTATGCAAGGGCAATCATCAAAATTTAACTCTATAGTAAAAGCCTTAATATTTGGAATTTCTATTGTTGTATTATATACCAGCGTAGGTTTAATTGTTTCGCTAACAAGTGTTGGTGCCGATTTTACAACAACCCTAAGCACCCATTGGATACCCAATGCAATATTCTTTGCTTTGTTTATTGCATTTGCAGCTTCGTTTTTTGGCCTGTTCGAAATTGTATTGCCATCAGGTTTGGCAAATAAAGCCGACCGTCAGGTTGATAAAGGCGGTTTATTGGCATCTTTCTTTATGGCCTTTACTTTAGTTATTGTTTCATTCAGTTGTACAGGCCCCATTGTTGGAGCATTACTTGTAAAAGCTGCTGCAGGTGATATAATGGAGCCACTTATCGGAATGTTTGGTTTTGGTTTGGCTTTTGCTTTACCTTTTACATTATTCGCCATATTCCCAAGAATGTTGAAAGGATTACCAAAATCAGGCGGGTGGATGAATTCTGTAAAAGTTGTGCTTGGGTTTATTATTTTAGCATTCTCATTTAAATTTATTGCGAATATCGATCAGTCTTACCATTTAAATATACTTAGCCGCGATGTTTATTTGGCTATTTGGATTGTACTGTTTATTTTGCTTGGTTTCTATTTATTGGGTAAGCTTAAATTTTCGCACGATAGTGAAGTGCCTTTTGTTACTGTTCCCCGTTTAGTTTTGGCTATCGTATCATTTACTTTTGCCATGTATTTGTTGCCTGGCATGTTTGGTGCTGAATTAAATGCTGTTTCATCTTTGCTGCCACCAAAATCGGCACAACAATTTGATGTTAACGAAAATAAATTTTCGGCAGGAATGTCTTTTAGCGATGATACAGAGAGTGCAACATTGTGCGAAACACCAAAATATAGCGATATCTTACAATTACCACATGGGTTGCAAGGCTATTTTGATTATGAACAGGGCATGGAATGTGCAAAAAAATTAAATAAACCAGTTCTGTTGGATTTTAAAGGACATGCATGTGCTAATTGTAAAGAGATGGAAAATAAAGTTTGGTCAGACCCTGAAGTTTTAAAGCGTTTACGTAACGACTATGTAATAATTGCTTTATATGTTGACGATAGAACAAAATTACCCGAAGATGAGTGGATAACTTCTGAATACGATGGAAAAGTGAAAAAAACAATCGGTAAAAAATATGCCGATTTTCAGATTACAAAATACAATATTAATAGTCAACCTTACTATGTGTTGGTTGACCACGAAGGAGAAAACCTTAATGAACCTAAAGGTTTTGACCTTAATGTGAACCGGTTTGTAGAATTTCTTGACACCGGATTAAAAGAGTTTAAAGAAAGAAATGAATAAAGTATAAAATATTGGGGCTTCATGCCCCAATTTTTTTATTCATACTCTGTTGGTAACGGCTCTGAAACCATGGCTGTTTTTCTTGCAATAGAGTATACCGCAAAGTAACCAAGGGCTTCGTTAGAAATATTTCCGTAAAAATTTGCCGGAGGGCCGTCAAAAGGGCCTCCGTTCCAGTCTGTTTCAAGCATTACCTTTAACATATAATCATAATATTCTTTGGTAATTGAAAGCATTTCTAACGTAATTATATCTCCATACCCTGCTTCAATATACTGTACATCAACTCCATTAATATAACTCCCATCTATAAAAATATCGTCTGAAAAGAAAACTTCACGCAAAGTGTCTGTAACTAAGGTGTCGTTTTTATAAGCCAACCAGGCGTAGTGATTGACTTCATTTCCCGGTTCTTGTGCATAAATTAATATAGCAATATATTCAGAATCCAGCCTGTATTTTTTAAATCCTATTGAATCTATTGGTGGGCAAATATGCATATACTCAGAAGCAGTATAATTATTCCCGTTAATATCAATATTCAGCGTATAAATTTTTCCTGGTACTCCACTCATAGTATCTGTTTCATAAATTCCCGAATCAGTTTCTGTAAGATTAAAATTAGTATCGCCATCGTTAATACTAACTGTTGCTCCAGTTACCGGGCTGGCAGGTTTATTGGAGAAATAATCTGCACTTTTTGTGATTTTAACCTGGTGTGTTTTGTTTTCATCGGTTAAATATCCTTCAACTACTATTCTCTCATAAGTACTGTCCAGGTCAATATCAATTTTTTCGGTACATGAAAATATTGATATCAAAAAACTCAATAAAATTAAAAGTATATTATGTTTCATATTACTGATCGTTTATACAGTTAAAAATAAAAGTTATAAGTTAGCGAAGGTAATATTGGGAAAAGATAAACTTTTTCGGCAATAGTTACATTGGGGTCTTGTTCATCTTGAGAAAAAAGTATTATCCATGTATTTTTGCGATTGTAAACATTATAAATAGACAGGTTTAATTCGCTTCGTAACCCACGGGTTTTATTAACTCCGAATTTATAAGTTACTGATAAATCCATACGATGATAATCAGGCATTCTGTATTCATTTCTGTCTGAATAAATAGGAACAATCATATTTCCATAATCATATCTTCCAACAGGGAATGTAACCGGTTCTCCTGTAGTATAAACCCAGTTTGCTG
>JBKHIH010000089.1:0-14471 GCA_046538755.1 Thiohalospira sp.
AGTTATAGTCTATATTTTAGAAGATTTTACCAACTATTTTTCAGTATTATGCCAATAAAAAGGGATGAGTCGCTAAAGATTCATCCCTTTATTATTATATTATAATATATATATATCATCTTACCTAAACAGCCTGATTACACCAAAGAAATTTCCGCTTTGACTTTCCTCGTCTTCAGAGGCCTCAGTTACACCGGTATAATTTAAATTTTTATTATTGTATTTTTTATTGTCCCATCCCATTACTTCAACTGCAAAAAAATAATTACCCGCTGGAGCATCTTTGTTGCTATTTTTTACAGAACCATCCCAACCTTCCCAATCACGAACATCTCCTTCAAATTGATGAACAACCTGGCCTACTCTGTTAAATATCGTAATTTTAAAATTCCTAATTGATTTATAATCAGTAAGTACATAAACATCATTAATAAGATCTTTATTGGGAGTAAATACATTAGGAAATTCAATAGAAGTTGGTTCTGTAAAAATCTGTAAAAACACAGAATCTCTGCAACCAAAACTACTTTCGCTATATAACCTGGCAGTGTATGTTTTCCCTGTATCGGGAGCTGTATAATAATAGGTATGTTCCGGTTGTAACAAAAAATCTGATGTAATAATTGTATCCTCGTCATTATTTATTAAGGTATCGCCAAAGAAGTAAGTGTATTCATTTCCATTTTCTGAAATATTTTCAAACCGCACTTTTAAAGGAGATGAACCGGAAATAGATTCCTCACTGGTTTCGATAACAACCCCTTCTTCATCGATGGATGATATTTTGAATTTTGCTTCTGTTTCAACAGCAGTATAATCTATAAAATCATCTGCCTCGCAACCAAAACGGTCGGTTATGGTAACATAAAAAATAGTATTTTCGGTTGGCAAAATGGCTGTACTGGTGTATGAGTAATTATAATTGCGCAAACTTTCAAGCTCTGGTTCAGAGCTCCAGTTATATTGTTGTTTTGAATTATTTAACAAATATGATGTCCCATCTATAGTATTATAATAATAAAAGTTTGTTTCAAAATTGGTTGGCGCATTTAACTCTAGCAAATCACAATCTAAAGGATTTAGAACCTCAATATCAATTGACAATTGTGTATTGTTGTAAACCCAGGCAATATATTCCTGTAAAGAATCTTCTTTTGTTAGCATTACTTTATAACCACCGGATTCCAGGTTTTGAACTGTAGAACTTACAGAATCATTACTAATGGTTATATTTTCGTTAATGGGAATATTAAAAGCGGTATCTTCTTCATTGAATTTATACCATTCAAAATTATATCCTCCAGTAACTGAAGAATCATTAGCTGTTAAAACCCCTTCATTATCTTCTTCAGCACAAAAAACAAAAATACGAATACTATCAGCAAAACTTAACGGTTCTGAAAAATCAGCATTCGATGTAATTTGCGAAAATGCTGATGAAACAGTAATCATTAATATCCATGCAAAAATAAATCTTAACAACCTATACATATTAATATATACCTTATAAAAACTACAATAATAACAATTATCTGTTAATAAAATTGTATGATCTAAAATGTTTTTTTACTTGTTTAATTAGATGTAATCAAAGTTACCAATTTATAAATCGCTTTTGTGAAAAAATACTTTATATAAGTTTTGGTTCGCCATGATTATGCAATTATTTTTACAGCTTGTATTTTTCATCACAAAAAAAATTGAATGGTTTACAATTATTTAGAAGATTTAAATGAAGCGCAAAAAAAAGCAGTTATAAATTATAAAGGCCCTTCATTGGTAATAGCCGGAGCAGGATCAGGAAAAACGCGTGTATTAACTTACCGAATAACACATTTATTGGCGCAAGGAGTTCCTGCGTATCAAATTCTAGCTTTAACATTTACCAATAAAGCTGCTGCTGAGATGAAAAACAGAATTGCTGGGATGATTGGTAAAGATGTAGCCAGGTATTTGTGGATGGGGACTTTTCATTCTATTTTTGCACGAATTTTAAGAACTGAAGCCGAGAAACTGGGATTTACATCTAATTATACCATATATGATACCATTGATTCCAAAAATCTGGTTAAAAAAATAATTAAAGAATTAGGATTAGACGATAAAACCTACAAACCAGGCGAAATTTATGGCCGTATATCCAGTGCAAAAAATAATCTGATTACAGCGAAGGCCTATAACAGCAATCAACAAATACTTATTCAAGATCAAAAAAACAAACGGCCACGAATAGGAGAAATTTTTATGATCTATAGCAATCGATGTAAAAAAGCTGATGCTATGGATTTTGATGATTTATTATTAAATACTAATATTCTTTTTAGAGATTTCCCTGACATTTTAGAAAAATACCAACATAAATTTAAATATATATTGGTTGATGAGTACCAGGATACCAATTTCGCACAGTACTTAATTATTAAAAAGCTGGCAGAAAAGACCAAAAATGTATGTGTTGTAGGAGATGATGCCCAAAGTATTTATGCATTTAGAGGAGCAAAAATCGAGAATATCCTGAACTTTAAAAACGACTATCCCGGATACGATCTTTACAAACTGGAACAAAATTATCGTTCAACAAAAATAATTGTTGAAGCGGCAAACAGCCTGATTAAAAAAAACAAAGAACAAATTCCTAAAAAAGTTTACTCTAAAAACGAAACCGGAGAAAAAATTAAGGTAATAGAAACAAAAACAGATAAAGACGAAGCATACAGAATAGCCCGTATTATTGAAGATGTTTCTGCTGAGCGAAATTACGATTATAAAGATTTTGCAGTACTTTACAGAACAAATGCTCAATCAAGAAGTTTTGAAGAAGCTTTCAGGAAATTTAATATCCCATACAAAGTTTACGGAAGCATCTCTTTCTATCAGCGCAAAGAGATAAAAGACCTGCTGGCTTATTTTCGAGTGGCTATTAACAAAAAAGATGATGAAGCCCTATTACGTATTATCAATTACCCAACCCGTGGAATTGGACAAACAACAATCTCTAAAATCGATCATTTTGCAAAACAAAATGAATTAAATTTATGGGATGTATTATCCCAAATTGAAAAAGTACAATCCGGATTAAATGCAGGCACCAAAAACAAGTTGATACAGTTCAGAACATTAATAAACAATTTTTCGGAAAATATAAAAAGCTACGATGCTTTCGATGCTGCTACAGAAATTGCCAATGAATCAGGTATCATGAAAGAGTTTAAAAATCCTCAGTCGCACGAAGAGCAAACCCGGTTAGAAAACCTCGAAGAACTTTTAAACGGAATCAAAGAATTTGTTGATTACAATGATGATCCAGATTTTTTCCCTTCGTTGGATAAATTTATGGAAAATGTTGCATTATTAACCAACCAGGATAATGAGAAAGAAGAGGATTTTAATAAGGTTACCATCATGACAATACATTCGGCTAAAGGCCTGGAATTTAAACATGTTTTTTTGGCAGGATTAGAAGAAGACTTGTTTCCCTCGCCCATGTCATCGGGCACACAAAAAGAACTAGAAGAAGAGCGCAGGTTATTTTATGTAGCTTTAACCAGAGCTGAAGAATCTGCCGTAATATCATTTGCACGCGAAAGGTACAAATGGGGAACTCCTACTTCTTGCCGCCCCAGCCGCTTTATTAAAGAAGTAGATGAAAAATACCTGGATTTACCCGAATCGTTTTATGAAGCACCGCAACCTTCTTTTACTGGATACGATGATATTTTTGAAAATTCATCCAAACCAAGGTTTGAGAAAAAGCCTGCTCGTCTGGCAGGCGAGAAACCCGGAATAAATGCTACAGTGCCTCAAGCCAGTAAAAAACTGATAAAAATAAGCGAAGCAGGAAAAAAGGCGGCTTATAATTCAACACAAAATTTTACTCCCGATAGTCCTGATTTAATTAAGGAAGGGATGATTGTTCGCCACAGCAAATTTGGGTTAGGCGAAATAATTAAAATTGAAGGTACCGAGCCAAATAAAAAAGCAAAAGTTTTGTTTGAGGTAGTGGGCGAAAAACAGCTTTTATTAAAATTTGCTAAACTTAAAATTATTGAGTGATATAATTAAATTTATACACAAACACTTTAATTATTAAAACCTTTTAACCATGAAAACTGCTTTTAAATCAAGTTTTGTAATTTTATTATTATTTTTTAGTGCAAAAACATTCTCACAAGTAGGAATAGCCCATTATTATCCTGATGTAATTAGTTTTAGTTATTCTCCCTTTTCATTTAATCAGTCAGCTATTGGAGGAGAATTAAAAACTTTTACAAACAAAAAAATGAGAGATATCCAATTGGAGCTGGATGCTTTTTATCATTTTAAACCCCGGGAATATCATAGATTTTCTGTAGGTATTGGTTTTAAAACGGACCCATTTACAGATGGCGGAGATGGAAATGTTGTTACATTTCCGGTAGTTTTTGAGATTTATCCAATCCAAAAATTTAAAAAGCTGTCTGTTAATTTTGAGTTAGCTCCTGAACTATATTTAGAAGAACAACCTTACACCCTTAGAAGTTTGTTGGGCTTAAGATATTACTTTGGAGAGTAAAATATTAAGCCTTGTAAAAATTGTTAATCTTTTATTGTTGCTTCCGTTAATCCTTTCAAATCTAGCAAGAACAGACTTTTATTAATTATAGGCTTAAAACTTTGAATGCTAAATCAAAATAGATTATTTTTGCAAAAAATAAATTCAGTTATGGAATATAATACAAGTAGAAAAAAGATGGTTTTACCCGAATATGGAAGGAATATCCAAAAAATGATTGAGCTCACTATAGAAGAGCCCGACAAAGAGAAAAGGAACAAAATGGCTCAAACTATTATTAATATTATGGGCAATATGAACCCGCACTTAAGAGATATTGCCGATTTTAAACATAAATTATGGGATCACTTAGCCATCATGTCAGAATTTAAGCTTGACATTGACTCCCCTTACGAAACACCAAAGATTGAAACTTTAACTGCAAAACCAGAACCAGTACCTTATAATAATAAAAATGCCAGGTTTAAACATTATGGTAAAACCATCGAAAAGATGATCCAATATGCCATAGAAATGGAAGAAGGAGAATTAAAAGATATTCTTATACAATTAATTGCCAACCACATGAAAAAAAGCTACTTAACATGGAATAAAGAAGCTGTTTCTGATGAACATATTTTTTCAGATTTAAAAGAAATGTCGGATGGTAAAATTGACCTCAATGCACAAGATACAAGACTAGCAGAAACAAAAGATATTTTAGCCAAAAGCAAACGACGCAGAAGCCAACGAAAAAAATAAATTATCTTCCCAAATAAACATCAATTTATGAGTTCATTTGTTATTAAAGGAGGAAAAAAGCTAAAAGGCGAAATAACTCCACAAGGAGCAAAAAACGAAGCCCTGCAAATAATTAGCGCAGTAATGTTAACTCCTGAAAAGGTTACCATTCACAATATACCCAATATACGTGATGTAAATAAACTCATCGATTTAATCGAATCGATTGGCGTTAAGGTTGAAAAAATAAACGATTCGTCATATGCTTTTACTGCAAAAGAAATTGATTTCGATTATTTGCTAACCGAAGAATATAGAGAGAAATCGACTACACTTCGAGGATCGATTATGATGATAGGGCCTTTGCTTGCACGATTTGGTAAAGGATATATTCCTAAACCCGGAGGAGATAAAATTGGACGGCGAAGAGTAGATATTCATTTTATTGGATTTGAAAAATTGGGTGCAAAATTTGAATTTAGCCACAAAGACAACTCGTATAAAGTAAAAGGTAAAAATTTACACGGGGCCAAAATGTTGCTCGAAGAGGCTTCAGTAACCGGAACAGCAAATATTATAATGACTGCTGTTTTGGCCAAAGGACAAACGGTAATTTATAATGCAGCATGCGAACCTTACATTCAACAGCTATGTAAAATGTTGGTAAGCATGGGGGCCAGAATATCGGGCATAGGATCTAATTTACTTACTATCGATGGAGTAAAAGAATTAAAAGGCTGCGAGCATACTATTTTGCCCGACATGATCGAAATTGGCAGTTTTATTGGATTAGCTGCAATGACAGGCTCTGAAATAACTATAAAAAATGTATCGTTCGAAAATCTTGGAATCATACCTACAGCTTTTCGCAGGTTAGGAATCCAACTTGAGAAATCAAATGACGATATTTATATCCCCGAACATCGCCACTATCAAATAGAAACATTTATCGATGGATCAATTATGACCATTGCTGATGCACCCTGGCCGGGACTTACACCCGACCTGCTAAGTGTTATGCTCGTTACAGCAACCCAGGCAAAAGGCAGTGTTTTAATCCATCAAAAAATGTTCGAAAGCCGTCTGTTCTTTGTCGATAAATTAATTGATATGGGTGCCCAAATCATTCTTTGTGACCCGCACAGGGCTACAGTTATAGGCCTTGACAATAAAATTCAACTCAGGGCAACCGATATGACATCACCGGACATTCGTGCAGGAGTTGCTTTGTTAATAGCTGCTATGTCGGCCGATGGTGTAAGCACCATTCATAATATCGAGCAAATTGACAGAGGTTATCAAAATATTGATACCCGGCTTAACGCTATAGGTGCTAATATTAAAAGGGTTGATTGATAACTGATAATTTTCACTAAAAGCACAAAAAATCATTTGCCATTTTTTCATTTGCATCTTTTTTAGATGTGTCAAATTGGCGTAAAAATTAATTTTGGCAAAATGTTTGTTAAATATTGATGAATCTTAATTAAAGTATAAATTATACAACGATGGGAAAAAAGATAAAAAAAGATAAAAAGGAGAACGAAAAAAATATGCAACAAGCTCAACAAGAAATAAAAACTGAACAAAAGAAAAAAACAAAACCTGAAAAAGAAACAAATAATCAACAAAAGGAAAAACAAGAAATAAAAGAAAACGTTGAGCAGAAACAAGATAAAAAAGGTGAACCTGAAAAAAAAGAATCATCTAAAAAAGAAAAATCAGACAAAGAAAAACTGGAAGAATTAAACGACAAATATCTACGCCTTGCTGCAGAATATGATAATTACAGGCGAAGGACATTAAAAGAAAAAATGGATTTAAGCAAATCAGCAGGTGAAGATATACTGGTAAATATACTTCCTGTGATGGATGATTTTGAACGAGGGCTTGCTTCCATTGATAAAGCTAAAGAAGTAGATGCTATTAAAGAAGGTGTGCTTTTAATCTACAATAAGTTTAAAGAGTTTCTGAAACAACGTGGAGTTAAAGAAATTGAAGCCAAAGAGAAAGATTTTAATACTGATCTGCACGAAGCTGTAACAAAAATACCGGCACCAAACGAAGAGCTTAAAGGAAAAGTTGTTGATGTAATTGAAAAAGGGTATTTGTTAAATGATAAAGTTATCCGCTTCGCCAAAGTAGTAATAGGTGAATAAGAATTTTGAAAACAAGAAAACATGTCTACAAAACGAGATTATTACGAGATTTTAGGGATTTCGAAGAGTGCAAGTCAGGATGAGATAAAAAAAGCATACAGAAAACAAGCGTTAAAATATCACCCAGATAAAAATCCAGGAGATAAAGAAGCAGAAAACAAATTTAAAGAAGCAGCAGAAGCTTACGAAGTATTAAGAGATCCTGATAAACGGAGCCGTTATGATCGTTTTGGACATGCCGGTGTCGGAGGAGCTGCCGGTAACGGATTCGGTGGTGGCGGAATGACCATGGAAGATATCTTTGAAAACTTTGGCGATATTTTTGGAAGCGCTTTTGGCGGATCGTTTGGAGGCTTTAGCGGATTTAGCGGATTTGGAGGTTCACGCCAACGATCGAGGAGAGTAAGCAAAGGATCTAATTTAAGAGTAAAAGTTACTCTTTCGCTAAAAGATATCGCCCATGGAGTTACTAAAAAATTAAAAGTAAATAAATATGTTGCCTGTGATGCTTGTGGCGGAAATGGCGCCAAAGACTCATCATCTTACAGCACCTGCTCTACATGTAGGGGTACAGGACAGGTAACCAAAGTTACCAATACCTTTTTAGGACAAATGCAAACAACTTCTACTTGCCATGTTTGCGGGGGCGAAGGAAAAGTTATTACCAGCAAATGTACAAAATGTCATGGCGAAGGAATTGTTAAAGGAACGGAGGTAATTTCTATTGATATACCTGCTGGTGTTGGTGAAGGAATGCAACTAAACGTAAGCGGAAAAGGAAATGCTGCCAGGCGAGGTGGTGTTAATGGAGATCTGATTGTACTTATCCAGGAAGAAAAACACCCCGAACTTATACGCGACGGACATGATTTAATTTACGGCCTTTATCTTAACTTTGCACAAGCCTCGTTAGGTGATACTGTTCAAATACCAACAGTTGACGGAAAAGTAAAAATTAAAATTGATGCCGGTACACAGCCTGGAAAAATATTAAGGCTACGTGGTAAAGGCTTACCCGAAGTAAATGGTTATGGAAAGGGAGATTTACTGGTAAACATCAATGTTTGGATTCCCAAAAACCTATCGAAAGATGAACAAAAAATGGTTGAACAATTAGGTAATTCTGAAAACTTTAAACCCAATCCTAATGCCAACGACCAAACTTTTTTCGAAAAAATGAAGAATATCTTTGAATAAAAACAAGGTTTCAATATAACGGCCAAACCCTGTCATAACCAATTATGGCAGGGTTTTTTGCTTTTTTCAAATATTTAATTTATCCGATTTGAATATCCCTCTAATTTTACAGAATTCTTGACTTCTCTTATTTTTTATTGTATATTATATCGTTCTGAAATTTAAAAACCCTATGTTATGAAATAAGCATAAATAAAATAAACATTTACTTACCAAACAGAATGATTATTTTACTTATGCGTACCGGTAGTTATCGGTACATGTTGCCTTAAAACAATTTAAAAAATAAACCCATGAAAACATTATTCGTTTTAATAGTTTTTACAACCGCTTATTTTTCAATGGGTAATGTTTTTGCCCAGGAAAATATAAAAGATTCTACCAGGATTGAAATTAATTCTGAAGACAGTGTAGAATATGAATTGTTGGTTTTTGATTCAGGGTTCGAAAGCTACCTTGCAAAGATACCGCACTCTAAAGAATTCTATTCAAATGAGTATTATAGGAACTGGAACATCCAGTATTGTAGTGAATGGAACAGAAGACACCAAAACCCTTTTAAATACGGAGATCTTTATGAAACCCAAATCGATTATGATCCAACGATTGATTATGGTATTGACCTGAATTTTAAACTTTATTATTTTTTCCAGTATATTGAAGATAAATACGATATTGTATTAATAAGGAGGAAAGGAAAGTAAAGAAGATTTATTGTTTTTTACCGCTAAAGCGCGAACACGCTAAAACGCATAATTTACATTAAAATCTTTGTGATAATCAAGACAAAGCAGTCCATTCAATTAATTGAACCTGTGTTCCTTTTCCAGGGCAAAAATATTATTCAATAACCCAACGCAACAACTTCATTTTAAATTTCGAGTAAGGCTTGTATTTTAAAAATGGCTCAAACCAAAGCCCTTTATACAAAATACTTTTATGATGACTAAAAGCATTAAATCCGGCTTTACCATGATAATCACCCATTCCGCTATATTCAACACCACCAAAAGGAAGTTTAGGATTGGAAAGATGCATAATCGTATCGTTTACACAACCGCCTCCAAACGAAATTTCTTTTAATATCTTCTTTCTAATTTTCGTTTTATTGGTAAATAAATAAAGCGATAATGGATTAGTTAGTTTCCTAACCTGAGCAATAGCCTCATCAACATTATTGAATTCGATGACAGGAAGGATTGGCCCGAAAATTTCATCTTCCATCACTTTATCTTCGAAAGTAACATTGTGAAGAATTGTGGGGCTGATATACAAATCTTTTTCATCGGTATCGCCTCCATAAAAAATTTTATCTTTTTCGATTAACCAGGTTAATCTTTCAAAATTGGGTTTATTAATGATTCTGACATAAGTTTCGCTGCCTTTGGGATTTTCGCACTGAATTTTAATTACCTGATTTTTTAATTCATTCAAAAACTTTTCTTTAACATCTTTATGTACAAGCACATAATCGGGAGCCACACAGGTTTGTCCGGCATTTAAAAATTTCCCCCATGCAATTCGTTTGGCGGCCATTTTTAAATTAGTATCAGGAAACACGAATGTAGGGCTTTTTCCGCCAAGCTCAAGCGTTACAGGCGTTAAATTTTTGGCTGCAGCCTGATAAACAATTTTTCCAACCCGCGTACTGCCGGTAAAAAATATTTTATCGAACTTTTGCTCCAGCAGTTCTGTTGTTTCGGTTCCTCCTCCCTCTTTTACATATAAAAATTCAGTATCGAAATTTTCGTTGATAACTTTAGCCATTATAGCTGAAGTATGAGGTGCCAGTTCGCTGGGTTTTATGATAACAGTATTCCCTGCAGCTATAGACGAAACAGCAGGAACTAAAGCCAGTTGATATGGATAATTCCATGCCCCGATAACCAATGTATTCCCGTAAGGTTCAGGGATAATACGGCTTTTGCCAGGGAAATTTGCCAGATTGGTAGAAACCCGCCTTGGCATACTCCAATTTTTTACTTTTTTTATTGCCAGATTAATTTCATGATAAATAATGGAAAGTTCTGTTTCGTATGTTTCATATACCGATTTCCCAAAATCTTTATCAATAGCTTCGTAAAGTAAAGATTCGTTCTCTTTTAAAACCTTTTTAAACTTTTTTAATTGCTCTTTCCTGAAAAGAATTGATTTTGTTTGATGAGAAAGAAAAAAACTTTTTTGCAATTTTATTATTTCTGATGCTTTCATAGCTAACTGTTTTTATGTCCTTTAAATTCATCCATTGATTTATAAACACCAAATCCTTTACCTACAATCAAGTCGAACCAGCGGGCGGGCAAAATACCTTTTATCAATGGCAACAAATAAATGATACGAGGCATACGCACAAAAATTTTATTTCCCATTATTCCTCGAACTATCTTCTGGGCGGCCTTTTCAGGAGTAACTATAGGAATTATCCTGGATTTCACCCCTGCAAACATCCCTGTACTAATGTAATAAGGTGTAACTGTAGTTACTTTAATTTTTTTGTGTTTACGCTCCATTTCAAGCCGCAACGAATCGGACCAGCCTATAGCTGCCCATTTGCTGGCACAATAAACCGACATTTTCGGATTGGCAACCATGCCGGCTGCCGATGCAATATTTACAATATGCCCCTCTCCTTTTTTCATCATACCATCAATAAATTCAAGCGTAACATGCATTAATGCAGAGGTGTTGATGTTCATGGTAAAATCAATATCCTGATGCGAGTGTTCGTGAAAAAATTTTCCCACAACCACTCCGGCATTATTAATTAAAATATCAACCATACCCACTTTATCTTTAATTTCTTGTGCGGTTTGTTTTACCTGCTCGATATTGGCTACATCAACCCGATATGGAAAAATTGTATATCCCAATGCTTTAATTTCATTTGTAGTTTCCTCCAGATTTTCCTGGTTGATATCCCAGACAATCATTTTTGCCGCTCCCAGGGTTAAAATTTTTTGAGCCATTATTTTACCTATACCTGCAGCACCTCCGGTAATAAGTACAGTTTTATCCTTAAATTTTGTCATAATAAGCTGAGTGTTTATTCAATGTTAATTAAAAACAAAAAGTTTAAAGCAACTTTTTCCCGAATTTAAACATCTTGAAAATATAAAACAATTATTTAAAATGATGAAACCCGAAAAATTTATCGGAATCATTCTTTTAGCCACATTATTAAGCTGCCGGACTGAACAAAAACCCGGACAAAAAATTGGTGAAGTAATTTTCGATTCCAATCAATATATTTTGAACAGCACTTTTGCTGTTGATATTTATATAAATGGCACCAAAATAGACCCGCGCCCAAAACATACTTTTGAAAATCAACAAGCTGCAATTTCACTGGATAATTACCGTAAAAAAATGGAAGTGGGAGTTCATGATTACGAAATAAAAATTTACTCTTTTAATGGAAAGCCGGGAAAATCTATTGCAGGGAAATTTATTGTAAAAGAAAACCAAACCAGCGAAGTTTTTATTGATTTTAAAGAGTATAGCAGCTGGTTTTAAACGGCTTACAGCTTATAAATATCTTTTCGGTGCCTTACATTTCTAACAGTTACTATTCGGATGGATTCTTCAATAACATAAATTATGCGGTAATCTCCTACACGAATTCGATATAAGTTTTCTTTCGTTCCACGCAGTTTTTTACATCCTTTCGGTTGTGGATTTGTTCCTAAACCTTCAGATGCTATAATTACTCTTTTGATAACTGTCTTTGGAAAGTTGCGAAGATCTTTTCCTGCTTGTTTACTAAACTGGACTTTGTACATTAAAATTTATCTTCGTTTTTTAATTCATCTTTTAATTCGTCCAGGCTTATTGTCTCATCATCTTTTCTGGATTCTGCTATTAATACATCATAAAAATCTTCCCAAATTTTACGATACTTCTCAAGATCAATTTGAACTGCTATTCGTTCATTCTTCTCGTTAGTTACAAAGTGTATTCCTTTCATTGTCTTAATGTTTTTCATTTCTACAAATTTAACGTTTTTATACAGTTTTAGTTTATTTTTAAAAATGTTTATTATTCAATTACTTTTCATCTGCCCTGGCTGAATTTAAATAATACTTTATTAAAAAATTTACTATTAATATTTGAGGCATCTGGCTTTATAAATTAGTTATTTTTTACATCCATCAACTCAAAAATAGCTTTTTTAATTATAATAAATTTAGAATAAAAAAATCATCCTAATTTTATTGTCTCAAAAAGATATTTATCCCTAACTTTATCCTAAAATAATTATAACGATGAAAATCCCGATTTACCAGGTAGATGCATTTACTAACGAGGTTTTTGGCGGAAATCCGGCTGCTGTTTGCCCGCTTACCGAATGGATCGATAAAGATACCATGCAAAAAATTGCCATGGAAAACAATCTTTCCGAAACTGCATTTTTTGTTCCTAAAGAAGACTATTTCGAAATCCGCTGGTTTACACCAAAAGTAGAAATTAATCTCGCAGGACACCCCACCCTGGCAACAGCATGGGTAATTTATAACCAGTTAAAATACAAAAAACCCGTTATCCGTTTTAGATCTAAACTTAGCGGCGATTTATTGATCGAGAAAGACAAAGAACTGCTGATTATGGATTTTCCGTCGAATGAAGGAAAAAAAATACCGGCTCCGGATCATTTAATTGATGGCTTGGGAGCAAAACCCGTTGAAGTATTACAATCGAGAGACCTTTTGGTTATCTATAAAAATCAACAGGAAATTGAAAACATAAAACCCAACTTCGGATTAATAGAAAAAGTTGAAACATTCGGCATTATCATCTCTGCCCAAGGCGTTCAGTGCGATTTTGTATCTCGATTTTTTGCACCGCGTGCTGGTATTAACGAAGACCCTGTTACAGGCTCTGCTCATACCACGCTTATTCCTTACTGGGCAAAGAAACTCAATAAAAATAAACTGGAAGCTATTCAGCTTTCAGAAAGAAAAGGATTCTTAACTTGTGAATATCTTGGCGAAAGAGTTAAAATTGCAGGAACGGCGAAAATTTTTATGAAAGGTGAAATTTTTATTTAAATAATTTGCATTAAATTAGAACCTAAAAAAGCATAAATGGATATAAATTTATAAACAATTTACTTTTAAAAGCGTCAAAAGATTACAAATCAAAAGATTATAAATTTTTAAAAAAAATAAAAAATAGCATCCTTTCATTAGGTTTGATTTTTTTTTTGAATATATTTCGGACGTTAAACTTTATAAAATTATTAGTCAAGTGGCAAAGAAAAGAATTGTTATAGATTACGAAAAACTTCCATTAGAAACCATCAACAGCATTAAAGTACAATATCCTGATGGTTACGAAGATAACCTGATTACATTTACAAATAAGGAAGGCAAATACGTTTCAGCATTACCCTTTGAAACAGAAGAAATTTATTATCTGGTTCGAATGACAGAACATGAAGCCCGGCAGATTATTAAAGAAGATGAGGATTACGATGATGCCGGAAAGCTAAGAGATGATTTCGCAGAAGATTTAAAAGATACAGACGATGAGGATGAAGATTCAGAAGAGTATTTAAGCGATAATTTCGACGAAGCGACCAATATTAAAGATGAAGGTTATGATGAAGATTAAATTAGGCATAATACTGAAAAATAGTTGGTAAAATCTTCTAAAATATAGACTATAACTAAATTTGATAAAAGTTTTATGAAAATGGTTTCATAAAACTTTTTTCTTTGTCTAAAAATGTCTAAAAAAAGCGATGTTGGGCTTGTGGAAGTTTAGATGTTATAAGTTGGGGAAAACAGAACAATTGGTTTAGCCCCCTATTAATCGGACTTTTTTATAGATAGTTAAACAAACAT
>JBKHIH010000140.1:0-3265 GCA_046538755.1 Thiohalospira sp.
TAACACCGTCGCTGGCTAAAGATGTTCGTTGCAGACAATGGTTACACGCTTAATTTTCAATATATATTTGACCTAAAATCTCATCATCTGGACTATTTGTTAGATTATGTAAATTACTACCGTCAATATCGACCATAAAAATTTCTAGATTATCATTATGATATCTAGTAAATATGATACTTTCATCATCAGGAGTAAATAAGATATTAGGTCTCCAATAGTCATTTGCTGGTCTTAATGTATTTGCGACAATTACATCATTTCGAGTTTCAATATCAAAAATTTTTATATTGTATCCATTTTCGTATCCATCTTCCATCCAAGAAACAAATGCAATTTTCGAATTATCATTTGAAATCATTGGTTTATAGCATACTCCTGCTTCAATAAGCATCTCATTGTCCCTGCTATTAGAATTTATCATATAGATTTTAGAAGATGATATATAAACTATTTTTGATCCATCTTTTGAAACGCAAAAATTTGATCCATATACATTATCTGTAGTATTTAATTTTGCTTTGTTTGATCCGTCAAAATTTATTGTATAAATATCATTTTCTGATAAATAAATTATCTCTTCAGAATTAGAACTAAAATGTGGAAATCCATCATTTACATTATCATTTGTTATATTCTTTATATTTGAACCATCACTTTTCATAATATATAAATCATCTACATTTTCTGTGCCCTTAAAAACAATAAATAATCCATCAAGTGAAAATTTAGGATGGAATGGTCTATATACCGAATTATTTAAAGATTTTATATTTTTTCCATGAATATCCATAGTAAAATTTATATAACGTGTTTTATGTGTTGTTGAATCATGAATAAATTGAGTAAATAATATTTTTTGATTTTTTGAATAAATATCTTCTACATATGCACCTTTGTAAATGTTGTCGTAAGAGTAATCTGTTAATTTTATTTGATTACTTCCATCTTCGTCCATTATATGAATATTGTTATTGGAATTATACAATATTTTATATGTTTCAAACTCAGATGAATTGAGCACATTTTTTTTGTTACAATTTGTAACCACTAAACTTATTAATAATAAAGTAATCGTTAGTTTTTGCATATCTATTCCTTATCTACGTAAAAGGTGCTGAGCGACCCTGACTCCGAAGCAAATTCACGGCAGTCATTCATTCAAAATGTCTATTCACAGCACCAAACTTTCCAAAACAAAGCCGCTGTCAGGGTTCGTAGACAAATGTTATACCCAATTTTATTGTTTTTATTTATCATTTATTTAATAGTTTAATATCTCAAATTTCTACTTCAGGTATGTCATTTTCTTTATTATTTTGTTATCTCCATAATCCAATCGATAAAAATAAACACCAGAAGTTAATCTAGTTGCATTGAAAGTATATTTATAAGTACCTTGATTTAATAATTTGTCCTCAATTACTTCAACCAAAGAACCACTGATATCAAATACTGATAATTTAATATTTGATTTTTTGTTTAGTTTAACCTGCATAATTCATAAACTACAAGTTTAGTAGAATTAATTTAAATATTGATGGAATATTAAAACAAGAACAGCCGGTTATGCCAAAAAACTTGAAGGAATTGTACAAAAAGTTTCAGCCATAGTCTGCATTCGTTAAATTTTTCAAGATTCATGAGGGTAAATCAACAAATTTAACACTCCTGTCCAACTCTTTTGCATTGAATTGAGAAAACTAAAATAATTTAAGGCGGATTGGTGTTTTTTTTAATTTCTTAATACTTCAAAAATGTTAAAACTATTCGCCAGCAGGTTCTTCTGTGGATTGGCACTTGGAAATATTATCTTGATTTTTGTTTTCAATTCTTTGACATGAGCGGCAGTTTTTATGATTTTCAACTGAATTGTTCTCTTTGTTGCCTTATAAAACTTTGTTCCATAAAATATATTCTGTTGAAGAGAATGAATCAATACATAAGCAGCAGAATGTAAAAATAGCCTGAATTGGTTTGCCTTAAAACTGTTGCAGGAGGTGCGGTCTGACTTCAAATAAGTTTTATGCTCTTTAATATACAATTCCATCTTTCCTCGTTTGCAATAACCTGTCTCATAAAGTTTCTTTGTTCTGAATTGTCGTTGATCTGTAACAATATACCTGATATTTGTGCCTCGATAATTGACTTCTACTTTGACAATTACTCTTTGGCTTTCCTGCCATGAATTAGCTTTGTATTCAAAAGTATGGTACATTTTGACGGGCATTTGATTTTTTTTATATTTATTTTCAGCACTCTGGATTGTTGTTTCAGACAATTTTCTGAGAATAGGATTCCCAGAAAGACCGGTGATATATCCAATCTTTTCCTGATTTTCTTTCCAATTTATAAAATCAGAAGAACAAAAATGACTGTCACCCCGCAGTAATATCAATGTATTTTTCCAGGATTTCCTGATAAAATGGATGATACGCTTTAAAATTGAAAAAATATTCACACTTTTTGACCGTCTGCCAGGCTTTAAGATTGTTGTAATTAATTTCCCTGAAAGTCCTTCATAGACATGAAGTGGCATAAAACAGGATTCATTGTAATAGTTATTGAAAATTGAAAGTTGCTGGTTACCATAGGCGTTGTTATTAGTATCATCACAATCTAATATAATTACAGCAGGTTCTGTTTCATAGGAGGCTATAAATTTATTTGCAAAACACGCTGCCATCCGATAAAGATCGCTATTGGTTACAGAATTTTCGAATCGGCACATGGTGGGTTGAGATGATAATGAACTCTCAGATGGTAATTTACCGGCACATAATTTAAATATTGAATCTGTATTTAATGAATCGCAATCATTGGTATCTTCGTAACCGGCGGCTATTTGGAATATTCTTTGGTTCAATAATGAATATAATTCGTGTTTGATATATTTCTGGTTTCGCTTGTCTTTTATACAATTGGTCAAATCTTTAATTAATTTGATTTGTTCTTCAACTTCTTTTAATAATAAAAGTCCGCCATCACTGCTTGTTTTTTCAGCAGTTTGTTGTAGTTCAATTTTTTTATTGTTTACCTGAAGCAATTCGTATGTAGGTTCTTGTGGATTTATTGTATTTTTTTCGTTATCTTTTTTCGAGAATAAGTTCATACTTTGAATCTTCCTTAAATTGTTTTTAACTAACTGTAATTTAATGAATTAGATTGTAAAAGCTAGGACTTATTCTCTTTTTTTATGAATTATTCAGGTTAAATCCGCGGGCAAATAAATTTTAAATCATTTTCCCAAATCAACATCTATCGC
>JBKHIH010000141.1:0-3206 GCA_046538755.1 Thiohalospira sp.
ACTAAAAGGACGAGTTCTTTGGTTTTAGCGGAATGCAATAGATTTTTAGGAAATTATCCGGCAGCGACGGGTTTTTTGGTTTACTTTTTTCACCTGAAGGAAAAAAGTAAATGCCCGCCCGGCATGAGGGCAAAATAAACAATCCGATTTTTAATCGGATACCATTGAATACGCAATCACGCTCATCGCATTATCGCTTCATCACCTTATCACACTTTCCTGGCTTAAGCATTTCAATTAGAGAAGTAAAGTACATGGCCTGCATAAATATGTAAGCGCAACAGAAAGGTACAGGACGGATAATTTAGAGAATTTACAGAAGAAGTTGGAGAAATATCATCCTTTGGGAAACGAAGCCTCTGTCGAAGTTTAACTATTAAAATAAAAAAGGTATAGATTTTGCAACTAAATATAGTTACATTTGCGTATGAGTAAAAAAGAGAAACTAATAGCCCGGTTTTTAACCATGCCCTCTGATTTCCATTATGATGAAATGGTTAAACTCCTGGGGTATTTTGGCTTTAAAGAAGTAAAGAAAGGAAAGACTTCCGGTTCAAGGGTAAAATTTATGAATCCGGAATGTGTTCCGATAATTTTGCACAAGCCACATCCCTCGGGGATTATGAAAAAGTATCAGTTGAAACAAATTAAAGAAGTATTAGGATTATGAAACATTTAGAATATAAAGGCTACACAGGCAGTATCGAATATAGCAAAGAAGATGATTTGCTTTACGGTAAAGTTCTTGGCATTAATGGGCTTATATCCTATGAAGGCAAGACGGGAAAGGAACTTGAAAATGATTTTAAGGAAGCTGTCGACACATATTTAACCGACTGCAAAAATGAAGGAATTGTCCCGGAAAAACCGTTTAAAGGCAGCTTTAACGTTAGAATATCGGCAGAACTACACCAAAGGGCAGCATTATTGGCCATGGAGGATAAAATTTCATTGAATAAATTTGTTGTTGAATCTATACGGGAAAAGGTTTTTAAAGAATCCACCACCAGGAAGAAACCCCACACACAGAGCAGGTAAAGCGGTATTCGTCAGTTGTCGTCAGCAAAAAACCACGCCAGGCTACCAAGGCACAATTTTATAAAGTGTTTGTTTTTAAAGGTAAAAAATCACTACTAACCGGGTAAATTTTAAATGAAATAAAAAACGCTATTTTATTATTGGCTTTGAAGAATAAATATAAAAGTGATGGGTGGATTTTGTATGTTAATGCCAGAGAGTATGGATATGACGACAAGTGAAATAGGAAAGAATAAGAAAGTGAAAATTAATGGTGTAATGGTTTCTGTTCCCGTAGCGCTTGAGTGTGGAAGTAACTTTAAAAAAGTAAGGCGACTTGTTTGGAGTACAAAAACTTTAAAGGATGTTAAATGGCACAAGCACAAGGAAAATTAGATAAAATGAAAAACCAATTCATTATCATTTTTAGTTTAATTACAGTTTGTGTGCAAGCACAAGAAATAGTTAATTATAATTATCATGCTTTTTCTTTTATTGGTTATAAGGATAACAAACCAGTTTTTATTTGCAACCCTTTAAGCAAACATGATTATTCAGTAGATGAAAGGCCAGGAAGTTTGTATTTTGCAGAAGCACATGATGGATTTTTATCTTTTGTTCTTTACAAAGAAATAGATAGAAAGGCAGTTGGTGATGCACTATTTATACAAGATAATTGTATTGGATATGATAGTTTTTATAGTGGACAAACATTGACAGTACGTTGTAATGATGAAATAAGTAAATTTGAGTTTAATGACGATGTTTTTTATGGAAGTTATGCAGTCTCTTCAGATAATGAATTAGTAATCTCACCAA
The DNA here is from genome assembly GCA_046538755.1 of Thiohalospira sp. Classification (GTDB taxonomy): domain Bacteria; phylum Bacteroidota; class Bacteroidia; order Bacteroidales; family UBA12077; genus UBA12077. The sequence continues at coordinate 1,837 of JBKHIH010000141.1, forward strand.
CAGACGGGAAATCAGCACAGCTAGAGTATTTACTTTTTGATGAATTATCTCAATCAAGAATTAGAATCCCTTTAATTGGTAACTTCCCTGTTATAGTTAATGATTGGTTATATTTTTCCACGTATCATATAAACCCTAAATATACTCATTATCCAGTAGATATTTACAAGGTTAAAATAGGAGATTGGAACAACCCCGAATTATTACTTGAAGAAGCTGTTGAAAGCTGGATACCAATACCAAATACAGAGATTATTTACACCCGAATATCGATCGAAGGAAATTTAGAAAATGTTTACTATAATACCAGTAATAAAACATATGAAATAACAAGCGATCATTTTAATCCTCGAATGATTAGGCATGGCGGCAAATATAAGATACTCAATACATGTAAAGATGACGCAACTGGAAATATTAAGTATTGCTTAAAAGAACTTCCTGATTTTAATAATAAAATTTTCACAACAAAGGATAATAGGGCAATTAGTGATAATCTTATTACGGTAAATCTTTCAAATTCTCAAAAACCATTTACAAATACATTTCTTACTAAAGAATTACTTTACAATGCTTCGGAAACCGAACTAAGCAAATTAGATAAAGATAAGCTTCGCTTACTTCGTAACGCATTTTTTGCCCGTCAGGGATATCAATTTAAAAGTGATGATTTACAAGAATTTTTCGGGCAATTTGAATGGTATAATCAACTGCTTAAAAGCTACAAGGTACTTGAAATTACCAATGAAGATGTTGTAATAAGCCCTAAAGATAAAGAACGGGTTGAGTTGATGATGAAATTAGAAAATAGTAAATAACACCAGATTAAACAGCCCGTTTTCCATTTTTGAAAGGTGCATAACAGAAGATATGGAGTTTATCAGCCAACTCTTGCTGGCTCATTCCGGAACTCTTACGTAAGGTTTTAATCTTTTCATTAAACTTCTTCTAAATAATTGTCCCGGAAAAACCGTTTAAAGACAGCTTTAACGTTAGAATATCGGCAGAACTACACCAAAGGGCAGCAATATTGGCCATGGAGGATAAAATGTCATTGAATAAATTTGTTGTTGAATCTATACGGGAAAAGGTTTTTAAAGAATCCACCACCAGGAAGAAACCCCACACACAGAGCAGGTAAAGCGGTATTCGTCAGTTGTCGTCAGCAAAAAACCACGCCAGGCTACCAAGGCACAATTTTATGAAGTGTTTGTTTTTAAAGGTAAAAAATCACTAATAACCGGGTAAGATTTAAATGAAATAAAAAACGCTATTTTATTATTGGCTTTGAAGAATTAATATAAAAGTGATGGGTAGATTTTCGCCTCCGGAAAATTCCGTCAAGAAAATCTATGAAATGAAGCGTTAAA
>JBKHIH010000142.1:0-3196 GCA_046538755.1 Thiohalospira sp.
CTCAATTTCTATAGCAAATAGCTTAGGAAAAGTAATTTATAATAAAAATAATATAAACTCTGAAATTCATAAAGTTATAATAGATAAAGATTTAAGCGGATTTTTAATAACTACAATCATATCAAATAACAAAAAATATTTTAACAAAATAATAATCAAATAATTATGAAAACAAATAATAAAGTGATAACTGTTTTATTTTTTATTTTGGTTTTAAATCTATCTTTTTCTTGTGAAAAAAGGGTTAAAGACCAAGATGAATCTATATGTATATATAAGTCTAAAAATGATTATTCTAACAATGTACCTGTTGCACTTTCAGAAGATAAAACAAAAATAACATCTGCACCAGGGACAATAAACACAAACTGGCCGGTACAATTAATACAAGGTTACTATTTGAATGGTTCAATGGGTGTAAATACCGGTTATCTTTCTTTAACAAAAGAAGAATACAATGAATATTATATAAAACCCGGTAATGATAGTCTGTATAAATTATTAATTGATAAAGACCCGTATATTGAATATTATTATCGCGATGATTATAATATATTCAGAGATGAAAATGGAGCATATGGTATTGATACAGCTCAGATTAATGATATAATAAGGAAAGATGAATTGGATAAATATTTTGAAAGGCTGAAATAGAACCACGTTTGCTAACACGCCACAAAACAGCATACCGCCCGTTTTGTAGATAATTAACGTGAAAGTTTAATTTTGTAGCTTTAAACAAGCGGCGCAGCAAGTTGATAGGTAGGGCGGCACGACTGTTTGTGGCAAACCGTTTACCGCCAATGCAAAAAGAACCTTGTGCATAGATTTGACATTTTTCTATGCAGATAAAAAATTAATGTATAGATTTCTCTCTTTTCTTTACAAAAGATATTATCTTTGTATAGATTTTTAATTATTCTTTACATATGACAATTTGGGGATTATCAGAATTACCTTTAAATATTGATTTAGAAACCAAGAAGGTATTAAAGGCTTTACCTGCGGCACATGCGGCGTTGGCTGAATTGAAAGGAATTGCATCCACTATTCCCAATCAAAACATCCTGATTAACACACTTGGATTGCAAGAAGCAAAAGATAGTTCTGCTATTGAAAATATAATCACAACACATGATGATTTATATAAATCGGAATTGAATCTTGATGCTTTTAAATCACTTCAAGCTAAAGAAGTCCAGAATTATATTTCAGCATTAAAAAAAGGTTTTGAACTAATAACAAATACTGGTCTGTTGACAAATAAAATCATTTTACAAATTCAAGAAGTATTAGAGGACAATAATGCTGGGTTTAGAAAATTACCAGGAACAGCTTTGAAAAATGCAGCAACTGGAAAAACTATTTATACGCCACCTCAAGATCATGAAGAAATTCTGGGTCTAATGACCAACTTGGAACGGTACATTAATGATTCAGTTATGCAAGATTGTGATCCATTGATTAAAATGGCAATAATACATTTTCAATTCGAGAGCATTCATCCATTTTATGACGGCAACGGAAGGACTGGCAGAATAATAAATATTCTTTACTTGATTCAGGAAAAACTCCAATCTTTGCCGATACTTTATTTAAGTAATTATATAATTAAGCACAAACCAGACTATTATAGGCTTTTGCAAAAAGTCCGAGATGAGAATTTATGGGAGGAATGGTTATTATTTATGATTAAGGGAGTTGAACAAACAGCAAAAGAGACGATAGAATTGATTCTTCAAATCAAGGAATTAATGCTTGATTATAAGCATAGGCTCCGGGATAAATACAAATTTTACAGCCAGGATTTGTTGAATAATTTATTCAAGCATCCCTATACAAAAATTGAATTTGTTGTTAATGATTTGGGAGTATCAAGATTAACAGCAGCGAATTATTTAAATAAATTGGCTGATGACAAAATGTTACGAAAAGATAAATTAGGGACTGGAAATTACTATATTAACGAAGAATTATTTAATTTATTGACAAAGAAACAAAAATGCACAGGCGGTAACACGCTATAAATCCAATAGCCGCCGTGGCTCTGTGGATAGGTACGTAGAAATATAGAATTTTGTACTTTTATCGTGCGACAGTGGAAGCGGCTACTGTATTTTTAGCCAATCGTTGGTTGCAATTTTAACGAACACATTACAAACATGATAAGACATTCAGGATTACTTTTTCTATTATTGATTCTTCTTATTCAAACCATAAGTTCCCAGAATATTGAAAATTTCGGTCGTACAAATAGATTAGTAGGAACAGGAACAATCGGTAAAGATTTAAAAATCAGTATGACACTTGATTTAATTTCAAGAACAGACTATTCATCAGATAGATGTATAATTAAGCACTATGACCAGATAATAGGTACGTATACATATTTGAAAAATGGTGGCAGTATACCGATGATTGGACAAAGAATTAATTGGACTTTTGATTTTGGTGAAAATGATTCTTTAGTAGTATATGAACTTAATGACAATTTTGATAGAACAGCTGAATTCAAAGGAATTTTATCGAAATCAAGTTTTATTGGAACGTGGATTAATTTGAAAACTAAAAAGGAATTACCGTTTCAGATTAATTTTAGTGCAACTAATTTCGGTAATTTATCCATTTTGTATAAAGGAGAACGAATTCAATTGTTAGGTTTTGAGACAAATTCATTTCAGAGTACATACGAATTAATAGATAAAATCGAAAGGAATGACACTCTATTTTTAATTACAAGAACGATGGAACCGTGTTGTGGATATTATAATTGTCGGGGAATGAATTGTGGTGGGGCAAACGAGTATCTAATTTTAAGTATTTTGACTAAAGATTACCAAAAGTATTACAAAGAGTTGCTAAGCTCAAGTTGTGATTGGTGTGAGATTGTCCATACGACCAAGACTCCTGATTCATATAGTTTTGTAAAAGAGGATAATGAAGCTCAGTTCATAATTAAAATTGAATACGATAATTTTGAGAAAGGAATACAAAAAATAAAATTAGAATAAAAACAGCAACCAACATCATGTATAAAACATTGGGGTTTAAGTGTTTACGTGTGGCATTCTGGCCCGCATCAGCTTTTGTGTCGGCAGACAGTGACGAAGCCCGCAATCCCCAACGTTTCATACATGTATCCGTTGTGCATAATGCTAAAAAAAGAGTGTGGGTTTGGAATTGATGATTTGAATTC
>JBKHIH010000090.1:0-13857 GCA_046538755.1 Thiohalospira sp.
AAAAGCCTTATCCAGTTTATGCAACAATATTGGCCTGGAAAAAAACAATGGCCGCATTTCCTCATCTGGAGACAATGGTTAAATTTTGTGAGCTTAAGCCATTTACATCTGCAGTAGTAAAAGAAGTTTCCGGCGTTCAGGTAACGGCTTACCCGGTTTATCATGGACAAGCTGCCGAAGGTGCAGCAATGTTATTGTTTGAAACAAATAATAAAAAAATATTAATTACTGGTGATATTTTGTGTCCATTATTGCGAAAGAACGATTTTAATGATTTATCCAATATAGACCTTCTGGTTACTGATGCCAATAACCGGTTTCCCTATCCTGGAAGTAATCATTGGAGTATTGTTAAAGAAAAAGAGAACAAGGAATCGGATTTTTTATTCGATTTTACTCAACAAATATCCCTGGGAACGATACTTTCGCCTCACATTAAAGCTTTTGCCCCAATTTCTTATGCCAACTGTTTCGATTATTTTTTTGATCAAAAGGTAGCTATTAGAGATTTTATTTTTGACATAATAAGCTTTGTAAAAAAGGTTAACCCAGAAAAAATTGCTTTTGTCCATTATAGTGGAACCGAAGATGAAAAATATTATCAGCAACCAATTTTAAATCCTTCAGAATTAAAATCATGGATTATAAAAGAATTTTGTAATCATCGTATTGAATCGTCTGTAATAGTTCCTTATGTTGGACAACATATTATTTTTTAAGTCCCTGTATTTCAATACATAGTGTTTTTTACAAAATTCGATACATGACTTTTATCATGTTTTAGTATAATAAATATCATATTCTTGCGGATATATGAATTTTATCTTTAATCAAGAAAATCAAATGATTAAAAATAGTTTTTGTGTTATTAAATTAACACTGTTAAAGAAATAACAATAACTAAATTAAACGAGATCAACATGCCAGAAATTAAAGAATTAGTTAAGCAATTAGCTGACAAGCACGGAAGAACAAGAGAAAGTTTGCTTCCTATTTTGCAAGGCATCATTACTGAGGAGAGATTTGTCTCAGATGTTGCTATGACAGAAGTTGCACGAGAGCTTGATATGTCTGCTGCCCTTGTTTACGGAACAGCAACATTTTATTCGTTCCTTGATACAGAGCCTCGCGGAGATTATGTAATTCGCTTATGCAGAACAATTACATGCGACATGAAAGGGAAAAAACAAATCTTAAAAACTTTAGAAGATTTGTTAAAAGTTAAAGTTGGTGAAACAACTAAAGATAACAAGTTTACTCTTTTAGAAACAAATTGTCTTGGTTGGTGCCACAAAGGCCCTGCAATGCTAATTAATGACGAATCATACACCGAACTTACACCTGAAAAGGTAAATGAGATCATTGGTGAATATATGAAAAAGTAGTTTTTAATCAATTAAAGGAGAAAATAATTATGCCAGATAAAAAACTAAAAAGAGTAGACCTGATATTCAGCGAAGAGTGCACTTATAAAGATGTATTAGCTGATGGGTTAAAAAGATCAAACGAAGAAATCTTACAAGAAATACTTGATTCAGGCCTTCGTGGTAGAGGAGGAGCAGGATTTCCAACCGGACTTAAATGGAAATTCACTGCACAGGAGAAATCTGATGAAAAATATGTTGTTTGTAATGCCGATGAAGGCGAACCAGGAACTTTTAAAGACCGTGAAATACTATCAAGAGTACCTTTAAAAGTATTTGGCGGAATGGCTATTTGTGCCAAAGTTATTGGTGCTAAACATGGATATTTATATTTAAGAGGCGAATATCAATTCTTACGTAAAGAATTAGATAAAGCACTTAACGAATTTCATGGATATCTTAAAGAGATGGATTTTGATTTTCATATCCATATTTTAATGGGTTCAGGTGCTTATATTTGTGGTGAAGAAAGTGCCCTTTTTGAATCAATGGAAGGAAAACGTGGCGAGCCTCGAAACAAACCTCCTTATCCAACCATTGCCGGATTTAGAAATAAACCAACAGTAATTAACAACGTTGAAACATTGGTTTATTCGTTTATGATTACCCGTATTGGTTCAAAAAAATTCCAGGAGCTGGGAACAGCCGATTCAAGAGGTTCTAAAGTATTCTCTGTATCAGGAGATACTCCAATACCAGGAATTTACGAACTTGAGCTGGGTATGCCATTAGAACATTTTGTTGAAGAATTTGGCGATGGTGATACCAAGGCAGTTCAAGTAGGAGGTGCAGCTGGATTCTGTGTACCTCGTAAGAAATTTAAAGATACCATCATTGGTTTCGAAGGTGTTCCAACAGGAGGTTCTATGATGATCTTTAATAGCTCCAGATCTATGTTTAATGTATTGAAAAACTACGTTGAGTTCTTCGAAGAAGAATCATGCGGCCAATGTACACCTTGTCGTGTTGGTTGCCAGCAGCTTAAGCTTGGTATCGAAGCAGTGAAAAAAGGTGAAAAATCTGCTGCATATCTTGATACATTACGTAAATTGGCTGAAACCATGAAGGTTACCGCTAAATGTGGACTGGGACAGTCTGTAGCGAATTCATTCTCTTCTATCGTTGATAACTTTAAAGAAGAAATGATTTACTAATCAATAGGTATTGTAAAAATTAAATTAAGGAAAAAAACATGGCTAATACAGTAAATTTAAAAATAGACGGAATCGATGTTAGTGTTGAGGAAGGCAAAACCGTACTTGATGCTGCACGTAAATTAAATATACATATTCCTACGCTTTGTTACCACGAAGATTTATGTGTAGCCGGAAATTGTCGTGTATGTGTTGTTGAACAAGAAGGCGCTCGCAATCTTGTTGCTTCATGTGCTATGCCGGCTTCAGAAGGAATGGTTATTCATACAAATACTCACAAAGTTCGTAATGCACGTAAGCATGTTATCGAATTATTGCTTTCTGAGCATAATGCTGATTGTACAAAGTGTTATAAAAACACTAAATGTGAATTACAGGAACTTGCCAGCGAAATGGTAATTACCGAACCTATGTTTATCGATTTGGTTCCTGGTAAAAACTATACTATCGATCAACAATCTCCTTCAATTATTAAAGATGATAGTAAGTGTATACGTTGCCAAAGGTGTGTAAGAACTTGCCACGAATTACAGCATGTTAGTGCATTGGGTGTTGCTTATAAAGGCGACCATATGAAGATTTCTACTTTCTTCGAAAATCCAATGTATGATGTTGTGTGTACAAACTGTGGACAGTGTGTAAACCGTTGCCCAACAGGTGCATTGATTGAAAAGAATTACCTTGACGAAGTTTGGGAAGCTATTTACGACGAAGATAAACACGTTATTGTTCAAACAGCTCCTGCTACCCGAATAGCCCTTGGCGAAGACCTTGGTATGGAACCAGGAACAATTGTTACTGGTAAAATGGCTGCAGCTTTAAGACGTTTAGGTTTTGACTCAGTACTTGATACTGATTTTACAGCCGATTTAACCATTATGGAAGAAGGAACCGAACTGTTAACCCGCTTGAAAAAAGCATTGGTTGACAAAGACACATCGGTAAAATTGCCTATGACAACTTCTTGTTCTCCAGGATGGATTAAGTTCATTGAGCATATGTATCCCGAATATCTTGAAAATGTTTCTACTTGTAAATCGCCACAACAAATGTTTGGTGCATTAGCTAAAACATATTATGCTCAGAAAAAAGGCATCGATCCTTCGAAGATTGTAAGTGTTTCAATTATGCCTTGTACAGCTAAGAAATTCGAAGCAAACAGGCCTGAAATGCGCGACAGTGGATATCAGGATGTGGATTTAGGACTTACAACAAGAGAGCTTGCTGTTATGATTAAACAAGCAGGTATTGATTTTGGACAGTTGCCAGATGAAAAATTTGACAGCTTAATGGGTGACTCTTCGGGTGCCGCTGTTATTTTTGGTGCTACAGGTGGTGTTATGGAAGCAGCACTTCGTACTGCTTACGAAATAGTTACCGGACGTGAAGTGCCTTTCGAAAACTTAAATATCACTCCTGTTCGTGGTATGGACGGTGTTCGTGAAGCTGCTATTAAAATCGAAAATGTAAAACCTGAATGGAGTTTCTTAGAAGGTGTTGAACTCAAAACAGTTGTAGCTCATGGTTTAACTAATGCTCACCAGGTGATGGAAGCAGTTAAAAGTGGTAAAGCTGACTGGCACTTTATAGAAATTATGGCATGTCCAGGAGGATGTCTTGGTGGTGGTGGACAACCTATACCTACAACTCCCGAAATTCGTCAAAAACGCGCGGAAGCAATTTATCGCGAAGATGAAGGAATGCCTGTTAGAAAATCACACGAAAATCCTGAAGTACAACAATTGTACAAAGAGTTTCTTGGCGAACCTCTGGGACATAAATCTCATGAGTTATTACATACTCACTATCAGGGAAGAAAGAGACATTAGAATAATTTTTCTTTATTAAAAAAGGGTAGCACTTTGCTATCCTTTTTTTTTGTCGTATTTTCACATTCAAGACCTTTAACTCTTAATATATGAAATCTAAAAAATGTTTCTTCTTATTTTCACCCTGGTTTATGGGCGTTCTATTTATTGTATTTGCTATGGCAATGGCATTTGCCACATTTTTCGAAAATGATTTTGGAGCCCAGGCAGCCCGAAAACTGGTTTATGAAACCAAATGGTTTGAATTAATTTTTGTATTAATGATTATTAATTTTATTGGGCAGGTTTTTCATTATAAATTATATCGTAAAAAGAAACTTACAATTTTATTGCTACACTTGTCGTTTGTTTTAATTATTTTAGGCGCCGCAATTACACGTTATTTTGGTTTTGAAGGGACAATGAATATCCGTGAAGGAGAAGTACAAAATAAATGTTTATCTACTGATCAGTTCATACATTTTACCATTAAGGGACATGATGGAAAAATTCTTGGTTCGAATTTACAAAAGCTCACAATAACAGCTGTTTCATGGGATAAGTATCACAAAAAATTAACTGCCAATGATATTGAATATTCTCTGAAATTAGTAGATTACAAAGTTCCACCTTCTGGAATGGGGGCAGTTCGTTTTAATTTAAGTTATAAGGATAAAACACATGATTTAACTTTATGGATAGGTAATAATAAATATAATACCCTGGAACATCAAAATAACAATCATTTAGTTGAAGTTAGTTATCAGCCCAAAACCATCAAATTACCTTTTTCACTTAAACTGGAAGATTTCATACTTGAAAGGTATCCTGGCTCCAGCAGTCCATCATCGTATAAAAGTAAAGTGGTATTAATAGATGAGGAAAATAATAAGTCCTTTCCATATTCTATATATATGAATCATATTTTAAAATATCAGGGATGGCGGTTTTATCAATCGTCTTATGATAAAGATGAAAAAGGCACTATTTTATCAGTAAATAAAGACCGTGCAGGAATGATGGTTACTTATGCAGGTTATTTTTCGTTGATTTTGTTTATAATTCTTTCAATGCTTAATAAAAACTCATTATTCAGGACTGTAAACCGTAATTTTTTTCGAACGGGCAATGCAAAAATTTTACTTTTGCTCTTAATTTTTAGTTTTTCGGGATTAACAACATTTTCACAGGACAATAAATTGGTTGTAGAAAAGCCTCTTGCCAATGAATTTGGGAAGATATTGGTACAAGATCAAAAGGGCAGGACCAAACCATTATATACTTTGAGCCATGATATTTTAAGAAAGCTTGCACGTAAAACAGAAATTGAAAAATATTCACCTATGCAGGTTTTTCTGGGATTGTATTTTGATTTTGAGCACTGGCAACATTATCCATTGATAAAAATATCCAATCAACAAATACAACAAATTACCGGTATATCTTCTGGTTACGCTGCTTTTTCCGACTTGGTTGACTTAAAACAAAACGCTTATAAACTGAGGCCTTATGTAGATAAAGCGTATGCTAAACCTGCCAAGGCAAGAAATAAATTCGACAAAGAAGTTATTAAAACAGATGAGCAGCTAAATATTTGTTTTATGATTTATACCGGCGATTTTTTAAAGATTTTTCCAGTAAACGATTCTTTAAAACGTTGGTATACTCCTAATAATGCTCATCAAGTGATTTCTGATAAGGAAGATTCAGCGTTTGTGAGAAATATAATACCATATTTTTTATCTGAATTTAAAGGCCACAATACTGAAAGCTCAAAAGAAATTATTGATGCCATACAAAAATATCAGTATCAAAAAGCGCAATATGAGCTTCCGTCTGATAAAAAAGTAAAAGCAGAAATTGTTTATCATAAAGCAAAAATCTATGAAAAATTATTCCCATTTTATGCTGTTATTGGAGTGGTTTTATTGTTTTTTCTGATTTATCAGATCATTAATCGCAAAAAGCAACCACAATACATGGGTATAGTATTTAAATTATTGCTCATGGCAGGATTTTTATTCCATACGTTTGGATTAGCTGTTAGATGGTATGTATCGGGACATGCACCCATGAGTAATGGTTATGAAACTATGATTTTTATTTCGTGGATAACGATATTGGCAGGTTTTATTTTTTCACAACGGTCGTTATTTGTGTTAGCTGCTACATCAGTTTTGGGTGGATTTACTTTACTCGTTGCCCATTTAAGTTTTATGGACCCTGAAATTACGAACCTTGTTCCTGTATTACAGTCATACTGGTTAACTTTGCATGTTTCTGTAATAACCAGTAGCTATGGATTTTTAGGTTTAGGAGCTATTATTGGAATTATCATACTTATTTTATATTCAATTATCTCTACTCATAATAAAAATGAAATTGTATCTACAATCGAAGAACTTACAGTAATTAACTATAAATCGCTTACCATTGGTTTGTATCTCTTAACCATCGGCACATTTTTAGGTGCTATTTGGGCCAATGAATCCTGGGGGCGATACTGGGGATGGGACCCAAAAGAAACATGGTCGCTTATAACAATCATTGTTTATAGCTTTATTTTACACTCAAAAAATATTGTTGGTCTAAGAGGTTTTTTTGCCTTTAATACCATGGCGCTATTTGGTTTTTCCTCTGTATTAATGACCTATTTTGGGGTAAATTATTACCTTTCAGGATTGCACTCATATGCCGGTGGCGATCCTGTTCCCATACCTAAACTTGTTTATATTTCTGTATTTTTGATTATTGTATTAACTACTTTTGCTTTTTACCGGCAACGAAAGTTTGATTTATCATAATTTTAGTAATGGAAAGATTGTTTTTAGCCGGATTATTATTTTCTTTGTAATAAGAAATTTTGAGCTATGTTTCAGTTTGGATTGTTTTCAACCTTTATTCCTTACCTGATATTTGCGATCAGCTATATCGGGTTTCTGGGTTATAATGCTCTTCAAAAAGAAAATACTGTTGATTTTACAAATTCAACCCAACAAATTCAGTTAAAACAATCTGAATATTTCCAATTATCACAAATTGATTATTTTAACAAACAACAGATTACAAAAAAAACAACTTTAAACTTTTTAACCTGTTTTAATGTCTTTTATTGCTATCCGGTTATTTTTTATCTAGATGATTATAAACAGGATTATCATTTTCAGAGCATTTTCTCCAGGCCGCCACCGGCTAAGCTTTCCTAATATTTATTTAATCTTTTTTATTTATACTTCTGCATAAAGTATAAGTATTTAATTATCTATTAACCTTCATTTTTAATCAATACTGTTATATTTTAAAAGATGAGAACATTCATTATTATTTTGTTATTAATGTTTATGTTTAGAGGAATATCAGCTCAGGATTTTATTGTTCTGACCGATAGTACAGATATTCCACAACTCGAAATTAACGAAGCCTATGTTAGCGCTTCAAAAGATAATTTGAAATTAAAAGAAATGCCGGTTTCGGTAAGTTTTTTAACAGACAAAAGGCTTCAGGCAAATCAGGTATTGGCTTTACCCGATATTTCTGTAACTGTCCCCAATTTTTTTATGCCCGATTATGGCTCTAAATTAACCTCTCCTGTATATATCCGGGGAATCGGTTCAAGAATTAACGCTCCCTCTGTTGGTTTATATGTCGATCAGGTTCCGTATTTTGAAAAAGCTTCTTTCAATTTTGATTTTTTTGATATTGAACGTGTTGAGGTATTACGAGGCCCACAGGGAACATTATATGGGAGAAACACAATGGGGGGAATCGTGAATATCCAAACCAAATCGCCATTTCAACATCAGGGCACTGACATTAAAATTTCTGCAGGAACTTACCATGCTTATCAAATCAGTGCTAATCATTATAATGATATTAATCAGGAATTGGGTTATTCACTGTCTGCTAATTATATCAATAATGGTGGATATTATCATAATGATTTTTTGAATAATATGGCCGATGATTTAAATTCTTTAGGCCTTCGTAATAAACTTATTTGGAAAGTAAATGATAATATAACCCTGAAAAATGTTGCTGCTTTTGAATCGAGCAGGCAAGGCGGGTATCCATATGCCGAGTATGATAGCCTGCAAGCCCAAAGTTTGCCGGTAAATTATAACCAATCCAGCAATTATAACCGTGATATGTTTTCCAACGCATTGATTTTTGAATATGCAGGGGAAAAGGTTCGTGTTGTTTCTACCTCTTCATACCAGTTGTTGGATGATATTCAACAAATTGACCAGGATTTTACAACTGATTCGTTGCTTTTTGCCAATCAGGATCAGGTTCAAAATTTAGTTTCGCAGGAGATTATTGTCCGCTCTACGAAACTGACGAAATACAAATGGATATTTGGAGGCTATGGTTTTATGCAGTTATTCGATAAAAGGGTTGATGTGGATATTTACTCAGCAAACATGAAAGTGATAAAACAGTACGACCACACCATTTATGGCGGTGCAATTTTTCATCAATCAACCATTGATGATTTATTGATTGATAATTTGGCAGTAACTGCAGGATTGCGGATTGACCTTGAAAATGATACCGAAGATTATATTTATGACAGGAGCATAGCCGGAAATTTAACAAATGTTGACGATACAACAGGAATTTTGGAATCGTTTGTTCTGCTTCCCAAGGTTGCATTAAATTATAAAACTGAAAATGGTAATATTTATGCAACGGTAGCTAAAGGTTATAAAACCGGTGGTTTTAATTCAACTTTTGACGAAGGCCGCCCACAAGACCGTACTTTTGGCCCTGAATACAGTTGGAATTATGAAGTGGGCATTAAAACCGCTTTGTTGAATAAACAAATTTATGCTGATATGGCTTTGTTTTATATCGGATGGGATAATCAGCAGATTTACCAAACAAACCCCAGTGGTTATGGTTCAAGGCTAACCAATGCAGGAGAAACAGTAAGTAAAGGAATGGAAATAACATTGCAGGCAGTGCCTGTTTGTGGTTACAATTTATTAGTAGGGTATGGATATACGCATGCCAAATTTATTAAATATGTGCAAAATGAGCAAACCAATTATAATGGTAATTTTTTGCCTTATATTCCGCGTAATACGCTTTCTGCGCAATTAAATAAAACGTACTTTTTAGAAAATAGCCAATGGCTCGATGAGATCAGGTTAAACCTGATTTATAAAGGGTTGGGTAAAATATACTGGAACGAAGAAAATACCGCTTCACAGTCTTTTTATAGTATAATCAATGCTAAATTGTCATTTTTGAAAAAAAATATTCAATTTGATTTGTGGGGACGGAATTTACTGAATAATGATTATCATGCTTTTTATTTTACGGTTTATGATAATGATTTTGTGCAAACAGGAAGGCCTTTGAATTTTGGTATTGACTTTAAAATAAAATTTTAGATGCAGGAAAAAAGTTGGCAGAAATTTTCGGTGCTTTTTAGTTTGTACATTGCTCAATCCATTCCAATGAGCTTTTTTTCTACCGTTGTGCCGGTAATTATGCGGCAGGAAAATTACTCGCTCGAATCTATTGGTTTGTTGCAGTTGGTTAAATTGCCGTGGATATTTAAGTTTTTATGGGCTCCTTTGGTAGATAAAAGAACCCATTCGACCCGCGACTTAAGAAAATGGATTATTTTATCTGAGCTATTTTATGGCATGGTAATCCTGGCCATTGGGTTATTCAGCCTAAAAACTGATTTTACGCTAATTATAATACTTATGGTTGTAGCCTTTATTGCATCGGCCACACAGGATATTGCGACAGACGCCTATGCTATTCTGATTCTTAAACATAAAGAACGAAGTATGGGGAACAGCATGCAATCGGCAGGAAGTTTTATTGGATCGTTGGCAGGTACTGGTGTTTTGTTGGTTGTATATTATTATTTTGGATGGACAGTTTTATTAACTTTCCTGGCTGCATTTACAGTATTTGCCTTGATGCCCGTTTTCATTTATAAAAGAAAAAATCCTGTGGTAAAAAATTATCATACAAGGGTTTCTTTACGTGATGTAGCGTCTTTTTTTAAGACAACAACAATGAAAATGCGATTATTGGTTTTACTTACCTATTATGCTGCAATTATTGGAATTTTAGCCATGCTTAAACCTTACCTAGTAGATTTGGGTTATTCTGTAAAGGAAATCGGTTTTATGTCGGGCATTGTTGGAACTTCTGTAGCTGCAGGATTTTCTTTCTTAGCCGGGTTTATTATCAGGCGAATTGGACGTAAAACCAGTATGTATGTATTTTTAGGCATCAATATTTTGGTAGCTGTTTATTTTAGATATATATCTTCCAGTATCCCATCGTTGGCCGAAATTTATATTGGAATATGCATTTTATGGGGTGCTTATGGCTTGTCTTCGGTAGCTATATATACAACATCTATGGATGTAGTGCGTAAAGGGCGTGAAGGAACCGATTTTACCCTGCAAATTGTTTTAACTCATCTTAGCGGATTAATTGTTGCAGTTTTAAGCGGACGCCTTGGCGATCAGTTAGGTTATACCGGATTATTTAATATTGAAATTTTTGTGGGCATATTTGCTATGTTGATGCTTCTAATCTATCAAAAAACTAAAAAATGAATATTTCAAAACAAATAGTTGATAAATATAATATCCCGGTGCCTCGATATACGAGCTATCCGCCGGCAAATCATTTTCGGGATGATATAAAAGAAAAGGATTATCTTGATTTAATACAGAAGTCTAATAATGGAAAACCGGAGCAATTATCTTTTTATATCCACATCCCTTTTTGCAAAAAAATATGTTTTTACTGTGGTTGCAACACAAACCCAATGCTTAATGAAAAAGCTGTTGATGATTATATAACAGCTGTTAAAGAAGAGATTGAAATGGTTACTTCGCATATCAATCCAAACAGGTTGTTATCACAGATTCATTTTGGTGGGGGTACTCCCAATGCAATATCATCGAAATATATTATTGAATTAAAAGAGATGTTGGCCTCTAAGTTTAACAGTATCGATCAGCCCGAAATTGCGATTGAATGCAATCCGGCAAACCTGGATGAAAAATATATTTTCGATTTGAAAAATGCAGGATTTAATCGCTTTAGCCTGGGAATTCAGGATTTTGATACTAATATATTGAAAGATGTAAATCGTGATCCTTCCAGAATCCCTGTTGAAATGGTAATTAAACTCTTGAAACAAGGACGAAAAGATGTGACGGTGAATCTGGATTTTATTTATGGCTTACCCGGCCAAACAGTGGAAAGTTTTTTAAAAACCATACAACAGGCTGTGGAGTTAAAGCCTGACCGGCTGGTAACTTTTTCATACGCTCATGTGCCCTGGATTAAAAAACATCAGCAAATTTTAGAAAAAAAAGGATTACCTGAGCCTGAGCAAAAAATGCAGATGTTTCTTTCGGCTTACGAGTTATTAAAATCAGCAGGTTATCAATCGATTGGATTAGACCATTATGTATTGCCGCAGGATGAATTGTTTAAAGCGCTTAATAATCATCAACTTCATCGTAATTTTCAGGGATATTGCACCCGAAGGACAACGGGCCAGGTTTATGCTTTTGGCGTATCAGCTATTAGTCAGATGGAAGATGGGTATATACAAAATACTAAAAATATTTTAGCTTACATTGAAAATCTTAGGATTAAAAAACTACCGGCGGAAAAAGGATATCAATTGTCAAACAGAGAAAAGGTGATAAAGGAAGTTATAAATGAAATAATGTGTAATCAATTTTTGCATTGGGAAAATATGGCAAATACATTTAATTTATCCGTTGATAAATTAAAAAAAATCGTCGGATTTAATCCTGATTCGTTTGCTACTTTTGTTGATGATGGGTTGGTTTTAATGGATGGCCATGAATTGAAGATTACTGAAAAGGGAAACCTGTTTATTCGTAATATTGCAGCAGCATTTGACCCTGAATACAAAGAACAAATAAACAAATATTCAAAATCGGTTTAGGAATGAATGAGATAAAAAAAGATGTAACCATAATAGGCGCAGGTTTAACAGGGCTTACCATGGCTTACGATTTAATAAAATCGGGAAAATCAGTTGCTGTTATTGAAAAAGATTCAAAACCGGGAGGAGTAATACAAACTTTAAAAGAAGATGATTTTATTTTGGAAGCAGGGCCGAATACAGGTGTTTTATCCACACCCGAATTAGTAAAACTTTTTGATGATTTAAAAGGATATTGTGAGTTGGAGGTAGCCAACGAAGAAGCAGAGAAAAGGCTGATATGGAAAAACGGATCGTGGAAGGCTTTACCTTCAGGTTTATTGAGCGCTGTTACTACACCTTTATTTTCGTTTAAAGATAAATTGCGTATTTTAGGCGAACCCTTTCGTAAACGGGGTACCAATCCTGATGAATCTTTGGCTGATATGGTTCGACGAAGATTAGGGAAATCATATCTTGAATATGCAGTAGACCCTTTTATTTCGGGTATTTATGCCGGCGACCCTGAAAAGTTGATTACCCGGTTTGCTCTTCCGAAATTGTATAACCTGGAACAAAATTATGGCAGCTTTATCAAGGGAGCTATCCAAAAGAAAAAAGAACTCAAAACCGAATTGGAAAAAAGAGTTACCAAAAAAGTATTTTCAGTTAAAGGCGGACTACAAAACCTGATTCATGCATTAGCCCGGGGTATAACATCAGAAAATATTTTTTTTAATTGTCAGCAAACAGAGATTACGAATTTAAATAATAACTTTTTAGTTAAAACACAACATACTGGTGAACAGTTGCTTATTCATTCTGAAAAAGTAGTTACTACCAGCGGAAGTTATACACTGCCTGATTTGTTTCCTTCGTTTGAAAAACAACTGTGGAAAGTTATTGAAACGATGAATTATGCCGGAGTTACACAGGTGGTCTTGGGTTTTAAAAATTGGCAGGGAAAATCAATCCAGGCATTTGGAGGACTAGTACCGTCTAAAGAAAAGAAAGATATTTTAGGTATTTTATTTCCTTCTTCCATTTTTAAGGGACGCGCTCCTGAGAATGGAGCATTGTTATCGATATTTTTGGGCGGAATAAAAAAACCGCATTTGATTGAAATGAGCGAGGAACAAATTATTGAAATTGCAAAATCAGAAGTGCAAAAAACGCTACAAACAAAAACAGAACCCGATTTAATAAAGATATTCAAATATAAGTATGCTATTCCGCAATATGATATTCTGACTGAACCCAAATTAGCAGCCATACAAAAAATTGAAAAAAATTACCCCGGACTAGTTTTAGCAGGAAATATAAGAGATGGAATTGGTATGGCCGACCGGGTTAAACAGGCAAAAAATATTGCAAACCAAATTATTGATGAATGAATACTAAAAAAACAGCAGTAGTATTAATTAATGTTGGTACTCCCGATCACCCCGACAAGAAATGGGTTAAAGAATATTTGAAACAATTTTTAAATGATCCGGAGGTAATTGATATTTCTGCATTTTTAAGTT
>JBKHIH010000003.1:0-106761 GCA_046538755.1 Thiohalospira sp.
TTAATCGGGGCCAAATACAATAAGCCGTGAAAATGTGCAGCGAAAAATTGTAGTTTCTGTTAATGTTGCTGGCCGCGATGTAGGTAGTGTAGTTAACGACATTAAAGAGAAAGTTAATGAAAATATTCTATTACCCGAGGGATATCGGGTAGAATATGGCGGACAATTTGAAAGTGCAGAGAATGCATCCAGGGTATTGACAATAACATCGATCATGGCTTTATTAATTATTTTTTTAATTCTATATCAGGAATTTAAGAAAATAAACCTGGCAGCTATCATTTTAGTTAACCTGCCTTTGGCTTTAATCGGAGGTGTAATTGCTATTTGGGTTTCTTCTGCGGTAATCAGTATTCCTGCAATTATTGGTTTTATTACCTTGTTTGGAATTGCTACGAGAAACGGGATTTTATTAATTTCCAGGTATCAAAATATTAACAGAAAAGGTGTTAAACTGCATGATGCGGTGTTAAGGGGTTCGCTAGACCGTTTAAATCCGATTTTAATGACTGCATTAACTGCTGCACTCGCATTAATCCCATTAGCTGTTGCCGGAGATAAACCCGGAAATGAAATACAAAGTCCGATGGCTATTGTTATTCTGGGAGGTTTGTTAAGTTCTACTTTCCTGAATATATATGTAGTACCGGTTATTTATCTTTTAATTAATAAAAGTAATGATCATGATGAGGAATAAAGTAATTTTTATGTTCACATTGCTGTGGATGATTGCAGTGAATTTAAATGCCCAATCCATCCAAAGTATATTAAAAACAATTGAAAAAAATAATTTAGAGATACAGGCTGCAGAGAAATTTTTAGCTGGTAAAAAACAAGAATATAAACATAATGTTTTGCCCGAAGGGCCAGAGTTTTCGTATGGATATTTTCCAGATAAAAAAGATAATCCCGGCCAGAAAGAAACGTTTCAAATAAGCCAGTCGTTTAAAATGCCTTCTTTTTACATTAATCAATCGAACTATTCAAAGTTATTGGTTGAGCAAGAACAAGTAAATCTCAACTTGTTAAGACGAAATGTATTACATCAGGCAGAAATATTGCTTATTGAATATGTATATTATTCAAAAATGGAGCATGAACTGAAAGAACGGCTTTATCATGCTGAAAACCTTTTCGACGCATACAAACAAAAACTCGAAACCGGAGATGGTAATGTGTTGGAGTTTAATAAATCGAAACTGCATATTTTACATTTGAAAAATCAGCAAAAGAAAAATGCTACTGAGTTAAACCGGATTAGAGAGCAATTAATTTTTTTAAACGGAAACAATTTGTTGGATTTGGATATTACAGAATACGAAATTTCCAATAGTTATAATGCCGATTCTGTTTTACAAGAAAGACTAGCCGTCGGGCAGGAGGTTATCTTTTCTAAATTACAGTCCGAATCATCGGAACAATTTTTAAAAGTTACAAAAAATAATCAACTACCAAAATTAAATTTTGGTTATGGTAGAGAAACTGTAGCTGATGAAAAATTCAGAGGAGTCATTGTTGGTATTTCTATTCCTTTGTGGGGAAGTGCTTCTGCCATTAAAAGCGCCAGGTACCAATCGGAATATATGCAAATGAATCATCAATTGATGTTAGAAAAAGTAGAAACTGAAGTAAGTGTACAATTAGAAAAAGTGGAATCGCTGGCTGAAAGCCTGAGTGATTTTAAAGAAACTTTAGATCAGGTGGATAATATTGAGTTGCTAAAAAAATCGAAAGAATTAGGCGAAATTTCCATGATTGAATATTTTATGGAAATCAGTTACTTCTACCAGGTTTATGATGATTATTTGATGATTGAAAAAGAGTATTATTTGGCTTTGGCAGAGTTGTTTAAATATAGATTATAAAAAAATCCTGTCGGGATTTAATATCCTGACAGGATTTTTTGCTTATAATTTTTAAACAGTGCTTTTAAATACTGCTTAAAAAATTTATATTACTCTTATTGTGCTTCGCATGCTCCGGCACCACAGCCACAACTTATTCCCTGGTCTTTTAAACCATCAGGGTGAGTTCTGCACGAGCCTCCCCGAAAATCACCTTTTTTTGTAAATAATAACCTCACTGATAATGCTAAAACAGCAATCAGAACGAGAATAACGGATAATATTAATAATTCTAAAACTGGCATATTTTGTACTCCTTTCTATTTAAATTCTGCTCTTACTTTTTTAACAAGATTTTCAGAATAGTGTTCAAATAAAAATTCAAATAAATTAGTATAAATGGTGGTAAAAGGTTAAAGTATTGACATTCACTTAAATATTTTCTAACTTTAGTGATTGCCCTTTTATTAACTAATACATACAAATCATGAGAAAAATAATTGTATTGTTATTAATTATGTATTTAGTTTTGCCATCCTATGCAAATGAACCCCTTACTATTGTTAATCAAGAATGCAATTCAATATTAATTAACGAGAATTATCTTTCTTTCCCGCCCTCAACGGAATATGATTTATCACTTATGAATCTTCAAGTTGATGTTTTGGGTATTATTTTCTTTGGGCCTCAAATAACACTTGATTTTCAGTTTGCTAATATGATTGCTGTTGGCCCTTATTTTCGGTGGCATTATGCAGGCGTTTTTTACCAGGGAATTGTTACCGACTGGTTTTCTGATGGGACGGCTACGTCACTAGCCAGTTATTCGGTTGGAGGGCAGGCAAAATTTTTAATTCCGATTGGGAGTGGTCAGCATAGGCCATATGTTGAAGTTGGCTTTGAAAAATCGTTTGGTTCTGATTGGTATGATCCGGGAGGAACTTGGGGAAGGCGTATTTACGAATACGAAACCAATGTTTTTCATTTAAATATAGGATATCGGTTGCTTACTAATGGAAGTTTTAATTTATCAGCTGCTGTAGGCATAGGTTTTTCAAAAGATACAAAAAGTATTGGATATTACGAGGATGATGAAGGTGATATCGATTATTATCATCTTGAATCAAGAGTTTTGCCTATGGTTCAGCTAATTTTAGGCTGGCAACTTGGTAGATAAATTCAACTTTAATTTAGCTAATTGGCCCTGTTTTACGCAGGGCTTTTTTAATTAAAATCAATCTAAATTATGTTTATATATTGATATATTTCGATACTTGTTTTATATTTATCATTTATAAATACCTAAATACTTTTTTATGGACAGATTAGACTTAATATCGGAGTTTGAGCCCAATAAAAGTAATATGCTCAATATTCTGCACAAATTGCATAATAATAATCCAAATAATTTTCTTACCACTGAAGATTTAAAACTTGTTGCCGAATATTTAAATACAACCTACGGGTCGGTTTATGGTGTTGCTAAATATTACTCTATGTTAAGCCTAAAGCCCAGAGGAAGGTATATTGTCAGAGTTTGTAAATCTCCGGTTTGTCATATGGTAGGCGGAAAAAGTATTATTAGCGAGATAGAAAACATTCTTGGTGTGAAATTAGGAAAAACAACAAATGATACGTTATTTACATTGGAACAATCGGAGTGTCTCGGGCAATGCGACAGGGCACCGGTGATGATGATCAATGATAAATTATATACAGAATTAACTACCGAAAAAATAAAGAATATTTTTCAAAATATCAGAGATAATCAATAAAAAAATAATTATCGTGATTACAGAAAAAAAGATAGCACTGATCAATGCGGGTAAATATAATCCCGAAAATATTGATGAATATTTAAGGTTAGGTGGGTATAAAAATGTTGAAAAAGCATTGCAAAAAAGTCCTGCTGACATTATTGAATTGATGATTGATGCTAAACTCCGTGGGCGGGGAGGAGCTGGTTTTCCTACCGGCTTAAAAGAAAAGTTCACCAACGAAGCGGTTTGTAACCGATGCATTCAAAAATATATTATTTGTAATGCCGACGAAGGGGAGCCTGGAACTTATAAAGACCGGATTATTATGGAGCAGGATCCTCATGTTCTTATTGAAGGGATGATTATTTCTGCTTATGCTATTGGCGCAACCAAAGGATATATATATGTGCGGGGCGAATATACCGAATCCATCAAAATGCTACGGGTTGCTTTAGAACAGGCAAAAACAAAAGGTTTTTTGGGTAAAAATATTTTAAATTCAGGTTTTGACCTGGATATTGAAATTAATTTAGGTGCCGGTTCATACTTATGTGGCGAAGAATTAACTTTATTAGAATCGCTGGAAGGAAAGCGCGGGTATCCAAGAATTAAACCACCGTTCCCTGCAGAAAAAGGTTTGTTTGGGATGCCAACGTTGATCAATAATGTGGAAACTTTTGCACATTTACCTTATATTATAGAGCATGGAGCTGAGCATTATAAATCCATGGGAACCGAAAAATCACCCGGGACAAAAATATTTACCATCAGCGGAGATGTTAACAAACCAGGGTATTACGAAACAACAATGGGTGTTACTCTTCGCCAATTAATTGATGATTTAGCCGGAGGAATGAAAGATAATAAAAAGTTTAAAGCTGCTATTTTGGGTGGTGCGGCAGGTACTTTTGTAAATGAAACGGTTTTAGATACACCCATGGGTTTCGACACACTTAAAGAAAAAGGGGCTGTTCTGGGTTCGGGAGCAATTATAGTAATGTCTGAAGATCGTTCTATTTTTGATATGACCTGGTCAATCCTGGAATTTTTTAAACATGAATCTTGTGGAAAATGCGTCCCCTGTAGAGTAGGAACTGTTCAACTAATGTTATTCATGGAAAAGGCTAAAGAAAATCCTTCTGAAAAGAAAGAAATTCTTGAACAACTTTTATACGAAGCTGACTTTATGGCTAAAAACTCTCTTTGTCCATTGGGGCAATCGCCTATTTTGCCTATAAAAAGTTTAAAACAATTTTTTCAACATCAATTTTAGAATCAGATATTAATACCTATGAGTAAGCTAGTGAATATCATCATCGACGGTAAAAAGATAAAAGCACCTGAAGGTGCAAACCTTTTACAGGTTGCTAAAGATAATGGAATCAATATCCCAAGTTTATGTTATCATAAAAAAATAAGTCCTACAGGAGCTTGCAGGCTTTGTGTGGTTAAAATGAAAGATGTAAACGGGGTGGTTATGTCATGCACAGTTACTGTAAAAGAAGGAATGGAAATTATTGCATTTGATTCTGAGTTGGAACAAACACGAAAACATACACTCGATTATCTTTTAGCTGAACATAACGATCATGATGATGGAACTTACTACGATGAGTTTAGAGACTGGGTAAAACACTATAAACTTGATGATCCCAAAAATCGAAAATATCCAAATATTCATAAAGATTTAAATTATAAAATAGATGATAGTTCGCCGATTTTAAGCTACGATGGATCAAAATGTATTAAGTGTTTTAGATGTATCAAGGCATGTGATGAGGTTCAGGGTAAAAATGTTCTTTCGTTTTCTGAGCGAGGAATTACCTCTTATATAATTGCAGGTTTCGACCAGTGGAACGAATCGGAATGCGACGGTTGCGGCGAATGTATTCAGCTTTGTCCTACAGGTGCTTTAGTTGAAAAACCTCATCGCAATGAAATCCAGATCGATAAAATTGATAAAAAAATAAAAACTACCTGTCCATATTGTGGAGTAGGATGCCAGATCGAATTATCGGTACAAAACGGGAAAATTGTACGCTCCGACGGGGTTGAAGGTGTATGGCCTAATGATGGCCGTTTATGTGTTAAAGGACGTTTTGGCTACGATTATGTGCATAGTCCTGAAAGATTGACCAAACCATTAATAAAGAAAAACGGGAAATTTGAAGAAGCAAGCTGGGATGAAGCTTTAGATTTGATAGCAAGTAAGTTTATTGAAATTAAGAAAAAATATGGAAACGATGCTTTGGCAGGATATGCATCGGCCAAATGCACCAACGAAGATAATTATCTTTTCCAGAAATTTATTCGCGTAGTTTTTGGTACTAATAATATTGACTATTGTACTCGTTTGTGCCATGCATCAACAGTTACAGCAATGCTAAAATCTATTGGCGATGGCGCAGGAAGTAACTCCATCCAGGATTTTGCCACTACCGACTGTTTATTTGTTATCGGGAATAATATTATAGAAACCCATCCTGTAACGGCAACATTTGTAAAAAATGGAAATTATGCAGGAAAAAAACTCATTGTTTGCGATCCTAAATGGACTCCAATGGTAAAATATGCCGATATATGGCTGCAACCACGTTTAGGAACTGATATCGCCCTGTTAAATGGAATGATTCGGGTGATTATAAAAGAAGGTTTGATTGATAAAGCGTTTATTGAAAAGAGAGTAGACCGCGGAATGGAAGCTTTTGAAGAATTAAAACAATTGGTTGAGAAGTATACTCCCGAAAAAACCGAAGAAATAACTTCTGTTCCTAAAGAAAAGATGATGGCTGCGGCTCGTATGTATGCAACTTCCGAAACATCGATGATTGCAACAGGAATGGGAATGAGCCAGCAGGTTACAGGTACCAATAATGTATTTTCGCTCATTAATATGATGTTGATTACTGGCCAAATTGGAAAAGAACGTGCAGGAATAGATCCCCCACGTGGGCAAAATAATGTGCAGGGAGCTACAGATGTTGGTTGTTCTCCAATCATTTATCCGGGTTATATTCCTGTTACAGATGACAAAAACAGGAAACGCATTGCTAAACTCTGGAAAGTTGATTATGAAAAGTTATCGGCAAAGCCAGGTTTAACAACGGTAGAAATAATGCATGCTGCTTACGATGAAAAAATAAAAGGTTTGTACATCATGGGTGAAAACCCGATGCTTACCGATCCTGATTTAAATCATACCGAACAAGCATTAAGGAAACTTGATTTTTTAGTGGTTCAGGATATTTTCCATACCGAAACAACACCTTATGCTGATGTTATTTTACCTGCATCGTCGTTTGCCGAAAAAGACGGCACTTTTGTAAATAGCGACCGTAGGGTTTTACGGGTACGTGAGGCAGTTGAAATGCCCGGAGAAGCTGAAGAAGACTGGAAAATAATTGTTAAGATTGCCGAGCGAATGGGATATGATATTGGAAAATATCAAAATGCAGCTGAAATTTTCGATGAACTGGCAAAAGCAGCACCTATGATGGGCGGTATTTCGTATGACCGAATTGAACACCAGGGAATACAATGGCCATGCCCTGCTAAAGATCATCCTGGAACGAGCACATTGTTTCTGGATAAGTTTAATACCCCTAACGGAAAAGCGATATTGAATCCGGTAGAATATATCCCTCAAACAGAAAAGACCAGTAAAGAGTTTCCGTTTATTATGAATACAGGGCGTATTCTTTATCATTACCATACATCAACAATGTCGAGAAAAAATAAGGCATTAACCGATTTTGCCAATGAATCGTATGTTTTAATGAATCCTGGAGATGTTGTAAAATATAACCTTAAAGACGGGCAAAAAGTAAAAGTATCGTCGAAACAGGGCGAACTGGAAACCACCTTAGAAGCAAGTGCCCAGGTGGCCGAAGGCGAATTGTTTATGCCGTGGCATTATGCCGAATCGCCTGTAAACCGGCTAACACGTGGCGACCTGGATCCATTTTCTAAAATTGCAGCGTTTAAATTAACGGCCTGCAAGGTGGAAAAAATATAGAGTATCCTAAAAGCCATATTATGAAGCTCTCGCAAAGGCGCAAAGACGCAAAGAAACAAAACTCTAACAATCATTCTTTGCGTTTTTGCGAGAAAAACAAGTTTCTGGACGGCTTCAATTTTATCCTTTAACAAATAAAGCTTTTATAATATGACTGGCCATTTTTGGATTTTCTTTTAATCTTCGGGTAGAATATCCAAACCATTGTTTTCCAAAAGGAACATAAACTCTCATTCTGTGCCCATCGTTAATAATTGATTGGCGTAAGTTTGGTGTTACACCGTAAAGCATCTGGAATTCGTACTTATCCTTTGGCACATTGTATTTTTCAATTAGTTTATAGGCTCCTTCAATTACGGGTTTGTCGTGTGTTGCAATTGCAGGATAAACTCCATTTTTGAAACAAAATTCAATATCTTCTATAAAATGTTGATTTACTTCGTCGTACTTTTTATAAGCAATCTCTTTAGGCTCAACATATATCCCTTTACATAAGCGGTAATTTAATGGAGCTTCTTCGGAATGCATATCCATTAAGTTCTCTAAATCGGATAAAGTACGTTTTAAATATGCCTGAAATACCAATCCTACATTTTTTGGGAATTCGGCTTTAAGTTTGCGGAAAAGTTCAATTTCCAGGTCGGTACATGGTGAATCTTCCATGTCTACCCTTATAAAATTATTGTATTCAGCAGCTTTTGCTACTATTTCGCGAATGTGATTATAACAAACATCCTTGTCCAAAAGTAAACCAAACATGGTTGGTTTTAAAGAGTAGTTCCCATCGATATTTTCCTTTTCTATACGATCAATTAGTTCAAGATACTCTTTTTTGTTTTCTACTGCTTCGTCCAGATTTTTAATAAATTCGCCAAGGATATCAATGGTAACCATAATACCCTGATCATTTAGCTCTTTAGAAGCTTTTATGGCATCTTCAACTTTTTCTCCCGCGATATAGGCTTTTGAAAACAACCATACAAATTTTTTAGGGAAGTATGGCAATATTGCTGCAATAAATCTGTTAAACATATCTCTGATTATTAATAGTTTATATTTTATTTGAATAACACATCTAGCTATCTAAATGTGTTGGCATAATTATAAAATTTTTTCAGCAAAAAAAAGGAAAAAAATCAGTTTTTTAATTTCAGGATTCTTATTTGAATACTAACCTTATGATTAGATCGGGCTAATTATATTTTTGCTCCTTCAAATAATTTTTCACATAATCTTCAACGCCTTTTTCAAGGGAAGTAAAAGGTTTGTCATAACCAATTGACCTTAATTTGTTCATATTTGCTTCGGTAAAATACTGGTATTTATCCCGGATATCTGCGGGAGTGTCAATAAATTCAATATCTTCCTTCACATTCATTGCTCTAAAAGTATTTTTTGTGAGATCAAGAAATGAACGTGCTTTTCCTGTGCCAAGGTTATATATTCCTGAATTATTCCGATGATTCATTAAGAAAAATATTACATCAACCACATCTTTAACATAAATAAAATCTCTCAATTGTTCGCCATCTTTAAAATCAGGGCGGTGCGAACGGAAAAGTTTCATTTTTCCTGTAGCAGATATCTGGTTAAAAGCATGAAAAATAACCGATGCCATACGTCCTTTGTGATATTCATTAGGCCCGTATACATTAAAAAACTTCAAACCTGCCCAGAAATAGGGTTTGTGTTCCTGCTGTAATACCCATTTGTCAAACTCATTTTTTGATTCACCGTATGGATTTAGTGGTTTCAGTTTGTCAATAATTTCATGTTTGTCGTCATAACCCAATTCGCCACTCCCGTACGTTGCAGCAGACGAGGCATAAATCAAAGGCAGCCCGTATTCAACACACTTGTTCCAAACCCGTTGGCTATACCCAATATTTAATCTTTCAAATACCGATTGATCAAATTCGGCTGTATTAGTCCTTGCACCAATATGCAATATTATTTGTACTAATTTGTGATTGGCATCCAGCCATTCTATTAAATCATCTCGATGAACTTTTTGAGAAAATTCTTTTCCTTCAAAGTTTTTATTTTTTTCTTCACGCGAAAAGTCATCTACAATGACAATATCCTTAAAACCTTCATCATTTAATTTGCTTACTAAATTACTGCCTATAAAACCGGCTGCTCCTGTAACTATAATCATAACTTACTTTTTTAAACTTTTTGAGTTTGCTAAGTTAAAAATATTTGTTGATTCATTTCTTTGATAATGCCTAAAGATTTTGCTTTTTCATACAGTGCTTTTATAGCTTCTTTTCCCTCATTTCCTAAATCAATCGTGTAATTGTTAACATACAATTCAATATGCTTATACATTACCTCTTCATCCATTTCCTGAGCATGTTTCTTTATATATGGATATGCAGATTTAGGGTTTTCAAAAGCAAATTCAACACTCTTCCTCAATATGCGGTTAATCTTTAATTGAATATCTAAAGGCAGGTTCCTGCTTATCGCAATACCTCCCAGGGGTATTGGAAGCTGTGTTTCTTTTTCCCAAAATTCGCCTAAATCGATAATTTTTTTTAATCCTTTTCTTTTATAGGTAAACCTGTTTTCGTGAATGATTAAACCTGCATCTGTTTCTCCACTTAACACAACATCTTCAATGTCGGAAAATAAATACTCTTTTTTGATTTTTGCTTCAGGATATGCAATGCTTAATAATAAATTGGCTGTTGTATTAACTCCGGGTATAGCAATTTTTATATCGTTTACTTCATCGGGATAAATTTTATGTTTGCTGATTAATATAGGCCCATTATTTTTGCCCAGGGCGCTGCCCGAATCAAGTAAACAGTAGTTCGATGCAATTTTTGTGTAAGCGTGATAGCTTATTTTTGATACATCAAGCGCTTGTTCAAATGCTTTTTTATTGAGTTCTTCCACATCGCCTAAAAATACAGTAAAATCAAGCCCTTCAGTATCCACTTTATGATGAATCATCGCATCAAAAATAAATGTATCATTAGGGCAGGTTGAATATCCGAGGCTTATTTTTTGTTTCATCGATTTTTTTACTTATAAACATTTATAATTTCAAGAAGTTTATGGTTAAGATTTTTTATTGCTAGTGGGATATTCCAATTTTGGGTATTTCTTTCTTCCACAACATTAGAAATTGAACGGATTGCCATAAACTGAACGCCCTCTTTTAAACAAACATAAAAAAAGGCAGCTCCTTCCATGGTTTCAATATCTGCTTGAAATTTTTGTTTAATATTATTTATTGACAGTTTGTTGCCATGTGTAGTATCTGAGGTAATTGCCTTAACCTTTTTTATTGATTGAAAAATGTTTTTATCGAATCGATTTGGATTTTCAAGTTGCCCGTTTTTAAAAGGGAACTCATTTGCATCCATAAAGTTATAATCAAACAAGGTATAATAACTATCCCTATCTTCAATCCCAAGTCCCGCAAATTCATCTTTCTCAACGAAAACAACATCACCAATCTTTAGTTCAGGATTATAACTTCCCGCTATGCCTGCATTAATTATCAGGTTATATTTTTTAGATTCCAATTTTTTTGTCAAATTGTAAGTTGTAAATGTGCAACCTATACCGGTTACCAGATAATCAACAACCAAATCTTTTACAACGGTATATTTCATCATGCAAGCATTTGATACATTGATTTTTAAGTTCTTCTTTAAAGGAAGAATTTCCTTTTCTGTTGCTGAAACAATTAATATCTTCACAGTATTTTGTACTTTTGTAAACTCAAATATATTGTTTTTATGGTAAAATTATTGTTATTTTAAAGGAACAACAATTTATTCGAAGTAAAAACAATATAAAACTGCTAATTATGATGTATTTAACCCGACGAGAACGATTTTGTGCTGCACACCGTTTATTTCGTGAAGAATGGGACGATGAAAAGAATCTTGAAATTTTCGGACAATGCTCGCATAAAAACTGGCATGGGCATAATTACATTCTTTTTGTAACTGTTAAAGGAGAATTAAACCCTGAAACAGGCTTTGTGGTTAATATTAAACGATTAAGTACAATTATTAAAGAAAAGATAATTGAAAAAGTTGATCATAAAAATATTAATATCGATGTGGATTTTATGCAAGGGAAAATTGCTTCAACAGAAAATCTTGCCATTGGAATCTGGGAGCAATTAAAACCAGCTATTGAAGCATTGGGAATAGAGTTACATTGTATAAAAATTCAGGAAACAGAAAATAATTTTGTCGAATATTTTGGAAATTAAATATAATCATGGAAATAGTAAATAATGGAGTAAAAACTTTTGAAGATAGTGGTTACACACGTATTGACAAATGGAATGAAGAAAAAACCGAGCAATTGGCCAAACACTATAAAGCCATTCTTGAACTTATAGGTGAAAATACTGGCCGTGAAGGTTTGCTGGAAACACCAACACGGGTGGCAAAAGCAATTCAGTTTTTAACCAAAGGTTATAATATTGAACCCAGAGATATTCTAAAATCAGCCATTTTCAGGGAAAATTACAAGCAAATGGTTATTGTTAAAGATATAGAGCTTTATTCGATGTGCGAACATCATATGATTCCATTTTATGGAAAAGCGCATGTTGCATATATCCCTAATAAGTATATCACAGGATTAAGTAAAATAGCCCATGTAGTTGAAGCATACTCTCGACGCTTGCAAGTGCAGGAACGTTTAACTATGCAAATCAGGGATTGTATACAGGAAACATTAAGCCCTATGGGTGTTGCTGTTGTTATCGAAGCCGCTCATATGTGTATGCAAATGCGTGGTGTACAAAAACAAAATTCTGTAACTACAACTTCGGCCTTTACTGGTGCGTTTTTACGCGATACCAAAACACGCGAAGAGTTTATACACCTTATTGGATCGAAACTGCATTAAGCCTTTTCTTTAAAACATTTCAAAATCCAAATCATTAACAAATATTGTCTTTTGGTTTGGATTTTTATATTTTTGTCGCCTGTTAAAAATAAAATATGAAAGTTAAGTATTAACTAAAATGAATATTATGAAAGCATATGTTTTTCCTGGCCAGGGAGCACAATTTGTAGGAATGGGAAAGGATCTTTACGATAATTATCCCTTAGCCAAAGAATTATTTGAAAAAGCAAACGAAATTTTAGGCTTTAGGATTACAGACCTTATGTTTGATGGAACAGAAGAAGACCTGAAACAAACAAAAGTTACTCAACCGGCGATCTTTTTACATTCGGTAATTTTAGCTAAAACGCTTGATGATTTTAAACCTGAAATGGTTGCTGGGCATTCATTGGGTGAATTTTCCGCATTAGTAGCCAATGGTGCATTATCTTTCGAAGATGGATTAAAATTGGTTTACCAACGTGCTATGGCCATGCAAAAAGCTTGTGAAGTTGAACAATCGACAATGGCAGCCATTATTGGTTTAGAAGACAAAGTTGTTGAGAATGTTTGTGAAGCAATCGATGAAGTGGTTGTTCCTGCTAACTATAATTGTCCAGGGCAGTTGGTAATTTCAGGTTCGATGAAAGGAATTGATATTGCCTGTGAAAAACTGAAAGAAGCAGGAGCAAAACGTGCTTTACCATTGAAAGTTGGTGGAGCATTCCATTCGCCATTGATGGAACCTGCCAGGGTTGAGTTAGCAGAGGCTATTAATTCTACAAACTTTAATGCACCTATTTGTCCGGTATACCAAAATGTGGATGCTAAACCTTATACCGATCCTGCAAAAATTAAAGAAAACCTGATTAAGCAATTAACTTCGCCAGTTAAATGGACGCAAATTATGCAAAATATGATTGCCGACGGAATGACTTCTTATACTGAAGTTGGCCCGGGAACGGTTTTGCAAGGATTATTGAAAAAAGTAGATCGAAAAATACCTGCACAAAGTGCATAAATAAAATAAGATATGATATTGGAAGAGGCTGTCCAAAAAGGTTTGAAAATGTCATTCTGAATGCCGTGCCTGTCGGCAGCAGGAAATGAAGGAACCGCAGCACGAAGTGCTAGCTCAACGAAGTTAATCTTTTAAATTAATAATTAACAGTTTGCTTCGTCTTTCCTCCTTGGAATGATGACTATTCTTGACTTATTGGAAAGCCTCTTTTTATGCTTAAAATTTTATGCTTACATTCTGTTTAGTATCAGGATGCAGGCTTAACGGTACCGGAGATATCTTAACCAAACCTTCCAAAAGTCTCTTTTGTTTATCGGTTAAATCACACATCGAAAAGTCATACTCTATTTTCACTTCTGCCACTCTGCGAGGATTTTCCGACATAATTTTCCATGTTTTGGCAGTAGCTCCATCGATACTAAATCCAGCCGCTTCGGCTTTTATGCCCATAATGGTAAAAATACAACTGGCTAATGATGTTGCAAGCAAATCGGTAGGTGAAAAGGTTTCCCCTTTGCCGTGGTTATCCACCGGAGCATCCGTTATTAGTTTATTTCCCGAACGTACATGCACAGCCTCCGTTCGTAATTGCCCTGTATAAGTAGTTCTTATTGTTTCTCTGTTTTCCATAATCAATATATTTTATTACATAACAAATTTATTGATTTTATGTTCCTGGGAAAATTTTAGAAACTAAATTAAAGTGAATATTAATAATTTATATTATACATGGCCACAACCTGCACATCCTTTACTTCCGGTTAATTTATCAATTTCTCTCCGGCACCTTATTTCTTCATGTTTGGCACACGATAACCCCAGCTTGCGCATATCTTTATTTTTACCAACGGAAGTTTCTGGGAAATTTTTATTCTTTCGAAATAAAACATTAAATCCTAAAGCAATAAATGCTATTATCATGAACCCAGCCACCAAAAAAAACAATTCAATAAACATTACTTAAAATTTGTTGTTATTTATTTACAAATGCAAAGATAAGCACAAAAAACAGACAATATTTTACAATGAACCAAAAGTTTTGTAAATTATACATCTACAAATAATTATATCCGTTGATAAACAATAATATTATGAGTACACAAAGCACAGTGAAGAGAAGTACAAAATCAAAATCTTTTTGGAATAAGCAAGAGGTTTTAAGCGATTATAAATTGGCAAATCTTAGTCGTCAGATCAGTTTAATAGGACGAAAAGAGGTGCTTACCGGAAAAGCCAAATTTGGAATTTTTGGCGATGGAAAAGAAATTGCACAGATAGCTATGGCTAAACAATATAAGTATGGTGACTGGCGGTCGGGTTATTACCGCGACCAGACTTTTATGATGGCTGCCGGATTATTTACTGCCGAAGAGTTTTTTGCTCAATTATACGGTGAAACTGATATTGAGCTAAATCCAGGAAATGGAGGGCGTTCTTTTAATAATCACTTTTCTACCCGAAGTTTGAATTCTGATGGGAGCTGGAAAGATTTGATGAAACAAAAAAATTCATCTGCTGACATTTCTCCTACAGCAGGACAAATGGCCCGTTGGGTTGGTTTAGCTTATGCATCAAAACTTTTTAGAAATGTGAAAGAGATGAAGGAGTTTAAAAATTTATCTAATGAAGGCAACGAAGTAGCGTTTGGTACCATAGGAGATGCCAGTACATCAGAAGGTCAATTCTGGGAAGCAATTAATGCTGTTGGTGTATTGCAGGTTCCTGCTGTTATTGCTGTTTGGGATGACGGGTATGGAATCTCAGTACCCAAAAAATATCAAACAACAAAAGGTAGTATTTCAGAGGTATTAAAAGGCTTTGAACGTACCGAGGATAAGCCGGGAATAGTTATTTTAAAAGGTAAGGGATGGGATTATTCCGGACTTATTAAATTGTTTAAAGAGGGTGTTGAGATTGCCAGAAAAGAACATGTTCCTGTTTTGTTTCATATCGATGAAATTACCCAGCCACAAGGACACTCAACTTCCGGATCGCATGAAAGATATAAGTCGGAAGAACGGCTTAAATGGGAAGAAGAATTTGATGGTATACATAAAACAAGAGAATGGATATTAAAAGAGAGTATTGCTACTGAAAAAGAGCTGGACATAATTGAAAAGGAGGCGCTAGATGAAGCCAAAGCTGCTAAAAAAACTGCCTGGAAAAAATTTAAAGACCCTGTAAAAGAAGAACGTGATAAATTAGTTGAAATTATTGATAACCGGTCGTGTGTTTGTAAGCGTGAAGGAATTGATAAAGTAGGTAAATATACCGAAGAATTAAAAAAAATAATGAGCCCGATACGTAAGGATAATTTCAGTACTGCCAAAAAGATATTGCGTCATGTCTGTTTGGATTGTAATATTCGCGAGAAACTTCAGAATGATTTATCCGAGTGGCTGGAAAGAAATTATGAAGATAACTATGAACGTTATAATACTAAATTAAATAATGAATATCCAACTTCGGCTTTAAATGTAAGCGAAGTGAAAGCTGATATAAAACCGGACTCACCCGAAGTTGCCGGACGTGAAATTTTAAGAGATAATTTCGATTATCTGTTTAAGAAATATCCTAAACTGATAGCATTTGGCGAGGATTTGGGAAATATTGGCGGAGTAAACCAAACCTACCAGGGATTACAGGAAAAATACGGTGAACTTCGTGTAACCGACACGGGAATTCGTGAGCAAACCATCCTGGGGCAGGGCATTGGACTTGCTTTGCGCGGATTAAGGCCGATAGCAGAAATTCAATATTTTGATTATTTGTTGTATGCTTTGCAAACTCTAAGTGATGATTTGGCTACTACGCATTATCGTACTGCAGGCGGACAGGTTGCTCCGGTAATTATCAGTACCCGCGGACACCGGCTGGAAGGTATTTGGCATGCCGGCTCGCCATTAAGTATGGTGACAAATTCCATTCGTGGCGTTTATGTTTGTGTACCAAGAAATATGACCCAGGCAGCAGGGTTTTATAATACCTTAATGGAAGGAGAAGACCCTGCTTTGGTTATTGAACCGTTAAACGGATATCGTTTAAAAGAAAAGCGTCCCGAAAATATTGGCGAGTATAAAATACCATTGGGTGTTCCAGAAATCTTAAACGAAGGAACTGATGTAACATTGGTAACTTATGGTTCGTGTGTTAGAATTGCACAAGATGCTTTGGAACAATTAAAAGAGTTCAATATTTCGGTTGAATTAATAGATGTGCAAACATTGTTGCCATTTGACAGAAAGCATATTATAACCGATTCGATCAAAAAAACCAATAAGGTGGTATTTTTTGATGAAGATGTTCCGGGCGGAGCAACAGCATTTATGATGCAGAAAGTTCTTGAAGATCAAAGCGCCTATTATTATCTAGATGCTGAGCCAAGAACCGTAACTGCAACAGAGCACAGGCCTGCTTATACCAGCGATGGAGACTATTTTTCCAATCCAAATGCAGAGGATGTTTTTGAAGCCATTTATGCAATGATGAATGAAGTTGACCCCAAAAAATATCCTGAATTATACTAAAATCAATACAAAAATTTAATTTGAAAAAATTATGAATTAATCAGGCAAAGAGCATTTTCAAATCGGAAATGCTCTTTCTTTAATCAATATAATAAACATTATATTCCTCAGTCATAGAATAACCTAGTTTTTTAGCAAGGTCAACAGACATTTCATCCGAAGCATCCCAATTGGCATACAGGTTATTTTGAAGGCAATGGCGCAAAAATTTTAACGCACATAAAAAGGCATATCCTTTTTGTCTGTATTCAGGAAGTGTAATTACATTAACTTCAACACCTTTGCTATATACAAGGGTTGTTGTACAAGCAGCTACAATTTCTCCTTCCTTACTAACTCTATAACCAAAACCTTCACGAATAAAATGCTCGGGAGAATTAAAATTCATCAAATGCAATTTATTAATTTTATGATTTGCCATTTCTTGTGCCTCATCTAAGGTTATTAGCCTGCATATATCCTTTTGTGGATGTGATTCGATCATTAACTCAATATTCTCTTGTAAAATCTCTTTTGATGAAAAAGAGTAACGGGTTCTAGATTTTAAACGATCATTATAAATACTTTTGGCTAATTCGAACCATTTTTGGCCTGAAGGCATGATAAAATAATTAGTAGGCAAGTTCTCCATCATCTCTTTTGCTGCCTGGGTTTGAGTGTCACCGGCAAAAATTGTAAAGCCGTAGCGAATAAGCTGTACCGTTTTGGGAGAAATATCATTATCCAATTTAATTTTTATTTTTTGCCCCGTTTGGCCTTCCAGAATTG
Organism: Thiohalospira sp.; assembly: GCA_046538755.1. Lineage (GTDB taxonomy): Bacteria > Bacteroidota > Bacteroidia > Bacteroidales > UBA12077 > UBA12077. The sequence goes on from JBKHIH010000003.1 coordinate 17,802, forward strand.
CTTCAACCATTAGGTCATAATGTAAGTGATCGCGGAAAAGGTTTCTAATTTCCGGGATTAAATCATCCGGTATTTTATTTATTATGATCATTGAAGTGAAAAGATATAAAATTTTTAGCAAATTAAAAATTTGCATTCGTTAGATAAATATCCGAATTTTATGTAAAAAAATAAAATTATGGCATTCAATCTATTCAAAAAAAATAAAAAAAAGAAACAGTTGCAAGATTTATTTGGGAATCCTTTGTATCCCGGCGATAAAGTGGAATCTCTACGTTATGATTTAGGAGAGTGTATTTTAATTGATGGCGAAAACGGATTTGAGTACGAGTCGCTAAAGAATGGTAAAAAAGTAAGTTATGCAAAAATGATTGATGCAGCAACCAGCTACCAGAAAGTTCGTAAGTTAAATTAATTCTTATTGTTATATATTTTTTTCTTTTTTTCTTTTATTTAAACTAATTCCAGATTATAAGATATAAAGCATTTAAATACTTCTTTTCTGGAAAAATTTTGTATTTTTGATAAAGATGATTTAGCTGCAAACTTTTTTATTGAAAGTATGACTCAGATTATTAAAAAATTAACACCTCCGCCACAATGGAAATTTCCTGTAATTATAATTTTAGGGATATTTATTGGCCTTTCAGCATATTCATTTTATATTTCTAAAGCACACTCATATTTATCCGATAATCCACAAACCTGTATTAATTGCCATATCATGGTGCCTCAGTATGCAACATGGAATCATAGTTCTCATCGGGAGATTGCTCATTGTAACGAATGTCATGTTCCACATAACAATTTTTTCTCACATTATTATTTTAAGGCAAAAGACGGATTACGGCATGCAACCATTTTTACTTTACGTGCCGAACCACAGGTTATTAAAATAAAAGAAGCAGGTATAGATGTAGTTCAACAGAATTGTTTACGTTGCCACGAAGGTCTAATAAAGAATGCAGCATTACAGGTTAATCATAAAGACTTTCACTCTGATCGGGAAGAGCGTTTATGTTGGGAATGCCACAAAGAAACACCTCACGGTAAAGTAAAAAGCCTGTCGGTTGTTCCTTATGCCAGGGCTCCATTACCTGAAAGCCCTGTTCCTGAATGGATAAAAAATGTTACAAACGATAATTAAAAAAAATACCTATGAAACCAATCAGTGATCAAATAAAAGAAAAACCCTGGAAAGGATGGCTTATTTTTATTGCCACTATTATTATCGTCTTTTTTTTAGGGCTTTTAGCTTCATCAATCATTGAACGAAGAGCAGAAGCAGTTTTTGCCTATACACCACAGGTTGAACATTCGCAATGGGAACCAAGAAACGAAATTTGGGGTGAAAATTTTCCAAGGCAATACCACCGTTTTATGCAAACTGCCGACACATCTTTTGAAAGTAAACACAATGGAAGTGCTTTTAGAGATATGCTCGAAGAAAACCCCAAAATGGTTATTTTATGGGCTGGGTATGGTTTCTCAAAAGAGTATAACCAGGGCAGAGGACATTATTATGCCATTGATGATACTCGTGAGATTTTACGTACAGGTGCTCCGGTGGATGGTAATGTTAGCCCAATGCCTAATACCTGTTGGACATGCAAGAGCCCCGATGTGCCAAGGGTTATGGAACAAATAGGTGTTGCTGAATTTTATCAGGGAACATGGGAAACCTTAGGGCATGAAATTGTAAATCCAATTGGATGTGCAGATTGCCATGATGCTGAAAATATGAATTTAAGAATTACAAGGCCGGCATTGGTAGAGGCTTTTCAAAGACAAAATAAGGATATTGCAGAGGTAAGCCATCAGGAAATGAGAATATTGGCATGTGCCCAATGCCATGTTGAATATTATTTTAAGGGAGATGGTAATTATCTTACTTTTCCCTGGGATAAAGGAATGTCGGCTGAATCGATGGAAGAGTATTACGACGAATATGATTTTGCAGACTGGGTTCATCCTATTAGTAAAGCGCGTATGCTTAAAGCCCAGCATCCCGATTATGAAATTTTTACAACAGGGATACATGCCCAGCGTGGATTAGCCTGTGCAGACTGTCATATGCCATATATTAATGAAGGAGGACAAAAATTCACCGATCATAAAATACAAAGCCCTTTAAATAATGTTGAAAATACCTGCCAGGTTTGCCACAGAGAAGAAACTGAAGAATTAATTGCAAATGTGTATGAGCGGCAGGATAAGATTAAAGAAAGCAGAGATCAACTGGAAAGATTATTGGTACGCGCCCATGTTGAAGCCGGTAAAGCCTGGGATTTAGGTGCTGATGAGGAAAAAATGCAATCGGCTTTAATGGATATCAGGCATGCTCAATGGAGATGGGATTATGTTGCTGCCAGCCATGGCGGTTCATTTCACAGCCCAATTGAATGTTCCAGAATATTAGCTTCAGGAATTGATATTGCCCATGATGCCAGATTAAAAATAGCACGTATACTAGCATCATTAGGTTATAACGAAGAAGTACCATATCCCGATATCTCTACTAAAGCCAAAGCACAGGAATATATCGGTTTAGATATGGATAAATTGAATGCTGAAAAAGAAAAATTTTTAAAAGAAGTAGTTCCTGAGTGGGATAAAAAAGCTGCCGAACGAGAAAAAACTTACGAAACAAAAAATTTGTAAAAGAATAATAATTGTTTTACCGCCGGTATACTCCATTCAGTGTACCGGCTTTTTTGGAGTTATTAACTGCCTTGTCCAGAAATTTTGCATAAAAAGCTATAACTTTGCTGCAAAGTTGTTACCATGATTAGCACCATAAGAAAAATTACAGGATTTATTTTTTTAATCCCTGTATATATTTATAAGTACGTTATTTCGCCTTATACTCCTGCTTCGTGCAGGCATACACCTACCTGCTCCGAATATTTTATTGAAGCAGTAAAAATTCATGGCCCTTTTAAAGGTTCGTGGATGGGAATTAAAAGAATATCGAGGTGTCATCCTTGGGGAACCCATGGATACGACCCTGTTCCTTTTATCGATATAAAAAAATATAAACCTAAAAAAAATTAATCCGCAATAATTTGGGTATCCAAAATCATACTTTTTTGTAAAGATTTCATCCTGGAAGGAATGTTTTTTAATAAAATCTCTACGAAAGCATCTATTAACTTTTGTTTTGTCAAAAATTTGGTGGTAACCAAACTTATTTCTCTTACGGGTTTTAATCCTTCAATTTCTTTGATTAAATTTTCTTTTGCAGAATCAATATTTAATGTAGCCAGCTCAGGAATAAAGGTAACTCCTCCTCTTTGTTCAACAATAAAACGTAATGATTCAATTGAATTACTCTGATATTTAAAATTTTGTTGTTGAGCTAATTTTTCAGATATATGACACAATGTATTTACCTGATTTTGAAAACAATTTCCTTCGTTTAAATACCACAGTTCATTTAAATCAATCTGACTAATATTTATAGTTTCAAGGTTGTGAAATTTATTATTTTCAGAAACAAAGAGGAAAAACTTTTCATAAAACAAAGTCTGAAAAACTACCCCTTTTGATTTTACAGGAGTTGCAATGATTCCTGCATCAATTTCTCCAGACTTAACTTGAGTTATAATATCCTCGGTAATTAGTTCTTTTATATTTAAATGTAAATTAGGAAATTTTTTTTGTAATTCATCCATAAAAACAGGTATTAAATAGGGAGCAATAGTAGGTATTGCACCTATAAGCAGTTTCCCACTGATTTCTTCTTCTAGTTCTATGGCTATATTATACATATCATCGGTGAGTTTTAATACCTGCTGTGCCCTTCTAAAAAAAACTTCACCTTTGTGTGTAATGCCTAAAGGAACCTTTGTGCGGTCAAAAAAAACAAACCCCATTTCCTCTTCCAGCTTTTTTATTTGAGAAGTTAGCGCTGGTTGGGAAATTCCAAGATTTTGTGCTGTTTTCGAAAAACTTCTATACTTGGCTATTGCAACTAAATATTTTAACTGATTGAGTGTCACGTATTATAATTTTTTCTTATAAAGATATAAATTTTATAAATACTATTAATATTATATTTGTTTTAAAATTAATGTAGAACAATAAAACAAAATAATCATGAAAAGAGAAATTAGAAACAAATCAGAAATTGTAAAAAAACTAAATCTATTATTATCAGATTATGAAGTGTATTATCAAAATTTAAGAGCTTTACACTGGAATATTAAAGGTAAAATGTTTTTCATGTTGCATGAAAAATATGAAGAATTTTACAATGAAGCAGCAGAGGTAATTGATGAGATTGCTGAAAGAATATTAATGCTGGAATCAACTCCTTTGCATACATATGAAGATTTTCTTAAGAATTCGGGCATTAAGCCAGTAAAGGATGTAAAAGATGCTAATAAAAGTATTGATATTGTATTAGGAAACAATGAAACGCTGCTTAATTCAGCTTATGCGGCCTTAGAGGTTGCCGATGAATCAGGTGATGAGGGGACACTTTCATTATTAAGCGATATTATTTCGGCACTTGAGAAGAGAATTTGGATGCTTCAATCATCGATCGAATAATTTTAACTTGATAAATTAAAAAAGGGAGCTTTTGAACAGGCTCCCTTTTTTAGTTATTATATAAAGTTTTGACTTTAAATGTAACCCGCTTCGGCGTATAGCTCCATACACGATAAATCCTGTGGTGTATTAATATTGATAAAAGATTTTCTATTTTCTTCTGTATCATCAATATTATGATATCGAATATTCAAATCTTTAATAAAATTTTCAATGGAAAAATCGTGTGCACTTTTTAAATAATCTTCCAGTTTTTCAATATTTTTGGTATTATAAATAGCGTGTAATGGTTCTTTAAAATCTTTTATGCGGGGTATAGCTGCATCGCAGCGGCGCTTTTTGTAAAATTCGATGTGGCTTTTAATAAACTTGCTTGAGATGCATGGCATATCACTTGCAAAAACAAATACCGAATCATTTTTAGCCGCTTTCATGGCAGCATGAATTCCTCCAAGCGGGCCAACATTCTTTATTTCATCGGGAACTAAAGTATAATGTTTATATCCCTTAAACTCGTCGGGTGTGTTAGTTACAATTATTATGTCATCGAAAATATCATGCAGAATTTTGATGGTTCTGGCAATAATACGCACACCACTAATTTGAATATTTGCCTTTGTTTTTCCCTGAAAGCGCTTGTTAGCTCCACCAGCAAGAATTGCTGCCGATACATTGTGTTGTTCCTTTGTTAGTGTCATAACCCTTGTTTTAAGTCAAACAATTGTTAGTAAATAGAACTACTTATTACACTTAATAAGCAAATTGTAAGAGATTTGGTTAAGTATAAAATAAAACCCGCACCAAATTTATAAAAAAAACAAACAAACCATGTTAATTTATTTTTTTCAATATTTACATCATTGTTGTATGTTAAATATTAACTAATTAGAATGGTTTTCTATTTCTATTTTAGAATGAGTCTAAATAAACATAGTCTAATTTATAGGCCTAATTGATTTTATATCAATGCTTAATACTGTAAAAAAATGAAATATCACAGTAAATGTTTGTTATTCAGATTTATAAAAAGTAAAGTTATAATCCTATTTTATCGGCAATTTCCTTCATAGCATTTAATGAGATCTCAACAAACTCATTTAATGGGATCCCAATGGCTTCGCATTCCATAATATTTTCTCTGCTTACAGATGCTGCAAAAGCACTTTGTTTCATTCGTTTGGTAACCGATTTAGGTTTTACATCTTTAATTTTCTTATCAGGATAAACCAAAGCTGTTGCATAAATAAGTCCGGTTATTGTTTCTCCGGCTGCTAAGGCATGTTGGAATTCTGTTTCACGGTTTAGTCCTGTAGCTTCTTCATTGTGCATTTTTATGGCATCAATAATATCTTCTTCCAGCCCTTCGTCTTTTAACAATTCATAAGCAACCAGTGCATGTTTTTTTGGATCAGCATTGGTTATTTCCGTATCAATATCATGTAATAATCCTGCCAACCCCCATTTTTCTTCATCGCGTCCAAGTTTTCTTGCCAATGCTCTCATTACAGCTTCAGATGCATAACAGTGATAAAGCATTTTCTCGTTTCGGACATGCCTTTTTAATAACTTTTCTGCTTGATCTCGATCCATATAATTAGTTTATTTAGTTTAGGTTAATAGATTAATGTTTTGTTAATGAGCATCAATTCCATGCAACATATACATTAGGTGTTGAAGTGTTTTTAAAATTTCTGTCATATATTCATTTACCGCTTTTACACTACCGGGTAAGGTGTAAATAAGGCTGTTTTCCATAACTCCGGAAATTCCGCGGCTTAACAAAGCATTTGGTTTTTCAACACCATATTTCATGCGGATCAATTCCATTACGCCAGGAACTTCTTTATCAAGCATCGGTTGTACTGTTTCTACAGTGATATCACGCTTTCCAATTCCTGTTCCGCCGGTAGTTATTATAACATCAATATTATCTTTTTTTGCTTTTGTTAAGATTTGAGTCAGTTTATTGCTATTGTCAGGGATGACCATTCTATTGGTTTGATATTTTACACCCAGCTTATTAAAATAGGTATTTAAAGATTCAACTACTTTAGGCCCGCTTAGGTCTTCGTACTCTCCGGCACTTGCCCGGTCGCTTAAGGTTATAACTAATGCATTATAAACTTTTGGAATATACTCAATGGAATCGTTTGCTTTTATGGTTCCTGCTTTTTTTACCCTGCAAAAAATTCCTACACGAGGCATCACATAATTCCCCAGTTCACGAAACTGATCGTGAAAGGGTTTCCCAACCTGAGTAACCTCCAAAATGGCATCGCCTATTTTCAGAAGGTCAAAAGTTTGAAAGTCAATACCTTCTAAACCCTCTGCAGTAATGTTTTCGGCAAATTCTCCAAATTCAGTATCTCTGGCTTCGGTAATTTTTTTAAACCGTTGAATGTGCGATTGATCAATAATACTAATCTGCCTGTTCCAATTTCCGGCATGCACATCGCCTTTTATCCCTTTGTCGGTTAGCGTTAGCTTATTAACGGGTTTTTTTATTCCCCGTTCAGCCGATAAATTTACCGATAGTACTTTCCCTTTAGTCATATCTTAATCAGTTGGAGTGTGAATAATTTCATCACCAGGTTTAATTACCCCATGTTGAATAACTTTAGCAAAAATGCCTTCTTTGGGCATTACACATTTACCAACCTGGGTAAAAATTGCGCATCCTGCACCGTGGCACTCTTTCCCAATTTGGGTAACTTCCATTTCTACATCAGCAATTTTAAGCCTGTCGCCAGGTTTCATCGTGTACAAAGTAATACCTTCGGTAGTAATATTTTCGGCAAATTCGCCAAAATCAAGTTTTCGCCCTAACACTTCTTCAAACTTATCGATACTTTCTTTGGCAAGTAAACTTACCTGTCTGTGCCAATCGCCTGCATGTGCATCATTCTCAATGCCTTCTTTATTGATTATGATTTTGTTTACCGGCCTTTTGATCACACCCTTTTTTTCGGAAATATTTACCGAAACTACTTTAGCTGTTGTCATTCCCTGCTCTTTTAATAAATTTTTTATAACAGGACAAAAGTAATAAAATATCGTTGCTTAACTATAATCTTAATCCTGTCAAATATCATTATGATTATTAAAATATTTATTTTTGTGTCTGTATGGACAACAATAAAAATCAATATAAGTTTACCGAAGGAGAACAGCATCTTTTTACCATAACAGGTTTTACCGATATTCCCGGTACCGGCGAATCATTCTATATCTTAAAAAATCCTTTTGGCGGTAAACATTTATTAAAAGCCAATCATTACAATCATTATAATCTTAAAGAAGGCCGGCAAATAAGATGTAAAATAGATAAAATAAACTGCAGTGGCAAAATTTTTCTAGAGCCTGAAAATCCAAAATATAAAGAAGGAGAGATATATGAATTTGAATTGGTAAAAATTATTAGCCATATCAATTCTGTTGGAAAAAAAGAGAAAGCAGCATTAGTTAAAGATGTGTTTGGAATTGAAACTATATGCTCTTTACCTGAAAATTATATGATTGATTTAAAATCCGGAAAAATTAAATGTAAAGTTTTAAGGATAAAAAAAGGGCAATTATTTCTTGCTGTCCCTGAGATAAAAAAGATTATTAAACAACCGGAAATTGGTAATAAATATTGGTTTACAATTGTGGATATAAAGCCGTTGGAAAAAAATATTGATTACTATATTTTACAAGATGAGTATAACAATTTGTATTCGCTAAAAAAAGATATGTACCAGCATTATGGGTTTAAGGTTGGACAAAGCGTTGAATGTGTAGTGACAAAATTTCATACAGATTCGCATTTAAAAATAGAGCCTGTTCACCCTTTTTATGAAATAGGGAAAACCTACCCATTTAAATATTTACGCACAGAAAAAGAAACCAATCCTTTGGGAAAAGAAGAAAATGTTATAATTGTTGAAGATTTTTTTGGTGTTGAAACGAAAGTTAGATCAAGTGATTCTGTTAACCTAACAGGGAAAAATCCTGCATACATTGAATGCAAGGTGGAAGGCATTCGTAAAGGGAAAGCAATATTGAGTTTTAATTTCTAAGATACAAGCTATATTCTTAACACAATATTTAAAACTGTTAATAAGATTTTTATAAAAATTTAACAAAAAAAATGAAATTTTTACTATAAATTTGCATCTAATTTCAAAACTCTTTTGTAAGTTTAATCTAAATTTTGATTATTTAGTTAAATTTAAATGCAAGGCCTTAAGAATAAATCAGAGATTAATAAGGATGCGGCGAAACTTTTACATGAAAAAGATTACTTTGCACCAAGTGTTCACTGCTCATACTATAGTTGTTTACAGTTAATGAAGTATTGTTTAAATTCTCATTTTAAATTAACAGAAAAAGAAATTAACTCGAAAGTTAGCCGTTATACGAGAAATAATAAAGATGGCAGCCACAACTTTTTTATAAGTTTTTTGTTTAATGAAATAAAGACAATTTCAAATCTTAGAGAATCAAATAATTTTTATAAAAAGATTATTATTTTAAAGAAAATTAGAACAACAGCTGATTATGGTAAGGAGGAAATTTTATATAATAAAAGTAATGAAGCCCTTACTTTATCTTCTGATATTATTGAAATGATAAAAAAACATTTGAGATTATGAGTTCAAAAGAATATATAAAGAAAAATTTAGAAGAATTAGTAAAAAATATAAAAGATATTAAGCTTTTTTATGAATTTGATGATCTTTCTTGCATCCATACTATAAAGGTTCTTCCCAAAACTTTTTATGATTTAAATGATGAGTTTGTAGAATTTCAATCAAGTATAATTGAATACTTTTTTAAAAATTTTCCAAATGAAAATATTTTATTTATTTCTGAAGATGATAATTTTGTAGATATTATTAATCCGGAGTTTATATTAACTGGTGAATATTATATTGATCCAAATAACAAAATGGATTTACTAAGTAAATTAGTAAAATCAACTGAACAAATTTTTGATAAAAAACCAGAAAAGATTGCTGGTGAAAATAATTACGCTTTAGCTGCTTAAATTATGAAAGAAAGTACTCCTTTTTCATTTGATTATTTTTTAATTCAAAAAAGCAATATAGAAAGGCTTAAATTAGAAGAAATAGGACAAATGAATATTGATATTGATCTACATGGTTATGTGTATATAAAAAATAAGACATATCAGTTAGATATGATTACAAAAGTTTGGGATGAAAAGGAGGTATTTAAGTCAGAGGTTCATGGTGTAGGTTTTTTTGAATTTGAAGATATTGAAGATAAGAATATTGATAGCTTTTTTTATTTAAATGCACCGGCAATACTTTTCCCATACATAAGAGCTTATATTGCGTCATTAACGGCTCTTTCAGGATTTAACCCGATTACCTTACCAACTTTAAATTTAGAAAGCTTGAAAGAAAAGCTGAAAGAGAATACTGAATATATTGAAGAAAAAGGTTAGATTTTAGTTTTTTCCACCAACTTTGTTTCATCAATATGCATGGTTTTATCCACGGCTTTGCACATATCATAAACAGTAAGCAATGCAACCGATACCGCTGTAAGCGCTTCCATTTCAATGCCGGTTTTACCAATGCATCGTGCTTCGGAATTTATACGAACCCCCATCTGATCAATTGTAGCTTTTACATCAATTTTTGTTATTTGTAATGGATGACATAAAGGAATCAGGCCGCTGGTTTTTTTTCCACCCTGAATGCCGGCAATTTCGGCAATGGTAAGCACATCGCCTTTTTTCATGGCATTATCGCGGATTAGCTGAATGGTATCGGGTTGTAATGTAATATGTCCTGTGGCTCTAGCTATACGGATTTGATCGGGTTTGGCTCCAACATCTACCATGTTGGCTTTTCCTTTTTCATCTACATGGCTTAATTTTCCCATTTCTGTTGATTTTAAAGTTATGTATAATTCTATTGTACATTAAACCTTCCATTTAGTAGTCAAGCGTTGAACTTTAAACTTTGAACTCAAAACTCCGAACTCAAAACTGTATTATCCTCCAATATTGTAAAACTTGCCTGTAAGGTTTGTATGGCCACTAACCGGTTTATTCCCTATGGCTAAATCAATGGCTCGTTCTGCTCCCAGTTCACGTACGCTATATCCCATATCGCTAAATAAGCAGGGTTTAATTTTCCCGTCGGAAGTTAGTCTCAAACGATTACAGTGGGCACAATCGCCACCAGAACCACCCTGGACAACTGAAAAACTGCCTGTTTCCAAATCCATTTCTTTAATAAAGCGAACCATTAAATTGTTTTCTCTGCAATAATTTGCTACTTCCACTGCATCGGGTTCTGTGCGACTTTCTTTTATTACACAATTAATTTTTACAGGTTCTAAACCTGCTTTTTTAGCAGCTTTTATTCCATCAAAAACTTTCTGAATATCACCACCGCGGGTTATTTGCCTAAATTTTTCGGCATTTAAAGTATCCAGGCTAATATTTACGCGATGCAATCCGGCATCAGCCAGATCTTGTGCATAACGGCCAAGCAAAATAGCATTGGTAGTCATTGAATAATCTTTTATTCCATCAATTTTACCAATCATTTTTACCAGCTCAACAATTCCTTTCCTAACCAACGGCTCTCCACCTGTAAGCCGTACTTTGTCTATCCCTTTACGAACCGCTGTTTCGGTTACTTTAACAATCTCATCAAAAGTTAAAATATCTTTATGATCGAGCAATGTCACACCCTCTTCGGGCATACAATATACACAACGGAGATTACAGCGGTCGGTAACCGATATCCGCAGATAATTTATTTTACGGTTATATCTGTCGTACATGAATCATTTCTCCTTTCTTAATCTCTTGCTTTCCAATCTCTATCGAAGCTATTCCATGCGCCAAAGTTAGTGCATGGATATGGGCTGAACCATGATAATTGACAGGAAATACTTCTCCATTTTTAATGATTACCGGAAAGTAGGCTTTGCGTTTAGCGTTTCGTCTTTGATAATTGATGCCCATGGGCATTTTAATATCCGGTGGTTCGTAATTTTGCCCCATCATTTTGTAAATTAAGGGTTTTACCAACAGATCGAATTGCATAAACGATGAAACAGGGTTTCCGGGCAATCCGAAACAAAATTTTTTCCCAGCCATACCAAATGTTGTTGGTTTGCCTGGTTTTACAGCAATCGCATCAAAATCGATTTTAACGCCCGCTTTTTCCAAAACTTTTGGGACAAAATCGAAAGTGCCCATAGATACTCCTCCGGTTAGTAAAATTATGTCATTTTCGCTCAATGCTTTGTTTACTTTTTCATAAGTATCATCAAAAGTATCATCGGCAATTCCGATATAATTTGCAATAGCTCCACAAGCTTCAACCTGCGCTAATAACTGGTAACCATTACTATTTCTTATCTGTGATCTGGAAGGTTTGTTTTCTGGTTCAACCAACTCATCGCCTGTTGAAATAACACCTACTTTAGGTTGCTTGTAAACCAAAACATTGGTATAACCGACAGCCGCAAAAACGGCAATATGCTGAGCACCAATTTTTATTCCTTTCTCTAAAACCTTATCGCCCTTTTTAACATCTTCTCCCTGAAAACTTATATTATTCTTATTTGAAATCTCAATAACTTTCACCGTTTTCTCTTCAACTTCTTCAGCTATTTCAACAGGAACAACACAATCGGCTCCTTCTGGAACGGGAGCGCCGGTCATGATTTTCGCACATTGATTTTCCCCGATCTCCTTTTCGGGATATTTACCCGCAGGAATAACTTCAATAATCTCCAATGTATTTTTTAAATCTTTCCTACGGCAGGCATATCCGTCCATAGCAGCTTTATCGAAAGGAGGCATTTCAATGTCTGATTTTACATCTTCGGCTAAAATGCGGCCTAAAGAATGAATAAATTCAACTTTTTCAGTTTCTAAGGTATATGCATTGTTTAATACAATATTGTATGCTTTTTCTATGGTTATCATGACTTAAAATTTTCACAAAAATAATAAATATATTCAATAAATATTTTTATATTTAGATATATGGAGTGTGTTATATGTGTTTGATGTTATTAGAGATTTTTAATTGATTCTCAAAATAACTGTTTACAACTTCTTTTATTCGAGCAACTTTTTCATTTTTGGGTAACGATTCAAAAATTTGATCTAAATATTTTTTTTCATACAATCGTTTTATCGAATAATTAAAGTTCAAATCGAAAAGCCAACCAATTTGTAACAACTTAAAATCATTCAATGTACGCATCGACTCTTTTAAAACTACTTGCTTATTAATAATTGCTTGATAAACCTCATTGCTTATTTCATCATTATCTGGTAAATCGAGCTCTAATGTTTTGTTTTCGTTTGCTGCATTTTGTTCTTTTACCATATAGTATTCGGTAATTAATCGCCAGATGTCCAGTTTGTCTGCATCGCGGATTAGCTTTGAAAAAAACAATACTTCTTCATTTTTATGGGGAACAATTACAGCCCTGCTATGGTTTAAAATCGACTGATGAATGATTTCTATTTCCTGTGCATTTAAATCTTTTAGTATTTTATTTTCGGTTAGGACTTCAATTGCTAGTTCGGCATGGTTTTGTGATTTTGAGTCGGAAAAAGTATTGTACTTTACATATTGTTTAAAACGTCCTACATCGTGAAAAATTCCGATTGTTTCAGCCAATAAAATCTCATTCTGCTCTAATTCCATGCTTTTAGCCAATCCTACAATTTCAAGGCTTACTTTCCGGCAATGATCAGCTTTAATTTCAATATTTTCTTTAAGGTTTGGATATTGCTGAACATATTGATTTATGTAATTATTAAACCAGGTATGATAAAATTGAACCAATTTGGCTGATAACATAAATTATTTTTGATTCACTTTGTTAAAGAACTTTTTTGTGATTTGATATATGGCTTCGTCAAACTCTATCAACAACTCTTTGTATGCCTCAATTAATATTTTTCCATCATCAGTTAGAGCTGAATTTCCACCATGCTGGCCACCTCGTTGTTTTTCTACCAATTGAAAACCTAGTTTTTCTTCGGCATCTTTAAGCATTCCCCAAGCTTTTCGGTAACTAATTTCCATTTTATCTGCTGCTGCCTTAAGTGAGCCAAACTGATCGATAAAATCAAGTAACTCAAATTTGCCATTTCCTAAAATACTTTCTTGATCTGTGTTTTCTAGCCAGACTTTAAATTTTAAGAAGATATTATAATATTTTGATCCTTTGGGCCCTGCCATAGTCTAAAATTTTTATATATGCAAAGATATACATATCGACTGAAAAAAAATAAAGAATTGGGATAATTTGTACAACATATTGATTATTATATTTGAGTGAGGGCATCGCTCAAAGCAAAGCCCTCACTTAATAGGAAGTGTAAAGATATTTAGCCTTGCAAAAGTATTTATTGTTATCAATTCTAAACTACTCCAAAACAACCTGACTATTTAGATATTACAACGTCTATAAATTTTGTAGCAAGAATTAAACAACACTCCCTTTTTTTTGTTATTCATACAAATCAACAATGATGATAAGTTTAGTATAAACATGATAAAAATCTTGTTGTAAAATTACTCGATATGCATATATTTGCATATCGAAATTGAAAATTATAATTGTTTAACATAAAACTATAACAGCAATGCAAAAAAGTTTATATTTCGCGCCACCGGCAAAAAACGAACCGGTATTATCGTATAAAAAAGGATCACCGGAAAGAGAAGAGTTGGTTAAAGCTCTCGAAGAGGCCAAATCAAATGTTATTGATGTACCTATGGTAATTAACGGCCAGCAAGTTTTAACCGATAAAAAAATTGAAATTCGTCCTCCGCATGATCATCAACATTTATTGGGATACTACAACCGTGGCGATGAAAATCATGTAAAAGAAGCTATTGATGCTGCATTAAAAGCTAGGGAAAAATGGGCAAACATGTCATGGAAACAGCGTGCTTCTATATTTTTAAAAGCAGCAGGTATGATTTCAGGCCCTTACAGGGCAAGAATTAATGCGGCAACCATGCTGGGGCAATCAAAATCAGTACACCAGGCCGAAATTGACGCTGCTTGTGAATTGTCTGACTTTTTACGTTTTAATGTGCAGTATATGACAGAAATTTACAATGAGCAGCCGGATTCTGATGAAAAAATATGGAACCGTGTAGAACATCGAGCATTAGAAGGTTTTGTATTTGCACTTACCCCTTTTAATTTTACAGCCATTGCAGGAAATCTGCCATCAGCACCCGCTATGATGGGTAATACTGTGGTTTGGAAACCATCGAATACACAAATTTATGCTGCACGGATTATTATGGAAATTTTTATGGAAGCAGGATTGCCTGATGGTGTTATAAACCTGATTTTTGTATCGGGCCCAACAGCAGGAAAAGTAATTTTCTCTCATCCCGATTTTGCAGGAATTCATTATACAGGTTCAACCGCTGTTTTTCAAAATATATGGAAAGAAATTGGAAATAATATCCATAAATTCAAATCTTATCCTCGAATTGTTGGTGAAACAGGAGGTAAAAACTTTGTTTTAATGCACGAATCGGCCAATGCTGCTCAGGTAGCAACCGCTTTAACGCGTGGTGCGTTCGAATACCAGGGACAAAAATGCTCGGCAGTATCCAGGGCATATATTCCTGATAATAAATGGAATGAGGTGTTGGATGAAATAAAATGTGATATGGATACGCTGAAAATGGGCCCAGTAGAAGATTTCTCCAACTTTATGAATGCCGTAATCGATGAAGCTTCATTTGATAAACTGGCAGGATTTATTGACAGGGCAAAAAAAGATGAAGAGGTTGAAATTTTATTTGGAGGTAGTTATGATAAATCCAAAGGGTATTATATTGAACCAACTATTTTATTAACGAAGGATCCGCATTATATTACCATGGAAGAAGAATTGTTTGGCCCAATTCTTACCATCTACATTTATGATCATGAAAAATGGGATGAAACGGTAGAGTTGGTTGATAAAACTTCAATTTACGGTTTAACCGGATCAATTTTCTCGAAAGGCCGGTATATAATTGAAGATACCATGAAGAAACTAATTCATGCAGCCGGAAATTTTTACATCAATGACAAACCGACAGGTGCTGTTGTCAACCAACAACCATTTGGTGGTTCTCGTGGATCGGGAACAAACGACAAAGCCGGATCGAGAATCAACCTTATGCGTTGGGTAACTCCACGTACGATTAAGGAAACTTTTGTTCCACCCGTAAGTTATAAATATCCATTTATGGAAGATTAATAAAAAAGAAAGAGTAAAATGACTACAAAAGAATTTAACACACAAGAACTATTAGAACACCTGGGCATTAAAGAGATTAATCCTGGCGTGACAACCGGAACAGAGTGGTTTGATACAGATGGAGCTTTGACTTCGTCTGTTTCGCCTATTGACGGAAAAGAAATTGCCAAAGTTAAAAATGCTACGATTGATGATTATGAGAAAGTGATTGACAAAGCCCAGGAAGCATTCAAGGTTTGGCGGGTAATTCCGGCACCAAAACGAGGAGAAATAGTCAGGCAAATTGGATTGGCTATTCGCGAAGCAAAAGAGGATTTAGGCAAGCTGGTAACCCTTGAAATGGGAAAAATATACCAGGAAGGATTGGGCGAAGTTCAGGAGATGATCGATATTTTTGATTTTGCAGTTGGGCAATCGCGGTTATTAAATGGTTTTACGATGCACTCTGAGCGAAAAAATCACCGGATGTGCGACCAATACCATCCTATTGGGCTGGTTGGGTTAATTACTTCGTTTAATTTTCCGGTAGCCGTTTGGGCATGGAATACTATGCTGGCAGCAATAGCTGGCGATGTTGTAATTTGGAAGCCAAGTTCTAAAACTCCACTATCGGCTATTGCCACAATGAATATCATCCAAAAGGTATTAAAGAAAAATAATGTACCGGAGGGTGTTTTTAATTTAATCATTGCAAAGTCTTCGGTTTTAGGCGATAACTTTTTGGCAGATCAACGGATTCCGTTATTTTCTGTTACCGGATCAACAGCTGTTGGAAAACGTGTAGGACAAATTGTTGGAAAGCGGCTTGGAAAAACGATTCTTGAGTTAGGAGGCAATAATGCTGTGATTGTTTCCGATTCTGCCGACCTTAAAATGGCAATTCCTTCGATTGTTTTTGGCGCTGTTGGTACTGCCGGACAACGTTGTACATCTACACGCCGTGTAATTGTTCACGAGAAAGTTTACGATAAAGTTAAAGAACAATTAATTGATGCCTACAAACAAATAGTTTGTAAAATAGGGAATCCGCTGGATAAAAACACATTGGTTGGGCCTCTTATTGATCATTACTCGGTTGATGCATTTAAGCATGCCGTTAATGAAGTTAAAAAAGAAGGTGGAAAAATATTATTTGGTGGTAATATTTTAGAAAGTGATAAATATTCTTCAGGTAATTATGTTGTACCAGCTATTGCAGAAGCAGAAAACCATTATAATATTGTACAGGAAGAAACTTTTGCTCCGATTGTATATTTAATAAAATATAAAACTTTTAACGAAGCCATTGAGTTAAATAATGGAGTTCCGCAAGGACTTTCATCTGCATTGTTTACATTAAATATGCGCGAAAGCGAGCAGTTTTTAAGCGAAGTAGGTTCCGATTGCGGTATTGCTAATGTAAATAGCGGAACATCAGGGGCCGAAATTGGCGGCGCTTTTGGCGGAGAAAAAGATACAGGAGGTGGACGAGAATCGGGTTCCGATTCATGGAAAGCGTATATGCGCAGACAGACCAATACCATTAATTTTGGCGAAGAGTTGCCATTAGCACAAGGAATTAAATTTGCTTTTTAATATTTGATTATTATAAAATATTAAATTTTTTTTTTGACAAACTTAAATACTAAAACCCGCTCTATTTATGGAGCGGGTTCATTATTATATGATTTCGGATTTGAATATCTGAAAATAATAGTAAAAAAATTTCATTTTTAGATTGAGATATAATTTATAATACTACCTTTGCCCAGTATTTTAATTTAAATTTTTTTATAATGAACACAGGAACAGTAAAATTCTTCAATGATTCAAAAGGATATGGATTCATTAAAGAAGACGATTCAAGCAAAGAACATTTTGTACACGTATCAGGTTTAATTGATGAAATTAATGAAGACGACCGTGTAGAGTTTGAATTACAAGAAGGTAAAAAAGGATTAAACGCAGTAAACGTAAGAGTTATATAAAATTGCTTTAAAAATTTACCGAATGTACAAGCCTGTTGATTTTTTCACAGGCTTTTTTTATTTCCGTTTCCGTTTAAAATTCTTGTGGTTATATTTTATTTTAGGTTTTGCATCCCATTTCGGACTTTCTCCCAACTCAGGAGGTATGTGCAACTTAATAATTTCAGTTTCGATCAATTTTTCAATACGCTTAAATCGAAACATATCATCATTATTAATAAGGGTTAAAGCTACACCTGTAGCCTTTGCACGTGCTGTTCTGCCAACTCTGTGCACATAATCTTCAGCATCGTGTGGTACATCGTAATTAATAACCAGATGAATATCTTTTATATCAATTCCACGGCTAATAACGTCTGTAGCAACTAAAACCCGCGTACGCTTAGCTCTAAAACGTGAAAGTACATTTTCCCGCTCTTCTTGCTCTAAATCAGATGAAATTCCTTCAACAGAAAGGTTGCTTACTTTGAGGGTGCGAACAATTTTAGAGACATTACTTTTGGTGGAGGTAAAAATCAGTATACTTTCATACTCCGGTTTATTTTTTACCAGATAGTTTATTAATGCTGTTTTTTGTTCATCATAAACTAAATAAGCTGCTTGTAATATCCCTTCAGCAGGTTTTGATAGTTCAATATTTATCTCAACAGGGTTACGAAGAATCTGGCTGGCAAGTTTTCTTATTTTAGGTGGCATAGTAGCACTAAACATAAGTGTTTGCCGCTTTTTTGGGATATAGGATATGATTTTCATGATATCATCATAAAAGCCCATATCGAGCATTTTATCCGCTTCATCAAGAATTAAATATTTGATATCTTCAAAATTTACATATCCCATTTTTAGATGGGATATCAATTTTCCTGGCGTTGCTACTATAATCTGTGATTTTCCTTTCAAGGCATTACGTTCTGTATCGAAATCTTGTCCATCGCCACCACCATAAACAGCGCAAGAACCAATATTTGTAAAATAGGAAAAACCCTGTATTTCTTTGTCAATTTGTATAGCAAGCTCGCGGGTTGGCACAATGATTAATGTAGTTAACGTTGACTTTTCTTCTCGCGAAAGCTTATCTATAACAGGCAAAACAAATGCTGCAGTTTTACCGGTACCCGTTTGAGCACAGGTTATAAGATCTTTCCCTGACATTATTTCCGGAATGGCTTTCTCTTGAACGGGCGTAGCATCGTTAAAACCCATATAAGAAATTGCTTCGAGAATATGTTCGTTTAAATTGAATTCAGTAAATTTCATTAGATATAATTTTAATGCAAAGATATTCTTTTAATAAAGACCTTTTACGAAAAAACTAATTTCCTGTTGAAAAGGCTGGCTTTTTACAAAGCTTTTAGGTGTATATTAATAAAAAAGTAAATCCATAGTACTCTCTTGAAAATAAAACCGTACCTTTGAAAAGATTTAAAATTTGCGCTTTTATTTACTGATTATCAATATTTCATTAGTATATCACTGTACTCTTTTTTAAATCAATTTATTAAACTTTTAATTAACAGCGTTTTATAAGTTAGGTTTATCTGGTTAAGTATTTTAAAATCCACTTTCACAATAGAAAAGAGGAAAAGCATATCTTTTCTAAATACACAAAACTTTCCTGTAGTTAAAAGCAAACCATTTAAAAAAAATACTATGAACATTTATGTAGGAAACCTTGATTATAAGGTTAATGAAAATGACCTTGAAGGTATTTTCGCTGATTATGGAACTGTAAGTTCTGCAAAAGTTATTGTTGATAAATACAATGGCAGGAGCAAAGGGTTTGGCTTTGTTACCATGGAAAACGAAGTAGAAGCAAAAAAAGCAATTGAAGAATTGAATGGAGCAACTTTCGAAAACAGAGAAATTGTTGTAAATGAAGCAAAACCTAAAAGAGAAAATTTTAACCGATAATTTTATATAAGATGATTAACGGAAAAGTAAAATGGTACGACAGTATCAAAGGGTTTGGGTTTATTGAAGCTGAAGATGGAAATGATATATTCGTCCATCGCAGTGGTTTAGTAACTGCTTATGAAGGCCTACAGACAGACCAGAAAGTTGTTTTTGAAACAAAACAAGGCGATAAAGGCTTGTATGCTGTTAATGTAAAACAAGCATAAGCATATTGCATAAGATATATTAAATCCTGTTTTCATTTTTTAACCTGCGTATTTAAAATATTTTATTTTTCAATATTTATGAATATTGCAGGGTAAGTTGAGAATGGGAAAAAATATATTCTATAAGGAAATATTTTTGTGAAATTAAAATAAAATCAATGAGGCAACTCAAAATAACAAAACAAATAACCCTTCGTAACGAAGCATCCATTAATTGTTATTTTCAGGATATAAGCAAATATTCTATATTAACGGCCGAAGAAGAGGTCGATTTAACGGTTCGAATACGAAAAGGCGATACCGAAGCACTTGATAAATTGGTGCTTTCAAATCTACGTTTTGTTGTATCAGTTGCCAAGCAATATCAAAATCATGGTTTATCGTTTTCCGATTTAATTAATGAAGGAAATGTGGGGCTGGTTATTGCTGCTAAAAAATTTGACGAAACCCGTGGCTTTAAATTTATTTCTTATGCTGTTTGGTGGATTCGACAATCCATTATGCAAGCTATTTCAAATCAAAACAGGATTGTTCGTTTGCCAATAAACCGGTTGTCATCAATTAATAAAATAGCTGGTGCAATACCTTATCTTGAGCAAAAACTTGAACGCGAGCCTACAGAAGCCGAATTGGCGAGTTTCCTCGATTTATCTAACGATGAGGTAAAAATTGCCAATCATATTAAGAAACGTCAAGCCTCGTTCGACAAACCTATTTCAAGCGACAGCGATTCGGAATTTAGTTTATACGACCTGGTTCAAACAGGAAATGTCCCTTCGCCTGATAATAATTTATTACAAGAATCATTAACAACAAACATTAGCAGAGCACTTAATAAGCTTACCCGTAGAGAGGCAGAAATCATTACCATGTCTTACGGGTTATCTAATTCTCCCGTATACTCATTACAGGATATGGCTGCATTTTATAAAATGTCATCTGAGCGGATTAGGCAAATAAGGCGCAGGGGATTGGTAAGGCTGAAATCATTGCTTAAAGGGAAATTTACATTCCTAGATTAAAAATTTATTATGATTATAAAAACAAATAGAATAATTTAAAAACTAAAATTTATTTATGGGCCGATCACAAGAATCATTCAACAAAAAAGAAGTTCGAAGAAAAAAAGAGAAAAAAAGAAAAGACAAAGAACAAAAGAGGTTAGATAAAAAAGAGGGAGAAAAGGATAATCTGGACGATATGATTGCTTATGTTGATAAAAATGGAGTAATCACTTCAACTCCTCCTGATCCGGACGAAAAAGATGATATCAAGGCAGAAGACATTTTGGTAAGTGTTCCGAACAGAAGTAAAGAAGATGAACCTGATCCGATTAGAAAAGGTACTTTAACCTTTTTTAACGACTCGAAAGGGTACGGATTTATTAAGGATTCAGAAACCAAAGAGAGTATTTTTGTGCATATTAACAATATGCTTGAAGAAATTCATGAGGGTAATATTGTTAATTTTGAAGTTGAGAATGGGCCAAAAGGGCCAACCGCAGTTCGGGTAAGCTTAGTAAAATAAATATTAAGTATATATAGCTTATTAAAGTGATAAATCCAATCCAAGTTTATTAAGCATTTTCCCGTGTTGAATTATTGCTTTTAAAAAACTACTCTGGACATGGTAAGGTAAACCATGCTTTTGGGTAGTTTTTTCCACTAAATCCGATATGTTATGATAATGCACATGGCTAATATTTGGAAATAAGTGATGTTCTACCTGGCAATTTAAACCGCCTATAAACCATCCAAAAACCTTATTTTTTGGAGCAAAATCAGATGTAGTAAACAGTTGATGTATTGCCCAGTTATTTTCTAAATTCCCTTTTTCATCGGGTAAAGGATATTTGGATGTAGGTACTACATGGGCAGTTTGGAATATTACACTTAAAATAAATCCACTTACAAAATGCATTATCAGGAAAGCAATAATAATCCAGTACCATGCAAAAGGTAAAATAATAATTGGAATCACAATAAAAGCGATATAATATAATATTTTAGAAATGATAAGAGTTATTAACATCTGGTTAAATGAGTATTTATCACTTAAATGAACATCGTTTTTATGATATCTGTATAATTGTTTAAAATCTTTTACTGTTACCCAAAGAAGTGTCATTAGGCCGTATAAAAACCATGCATATAAATACTGATATTTATGTATTTTAAGTAATGGCTTATGTGGAGATATGCGTAAAACCGGCCCGGGATCTATATCTTCATCTTTACCATCAATGTTTGTATAGCCATGATGCATTGTATTATGCTGATATTGCCAGGTAGCAGGGAAACCTCCAAGTAAATATAAACTTTTACTCATCCATCGGTTAATAATCTTATTTTTTGAATAAGATCTGTGATTTGCGTCGTGCATTACAGCCATTCCCACACCGGCCTGGCCAAGCCCGATAATAACATAACTAATAAAAACACCAATAAGAGAGTCAATTACCCCAAATATGAGTAAAAAATAAGGCGTAAGAAAAAGAGCAAACATAAATATGGTTTTTAATGTCAAATTTAAATTTCCATATTCTGTTAAATGATTTTTCTTCATATAATTAGATACCTGCTCTCTTAAATCAGACATAAATTCAGGCCTGCTTTGCACTGTATATTTTACTTCCTTCATCTTTTCCACTCCTCATTGTAAAATAACTTTCTTCGAACTTCTTATTTATTATTGAAGCAAAATGTTTAATCTAATTCTTTGTTAGTACAAAACTCCAGTACTCAAATTTACCATTATTAAATGAATTAAATCGGTTAGTACCTTTTGTGCCAGCAAATTCAGCAAAAGATTTTTGAAGAAATCCAGGGATTTTTTTCTTTATTAGCTTTTCTCTTCGTTGGGTATCCAAAGCTAAACCTTTGGCTACATTTTGGGTAATATTATTTTCTTCCTTTATGGTAAAACCACATTTTTTAAGGCTTTCTTTTATTTTGTCAATTTCATCTTTTTCAATCATATCAGCAAATAAAAAATGTCCGTCGTCATTTAAAACACGGTGTACTTCGTTAAAGAAAGTTTCAATATTACTATAACATCTTGCTGATTCAACATTTACAACAGCGTCAAAAGTTTCACCATTAACAGGTAATTTTTCCGCCCGTCCTTCAACAAATGTTAATCCGGGAACATTATAAAAACGGTTACAAAAATTTATTACACTTTCAGAGATATCAACAGCAGTATATTTTATTGGTTTATAATAGCGGGTGATATAATCGGCTCCGCCTCCTCTTCCTGACCCCACTTCTAAAACTTTTTTGTTTTCCAGATTAACGCTATTTACTACATGATCATATAATTGAATACAATAGCGGTTTATTTCATCTTTTTGCTCTAAAGCAATGGGCTGGTCTCCATTAAGGCTTGCATATCCGTAATTCATAAAGTTGGCACTAATATCCTTATCAAAACGAATTAATAATTTATGCCATATGCGCCACATTGGCCTTCTTAATGTTGTTGGAAATTCACAATATTTTACTACAAAATTTTTCATTACTTTTTTTTAATTTAAGGGCAATATACGCATGAAATCTACCGGAAAAAAGATGTTGGGTTGTATGCACCTGTAAATGGGATTAACCTGATATTTTTGTGGCGAGTAGGCCTTTTTTAGTGGCGAATTGCAATTCTATTTTATGGTTGAAATAGCATTTCTTAAGGTAGTAACATACTGCCTTGAAACGGAGAGCTTTTTATCTAATCCTTTGATTTTTAAGTAATAGCCACTGTAGTCGCGAGAAATTTTATTAACAAAATGAATATTAACAAGGGTAGTACGATGGCATCGGATAATATGTTTATATGAAAAAAGTTGAGATTCAACGTTTTTTAAGGTATTTCGGATAATCTTTTTATCAGGGATATCATTTTCAAAATAATAAATCTCAGTATAATTATCAGCAGATTGAACGGTAATAATATTGCCGGGTTGGATTTTTAACGAGTCTGTTTTACTGGATGAAAATATTTCTATTTCTTTTTGGCCGCTATTTTTTTCATACTCGTTAATTTTTAAAACAAATGCTTTGTTTTGTTCTCTCAATAATTCAATCATTCGCTCTTGTGATTTATTTTTATATAAAATAACCAGTATTATAATTGGAATAAGGCAAACCAGAAACATTTTAAAAATAACATATAATGACAAGGTACTTTTTCCAACAAATCTGATGTAAAAAGCAAATGCAGTAGCTGATAAAATAAGTAATAAGATATTGAGGACAAAGGGAGGCCCACTTTCCCATTCGCTGGTTTTAAACCATTTGGGCAAAAGAAGAGGTAATGCAACCAAAATTATAACAGAAATTAAAAAGGTGATGCCACCAAAACCGGCAACATAAAGTAATCGGTTATTGTAATCGAGTGTTTCCAGAGGAAATGGCTGAAAAAAAAGTACAAAAAGAAATACACCTATACTTATGACGAAAATTCTGCCCAGTTCTTCTTTAAACAAAGATGTTGATGGTGACTCTGAATTTTTCAAAAAGAAATATTATTATAATTAAATTTTTATATAAATGAATTTTGCTAAAGATAAATAAAGAAAGTATTGAAAGCAACCATATATTAAAACTAAAATTAAGATGAATTTTTATTTATTTCGATAAGTTATTTTATGAGGGATTTAAGGAGTTTTAAAAAATAGAAAAAGACGGCAGTTGAAGTTTGAGGCCGGCTTTTTCAATTATTACATAGTTGTGCAAAATTGCTGGGCTGATCGTTAAAAGGAAAAATTTCGAACAAATAAGTTTCCTATAGTGAAACATTTTCCATATATTTGCGAATAATTATATGAGAATTCACCTGATAAAAAAACAATCGATTGAGGATTATATCCTTAAGAATGCCAGGAGTCGGTCATCTTTCGAGATATGTTTGTCAATTGTTCGACATGCGGATTGGAATGAACCTAATGATATTATCTCGACTTTTAATTCGGCTGAAATCCTGGGAAAAGGTTCGGACAGAGTGGTATTTAATATTGGAGGTAACAATTATCGACTGATATGTAAATATCATTTCGGTAAAACACGAGCCCATTTATTCATCAAGTGGATTGGTACTCACGCAGATTATACGAAACTCTGCAATGAAGGGAGACAATTTGAGATTGACAAGTTTTAACTAAAACAAAAGAGACATGAAAAAGGAGACTTTAAAATATACCATAATTCGAGAACAAGAACAGTATGACAAGTATTGTGAGATACTTGAAGAATTAGTGCTTCAAGATAACTCAGATACTCAGGATGAAATTGATCTACTAACTTTGTTAATTGAAAAGTGGGATTCTGAACATAATACTTTTGGAGATTCGGATCCCATTGAGATACTAAAAACACTTATGACAGATCATAATCTTAAAGCAAAAGACTTAGTATCAATTTTGGATTTATCTAAAGGGACTATTTCTAAAATACTAAATTATCAGAAAGGACTTTCCAAAGAGACAATCCGCAAATTGGCCGATTTTTTTAAAGTTTCACAAGAAACGTTTAACCAACCCTACAAACTAAAAAATGAGGTGAATCGACATTTCCGGAATGCAAGTCTTATGAATACGAAGAAAAAGCTTATTGCTGCTAAATAACGCAACATTTGCACAATAGCCAATATACTTCATAGGCTGCAAAGTGGCACGGTGGATAGGGACGTAGGCTGCGATTCCTTATCTTTCATGGCAAAAACACTGCGTTGCAACGCCTACGAAAGCATATTGGCAACACGTAGTTATTCCCTTTTCCTTACTTTTTTTCTTTTTCTTTTTCTTTTTCAGCTTTTACTTTTTTATCACAAGTACTGGGGCAGTGTTTTGATTTTTCTTCTGAACACTGTTCAGTTTTAGCTTTTTTCTCTTTCTTTTCGGGCTCTTGTGCATTAATAGTAGCTGCCGAAATTAATATTACAAATAATACTGCTGATAACAATCCTAAAATTTTTTTCATAACTTTCAATGTTTTTAAATTAGTATTAAAGCAAATATAGGGAGTGAAAAGCCATAAATAAGTTATTATAAGGTTAAAACATGTTAATGTGATGTTAAAATCAACAAAATCAATAATTTTCTGGTTAAATTTGTATTGACAAAACCTTCATACACTTAAGCACACAATAAGGATATGGACAAAACATGAAGGTTTCACGTGCCCGGTTAAATATATAAATATAATCATTTGAAAAACAGTAGATTACAAATTATTATTATTACAATTACTTTTATTAGTTTAATTGCGCTAATAGCCATTCAGGTGTCGTGGATTGTTAAAGCAGCAAATATGCAGGAAAAACAATTCAGCCATAGTGTTAAAATGGCAATTGCAATGATTGTTGATAAACTGGGACAGGAAGAGTCTATAAAGAATGAAGTGGTTAGCTGTTTGGGAGAGAGTGAGGCCTTATCGTGTTATAGAATAATGAATAATCAGATTGAATGGCAGAGGCTCGATTCAATCGTTGAATTTGCCTTATCTTATTATAATATTAATACCGATTATGAGTTTGATATTGTTGACCCAAGCAAAGATGAAGATTTTAAAGTATGCCCAAGGTCTTATTTTTCAACCGATTTGGAAAATGTTTTATCACAACATGTCGAATTAAAAATTAAATTTCCACAAAAAAGTGAGTTTATTGCAGCTCAAATAGGAGTGATGTTTATAATTTCTATTCTTCTAATTGTTATTATTAGTATTTCTGTTTTAATGATAATAAAATACTATAAACAAGAAAAAATGCTTTATGAAAGTACACGCGATTTTATTAATAATATCACGCATGAATTTAAAACACCTATTACTAATATATCGCTAGCCAACAGCATGCTTACAAAAAATGAAAAAATAAAGGCTGATGAAAAATTAACTCATTATTCGAAAATTATTGCATCCGAACATAAAAAACTACGAAACCAGGTAGAACAACTACTTGAAGTTGCCCGAATTGAAAACGGAACTTCTGCAGATAACCGCGAAGTGATTGATGTATGTAATCTTATTCAGTCTACAGTTAATTCTTACAAGGTTCAGTTACAGGAAATAAATGGAAATATATTTTACCATAAACTTTCTGATCAGTGCACTATTTTAGCTAACAAAGAATATTTTAATACTGTAATATCAAATCTTATCGACAACGCCATTAAATATTGCAATAAAGCACCCGAAATAATTATCAAAACCTATAATAAAGCTGAAAATATTATTATTGAGATTGAAGATAATGGTATTGGGATTAGCCATGAGCATTTAAAACAAATTTTTGAAAAATATTACCGTGTACCCACCGGAGACTTGCATAATGTAAAAGGATTTGGAATAGGTTTATCTACAGTTAAATCCATCATTGAGTCATTTAATGGATATATTGATGTTAAAAGTAAACCCGGAGAGGGTACTCGTTTTGAAATTAAAATACCATTTTGCAAAGCCGATGACAAGCAAAAAAATAAAAATATTACTGGTAGAGGATGACACAAACCTTGGCTTCTTATTGCTTGAATTTTTAGAATCCAATGGGTTTAATGTAAAATTATATCGTGATGGAAAATCAGCATTAAACGGATATGATACTGATGGTTTTGATTTTTGTATCTTTGATGTAATGTTGCCTGAAATGGATGGGTTTACTTTGGCTGAAAGAATCAGGGAAAAAAATTCAAAAATTCCAATTATATTTCTTACTGCCCGGACAATGAAAGAAGATAAAATCAAAGGGTTTAGAATAGGTATTGATGATTATATAACTAAACCATTTGATGAAGATGAATTGCTTTTCAGAATTCATTCTATTCTTAACAGGGTAAACCAGATACCTGAAAAACAAAAAAAATTGATTTATCAATTGGGTAAATATACTTTTGATGTTAGCAACCAGGAATTAAAAACAGAAACTAAATCTAAAAGGTTAACTGCTAAAGAATCAAAAATATTGGCAATGCTCGCACAATCAAAAAACAATATTGTTTCACGCGAGAAAATTATGATGGAGGTATGGGGGCAGACGGATTATTTTATTGGCCGCAGCCTGGATGTTTTTATATCTAAACTTCGAAAATTTTTGCAAAGTGATCCTAGCATTAAGATAGAAACTGTTCCTACCGTTGGTATAATATTAAAAGAGACATAACGGCTATAAGAAGCATGAATATGTGCTAGTGAGGGCTTCGCTTTGAGCGAAACCCTCACTCATAATTTGAAGTGTCTTCTGTACTTTTGATTGGCTGCCTTTGAAAAAAAAATGCCCTAGGATAAAAGAATCCTTTGTTATAACCCGCAAAGCCGCTCCAGGCGGCTAGACAGATAGTAGTTTTTACAGCAGACAAGACTGCCTAGGGCAGCTAAAAATATCTGTTATACTAAATTGGATTGTTTAATTTAGAACAGCTCAATTTTTTACTAGTACAGCACACATTCTTGTGTGCTGAATTATTAACCGGCTAAAGCCGACGGTAAGATTAAGTATAGCAGAGATTCCCTTGTGTTGTATAAGAAAGTGAGGGCTTCGCTTTGAGCGAAACCCCCACTTATTAATTTAATTCCTATTGAAAAATTATTTTTCTTACAAAAAACTCATTATTAATTCTGAATCTTATATAGTAAACTCCATTGGGATAAGGGTTAACATTAATTCTTTCTACCACATCCCTTACACGGCTTAATTTAGTATTATAAATAACCTGGCCATGAGTATTTACCAACTCAATATAAATATCTTGTGTTTTATGGGCATTAACCTCAATTTTTAATTCCTCTGAAACCGGATTAGGATAATAAGTTATGCTATATCCATCTCCATTAATTAGATTATCTATGCTATTTGGGTCATATTTTGCGCAATAAACACTATCCGAGGCCTGGCAACCAATTTCATCGGTTACAGTAACCGAATACCATCCTTCGGAGGTAACAGTAAAGTTTTGGTTGGTACTTCCGTTTTGCCATAAATATTGATCCCAGTTTCCTGGATTAAGCGTTACCTGGTCTTCAAAATAAATCGTATCATACGGGCTTAAGCTGATTTCAGGAGCGCTGATGTTGACTGTTTCAGGCAGTGTGTCGTTTGCAATATTTTCATCAGCTGTTAATTTAGCAAAAGTTTTAATAACATATTCTTTACCCGATGGGAAAGAAATTTCATCTGCAAAAGTAAAATTAAACGAAGCCGAAGCCTCTAAGTCAGAAGTTAATGCGTATGATTCAGTTACAGGGTCGCCGTTATCACTGATATACCCAACCTCTATTTCTGTGCCGGTAGTTAAATCAATTACACCTTCATTAGTAATTTCAATTTCAACAGGATAAGTTTCGCCATCAATCCAACAGGTTGACTCAGGCGATAGCATTTGGGTAACAGCAATGTCCGGCTCAAGGTCGAAAGTAACCATTATCGAATCAGCATCTTCGCAGCCAAAGCTGTTTGTAACTGTAACAGCATAGTATTTATTCGGTGTTTGGTAATTAATATTTACCGTATAAGTTTGGCTGGTTGATTCATCAAACCATAAATAAGTGCTAAATTCGGCACCGGCATCGATGGTATATTCTTCCGTTCCCACATTAACATCACCTCCTAAATCGAGTTCGGTTTTTTGGAAATCTACACTCGCGTTTATGGTATCTTCAAGAGCTACATCTATATCGACAAGTTTGGCAAACAATGTAAACTCGTGTGTTTGGTTAACCGATAAATCTGCTGTTTGTGTAAAAGTGTAATCAACTGTACTGTCAGGATAAAGGGTTTCGGTTAAGTCAAATGTTTCTGTAATCGGCGTACCACTATTAAGAATGTAGCTTGCGCTGATGGTTTCTCCACTTAATAAGGTATCATGGCTGTTATTTTGTACAGTTATGGTTACTTCTTCGGCATTAGTAAGCTCACATTGGCTAACCGGAGCTTCTAACGCCGTTGCTTTTACATCGTAAGTATAAATATTAATGTCATCGATTGTGCTACAACCGTTAATATCGGTAACTGTAACCGAATAATTATTTGAAGCTGGGTAACTTACTTCCAGTGAATCATTGTTTGTTCCATTATTCCATGAATAATTATTATATCCAGGATCAGCAACAAGAATAACAGTATCTGCCAGTGTTGTGTAAATATCATCTCCCAGTTCAATATTAGGATTTCCGAAAGTTTTTCGGACATCCACAAGGGTATCATTAGTTTGGTTTGCATCCAGTTCGAATCCGGTATATACTTTAAAATGATAAGTTTTAGCAGTTGATAAATCTAATTGTTCATTAAACGTGTAGTAAGCAGTTCCAGATGGATTCAAGTCGCCTGAAAGGGTTAGGGTTTCATTAACAGGTTCACCATATTCAAATTCAAGTGTAACAGGAATTTGAGTGCCAGAATCTAAAGTGTCTCTTCCATAATTTGTAACAGCAATACGGACTGATTCATTCTCACCGTGTTCACAAGCACTTTTTGGAGATACTAATGAGCTAATACCTACATTATATGAAATAATTATAGTTGAATCCGAGTCTGTACCACATCCGTTAACATCTGTAACTTCAACACTATAGGTTTTTGTTTTTTTGTCTGTAACATAAAGAGTATCATTGGTTTCTCCTGTATTCCATAAATAAGAGGCAAATCCTTCCTGAGCTGCTAAAATAACCGTATCCGCCTTTGTGGTAAAAATGGTATCGTAAGCTAATTCCACATCAGGTAACGGCCAAGTTTCGAATTCCAATTCATATAAATCGTTTGATGTGTTAGCATCAATTTGTGCTGAAGTATAAACTTTTAAAGTGTGAGCACCTACCTCTGTTGGGTCGACTGTACCAATATTTTTTGTTATGGTACTATTGGGGTTTAAAGTACTGCCTAATGTAATTGTATTATGATGCCACCCTGTATTATCAAAATTATAATAAACCCTAACAGTATCATCACTTGCGTAAGTATTACCGCTGAAGTTTTTAATGGTTACGTTGATTGATGTATTCGGTGAAACAACATCTTCACAAGCATCCTCTGGATTATTTATAACTGTAATTCCCATATCATAGGTTTCCACATATACCGAATCTGAATCAGAACCACAAATATTATCATCCTCAACGTCAACTTTGTACCATCGGCTCACATTATCGGGCGGAGAAATGGTATCGGTTATTTCTGCTGTACTCCATTCATAATCGGTGTAACCCGGTGTAGTGCCTATTTTCAAAGTATCAGCCTGTGATGAATAAATAGTGTCGTAAGCCATATCAATTTCAACATAACCCCAAGTATTAAAGGTAACAGATATTGTATCATCGCTGTGATCCAGATCTTTTTGATAATCGGTAAATACTTTTAAAGTATAATTGTCAGGTGTTGTAAAATCAGCAGGATCATTAAATGTAAATCGAACTGTATCGCCGGTGTCAGTTGTTGTTAAGGTATCTTGTAAAATTAGCGTATCTCTTACAATGGGTTCGTTATTTACCTGGTATGCCACAGCCAATGAATCTCCTGCATTAAACTCATTTAGGCTGTTGTTTTTTATCAGTACTGAGATATCTGTTAATACATTTCTTTCGCACGAGTCAACCAATTCGGTAAAAAGGGTATCCATGCTTAAATCAATTTCGGAGTTTATCACTTCTACAGAATCGATGGCAGTACATCCTTCTTCATTGGTCACTGTAACATGGTACCATCCTGCAGCATCAACGTATAAAGTATCCTGTGGAGCAATTACGTCAGGGTTTCCTCCTCCAGACCAGTTATAATTTGAGTATCCGGTTCCGGCAACAAGGAACGTATCAACCGGATTATCTCCTATCTGAACAGGGAAAGGATTATATCGGGGCATTCCCAAAACACTTACTGTGGTAACCAGCGAATCGTTACTTAAGGTATCATTATAAAAAAAGGAGTTGCTTTCCAGTTTGGTGTAAATGGTAAAATTATAATCACCGGCATACTACATATCAACGGTTGAGCCGAAGGTAAACAATACAGAATCATCAACTGCTAAATCCTCGGTAAGAGTTAATGTATCTTTAGTGGTTGACGAGTTAAACTTCATAACCAGTGGAATGTCGGTACCGGATTGAACGGCTGTAGGGCCGTAATTCTCCACCCATACTTTTACATGTGTAGTGTCTTCCCATTCACAACGGTTGTATGGATAATCCATTGAACTAACCCCTAAATCGTATGGTGCTTTATAAATTTTAATATCATCAATTCCAAAACCTTCTTCAGTTGTAGATTCATCAGAAGCAAAGACAAAACGGAATTTAACAAGGCTTTCGTTGCTAAATTCCGAAGGTAATAATTGCCTGAAGGTTAACCATTCACCACCGACAGAATCAATTCCTGGCAATCCCAGAGTGCTGATATTTTCTTCGTTATACCAATTCCAGTAATAATCATGTTTGTTGGGCAGGGGGCTCCAGGTTTCTCCTGCGTTAAATGAATACATTACGGTTAATCCGTCGGTTTGATCCTCTGAAATTCCGATAGACTTAAATTCAAAAATAATTGAATCGGCTCCGCCAAAGTTAAAACATGGGCTTTCTATATATGAGTTTTCATTTGTAACATAGTTACCATCCAGGTTGGTAACCCAGGCTTTAGTTCCTGATGAAGCTGTGTCTATTAAAGTACCTGCGGGAGTTCCGTATTCCCAGGTAGAATTGGTTCCTCCGGTTAAATAATACCCGTCATTGGTTTCGAAATTTTCGCTGTAAGGTAAAGTATAGGTCGGTGTAATAAAAAGTGTAGTATCAAATTTATTATTTGAATTATCCTCATCACCGGCTAAATGGGTCGTAGCATACACATTATTATACCAACCGGGAGTAGTTAAATCTACAGGTTTGTCAATGGTATAATTTATTGAGCCATCCACAGGGATGGTTTCGTTAATAGTATCATATTTTATGGTTATGCCACCATCAAATGAATAACTTACTGGTAAAGGGTCTGTCATTGGTTCACCGGCATAATTACTAATAGTAATTTCAACATACTCTTCATCTGTATGTCCGCAACCACCAAGAGGGGCAAGCCAGTTACTAACTCCAACATCTTTAGCAATATAGTTACCGGTTACAACTACATCATCAATATTCCATCCTGAATAGGTGTTTATATTATTCGTAGGACCCAGTGAAAACATAATTCTGGCTAACTCTTCCCTTTCCAGGTATGATGATAAATTATAGGTGTGCAGGCTCCATAAATTTTCTGTATTTGAAGTAGCTGTATTAAGCCATACCTGATTCCAGTTTTCACCATCAGAAGATGTTAGGATTTTTGAATCATCGAAAGTATCGATATTCAGCCATCTGTAAAATGATAATTTAATATCTCTATAATATTTTGCGTTAAAATTTGGCATTTCAGCTACATAAGCAGTATCTGTTAGGTTATTAACATAATGGCCATCATCTATAAGGTCGGTACCAATAACATATTGTCCGCTATAAGCTTCCTCAGGGTCAGGTTTACCTTTAAAACCGGATATGCCTGTAACTGATCCTCCCAGCCCCTGTGGAATATCTCGTTCAAATTCACCTGTAAACCGCCAGCCTTTATCCGTTTCAAAATCATCTGAAAAAATTGATTCAAATATTGTGCGATTTCCGGCGGGTGATTTATCTGTAAAAGGATAATAGCTATTATTTATTTTTATAGCAGATTCTTGGATATAAGCATCTGCTGTTTGTCCATGAATATCACTTGCATTCTCATCTGTAATATCATAGGTAATCCATACTGAACTTAAATTACGTGGGATATCATAATTTAAATTATCAAATATAGCTATACCATCTGAAAAATTTGATGTACCTATTAAGGAAGCTGTATTAAAAATTGTATCATCGGTTGCAAAAAGCTTTATCCCATTTGATTTTATAATATCATCCGATGTATTTAAAGACTTTACAGCTAATGAATCCAGAATTAATGTTCCGTCATTGCCATCAACCTGAAAATCAACTCTTATTATTGGATTGTTATTTTTACCAGTTGGAATAAAGTTGGTTGATGCCTGATTAACTGTTACTGACTCAATATATTTCGGTTCAACACCTGTTTCCACAATGTAAACAGAATCAATACAAACTCCATGTCCGTAGCCTGTTATTCCTTCAAAAGCGATGTAATAGGTTGAGGATAAGCTGCTGTCAGGCAACAAAATACTTCTATATATCCAATCTTCTACCGGG
Source organism: Thiohalospira sp. (assembly GCA_046538755.1). Lineage (GTDB taxonomy): Bacteria > Bacteroidota > Bacteroidia > Bacteroidales > UBA12077 > UBA12077. The sequence goes on from JBKHIH010000003.1 coordinate 51,919, forward strand.
TTTAAGAATTCATCCAGTAAAACCCAGGAACTATCAGCTCCTCTTTTATAATAAACTTTTAGCTGGTCCCAATAATCAATGTCATCCCACCAGATATCCTGGGCATGAGCAAATCTTAATTCTGGTTTTATAATCTCATCAATATTATTAATTACCGGAGTAATTAATTTGGTAGCTTGTCCTCCACTACTTTCATATTGGAAAATTGCATTGTAGTTTCCCTGAAATGCTTCGGGTGGGTTTCCCTGATGTCCGCCGGTTTTAGTTTCCCAATTTATTAAAGAGCCTCCAGGGCCTCCAACAACCTTCTCCTGAGTCCATCCTGAAGGCAAAGCAGGTGGAGTTACGTTTTCAAAGTTCTCCGAAAAAACAATATTTTGAGTATATCCCGATAAAAAGAAGGTACATACAATAATTAAGCTAACGAAAAGTGTTTTCATGGTGTTTTATTTTAGAACAAAATTGATAACCTTAGGTTACATTTTCCGTATAATTTTCCATAAACTTCAATTTTTTTTACGTAAATTTAAATATTTTGTTGGCAAAATGATAATTTTACTTTTAAAATAATTATTCGATGAAAAAATATTTATATATAATCTTGTTTTTTTTTACTTCACTTTTTTCGTTCTCACAGACAGATACTGAATTTTGGTTTGTAGCGCCTGAAGTAAGTGCTGACCATGGCGATGACCCTGTGCTTTTAAGAATTACTACAACTAATCTGCCGGCAGATGTTACCATTAGTATGCCAGCCAATACAGCTAATTTCCCAAATTTAGATTATAGTATACCTGCAAATTCTACAATAACTATTGACCTTACAGCTTTAGGGTTACAAAATGAAATTGAACATTATTATGATTTTTTGGATGGTGTAAACGGAAAAAGCAATAAAGGGATACGTATTCAATCGACAAATCCAATTACTTGTTATTATGAAGTTAGAAGAGGTAATAACTGCGATATTTTTGCTTTAAAAGGTAATAATGCTTTGGGCAAGGAATTTTATGCTGTTTTTCAAAATAAAGGGTATAATATGTCTGGTTCCGGTTGGGGTGCTCCTGCTTATTCTGCTCTCGAAATTGTTGCCGTTGAAGATGGCACTGAAGTTACTTTTGAATCAACACAGGGGCAAAGTTTTTATGGATATGGAATTGGTACACATACTGTAATTTTAAACCGTGGTGAATCTTTATCTCTGGTTCCCGACTGGACAACAGATGTTCCAGTAAATGCTGCATGTGACTTAGGAGATTTTGGGAATGATGAATTTGGACGTGCTGGTGCCGATCGTCTCAGTGGAGTTAGGATAACTTCTGATAAAGATATTACAATTATAAAAAAAGATGACTCTGTAAGGTATAACTGTATAGAAGGCTGGACAGGAGGTTGTTATGATTTAATAGGCGATCAGATGGTTCCCCTCGATATTTTGGGGTACGAATATATAGCCATGAAAGGAAGTTTAACCACAGCTCCTGAGAATGTGTATGTAGTGGCTACAGAAGATAATACAGACATTTTTATTAATGGGGGTGGAGCTCCAGTTGCTAATATTGATGAAGGCGAAACCTATGTTTATGAATTGTGGGATAGTGGTAACGATTATGTTCATATCCGCGGTGATAAAAAATTGAGTGTATTGCATGTTTCGGGTTTTGGTTGTGAAGTGGGTGGGGCCATTTTACCCCCTATCGATAAGTGCACAGGTTCAACAAATCTATCTGTTACCCGGTCAACTACCGAAGCCTTTTTTTTTAATTTGATGGTTTGGAATGGAGCCGAAGACGAATTTTATATCGATGGAGTTTTACAGGATGGAAGTCCCGGTACTTTGTTTGGCCCTGGTGATTTTGACCCGGTGCCCGGATCTCCAAACTGGTTAATCTGGAGGTCTGGAAATCTCCCAACAGGAGACTTTACTGAGGGTGGTACTTTCAACTTTCAGAATACAGAAGATGTTTTTCATTTGGGTTTAATTAATGGAGGAAGTAGCAGCGGATGCCGGTTTGGTTACTTTTCTGATTTTAACGAGCTAAGGGTAGAGGCAGAAGCCACAGGTAGTGGTTCAGGAGAAATTAAAGCCTGTGGATACGAACAAATACAGCTTTATTCATCAGGAGGAACCTCTTTTAATTGGTTTCCGGCAGAATATTTAAGTGACCCAACAATTGCAACCCCTATTGCTGACCCACCCCCGGGAACAACAACCTTGTTTTATGTAGAAGTAAGTGGGGCTTGTGGTTTAACGGATACAGCTACTGTTACCGTTAAAAAATTTCCACATGTAGAAGCCCAGTTCTCGGTTGATAAAGGGAATGGATGTTCTCCATTGGAAATTGAATTTCATGAAACTTCAACCCAGGTTAACGAACGGTACTGGGATTTTAATTTCTCCAATATTGGAGGAATGGTTGATACTGAAACGATTCTTTTTGGCGATAATAATAATTATGATACCGATACTATTTTTACACATTTATTCGAGAATAGTTCCAATGAACCTGATGATTCAATTCAAAATTACCAAATAAGATTATTGGTTAAAAATTCAAATGACTGTACCGATACGGCTTATGCTTCTGTACTGGTTTATCCTGAAGTAACGGCAGATTTCATGCTTACTGATTTAAATGATACGATAGGTTGTAATCCTTTGGATGTTTCTTTTGTGGATAATTCAAATAATGAAGATTACTATTATTGGATATTTGGAGATGGAGTATCCAGTACAACACAGAATCCAACTCACCAATTCACTAATATTGCTAATGATACCGCAACATATAATACAAGATTAGTTGTTCGTTCCGATTATTTTTGCCGCGATACTGCTGATATTGATATAAAAGTATTCCCATATATTGAATCCGGCTTTACAATTGATAAGCATGAAGGATGCTCTCCCTTGGAAGTTACCTTTACAAATAATTCTGTGTATGAAGATTCTGTTGAGTTAATTTTAGGTGATGGGAATGTTTTAAATTCAACAAACTTTACAACCTATATACATAATTATGAAAATACAGGAACTACTGTTGATATAAATCCAATAGAATTGCACGTTTATAATGATGAGGGATGTACAGAGATATGGCGCGACACAATTATTGTTTACCCCGAAATAACCGCCAATTACAATATCGATGGAGATAATTATATTGGATGTAATACACGGGATGTTGAATTTACCAACACTTCAAATTACGGAACCCATACAGCATCCGAATTTTTATGGACTTTTGGCGACGGATCTAATTCTAATACTACAGATGTTAGTGTTCCGCATACATACACTAACAACTCAAGCGATGATAAAATATATACTTTTACCCTAAGGGCAGAATCGCAATATGGCTGCTGGGACGATACCACCAACCAGATACAAATAAACAGGGCTTTTGCCAATTTTACAATCGATAACGATGAGGGTTGTTCACCGCTTCCGGTAACCGTAACCAATACTTCGGTAGGTAATCAGATAACAACCTGGGAATGGCAGTTCGATGACGGTTCGCCTGTTGATAATAACCAAACACCTGCAACTAATCCGCATATTTATACCAATACATCAGGAGCTACCATTACCAGAGATTTGCAACTTACAGTAACTGGTACAAATGGTTGCAGTACCTCTAAATCAGTTCCTGTGGATGTATTTTCTTCCATTGATGTTGGTTTTACTCCTGTAAATCCAACAGGTTGCGATTCTATGGTTGTTAATTTCAATTCTACCATTAATCACGGTACAGTAGATCAATACACCTGGGATTTTGGCGACGGAACCTCCTCAAATGATGATGATCCAAGCAAAGTTTACAGAAATTTGGGCAGCACAGGCGATGTTAATTATAATGCACAGCTTTTGGTAGAAACAACCGAAGGTTGTATCGGTACGGAAAGCACAACCGTTACGGTTCATCCTTATGTAAATGCAAAATTTACGGTCGATACAGTTGCCGGTTGTTCTCCGTTAAGTGTAGACCCGGTAGCAATATCTTATCCCGGAATAGATACTTATCGTTGGGATTTTGGTGATGGAACGGTTGTTTTTGGGCAGGACCCACCACCACATACCTATCCGACCAATACGTCGGGTAGTGATGAAACTTATACATTTGAACTTGAAGTAACCGATCCAAGTGGTAACTGCATTGATGTAGCTACAAAAACCATTACGGTGTATTCAGAAGCAACTGCCGATTTTGATCCAAAAAATTCAACCGGCTGTAATCCCTATACAATTACTTTTGATAATTTATCATTCAATGCAGCTACCTATAAGTGGGATTTCGATGATGGAGGAGCTACTTCATCAGCCTCTGAACCAACTTATACTTTTAACAATACAACCGATGCTACCAAAACTTTTGATGTAGAACTTGAAGTAACATCAAACAGAGGTTGTACCGACACTTATAGTTCAGATGTAAATGTCAACCGGTATGTCAAAGCCGATTTTGATGTGGATATTACCGAAGATTGTTCTCCATTAACGGTAACCATTGACAATAATTCCAGAGGTGGTAATTACCGATGGTACTGGAATTCACAAAATGCTTCTGGAGCTGCTGACTGGACATCAAGCAGCGACACTGAAACATTCACACATGATTACACTAACACCACAGGAAGTGATATTACTTTCTATCTGACACTTGTTGCCGAAAATGCCAGCGGCTGTACCGATACATTAACAAGGGAAATATTAGTACACTCTTCCATAACAGCTGATTTTAGTTTTGTACAAAACGATGCTTGTAATCCGTCTGATGTTGAATTTACAAACGAGTCAATCGGCGGAGGATCGTATAGCATGAACTGGAACTTTGGCGATGGCAGTTCATTAACAACATCATCAAATACGGTAAATAAAACTTTTACTAATAACACAACCGATGATAAAACGTACGAAGTGGTTATGGCCGCCGAATCTGAAAACGGCTGTACCGATTCGCATACAGATTATATTACGGTTTATTCAAAAGTTGTTGCCGATTATTCCATTGAGGAAAACGAAGGATGTCCGCCATTTACTACTACCATTCAGAATGCTTCTATTGGAAATGCTTCCAATACCTACAACTGGTATGTTGATGGAGTCAATGAATTTTCATCTACCGGATTGGATGATTTTGATCATACCTACGAAAATACAAACACCGCTTTGCGCCCATACCAGGTAAGGCTGGAAGCAGAAAACGAACATGGTTGTTCATCAGAATATATCGATACGGTTACGGTATATGAATTTGTAAGGGCACTTTACAGCATGGATACCGATAATGGATGTACTCCGTTGGATATTCAGTTTACCGATTTATCTTCGGTTCCTCCATCAACAAAATATACATGGGATTTTGACGATGGAGCAACCTCAGGTTCTGAAAACCCATCACATAAATTTTATAACTCCAGCCGTACCGATGACAGGACTTTTACTGTTGATTTAACAGTACAGTCGCCAAATTTCTGTACCGACGATACTAGTGCGGTGGTTACCGTTTATCATCAGCCATTGTCTAAGTTTTTTATCGATAACGCATCATCGTGCCCGCCGTTGGTTTCTTATATGGAAAATGAATCTGTGGGTGAAGATATGTTTGAGTGGCGTTTTGGCGATGGAACATTTAATACTACAGATCAAACAACTACTCACACTTATCCTAATACCATTGTTGATTCCGTTCAGAATTACACCCTTGAGTTATGGGTAGCTACCAATGAGGGATGTAAAGACAGCACATCACTGGAGCTGAATGTATTTCCTGATGTTATTGCTGATTTTACATACGATGAGGCAGGATGTAGCCCGTTTGTATCATCATTTAACAATGAGTCTACTTCGCCGGCTGAATATTTTTACTGGAATTTCGATGATGGCAATACATCCAACCAGGAAAACCCTGTTCACAGGTTTACTAATACCTGGAATACTGACCGTACTTACAATGTATTCTTAAAAGCATCATCGGAATATAATTGCTGGGATACGATTACCAAATCGGTTACTGCTTATGCTCAGCCCATTGTTGAATTTGATGTAAGTCCTTCGGTACAAAAATTTCCGGAGAACAGGGTATTTATTGATAATAAATCGAACGACGGCCCATTTGATTATTTATGGGATTTTGGCGATTTGGAAGAAACCACATCTACAGTAAAAGAACCTGATTATTTTGATTATGAACATTGGGGCGAAAAAGATATTACATTAACTATAACAAGCCAAACCAGTGATTGTAATGATACTTTGACAAAATCGATAACAATTTTACCGCCTGATATTAATGCAGACTTTACCACCAATATTGATGGTGGTTGTTTGGACGATGGATTAGATGTTGAGTTTACAGCAGCAGCATCGGTATATTCCGAGGTTTATGATTATGTGTGGGAATTTGGTGATGGAGAAACAGGTACCGGAGCAGAAATTACCCATACTTATACCGAGCCCGGGACTTATTATGTGAAACTGACTGCCACAGGAGAGGGTGGAGAAGATTATAAATACAAAACTATCAGGGTTTATTCAAATCCTGAGGCCAATTTTGAATTGTTGCCAAGTGTTACCATGATTGATGCTGAAACCCTGGAAGCAAGGGTTGAGTTTTATAACCAATCCAGTTGTAACGATACATCGGGATGCGCCTATTTATGGGATTTTGGCGATGGTAATACCTCTATTGCAACCAATGTAACGCATCATTATGAAAAACCACCGGATGATGAAATACCTAAAGAGTTTGATGTAACATTAACGGTTACCAATAGTCAGGGATGTATTGATTCGCTGGTTAAAGAAAATGCAGTAAAAGTTATCGGCGAAGGCGAAATAGCATTTCCTAATGCCTTTACACCCAACGAGGATGGAATAAACGATACATTTAAACCTGTGGCTACAGGAGTAATAAAATATGAGTTACTAATTTATAACCGATGGGGGGAGTTAATTTTCAAAACCAATGATTTAGACATTGGATGGGATGGAAAAATTGGAGGACAATATGCAAAATCTGATGTTTATGTATGGAAAGCAACGGGTAATTTCACCAATGGAAGAGCCTTTGAAATGGCAGGGGATGTTACCTTGATACGATAAAGAAAAAAGGACTAACAGTGTGAAAATCTGTTAGTCCTCTTATAATGATCAGGAAATTAACATGTAAGTAAAATAAATTGTTTGGATGTGTTTATAACTAATATATTGTAAGGTTTGAAAATATTTATAAATTTACAATTAATAATATGCGTTGAAAAGCGTTTTTGGGTTAACACCCCAATAGAAAAGAAAGTTAACAATTGTGAACAGAATAGTTTATATATTCTTACTAATCATTTTATCTCAATTTAAAGTTGTTGCACAGGATTCACAATTTTCGCAATTTTATGCCAGCCCTTTATATCTGGCACCTTCATTTGCAGGGTCAACTGATGGCGATAGAATTGCAGTAAATTACAGGAGTCAGTGGCCGGCTTTAACAAAGGCATTTCAAACCTATGCCCTTTCTTACGATCATTATTTTCCACACTTAAACAGCGGAGTAGGTTTATTATTATATCGCGAACAGGCTGGAGCCAGTAAAATGGCAACAACCAATATCGGATTAGCTTATTCGTATAAGTTTCAATTCAGTTCTGGTTGGAGGTTAAGCCCGGGATTAAGTTTTTTTTATACCCAGCGCAGTATTGTTTTTGATGATCTTGTTTTTGGTGATGAATTAGAGAATCCCGATACAGAGGGAACAGCAGAGATTCCTATTTTACAAAGAAAATCTGATATTGACGCTTCCTTCTCGGTTTTGGCATTTAATAAAAATTATTGGGTTGGTTTTACCTGGGATAGAATGCTAAAACCTAACCGATCCCTTACGGGTGATATTAGCCAGGACCCTTTTAAATTTTCTTTATATGGTGGAGCTAAATTTACAATTATGGATAAGTACAATTGGTCTAGTGGGCAAAGTTTATCCCCTGCATTCCTTTTTAAGATGCAGGATCAATACAGTCAGCTCGATTTAGGATTGTACTGGTACAAAATGCCTTTGGTAATTGGGGTTTGGTACAGGGGAATTCCCGTACTTAAAGAATTAACCAGTAACGATGCATTGGCTTTTCTGGTTGGATTTAAAATCGATCAGTTTAATATTGGTTACAGCTACGATTTAACCATATCAAAACTGGTAGGTTTTACCGACGGGTCACATGAAATTTCTGTTATTTTTCTATTCAACCAGGGTGTAACTGATCGCGAAAAACGTAAAATGCTTCCTTGTCCTACGATATAATTTTTAAGAAAGTGAGGGTTTCGCTTTGAGCGAAGCCCTCACTCATAAATTAACCAAACTTAATTTACCGGCTGGAAGCCGGTGATCCAAAGAATCCCTCACTTTTTCTGGGACTACAATTAATAATCCTCCAGGACAGTCCAATCGTCCTGGCAGGTTAATAGGAAAAAATAAATTGTTTATGTAATTAAGAGTTTCGTATTAAGCAAAGATCTCTATGTCAATAGCCACGGGTTTCAAACCGTGGAGAAAAAGTTCCTTGAAAAACCGCAGCAAGCAACAATGTTTTTTTTTCAGCAATATCCCCTCATGCTGCGAAAAATACAGAAGTAATTTTTTTCAACAGGCAGTCTTGTGTGCTGAATTATTAACCGGCTAAAGCTAACGGTTAGATTAATTATAGCAGACATTCCTTTGTGTTGAATAAGAAAGTGAGGGTTTCGCTTTGAGCGAAGCCCTCACTCATAAATTAGCCAAACTTAATTTACCTGCTGGAAGCCGGTGATCCAAAGAATCCCTCACTTTTTCTGGGACTACAATTAATAATCCTCCAGGACAGTCCAATCGTCCTGGCAGGTTAATAGGAAAAAATAAATTGTTTATGTAATTAAGAGTTTCGTATTAAGCAAAGATTTCTATGTCAATAGCCACGGGTTTCAAACCGCGGAGAAAAAGTTCCTTGAAAAACCGCAGCAAGCAGCAATGTTTTTTTTTAGCAATATCCTTTCATGCTGCGAAAAATACAGAAGTAAATTTTTCAACAGGCAAGACTGCCTACGGCAGCTAAAAATGTATGCTGTACCATACAGTACAGCATACATTCCTGTGTGCTGAATAAATCCGCCTGGCCGCTTGAGGAGGCGGATTTAAACTAGGAAATTGGAATAATATCAAAACTAAAGGTAGCTAAATCCACCGATAGCATTTTTCCTAACAATAACGCATCATAATCATTCAGCAAATAGCTAATGCCTTGCGCAACTTGCAGAGATGCCAGAGTAGTTACAACATGGGGCATGATTTCTTTTACAGCTTTGGCATCAAACTCCTCCGGGTCTAATGGAAAAAGAGTTTTTAGCGTAGGTGTTTTGCCTGGCACAATAGTTGTTATCTGCCCAAAATGCCTGCTTACTCCTGCATGAATCAGAGCTGTTTTTTGGTTGTAGGCCATATCGCTGAGAATATACCTGCCTGTAAAGTTATCAAGACAGTCAAAAACCAAATCAACATCAGGGATTTGTGTATCTTTTGTGATTTTTTCAATGTGAGAAACAATTCGTATATCAGGATTTATTGTATTCAATCGTGTGGCTGCGACGCTGCATTTTTGTTGTCCCAAATGTTCGGGAGTGTATAAAATCTGGCGATTTAAATCAGGAGCATCAATTGTTGCATATTCATAAAAATGAATGGTTCCAATTCCTATACGTGCAAGCAAATCTAATACTGTGCAGCCCAAACCACCAGCGCCTGCAACTAATACAACAGAATCTGCGATTTTGGTAAATTTATCTTTGCCCAATAATGTGGCATGCCTTACATATCTATCCATTAAGTGGCGGTATTTATTAACAAAATTAAACCTTTTGATTAATAGGTTTATCCACCACCATTTGGTGGAAAAACCGAAACGATTGAACCATCCGGAACAGGAGTTTCCAATTTTTGCGCATGCAAAACATTTTTTCCATCAATAAGCAGCATGGTACCAACCATAATTTTGCCATTCTCAATTAATTCTGGCAGTATGTCTTCGCCTACTAATTCTGAAACTTTTTTTAATAATTCCAGCATATTAAGTTGCTTGTCCGTTTCAATAAAAACATCGGCGATGCCAAGATTTAATCTCAGTGCGGCATATAATTTTACGTGAATTTTCATCATTACAGTTTATTCATTTAGTATTGAAAACATGTGGATAAAACATCTATGCACAAAAGTTTAGAAAAATGGAATGAATATAGCATGGATGTTACACAAGACCAGCTAATTAACAAAATATTCTTGTGAATGTTTTTAAATTTAGAATTGTAAATAGATCAAATTAAACGATTTTTAATTATAAAAAAAGAAAAGCCACACAGCAGCATTACTTGCTGTGTGGCAAAATTAACCTGATAATTTTAGAGGCCTAATTCACTAAGTTTTTCGCTAGTTGGTACACCATCTGTGCTCCAACCTCTTAGTTTATAATAATCGGGCAATAATTCACCCAAACGATGAACCTGGCCTTTATTAGGCCCTGCCGGAATTGGGTCTTCAAGTAAGCGTTTTGGTAATGTATCATCGGCATTGGTAAGTCCGGCAGCCAGATTAAATTGACGTTCCATATTCCAGATGCGCTCGCCGGTAAGCATCAATTCATCTACAGTATAATTAAATCCGGTAGCTTTATTTACCAGGTCTGCATAATCCGGTGCACCAAGTGCAAATGAAGTGAACAAACATAAGCCAAGTGAATCGATAACAGCGGTAAGGTCCTGGAATATTTTTACCCATTGCGGTTTGCCTTCAATCGCCTGAGGGTCTAATTTTTCAGGAGCTCCCAAAATTTCGGGCGAAATCAGATATGCCCTTACATGACAACCGCCTCTATTGCTTGTTGCATAAGCCAAACCCTGCCCCTGAACGCCTCGTGGATCGTAAGCCGGAATTTCTTGTTTCTTCACCGACATGGATAGTTCGGCATGGCCATAACTTTCGGCCAACCGGAACGAACCCCATGCTAGTTTTTTGCCAATACCTTCAGCTTTTGCCATTTTATTCAAATAGAAAAGCAATGCTTCTGCACTTCCAAATTTAAGTTCGGGCCCTTTTTCTAATTCCTCTTTTTTAATGAAACCGCTTTCATATAATTCCATAGCAGTAGCTATTGTTACACCAGCCGAAATAGGGTCTAATCCATGCTCATTACACATAAAATTAGCCTGCGATATGGCATTGAGGTCGTTGATGCCGCAAAGTGCTCCAAACGCCCAGCCTGGCTCGTATTCAGGGCCTTCGCCCTTTTTCCCTTGTGGTAATTCTACCATACGTCCGCAAGCAATAGGGCAAGCATAGCACGCCACATTTTTAACTAAATAACCTTTTTCAGCCAACGCCTCGCCTGATACCTGATCTGTGTCTGCAAACTGGGCTTCCTTAAAATTGTAAGTAGGGTATAAACCATTGCTATTGATAATATTATCGAGAACTTTTGTGCCAAGGAGTGGTAATCCTTCACCAGTAATTCCGTTTTCTTTAAGCATTTTGTTTCGTTCTTTCACCGCAGCGTTAAAAGCCTCTTTATCATCAATTAGTGTTTTGTGTTTTCCGGTAACAATTATGGCTTTAAGATTTTTGCTACCCATAACCGCACCAACCCCTGAACGTCCGGCAGCACGGTGTTTATCGTTTATTACAGCAGCAATATTCGATAATTTTTCGCCAGCAAGGCCAATACAAGCAACTTTGGCAGTTTTATCGCCTATTTCGTCAACTAATATATCAGTGGTTTCATGTGCATCTTTTCCCCAAATATGTGCTGCATCGCGTAATTCGGCTTTGTCATCATTAATGAAAAGATAGCTTGGCTTTTCGGCCTTACCTTCAAAAATTACAACATCGTTTCCGGTACTTTTTAATTTCTGTCCAAAAAAACCACCAGAGTTGCTGGAAGCTATGGTGCCAGTGAGAGGCGATTTGGTAACAACCATATAGCGTCCGCCAGTGGGAGCTGTTGTAGCCGTAAGTGCTCCAGTGGCAAAAATTAGTTTATTTTTAGCAGATAGTGCTTCTACTGTTGGAGAGACCTCGTCAATAAACAGTTTGGTACCCAGGCCGCGGCCTCCAATAAATTTTCGTGCGAGGTCTTTGGGTAATTTTTCTTGTTTTATCTCTTTCGTTGAAAGATTAACTCTTAATATGGTTCCGTGATGTGACATATATGATTTTTTTTTGGTTTACAAGGTTTCAATTTAGTTAATATAAATACATTTGTCAATATGCATATTGTTACATATCCAAAATATTAGTTGTTATCAAAAAAATATCTTATAAATTGCCCATTTTGGAATGGTAAGCAGTTAATCAACGTTTTTAATTTAAACCAATTCTAATTAGTGATATTGAATGTAATTTTTTAAATAGGCTATACCAAACTTCATATTAAAATACCATAGTAAGTGAGGGTTTCGCTCAAAGCAAAGCCCTCACTCATACATTTAGAGTGTCTGCTGTACTATTGATTGGCTGCCTTTGAAAATAAAAATATTGCACCGGAATAAAAGAATCCTTTGTTATAATCCGCAAAGCCTCTCCAAGCGGCTAGGCGGATAGTAGTTTTTACAGTATACAAGACTGCCTACGGTAGCTAAAAATGTCTGCTATACTAATTTGGAGTGTTTAATTTAGTACAGTTCAAATTTTTACTAGTGCAGCACACATTCTTGTGTGCTGAATAATTAACCGTCTAAAGCCGACGGTAAGATTAATTATAGCAGACATTTCTTTGTGTTGAATAAGAAAGTGAGGGCTTCGCTTTGAGCGAAGCCCTCACTCATAATTTCAGAAGTAAATTTTTTCAACAGACAAGACTACCTACGGCAGCTAAAAATGTCTGCTGTACCATACAGTCCAGCCCACATTCCTGTGTGCTGTATAAGCCCTCCAGGCCGATTGGAGCGGACTGGAGGATTGAAAATTGTTAAAAAAAGTTAAGAATAAGTATTCAAAGGATGATTCTATAAAAAATCACAAATAAAATTTTTTGCTTGAATGATAATCAATTATATTTGCTTAGTTAAAATAAATTTAAAAATAAAAAACTAAATCATGAAAAAAATATCACTTTGGTTAAATATTATTTTAATTGTTGCTGTTGCAGGGATTTATGTATTGTATTTTACAGGTGGAGGAAAAGAAAGCTTAACACAGGCTACAGGAGCAAAAGAAAATGTTGAAGGGCAAACGATTGATCGCGGTTACTCCATTGCATATATTAATATTGATACCTTAATGTCAGAATATCAGTTTTTTATTGATGAAAGAGACAAATTAAACGAGAAAATGGGTGAGTCAGAGGCTGAACTTCAAATAAAATCCCGCGATTTTGAACGTGAAGTTCGTAATTTTCAGGAGCAGGTAAATAAAGGTTTGATTACTAGGACAAAAGCACAAATGTTGCAACAAGAGCTTGCCCAAAAAGAGCAGCAGTTATATTCTACACGAGATAACATTGCTCAACAATTGTCAGAAGAGGAGCAGGTGATGTTAAGGCAAGGCTTGGACAGGATCATGAAATTTCTTGAAGAATACAATAAAGAGCACAATTACAGGTTTATATTGAGCAAAACTTTTGGCAGTCAGGTATTGTATGCCGATAAAAGCCTTAATATTACACGTGATGTACTTAATGGTCTTAACGAGCAATACCAAAAGAATAATAAAAAGAAATAACTTTTATAACTAAATAATGAGCTTTGCTGATTTTTACTTTAAAAGACAAAATGGTTTTGAAGTAAAAATCAATGAGCCTATATCAGATAGGCTAAAGTATATTATTGTTATTCCTTGTTTTGATGAGGATAACATAACTGAAACATTAAACTCCATTTGGAATTGCCAACGTCCAAAATCAGTTGTTGAAGTTATTATTGTAATCAATGATTCTGAAACATCAGATGAACAGATAAAAAAACAAAACAGGGAAACATATTTTGAAGTGCAGGATTGGATTAATAATCATACTGACCCTGCACTTTGTTTTTTTGTGTTTTTGGAAAATAATATTCCTTCAAAACTTTCCGGAGCCGGTTATGCCCGTAAATTAGGAATGGATCAGGCTTTGTATCGTTTTAATCAAATATCAAAAGAGGATGGTGTTATTCTTTCGCTTGATGCAGATGCAACCGTTAAATCTAATTACTTAAGAGAGCTTGAAAAGCATTTTAATCAAAATCCTAAAACCAATGTAGCTACCATTTATTTTGAACATCCTGTTAATGGAAATCATTACGCTAATGAAATTTATCATGCCATAGTAACTTATGAGTTGTATCTAAGATATTATAAATGGGCCTTCCATTTTATAAAATTTCCGTATTCGTATTATACTGTTGGGTCGTGCTTTGTGGTAGCAGCAAAAGCATATGCAAAACAAGGAGGGATGAACAGCAAACAAGCCGGCGAAGATTTTTATTTTTTACACAAAGTATTTCCCCTGGGTTATAGTTATGAAATTAATACAACCTGTGTGTATCCTTCGCCCCGGGTATCAAACAGGGTTCCCTTTGGTACTGGCCCAATGATCGATTCGATTGTAAAATCCGGAAATAAAGATTTGTTAACTTATAATTTTGAATGTTTTAAAGATTTAAAGGCCTTTTTACAAATAATTGATCAGTTATATAATATCTCTTCAATAGAATTAAATGAGTTAATGTATCAGTTGCCTTTGCCTGTTGTTGATTTTTTATCAGATAATGATATTTTTTCAGCGATCGAAGAGATTAATAAAAACAGTACCAGCTTAAAATCTTTTAAAAAAAGATTTTTTAACTGGTTTAATGCTTTTAAAGTTTTAAAATATTTAAATGCAACTACGGAAAAATATTACGCCAAAACAGATTTATTGCAAGAAGTAGAAAAACTGGCAATAAATTTAAAAATTCCAATACCTGAACAAAAGAACCATAACTCATGGCTGGAGATATTTAGAAAGTTAGAACGGAAGTATTAATTTTCTTCAACCACAACAAAAATATCTTCATCAGCTTTTTTCATGAAGTATTGTTCGCGGGCAAATTTTTCAAGGTTTTTGTTGTTGGTCTTTAGTTGTTCAAGACGTTTAGCGTCAGCATCAATTCTTTCTTTAAAATATTTTTTATCTTTTTCCAGTTGGTTATTTTGATTAATATCTTTTATCCTGTCAACTAAATTATTGCGGTCGAAAAAGAGCAGCCATATTAAGAAAATAAGAAATGTCATGATATACTTATTTTTGATAAATGGCAAAATCATTTTCCAGATTTTTATGGTGGTATTCATGACAGTGTCCTGCTTTTTTTACAATATTAATAGAATTTAGGCATCAAATCAAAGAAAATCAGTATAAAAAAATGAATATTTATCAACCTCCGGTAACTAGATGCAATACAGTTACATCATCACCATCTTTTACAATGGTATTGTCGTAAGCATCTTTCCTTATTAGTTTACCGTTAACTTTAACAATTAATAATTTGTAAGAAAAATTACTTAGTTCAAGCAATTTGCTTACAGTCAGTTTATTTTTCTCAAAAGTTTCTTCTTTATTATTTAGTATAATTTTCATACTTAACCTTTATTTTAATAAAATTTCCAAAACAGTATTTGCCTGCATATTTGCAACAATTCCTACTCTGGGTGCTAATGGCGGGTTGTTATCAGCTGTTTCAGACATTTCATCGCCGCAAATATATAAATTTTCAGACTGCCTGAATTTAATTTCATTGCTTTTTCCCCATCCGGCCATTCCCGAACCAATAATCAAGGGTTTTTCTGGTAATTCGCTTATGCAGGTTTCTATTATCATCTGTTTCATTTTAGCTAAATCAAAAGCTTCTACAATAATGTCGCAATCCTTAAAAATACTAACAATATTATTTTCATTTAGTTTAATATCGTTGTCATTAACCTGTACATCAGGATTAATTCTTTCAATATTATTTTTTAAGGCTTTTACTTTTTTCTCTCCCAGTTGGTCTATAAAAAAATACTGGCGATTAAGATTTGTTTCGTTAACCACATCGAAGTCGGCAATGATTAATTTTCCTATGCCAACTCTGGCTAATGCCACAGCACAGTTAGAACCTAAACCCCCGGCGCCGGCAATTCCTACAGTATAATTTTTTAAGGTTGATTTAACTTCTTCAAAAGTCATGGTTTATGGTTTTAAAAATACTTTATTCATAAAGGGTAAAAACTGTTTTGTCCCCCCGCCATTTTCTATTATTTTTAATGTAATGGTATCGTTTGCCTCAAAAATAGAACCAAATAGTAATTTTATGTTTCGATAGCTAAACATGTCATCATGTAAAATGGTGGATGGGCCTAAAGTATAAATATCACATTTATTGTTGGATGCATTAACTAATTCGGTAAAAGTATTGTTAAAAATCGTTGTAGATGAAATAATTACTGCATCAGCTTTTGAAATTTCGTTCAGTTGTTGCTGCATCGGTGTTAGTTTTTCATCCTCAACCGCTTTATCGAAAATAGTTAAAGCAATGCTTTCCCGTTCGAATTTTTCTACCAATGATTTAAAATAACCAATCATTATTATTTTTGCATATTTCTGAAAATTAATTTTATCAAAAATATCAATGGTATGATCATATTGATTTTGGTAATTAAAAGCTGCATTAAAATATGCATTGAGTACAATTCTGTACTGTATATTTTGTAAATCAGGATATCTTAAATCCTGAAGCCCGATATTGACATAATTGCCAAGTGTGGCGCATACACCAATATGACCATTTTTTAATAATACGGCAACATACTTTTCGCCACAAATAATTTGTTTAATTTCTTTGTTATTTACTCCGTATTTTTCGAAAAAGTATAAGAGAGGTTCTTGCATATAATTCAATTTTGTTGACAAATTTATAATATATTCATTTTTATGCAATATTATTTTTAAATAACGATATAAGTCACAGATTATCAGTTTGATGTTGAAACTAATTTAACATTATCGATATGTAATCTATAACATATTGATTTAAGTCATTTTATACTTCATTTGCACGGCATATTTTTATACTTTTGAAAAGCAAAAAATCAGCAAATAAATAAATTCGAAATAAATTTAAAGGAGAATCAAATATGGATGTTAAAAAGTTAAGAGCAGCTCAGAAAAAGCTAAAAGAATTTAAGTATGAGCTTCGTCCGTTAGACAGAGGTTATGCCAACCGAATTCTATATATGAATGTTGGAACCAACGAGATAAAAGAAAAGCCTGTTTCCGAAGAAATGAAAGAAAAATTTGTAGGCGGAAAAGGTTTTGGGTTACGCTTGTTATGGGATGCTACCAAGCCTGATACCCGTTGGAATGATCCAGAAAATGAAATTATTATCAGTCCGGGCCCTGTGTCAGGAATTACTCAGTATTCTGGAGCCGGTAAATCGCTTTTAGTTTCTATTTCACCTCAAACCGATTCGGTGATGGATTCTAATGTAGGTGGTTTTTTTGGCCCTTTTTTGAAATTTTCAGGTTATGATGCATTGGAACTTCAGGGAAAAGCAGATAAGGATGTGATTATTTTTATCGATGGTACAAAAGGTATTGTTGAAGTGTTAGATGACCCTGGATTTTCAACCGATTCACATATTCTTGCCGAAGAATTAACAGAAGCATTTGCTGATGACGAAAAAGATCGAAAAAACATTGGCGTTGTATCTACAGGAGCCGCAGCCGAACACTCATTAATTGGAATGATAAACTTTACTTTTTACGATCAGAAACGTAAAAAAGTAAGGCTTAAACAAGCTGGTAGAGGCGGGTTAGGTACCGTAATGCGCGATAAAAATATTAAAGCCATTGTTGCTAAAATTGAAGGCGTAAAAGGAAACCTCAATAATGTTGCCGATTTAGAAAAAATTAAAGAACGTGGCCGTAGGTTCCAGCGTGAAATGCGCGAATTAGACGATGATCAATGTCAAATGCGAAAAAAAGGTACAGCAAATATTATTAACGTAATGAACGATTACGATTTGCTGCCAACGCATAATTTTAAATATGGAAGCTCCGAGGATGGTATCAAAATTCATAGTGATGTTTTTCGTGATAAATATTTTACACAAAATATTCCTGATGGCTGCTGGATTGGTTGTGCAATGAGTTGTGCAAAAGGTGTTGATGATTTTGAACTAAAAACAGGGCCTTATAAAGGACAAAAAGTAATTGTTGATGGGCCTGAATATGAGAATGCTGCCGGATTGGGTTCTAACCTTGGTATTTTCGATCCCGAAGCAATTATCGAAGCAAACTTTTACTGCGATACTTATGGTATCTGTACCATTACATGGGGTACTGTAATGGCATTTATAATGGAATGTTACGAAGAAGGTATCCTTAACAAAGAACGTACCGGAGGGCTGGAATTGAACTTTGGTAATTTTGAAGCCATGATGGAAGTAATGCATCAGTTGGCAAAAGGTGAAGGATTCGGGCTTGTTGCCGGAATGGGTGTTCGCAAAATGAAAGAAAAATTTGTGAAAGAATATGGTGCCGACGAGAAATTCATTAACGACATCGGAATGGAAAATAAAGGGCTTGAATATTCACAATATGTTTCCAAAGAATCATTAGCACAGCAAGGTGGATATGCCATGACCAACAAAGGGCCACAACATGATGAAGCATGGCTTATCTTTATGGATATGGTGAACAATCAAATTCCTACTTTCGAAGATAAAGCTGAAGCCTTACACTATATGCCAATGTTCCGTACCTGGTTTGGGTTACAAGGGCTTTGTAAACTTTGTTGGAATGATGTAGTTCCAGAAAGTAATGCCGAAGCAGATGAGCCTCATAAAATCCCTGAGCATGTTGATAACTACGTGGCTGTTTACGAAGGTGTAACTGGAAAACCTTTCGATAAAGATGAATTGATTCGTCAAAGTGAAAGAGTTTATAACTTCCAGCGTATCTTTAATATTCGCAGAGGTTATGGCTTACGTAAACATGATGCGCAGCCCTACAGAGCAGCTGGCCCTGTTACTGTTGAAGAGTATGAATCAAGAGCTGAGCGTTATGATAAGCAAATGAAGGAAATCATAGGTGTAGACCCGGAAGGTAAAACTACCGAAGAGAAAATAGCAATTACCCGAAAATACAGGGAAGATAGATATGAACAATTATTAGATGCTGTTTACGAGCGTCGTGGTTGGAATAAAAACGGTGTTCCTAAAATTGAACATCTTAAAAAATTAGGAATGGATCTTCCTGAATTAATTGATGTAATTAAAGATATGCAATAGTCTTTATTAATTATAAGTTAATCATAAGGCTGATTCCCTGATATTCAAGGGAATCAGCTTTTTTTATCTGCCATTAAACCGTTTTATATTGTGCGAGTCAAAAAG
This sequence comes from Thiohalospira sp., assembly GCA_046538755.1. Taxonomy (GTDB): domain Bacteria; phylum Bacteroidota; class Bacteroidia; order Bacteroidales; family UBA12077; genus UBA12077. The sequence continues at coordinate 71,319 of JBKHIH010000003.1, forward strand.
CAAGTAATAGAGTTTTGTTTAATAACTGTGCAACGAATCTAGTGGTTAAACAAAATGTTAAAAATACCAATAACATGGTATTGGATGGTAAAACCAATTCATCTATTTTTGTCGCAGAATATGAAAACAAGAATATCACATATTAAAGTATATATTTTTTCCTTCCTGTTTTTAGTGATCATGGGTGGGATAATTTTTAATGCGACTTTTTTCCTGCATACTCACCGAATAGCTGATGGCAAAATTATTGTTCATGCACATCCCTATAATAAAAACAGCGAAAAAAATTTACCTGATACTCAACATCAACATAATAAAATTGAGTTACAGGTTATACAAAGCCTTGATTTTTTTATACTGGCTGATGAAATTGATGAAAGTTTTAATCCTGGCAACTTTCTTATTGCAAAATATAATATCCCAAAATGTTATTATAAGCCATCGCACTTAAATAATTCAATAAATAACAGAGCTCCACCTTCAATTATTTAATTTTTTGAAATTTATCAGCGAAAGTTAATAGTAAAACTTTACAGATAAAAATGTGTAAGCAAAGTATTGTTTTGCTTAATAATGATCTGAATGCCTAAATAAAACAACCAAATTTTAATTAATAATAACAACCATCTAAAAAATGAAAACAATATATCAATCACTTTCAACTATTTTAATATTAATTTTGTTATCATTAAATTCTTTTGCTCAACGTACAGATGCAAACATAGTAGGACATGTAGTTGATACCGATGGCGAACATATTCCGTTTGCAACTATCATGCTAAAAAATACTACCATTGGAACATCCACCGATGAAACCGGACATTTCCAGCTAATTAATATGCCAACAGGAAAATATACAGTAAAGGCTTCATCTATTGGATATAAAGAAGTTGAAAAAGAAGTTGAACTAAAAGAAAGTAATACTATTGAGCTGAAATTTATTTTACAAAAAGATGTACTTGGGCTGGAACAAGTAGTTGTAACTGCCGACCGTAACCAAAAAAGAAGAAAAGATGCTTCTGTGATTGTAAATACCATTACTCCAAAAATCTTTAATGTTGCACAAACTGTTACATTAAGTGATGGGTTGAACTTTTCTCCCGGGTTAAGAATGGAAAATAATTGTCAGAATTGCGGATTTACTCAAGTACGGATGAATGGGATGGAAGGCCCCTATTCTCAGATATTAATTAATAACCGTCCAATTTTTAGTGGACTTGCAGGTGTTTATGGTTTAGAACTTATTCCTTCGTCCATAGTTGAAAGGATTGAAATAGTTCGTGGTGGAGGTTCTGCACTATATGGAAGTAATGCCATTGCCGGAACCATCAATTTGATTTTAAAAGATCCGGTGAATAATTCTTACGAAGCTTCAGCTCAATCAGGATATACCGGTGTAGGTTTAAGTGGTGCAGGAAGGCCTGCTTTAGATTATAGTGTAAATTTAAATACTTCGTTGGTATCATCTGATGGAAAAACCGGAATGACACTTTACGGTTTTCATCGCGATAAAGAACATTACGATGCCAATGATGATGGATTTTCTGAGTTAGCTGAATTAAATAATATTACATTAGGAACCAGGGTATTTCACAGGTTGGGTTATAAAAATAAGTTATATGTTGATTTCTTTACCATCAATGAAACACGCAGAGGTGGCGATGAGTTCGGAAAACCTTACCATGAAGCAAAAATTGCAGAGGCAGTTGAACATCAAATAACTTCTGGGGCAGTAACGTTTGATCAATTTTTAAGAGATGAAGATAAACTTTCCTTATTTGTGTCGGGACAATTGGTAGACCGAGGTTCTTATTATGGAGCTGAATATTCGTTACAAGATTATGGAAATACCAGAGGGCTCACATATAATTTAGGAACACAATACGATGCCAGATTTGAAAATTCGAGCTTAATATCAGGAATTGAATTTCGCGGAGAAACGCTGAATGACCAAAAATTGGGTTATGCAGATTATGAAAATGCAGAAATGATTGACAATGAATTGGTTGTTCCTCATACTGACAATACAATTGTTGCCGACCAATTCTCCAATATTTACGGAGTTTTTACCCAATACGATCGTACTTTTGGTAAGTTTAATGCTTCTGTTGGTGCTCGTTTTGATCATTATTCAATTGAAAATGAGGTAGATGGTACTTCTACTTCAGGCAATGTTTTAAGCCCAAGGCTTACATTGAAATACGATTTCTTTGATTACTTACAGGCTCGAGCCAGCTATGCAAAAGGATACCGTGCACCTCAAATTTTTGATGAAGACTTGCACATTGAAACTTCCGGCTCAAGAAAAGTTCTGCATGTTAATGATCCGGATTTGGTACAAGAAACCAGCCATAGTTATATGAGCTCAATTGATTTTAATAAAGTAATTGGAACAATAAATGTAGGCTTTTTAGTTGAAGGGTTTTATACCCAACTTAACGATGCTTTTGTACAAGATTATGGCTCCCCTGACGAAAATGGAGTGGTAACTTACACCCGTGTTAATGCCGAAGGCGGCGCAATTGTTAAAGGCCTTAATATGGAATTAAATGTTATTCCTTCTGTTGATTTTTCTTTAAGTGCCGGCTACACCTACCAGAAAAGTTTATACGAAGAAGAGCATGAGTTTGGTAAAAAAGCTTTCTTCCGAACACCCGATCAATATGGTTATGCTGCCATCGACTGGGATTTTATCAAAGGCTTTTGTCTTACCGCAACAGGTAATTACACAGGCAGTATGTTAGTGCCATATTTTGGGACAACCATAGCTGAACCTGAAAATGGAGAATTAAGAGAATCTGACCCGTTTTTTGATATGGGTGCAAAATTAAGCTATCAGTATCGATTAAACGGAGCAAGCATGCAAATTTTTGTTGGGATAAAAAACATGTTTAATTCATACCAAAGTGATTTTGATGCAGGTATTGATCGTGATCCAGGGTATATTTACGGCCCAGGACAACCAAGAACCATATATTTCGGAATTAAAATAGGAAATTTACTGTAATAATAATCATTGAATATAAAGCCGGCTGGAAAGAAACTCTAGCCGGCTTTAATTCTGAAAGTCAGCGGATGACTTGCAAAATAATTGCTTATATTTTATAATAATGGCGAATTTAATTTGATAATCATTCGATAACTATAAAATTTTAGCTTTTTTATAAGTATTAAAGTTCATTATAAATAACTTCTAAATTAACAGGGAATTGATTACCCGAATCGCTCAAATTAAATTCAGAAAAGTTAATTTTTTCTTTGATTTCATCCAAAGAAAACCCAGCTTCATATAATGCCTCTATTTTATATTTTAATTGGCGAAAATAACCTGCTTGTGTATTAAAAATTTCTTTATCGGTAATTTCACCATGCCCGGGAACTACTCTTTTAATGTTTTCAATATATAAGTCATCAAGTATGCTTATCCAGCTATTAACATTGGCTCCATGGCTGGTAATAACATAAGGTACACTGCCATTAAAAATTAAATCTCCGGTATGTATTACATTATGATTTGAAAATTTTACTACAATATTATCGTTTGTATGTGCAGGGCCTGGATATTCGAGCGTTATTCGTTCACTTTTGATCTTTAACTTATAAATATCAGAAAATGTAATATCCGGATAACGGATTTTTACCTCTTTTAAATCTTTTAAGTAATCACTGTAACGTTCAAATTGTTTCTTTAATTTTTTTAGCTCTTCTGTATCTTCTGGATCGATCGCATCTATTTGCGATTTTAGTTTGTTAATATAATCAGGGATGGATTGCTCAATGCTATTTTTTAATGCAGGTTCGGCAAAATTTTTAATATTGGCAACAATATTTTCATGTGCTATAATTTTAACCTCTTCAGGGAATTCCGATGCTCCCAAAATATGGTCGCGGTGCGAATGGGTATAGATTAAATATTTTACAGGCCGGTCTGTTTTTGATTTTATGGCTTTAATAATTTCCTTCGCATTTGATGGGCTTGCACCTGCGTCTACAACAACAACACCTTTACGTGTTGCCAAAAAAACAATATTTCCACCAGAAGGATTTGTGATGGCATAAAGGTTTTCTGAAATTTCAACAGGTGAAACTTCCTGCTGCCCAAAGTTTGGACTAATGTTGATAAAAAATATCAAAGAAATAATGGCTATGGCTTTCATAAAATATGGTTTAATATATTTAATCAAAAATAATATCTAAAAATAAAAATAACATACTGTTTCGCTTTTAAATTCTAATTATCTATAATTTTTCTCATCCTGTTCTTTTGTTTTTATTATTATATTAAAAATGTATGGAAATTAGATAATAAGAGGTTTTCGAGCCTGAAAAATTCTTATCAGTCAGTTGTGTGTTTTATATAATAATATAAAAACAGGCAACCTAATTAACATTTTTTTGCATATATGCCCTAGTAATTAGATAGGATAAATAGGAATAAAAATTTTATAAGGATGAATTTAATAATGAAGAAAATTTATTTGATAGTACTTATGTTGGGAGCAGTAATAACTGAGAATGCTTAAATAAATTATTTAATAGATGATACTAATAATAGTATGAATGTGGAGGGAACTTCTTCGGTTCACGATTGGAAATGAAAGGTGATGATTTAGAATCGTCAGTAGTTTTAAAATTTAAAGAAACATCCATGAGAATAGATTCCAAATACACGAGCATTATATATTATGGATGTTACAACTGACCATAAAAAACAAATTATAAACTGATGAATTATAAACTGATGAAACCTTCATGCTTGAAGATAAAAATTAAGCCGGCACAAACTCAAAAGGGCATGAACCGAGTTTACGAGCTCGCTGAAGGCAATAAAAAATTACAAAAATAAAACCGTTGCTATCTTATGTCTAAACATTATGAATTAAATCACTTTGTTTAACCTGAAATAATTAATTCATCCAAATTCCGTTTTGGAACATGATGTACTTGTTTTTCGTCCCTGTAATATTTTATATCTCCATTTTTCACCTCTTCAATCACTACTTTCTCTTTAGGTTTCCCAAGAGCAATTACCAATAACACTTCAAAATGATTTTTTATATTCAATAGCTGTTTTAATTTTTCCCTTTGAATCGAGGCAAAAATACATCCTCCCAATTGTTTTTCCACAGCACCTAAAAGTATGCTTTGTGCAGCAATACCGTGATCGCAAAAATAGTTTTTGGTAAGGCGGGTATCGCCTAAAATAATGATATAACCCGATGGCTTTTCACCCTCTTCAGGCCCATCCCAGTCTTTTAAATACCCTGCCCATGCTAATGAGGAAAAAACTTTCTGGTTTGTTTCCTCATCGGCCGATAAAAAATATTTTAGTGGCTGTAAGTTCCTTCCTGATGCCGATAAGCGTGCTAACTCTACTAAATCTTTTAATTCTTCAATCGATATTTTGTGATTTTGATAAAATCTTCGATAACTGCGGTTTGTTAATATTAAGTCTTTTAGCATAATTATATTTTTTTAAATATAAAAAAGTTGTCATTGCTTCGACAGATTCAATATGAAAACTTTAAATATTTACTTACTTATCTATACTGTCACACTGAGACTGTCATACTGAGCTTGTCATACTTAGCCAGTCATACTTAGCCTGACGAAGTATGACCAATCAGATTGCAACAACTAATAGTTTGTTTTTTCTATCTCAAAATAAGCTTCCGGATGTTCGCAAACCGGGCAGTTTTTCAGTGCTTTTTTACTTTCGTGAACATGTCCGCATTTACGGCAAACCCATCGAACTTTTTCTTCGCGTTCAAAAACTTTGCCTTGCTCAATATTCTTAAGCAGCTTTCGGTATCGTTTTTCATGTTCGGCTTCTATTTTTGCAATTAATTTAAAAGCAGTGGCAATTTTTTTAAAGCCCTCTTCTTCTGCTATATTTGCAAATTCAGGATAAAGTTCAGACCATTCTTCATTTTCGCCTTTGGCAGCAGCTTTTAAATTTTCAGTGGTGGTTCCAATAATTCCGGCAGGGTACGAAGCGGTTATTTCAACCATTCCGCCTTCGAGGAATTTAAAGAATGTTTTTGCATGTTGTTGTTCTTGTAAAGCTGTTTCTAAAAAGAATTCTGCAATTTGTTCGTATCCCTCTTTTTTTGCTACTTTAGAAAAAAATTCGTAACGATTTTTTGCCTGCGATTCACCGGCAAATGATTTTAACAGGTTTTGTTCTGTTCGTGTCCCTTTGATTGAGCCCATTACTTAGTATTTAATTAATTTTCAGGTTTTCTTAAAAAATTGTTCCCGAAGATAAAAATTTCCGGGAACAAAAAAGGTAATGAATTACCTAATTAGGTAATTTAAAATGTTTTTAAATATGGATTAATATCTTCCTGAAATAATATCCCAGTCGATAATTTTCCAGAAACCTTCGATGTAATCAGGACGTTTATTTTGGTAATCAAGATAATAAGCATGTTCCCATACATCACAAGTTAGAATTGGAATTAATCCATCGGTAAGTGGATTGGCTGCATTGGATGTTTGAACAATATCAAGGCTGCCATTGGTTTTTTTTACCAGCCATGCCCATCCCGAACCAAATAATGTTTTGGCGGCAGTTGAGAAATTTTCTTTAAATTCATCGAATGAACCGTAGGTAGCATTTATCGCATCCATAAGCTGGCCTTTTGGCTCACCTTCTTTATTTGTTCCAAACTGTTCAAAATAAAAGGTGTGATTCCATACTTGTGCAGCATTGTTGAAAATTCCTCCTTTAGATTTCATAATTATTTCAACAATATCAGCATTTTCAAACTCGGTTCCTTTAATTAAATTGTTTAAATTGTTTACATAAGCAGCGTGGTGTTTGTCGTGATGGAATTTGAGCGTTTGTTTAGATATTACAGGTTCAAGTGCATTGTACTTATACGGTAACTGAGGTAATTTAAAAGCCATGATGTTTAATTTTAAGGTTTAACATGATTTGTTAAACAAATTTAGCGATTAAAAAATAGCATTACAACAAAAAAGGCCGGAGAAAAAATCCCACGGCCCGAAACCTAAATTACAATTAAACATTTGCCATAATTGCCTAAAACATATGGCAGAACAACTAAACAAAACGCTTCTCAACTTTATTCCAGTCAACTACATTCCAGAAAGCATCAATATATTCAGGCCTTCTGTTTTGATATTTTAAATAATAGGCATGTTCCCATACGTCAAGTCCTAATATTGGTGTTCCTTTTATTTCGCTAATATCCATTAACGGATTATCTTGATTGGGTGTTGATGCAATTACTAATTTACCGTTTTGGTTTATCAACCATGCCCAGCCCGAGCCAAAGCGAGTAGCGGCTGACTGGTTAAATTCCTCTTTAAATTTGTCAAAAGAATTAAAATCTTTTTTTATGGCATCCAGTAATTTTCCTGATGGCTCGCCACCTCCGTCGGGGGACATGATATCCCAAAAAAGTTTGTGGTTATAATACCCTCCGCCATTATTTCTCACTCCAACAGGATGTTTTGAAATTTCTTTTAAAATATCTTCAATCGATTTATTTTCAAGCGGTGTTCCTTTTATTGCATCATTTAATTTGTTGGTATAACCACCATGGTGCTTTGTATGGTGTATTTCCATTGTTCGCGCATCGATATAAGGTTCTAACGCATCGTAACTGTATGGTAATTTTGGTAATTCGAAAGACATAACTTTATATTTTTTAATAGTTAAACATTTAATAATTTAGAATGATTCTAAATGATTTTACTTTATAACAAAAGAAATTTGTTATTGTTTACTATTTTTTAAAAAATTATTTTCGTGTATCGAAAAAACTCATGAACAGAAGAATTTTATATATTGCGATTCCTAATATTATCAGTAATATCACTATTCCTTTACTTGGAATTATTGATTTGTCACTGGTTGGCCATTTGGAGTCTAAGGTTTATATTGGAGCTGTTGCACTGGGCAGTATGATTTTTAATTTTATATACTGGGGGTTTAGTTTCTTGCGGATGGGTACCAGTGGTTTTACTGCTCAGTCGTTTGGTAAAAGAGACATTAAGGAAAGTTTTCAGTTATTGTATCGTGCTCTTTTTGTGGGTTTAGCCGGGGCTGTGGCTTTGCTTATATTGCAAAAACCTATCGAATGGTTGAGTTTTATCATTATTAATGGCAGCGATTCAGTAGAACATTTTGCCAGCGAGTATTTTTATATTCGTATATGGGCTGCACCAGCCACCATTGCTATTTATTCGGTTACGGGTTGGTTTATAGGAATGCAAAATGCAAAAATTCCTATGATTATTGCCATTACAATTAATCTATTAAATATTGCATTCAATGTTACTTTAGTCAAATTATTGGGCATGAAATCGGATGGTGTGGCATTGGGAACTGTTTTTGCGCAGTACTCCGGATTAATCGTTGCATCTGTATTTTTGTTCAATCATAAAAAAAGGCTGGTTAAATATTTCAATTTTAAAGAAATTATTCAAATCGATAAACTAAAAATATTCTTCAATGTAAATAAAGATATTTTTATCCGTACCATGAGCCTGGTTTTTGCTTTGTCGTTTTTTACCGCTAAGTCGGCTAAATATGGTGATACATTGCTTGCTGTTAATACACTGCTTTTATAGTTTTTTACCATTTACGCCTATATTGTTGATGGTTTTGCATATGCAGGAGAAGCCCTGGCAGGAAAATATTTTGGGGCAAGAGACAAAGAACGTTTAATTAAAGTGTCTAAATTGCTTTTCTATTGGGGCTTATTAATGGCAGGTATTTTTACTTTTGCGTATTATTTTGGCGATAGTTTATTGCTAAGTATTTTAACTGATAATTCGGAAGTTATTCAATCGATTCAACCTTATTTGGTTTGGGTATATTTAATTCCGGTACTTACTTTCGGAGCATTTATCTGGGATGGGATATTTATTGGTGTAACAGCATCAGCCAGTATGCGTAATGCGATGTTGATATCTACCTTTATCATTTTTGTTCCGGCTTATTTTGTTCTTCATTACTTTTTTCAGAACCATGGATTATGGGCTGCTTTTATTATATTTATGATTGCAAGAGTAGTAACCCTAAGTTTATATGCTCCCAAAAGGATTTATCAGAAAATTTAGAAAATATATCGAACTTTTGCTTATTCACTTTGTCATATATCAAAAAAATAAAAACTATGAAAATTACAAAAGATATAACCATTGATGAATTGGTGGAAGAAGTTCCACAATCGGTAAGATATTTAATGAACGAAGGGATAAAATGTATTGCTTGTGGCGAACCTATCTGGGGAACGCTTGAAGAGGCTGCTAAAGAAAAAGGTTTTTCGGATCAAGAAATTGAGCAGTTTGTCAAAGACATTCAGTTTTTTGCAGACCACCCTGATAAAGAGGTACAAGACCCTGATAGTAAAATTAAGACTGGGAAAATCGATTTATGAATATCTTAAATATTCTTTTTCTGTTAATTTTTAATTAAAGTAATCATAACATTTCTTGTAACAAAATCTTTTTGTAGTATAGTAATTTTGGCGTTACTTTAATTAAAAACAGTTAGAATGCTAAATCGGTTGCAGTACAGAGTATTAGTAATATTTCTTTCATTCATTCTTATCATAATATTAACTCTAATTATTCATCTGTTTTATGTAAAACAAAAAAATAATTTAGAACTAGTTCATCGCAAAATACTGTCGATCAATAACCAGATTTTAAATAATATAAATGTTATTTCCGGTTTTTTTACCTACGAAACTAAAAATCCTGGTTTTTTTATAACAGGTAAAAGCAATTTTCTTGATCAACATCTGATTAATATTAATAAAATAAGAGAGGATGTAGTAGAATTGAAACAACTGAAAAGTGTTGAACAGTTTAATATACTCGAAAAAGCAGAATTAGTACAAAAGGAATTAAATAATTATGAAGATTCAATAAACCACATGGTTACCTTACTTTTACAAAGGGGGTATAAAGATTATGGTACCGAGGGTAAAATGAGATCTTACATTCATAAACTGGAAGCCATTAAATCAATTGACCTTGCAAAAGTATTAATGTTACGAAGACACGAAAAAGATTATATCATTAGGAACGAGGAGAAGTATGTTAAGCTGCTTACAGAACTGGGTAAAGAATTTAAAAATGAGATTATTGTAGATCAAAAACTAAATTTAACGGTTAAAGACTCCGCATTATACTTTTTGGATCAATATCTTAAATTGTTTGGTCAGATGGTAAGGCTTGATAAAGCCATTGGAAATAAAAATAATACAGCTTTAACCCAAACGGTTAATAGTCAGCAGCAAAATTTAATACAGATATGTAATGACCTTAACAGGGAAACGATCAATCAAAAAAGAGACATCACTCGTAAAATAAGGATGAATTATATAGCTGTAATAGCTATAATATTAATATTAAGTATTATATTAAGTTTTTATCTTTCAAGAAAAATTACATTAAATATTTCTATTCTTTCAGATAATATATCAAAATTTGTTAAGCATAATTTTGCAACAAATGTTGGTGATGATTTCCCAAAAACTTACCCTAAAGATGAGGTGGGTTTGTTAATCGATAATTATTTAATATTAAGAAAAGAGATCATTAACCTTATTCATAATTTTCAGGCTACAGTCGACCAAAGGACTAAAGCTATTCTTTGCCAAAAAGAAAGGATTGAATATCAGAAAGAAGAGATCGAAGCACAAAGAGACGAAGTCTTCAGGCAGAATAAACTTATTGAATTTCAAAAGAAAAAAACTGAACAACAAAATAAAGATATTATTGCCAGTATCGAATATGCTAAATTGATTCAAGATGCATTATTCCCATCTGAAAAAACTTTAAACCGTTATTTTCCCGACCATTTTATTTTATATAAGCCAAAAGATATCATTAGCGGAGATTTTTACTGGACCAAAAGAATAATAAACAATGGATATAATATTTCTCTATTAGCGGCTGTTGACTGTACAGGGCATGGTGTGCCAGGAGCTATGATGAGTATGCTTGGAATTGCTTTTTTAAATGAAATTGTTTTAAGGAGAGAGGTACAAAGGGCTAGCCATGTTTTAGATATGCTAAGGGAAAAAATAATTGAGTCGTTACAATCTTATTCAAATGGAAAAATTACAAATGACGGTATGGATATAGCTCTTATACTGTTTGACCATAGAACCCACAAATTACATTATGCCGGAGCAAACAGGCCTTTGTATATGGTAAGGCAGGGTAATTTACAGATTGTAAATGGTGATAAAATGCCTATTGGGAAGCATGGGATATCTAGAGGAAATTTTTCTGATATAGAAATTGAACTACAAGAAAATGACTGTTTTTATATTTTTACGGATGGATATGCAGACCAGTTTGGTGGCGAGAAAAATAAAAAGTATAAGAGACAGCGGTTTAGGCATATTTTGCTTAAAAACTTTGATAAATCAATGTTAGAACAGAAACAAAATTTAGAGTTAGAACACCAGAATTGGAAAGGTAAAAACAAACAAACCGATGATATTCTTGTTATTGGTGTGCGATATAAAAAATCTGCATTTTAGCCTCAAATTTTAAATTACTCATACAAATGAATCCCAAATGGATTTTTGATGTGTTCGCGCAATAAACGGGCTTCGGTTTCTGTAACTTCAAGCTCATTTTTAATAATATCGCCTGATGAGATTATTCCAGCCAATTGATTCGATTCATCAATAATCGGAATATGACGAATTCGTTTTTGGGTCATTACATTTCGCAAATATTGCGTATCATCGTCCATTTTACCAATGATAAGATTTTCTTTGGGAGTCATTAAATCTTTAATATTTCGCTCCTTTAAAGGAATACCGGAATTATAACATTTGTATAAAATATCTCTTTCTGAAACAATACCTAAAATCTCGTTTTTATCATTGATTACTAATAACGAGCCTATTTTTAATTGATCTAATTTGGCTATGGCATCAAAAGCTGTTGTGTTTTCTGCTATAGTATAAACTTTATGTTTATCCTGTTCTTTCTTTTTGGCTAAAATTTCTTTGGCTAACATAATTAAACGTTTTGATTTTTGTAAAAATAATAAATTAACAAATACAAATCAATATATCTATATAATTATATCATTACAATAAAAAAAGTCCGGCGAAATGGCCGGACTTTTAGATTATAGATTTTTTACTCGTAGCTCGAGTAATATTTCATAAATTGGGCTCTTTCGTATAGCTCAACATTATGCTTCGAGTAATTTAATTTTCCAATGATATCTTTTATTGATTGATAACCTTTCTTTTGCATCCAGCCTTCCATTTGATTGAGCATTTCGCCAATATGAGCCGGTTTATTCTGATATAAAGCAGAAGCAACCTGAACTGCAGCGGCACCAACCAAAATATTTTTTAATGCTGCAAAACCATCATTTACTCCTGTTGATGCAGCTAAATCGCAATTTACTTTATCCGAAACTAGTCCAATCCAACGAATACACATAGAATTTTCTTCAGGAACACTAAAAATTCTGGATGGCTTTATTTTTTCATTATCCAGGTCAACATCAGGGTTGTAAAATCGATTAAATAAAACCATTCCTTTTATTCCGGTTCGCGAAATACGAGTTAGGATTTCACCCATTCCAGAGAAATAGTAACTTAATTTAACAGCAATAGGAAGCGATGTATGCTCCTTAACTTTTTGGATGATATCGAAATATTTTTGTTCAATCTCTTCGCCTTTTACCTCTATATCACCAGGTAAAATAAACATGTTAAGTTCTATCCCGTCAGCACCTGCTTTTTCAATTTTTTGAGAAAACTCAACCCATTCGCCCATGGAGTAGCAATTGATGCTTGCAATAACCGGAATATCAACTTTTGATTTCGAATCTTTAATTAGCTGTAAATACTCGTTTACGGTATTTTGTTTGGTATAAAAGGCGATGTAATTTTCGTTATCTGAGTATGTATCAAACATGTTGTTCATTCCCAATGAATCAACCTCCATGCGAATTTGTTCTTCGAACAATGATTTGAGCACAACAGCACCAACTCCGTTATCTTCCAGTTTTTTTACTTTTTCGGCAGAGTCGGTTAATCCCGAGCTGGCTGCAATAATTGGATTTTTAAGTTTTAATCCCATGTATTCTGTCGAAAGGTCGATCATATTAATTAATTTTATTTTTATTTAATGCAAAATAAACCATGATAAACTATTCCGGCTAGTGTAAATTATTTTTTAAGCAGCTCATTCACTTCAAGGTATAAATTACCCAGATCGTTTACTGCAATAGCCCAAATTATATCAATGGAAATAGTGTCATAACCATGACTTATTCGATTCCTTGTATCAACTATTTTTCTGGCATTAGTTATTTCTATTGAAGGATCAACTTTAAGTATTCTATTTACTGCTTCACCAATGATTTCGATATTTCTTTCAACAGCTTTCCTGGTTTTAAGATCCTTTTGAAATTCTAAAAAGTTTCTCTTTTCTGGAAGAAAACTATCAATTTCTTCAATTGACATTCGTATATCTTCAAGCCACGTTTTTATTTCCTTTTCCATAGAGTTGAACTTTGGTCCGGTCAATTTCGTTTTTAAGAAATTTGTTTCTAATTGCTCTTTGTTCAAGAAGGTCAATTTGTCTTTTAAATAATTCCTCAAGTTGAAATTTCAGATTAAAATACTTTTCAGAATAAATAATCGGATCATTTTCATCAATATCAACTAACAGGTCTATATCACTATCCTGCTGAAACTTGTCTGTAGTTACAGAACCAAATGCAAAGAGTGTTCTAACATTGTTATTTTCACAAAGCTTAATAATCTGATCGATATGTTTCCTGATAATTTGCATACTCATACAAAGTTAATAAAATAATCTTTTCTGAAGATTAATCTGCCTTGTTTCAAAAATTTATTCAATTTGCTACGGTGTATAATTTTAATTTTTTAATCTTTTTCTGATAAATACTTATCAATTCCAACAGCTGCTTTATGGCCATTGGCAATACCATGGATAACATCCGGCCCCTGAATAATATCACCACCAATAAACAACCATTTTGCGCCTGACTGGAAATGGTCATCTACAATAATTCGTCCACGTTTATCGAATTCAATTTCTTCGCGGGTTTCTTTGGGTAAATAGGAAACATCCATTCCCTGGCCAATCGCTTCGATAACCATATCTGCTTCGAAGAAGTTGGTTACGCTTTCATCAAATTTTGGACTAAAACGTCCTTCATCATCAAAAACGGATACACATTTTTGTACATGTAATCCTTTAATTTTATCATTTTCGATTTCGATAGATATTGGCCCCCATCCGGGCATAATTGTTGCTTGTTCTTCGCGCGACTCAATAATTTCTTCTCTGTCGGCCGGCATAACATCTTCAGTTTCGAGCGATGTAGCAATTACCTGTGTTTTACCAAATTTTTTGTTTTGTAAACGAGCCATCGACCGGGTAATGTCCATAGCCACATTACCACCACCAATGACAACAATCTTTTCAGCAACCGGTACTTCTTTGCCCAGCGTAATATCTCTTAATAAATCGATGGCTTGATAAACATTTTTATGGTCAGAACCCGGAATTCGGGTGCTTCTTCCCAGATGCAATCCTGTTCCGGCAAATACTGCGTCGTATTCCTTATGAAGATTTTCCAAAGTAACATCTTTCCCTATTCTTGTATTATACTGAATTTCAACGCCCAAAGACAAAATATAATTCACATCTTTATCAATTTGATCATAAGGAAGCCGGTATTCTGGTATCCCATATCGCATCATACCTCCTGCTTGTGGAAATGCTTCAAATATTTTTACCTCGTAACCCATTAAAGCAAGATAGTAAGCTGTACTCAATCCCGAGGGGCCTGAACCAATAATGGCTACTTTTTTACCATTGGGCTCAATATTGCCCTGATTTAATATTCGTTGGTAATCTTCTGATGGATTTTGGTCGGCAATATATCTTTTCAACCAACGTATGGAAATTGGGTCGCCCTGATGGCCGACAGAACATACCGTTTCGCATTTATGAGTACAAATACGGCCACAAATTTCGGGCAATGGGTTGGTTTCGTATAATATTTTTAATCCTTCTTCTAAATTTTCATTTCGAACGGCTTCGATATATTCAGGAATTCCCATATGTGCAGGGCATGTAGCTACACAAATGCCACACTGAACGCAACGGTCGGCTTCGAGCAGTGCTTGCTCGTGCGAGTAACCCTGAACAATTTCTATAAATGAGTTACTTCTTTCTTCGGGCTTTAATTCAGGCATCTCTACCCGGTTAATGTCATACAATTCGTAATTGTTATCTGGTTTCTTGTATCCCGCCTCACGGTCATCCCATGATTTTTTTTCGGCACCCGGCACAAACCGGAACACATCAGGGTCATCATCAATCCATTGATATTCGTTAGACATGGTTAATGAATTGGTTGTGCAAATATCAACACAAAGCGCACACCAGCAACATCTTCCGTAATCGATCCTGGGGCGTAATCCGCTATCTCCGTCTTTGGTTTCAATTCCTTCTACCGAAACCAGGTCAATCGCTGCATTCTGGCAAATATCTTCACACGTACCACAACCGATACATTCTTCCAAATCGTTTTTATGAAAACCACGGTATCGGTCTGCTGCAATCCTGTTTACCGGATCAATAATGGTAACTGGTTTGTTTACCAGGTGTTTCCATGCAGTAAATGGAGAAAGAATATCTTTTAATTTCATTGTTATGTTGCTTAAATAATATTACTATTTTTTAAAATTTGGTAAATCCAGGCTAAGGCTAAGTCTAAGTCTTAGGCTAAGATTATTTTTTAGTTTCTAACGTTTTAATAATTGAATTCAATTCCTTAATAACTTCTTTAGTTTTTGCTACAATTTCATTTGAATCTTGATTATCTAAAAATCTTAACCTTTCCAAAACGAAATACTGACTCATTAATTCAAAACAACTTCCTCTAGATATATTATAGAATCTTTTTTTATCTTTTGCTTCAAACCTGCCATAACCCTGCCTTGCCGGCAGGCAGGCTTCAGCTATATTATGTGAAATTGAGTTAGCTGCCCTCCTCATATCAGGAATTAATCCAAATTTCTCTTCTGTAGGATAAGTTCTGGTTACCTCATAAACTTTTACAACAATCTCAACAGATTTCTGCCAAACACTCATGTTTCTAAAATCATCGTATTCCATAATCTTATATTTTATCTCTTAGACTTAGTCTTAGCCTTGACCTTAAATTATCTTTCTATCTCCGGCGGATAAGTATGCAAAGACACCATTAATCCAGCCACATCGGCAATGTTTTCATTAATAATCATATCTTCGAGCAAAGATACAGCATGCGTATAGCTTGGCCCTCTAACATTCACTCTTCTCGGGTATTCAGTTCCGTCGGAAACCATGTAATACCCAAACTCACCTCTTGTACATTCGGAGCGGATATACGTTTCTCCGGCAGGAACTTTCCAGTGCAATACATTGGGTGTCATCGCTCTGATATCGCCTTTATTATCCATTTTGGATAAAATTTGTCGAATCAAATCGATACTTAGTAAAATATCTCTTCTTCGCAGGTTTGCACGATTATAAATGTCAGAAAAGTTGTCTGATACCGGTTCAAAATCCAGCTCATTATATTTCAGGTAAGGATAATTTTTTCTTACATCTAAGATAACTCCTGCTGCACGTGCATTTGGCCCGGTTATTCCATATTTGTTTATCCACTCTTTTTTAATAACACCCATGCCAACCGAACGTTTTTTAAACACTGCATTATCAAACATCACTTTTTTGATATCTTTCATATATCGTTCAATAGTTTGTAATGTTTCATCCATGCGCTTTTCAAAACCATCGGGCAACAAACCGCGCACACCACCGGGAATGATAAACATATGATAAATTCTTCCTCCGGTTAATTCTTCAAATCGGTCGAGAACCAGGTCGCGGCAATAGTTCGACCATTGCCCTATAATTCCCTGTCCGAAAGCACCTGCCTGTCCACCAATCCACATCAGGTAGCTTTGCAAACGGGCCATTTCAAGAACCAGCGTTCTAATCCATTCTGCCGTTTCCGGGATTTTTATTCCGGATAATTCTTCTACACCGACTGCAAAGCAGTATTCGTTAAAATCGGGCTCCGGAACTGCAATACGGCACACCAACGGAAAACATTGGATATATTTTCTGCGTTCCATCAATTTTTCAAAACCACGGTGCAGGTAACCGACATGTGTTTCACAATCCATTACTTCATCGCCCTGCACGGTAAGTTCGAGAGACATGTTTCCGGTTATACCCGGATGTTGCGGCCCATGCCATATTTTTAAGAATTTATGTGAAGATAAATCCACATCAATACGCCCGTCTTCATTGCGTGGCGGAAATAAACTCCTGTCCTGGTTATATGTGAATATTCTTTTACTCATCGGGATACAATTTTTGTTTCATATACGTTGCAGGGTCGTTGGTTGAACGTCCCGGACGCGGAAAATACGTTTCTTCTGAATATTTTTTAGTATCAAAATCTCGCCGGTAGGGCGGAATATCTGTCCATCCTTCCAAAATGAATGGCTCATCAACTTTTGGGCTGCCCGGAAAATTAATGCCAAACATCTCACGTAACTCACGTTGATAGGTTTTGGCTTGCTTCCACAAATGATGAATACTCTCCATCTCAGGATTCTTTCTTTCAATAAGTACTTTAACACCAATATCTGATTTCTTTTCCGGATTGTTTAATAAATAGGTAAGCTGAAATTTATTGTCTTCAATCCAATCTACAGCAGTAAGCAATACCAGGTGCTTAAATCCCTCATAATCTCGTAAATGCAAGATAACGGATATTGCCATCTCTTTCTGAACATAGAAGAAAGCAAGGTTTTGCCTCTTTTGTTCAATTTGGTTTATATTAAATTGCTTTTCTATTTTATTTAGAATCTTGTCCATTTATTTAAGTTTTAAGGCTTAGGCTAAGCTAAAAATTTAGTTTATAGTTTTTTCTAAAGATTTAATTAATGAGTTTAATTCTTTAATGACATCCTTGCATCGTGTTACAATATCTTTTGTTTCTTCAGATGTCATATACTTCAGCATCTCTGAGATAAAACTCTGACTCATAAGTTCGAATGCACTTCCGCGTGATATTTTATAAAAACGGGTTTTATCTTTAACTTCAAAACGACCATAACCCTGCCTTGCCGGCAGGCAGGCTTCAGCTATATTATGGGAAATAGAATTGGCTGCTCTCCTCATGTCTGAAACCAAGCCGAATTTCTCTTCAGTAGGAAATGATTTAGTTATTTCATAAACTCTAACAACAATCTCTGCTGACTTTTGCCATACACTCATATTTCGAAAATCATCAAAATCCATATTATTTAGTTTTAGAATTATGTATTCGTTTTCTTAATCTTAGCCTTAGCCTTAGCCTCAACATCAATTACCAGTTATAATCCGGCATATCCCAGTCTTTCACAATTTTTTTCTGATTGGCTTTGTACCATTCAAAGTTTTCGGCATACTTGTTAGCACCTTCGCCTTTTCCTTCTTTAATCAGTTTTTTTAGTTTTTCAAACCCTGCTAACAAAGATTCCGGCCTGGGCATACATCCTGTAACATAAACATCAACCGGCAGGTAATGGTCTAATCTGTTAATCGTATTGTAGCTATCCCAATACATTCCACCATTAATCGTGCAGCTACCCAATCCCATAACAAATTTTGGACTTTGCATTTGTTCGTAACTTCGGATAACCCTTTTTAATGTTTTTACCGATAAGTATCCTGAGATAACAAATACAGAAGCCTGTCGTGGTGTTGGCCGCCATTGAATACCAAAGCGGTATGCATCAAATCGCGGTGTCATGAGCGGACGCATTTCAATTGCTCCACAACCGGTTCCAAATCCTAAAACCCATAACGACTCACTGCGCACCCAGTTAGCAAATTTCTCGACAATACCATTCAATGGTTTTGATGCTTTGGGTGTATCCTGACAGAAATAGTCGTTCATCGGGTCTATTTCTATCGGATTTCCTTCAGGCGATATTACTGTACGTTTTTCTAAATCTTTTTTACTCATATCTAAACATTAAAACTTCATTAATAAAACCGCTATTACACCTAAAATAAGCGGAACAGTTAAAAACCAACGAATAGACTGGTCAACTCTGAATCTTGGGAATGCCACACCCACAAATACCGACCACATATAAATCAAGAATGTTTTAACAATTAACTCTCCCCAGTTGGTTGCTCCGCCAAAAAGCAGATTCATAAAAAGAATAACTTTTGCTACCGGAAATATGGCCCTGTTCAGTTGCAACACACCTAATAAACTGGAGTGGAATTCTGTGGGCGGACCGATTGGAATTTCCTGTGGAGCCAATACCACATCAAAAGGCGACCTTCCCATTGAACCTAGGAATGCCAGCAGCATAGCTGCTGCTGCAAAAGGATTAGTAAAAATAGTCCAGTTTAAAACACTACCCTGTTGTGCTGCCATAATATCGGAAACATTTAATGTTTGATATTGAACAGCAATAGCAATAACTCCTAAAGTAAGTGGCAATTCAATGGATGTAACTTGTGCTAAACCGCGGGCAACACCCATGAATGAATAAGGATGACCACCTTCGGCTGCACCAAGAGCCATACCTAAGATTCCAAAAAACTGGAAATATAAAATAATCAGTAAATCGCCGGTAAATGAAAAATTACTGAACATTTCAGAGCCATAAATTAACGGAACGAACATTAACAGCCCGATTCCTCCGGTTAGCCTGAATACAGGAGCAATATAAAACATGATTCCATGAGAAATGCGCGTTCTTTTGGCATAATTTTTCATAATATCCACCCACGGCTGAAACCAGCGTATTCCATACCTTCCGCCAACACGGGCACCAATTTTATGCACAGCTGCCTGAATGAATAAACCATAATTAAGGGCTATAAAAATGCTTAATAAAGCATATAATATTTTTAATCCTAATGACTCCATTTAAAAACCTCCGAATGTCAGTAAGTAAATAATTAATATATAAATTACTATATGTAATAAATAGGTTTGTCCGTTACCATTAAAAATTCTGCGTATTTTATCGGCAACAGCCAGTGTAATTTCAGAAACACTATCCCAGAAATTACTGATTAATGGTTCGGCCAGCACACCGATGGCTTTTTTATAGTGTGCAAAGAAATTATAGCCATAATGTGTGGTCTCAGGCCTTTCGGGACGTTCGGCAGCATATACAATGTTAAACTGTCCCACTTTTTTAACTTTTCGGCTCCAGAATATTAGCCATCCCAATACAACAGCAAATATGGCAACCACAACAAACATTACGAGTTTTCCATTCCAGTAACCGTATAAGCTTGTTGCCATTTGTCCGTCCCAATGTAATGCTCCAACAGGGAATATGGGTTTTAAAAATTCGCCTATGGGCAATAGTAACGAATTAGGAAATACTGAGAATCCCATTAGCACAGCAATAATTAAATATTGAGGCAATAAAATCCAGAATGGAGCTTCTTTTACTTCACGCAATTCGTCTTTTAATTGCCCTAAAAAGATAACTGCAATTAATCTGAAACAGTATAAAAACGCAACAATACCGGCAAAAGAAACTAATGCACCCTGCAGGTACCATTGTTTTTCCATAATAGCATTAAAGAAAAGCCACTTACCGCCAAATCCTGTTAAAGGAGGAATCCCTGCCAGTACAATAATTCCGATAAGCACAGAAATAAAACTAAAAGGCATCTTTTTAATCAATCCGCCCATGCGGTACATGTATTTGGTTTTTACTCTCCAAACCACACCACCAATAGCAAGGAATAACATGGCTTTAAACATAAAGTGCATTACTGCAATAGAAATAGCTCCCAGCCAGCCTAAATGAGACATTAAAGCCAGGCCAAATAATGCGTATCCCATTACACCAATACTTGAATAAGCGAGTAATCGTTTGGCATCTTCCTGCAGTGCAGCCATTAAGTTCCCTACAAGCGCTGAAATAGCTCCAATCCAGCCCAAAACATATGCTACACTGATATTTCCAATGGTTTGGTCGCCCATTAATACCATCATCGTAACAAGTCCAAACAATCCGCCTTTAAGTAAAATTGCTGAAACCATAGGCGAGACATCCGTCTCGGCTTCGGCATGAGCTCCGGGTAACCAGATATGAAGTCCTACCGATGCTGTTTTTGTCATAAAACCAATAGCCAGTAAAACAAAAATTAATGGAGCATAATTATTTATATTAGCCAGAACTTCCAAATGAAGCGAAGTTTGCCCAATGGAAGCAAGTCCGAATGCTGCTAAAATAGCATAAGCACCGCCCATAGAAAAAAGCATGTAACTGTATGCATGAGGGCGTGAATTTTTACCACGGATAATTAAAAAGTACGAACCAATGGTCATAATTTCCCATGCAAAAAAGAATTCAAGCATCGATTTAGCTTCAATTAGTCCGATTAATCCGGCAAACATCATTAAAGCAACAGGATAAAATCCCCGTCTTTTTCCTTTGTATGCATAACCTGCAACTAATAATAAAATCCCACCGGCTAAAAATATCGAACCGAAAATCAAACGATAAGATTCCAGGTCGGGATAAATGGTATAATAATAAAATCCTACTCCCAGAATGGCTAATGTATTTTTGATGTAAACAGGCAGAAAATCGATAAACAGAAAAACTAACGCAAAAGCAAGTGGTATAAAATTGATAAATTTAGCATATTCATTGATTTGTGAAGCATAAAAAGCGCCAACGAATAAAGCAATGCCAAAAATAAAAGGACTTAAAAACTTATTCCAACTAACTTTAATCCCGACTTCGTCCTGGATATCATTTTTTAGCGTGAATCCAAGCCATTTAAATAAATAAACAATTTCGAAAAAGGAACCTAACAAAACGGCTGCTATAAAAAAGAAATGCCCGCTTTGCGATAAACTTAAAATAAGCTCCCATTTACCAAAAAATCCCGGAAACGGAGGTAATCCTGATAAAGCTAAAATAAATACCGTAAAAAGCAGCAATAGAACTTTGTTTTGGCGCAATATTCCCCAGTCTTTTGTTTTGTTTTTTTGCACAATTCCGCTAATCCAGAATAATCCGGCTTTAGCTAAAAGATGTGTGATTAAAATGGTTAAAAAGATATAAATGAACTGATTCCCTAAAAACTCTTGTAATCCTATAATGCCAACCATTAACCCGATTTGTGCAATAGAAGAATAACCTAATAACCGATTGGGATTTTTTTGTTTTAATCCGAGAAGATTGGAAAAAATAAATGTAAATAATCCAATTCCTGCAACTACGGTATTAAGTGTACCACCAGCTATTGGCAGTAATTTAAAAAGCACATACAACGAAGCTGAAGCTGCGGCAGCAGATATTATTGCAGAAACACCCGGGTGTGCCGATTGGTAAACATCCAAAGCCCAGCCGTTTGCCGGAAATGGTTTTAACTCCAGTACAATTGCAATAATAATAAGGAATATGGCAACAATGCCACCTTTTATATAAAATAGCTTTGCCTGGATAATATCATCAATAAATAACGAGCCCGAGAAATAGTATAAAGCAATAATTCCAATAAGCAACATTCCGCTTATAATTCCGGTAGCTATAATGTATTTAAAGCCTGCAACCGTTGAGTCTGATTTTTTTTCGAGAATAATTAATCCGGCTGTGGCAATACTTGCAATTTCCAGGAATACAAAAAGGTTAAAAATATCGCGGGTCATGATAATTACGTTTAAACCCATCAATAAGAGGATAAAAACCATCATCATTTGGACTCCAGTTTCGCGAAACTGTTGGTATAAATAAATTACTGCAAGCAGTCCCACAACATTTATCATGCTGGTAAAAATGGCTTCGTGCAAGCCCATTTGTAAACTAATAGAAAAAGGTGGTTGATATCCTGCAGTAAATATCTGAATTGCTTCTTGCTGGTTTACCAGAAAAGCATGCAGCCATTGTCCCGAAATAAATGTCATTAAAGCAATGGCCAAAAACATTAAAGCAAAAGGTATATTTCGATTAACCTTTTTAAAAAATCCCAGCGAAAAGGCTGCTCCTAATGCAATAGCAATAATATATAAAGGTCCTACCATTTTAAGTCGTTATAATTATTGATTTCTAAAGATTTCTTTTTCTGATACATTTTTAAAACATAAGCAAGCATTAAAGCTGTAATCCCCAGTCCGATAACAATGGCTGTAAGCACCAAAGCCTGTGGTACAGGGTCAACAATTTTTTCTGATGCTTCGGATGTTTTTACCGCCTGGTCGAGAATAGGCGCTGTACGATTTTTAACGTACCCGATACTTACCATGATAATATGTATGCCGGTATCAAATAAAGCAAACCCGATAACCATTTTTATCAGGTTCTTTTGGGTTAGCAAACCCCAAATCCCAATTAATAAAAGGATTATCCCGGTAATTAATGTTACTATTTCCAAACTTATTTTTTCCATTATGCTTCTTTCTGATTTTCCTGTAAATTAGCTATTATTGAAGATAGTTCGGCACCAACTTTTAATCCCACGAAAATGTAAATCACAGGAATTGCGCCTGCACTAAAAATTGTTCCAAATTTACCCAGCGAAAGGATTTTATTATCTAAAAATCCTGCTGCGAAGAGAATTCCTGCAACACCCAACAAAACAAAACTTAACCCCGAAATGGATTCGATAATCGAAATCAACCTGTGGCTAATTTGCCTTAATGGTTTGGCTAACAGGATAAGCACTAATCCCGATGCTATAATTGCACCGCCTTGAAATCCACCGCCCGGAGTAAGATGTCCGTTGATAAAAACATAAATTCCTAATAAAAAAATTACCGGAACCAAAATTTTTGATGCAGTATCTAAAATTTCGCTTGTGGCTCTTAGTTTTCTATCTTCAGTTGATGTTGTTTCAATTTTTAGTAAAAAGCTAACAATGGCAGCCGACAGGAATAAAATAGCTACTTCGCCCAGGGTATCTAATCCGCGATAAGTAACAATAACTGCTGTTACAAGGTTTGCGGCGCCAACTTCTTTATGTGCTGATTCGGCATAATGACCAGCCAAACCATTAAGTTCTGTGTTTCCGCTAAAATCGGCAAAAAGATTAAATAACAGAAATACAAACCCTAATAGTAAAACAAATATAAATGAGTTTTTAACCATTTTGTTGCTTTATTTTATTGAGTACATAAAAGAAAATAATTGTAGAAAGGCCACTACCTATGGCAGCTTCAGTCATTGCCACATCGGGTGCAGCAAGCAGCAAATACAAAAGCGAAGCAAATAAGCTTACCGCTCCGGCAGCTATTATACCAACTACAAGGCTTTTGTTATGTATTGCGATAATGGCCATAATCAGGATTAATATCCCTATTACAATTGCTATTAACAGATTAATCATGCGATTCGTTTTTTAATTCTTCGTTTACCGAGTAAGCCTGCTCATCGTGTTTATACTTGTCTGTAATTGTTTTGTCAGCCAATGGAATACCAATGTGGTGAGCTGATCTTGCTAAAACATGCGATGACACAGGGTTGGTTATTAAAATAAAAATCATTAATAAAATTAACTTACCCCACCATTGGGGTGTTATTAACAATAATCCAATTAATGATAAAAAAGTACCCAAAGTCGATGCTTTTGTTCCTGCCTGGATTCGATTAAATAAATCGGGCATACGCACCAGGCCTAATGCACCTAAAAAGATAAATATAGCACCTATCAACACCAAAATTGCACCTATAATTTCAAGTGAAGTATCCATAATTACAATCCCCTTTCCAAATAACGTGAAACAATTATTACACCCAGGAAACTAAGTAATCCGTAAACCAACGCAACATCGATATATATTGCCCGGGATGCAAAATTTGCAATGAGTGCAATAAGTGCAAGAGAGCTTACGGTCATTATATCAAAGGCCACCAGCCTATCGGCAGCAGAAGGGCCTTTGATAAATCGATATAGTGTTAGCAAAATTGCTAACAGCATTATGATTGCTGCTGTAATAAGGATTTTATTAACCATATATTTTTACTAAATGTTTTTCAAATTTTTGTACAATAGCTTCGGTAGCTTTGTCAATATCTTCGCAACATACGTCAATCCAGTGGATATATAATGTATCATCTTTGATATCAACCGAAAGGGTGCCGGGAGTAAGTGTAATTGAATTGGCTAAGATCATACGCCCCATTTTTGATTTTAAAATGGTTTTGGTTTTAACAATACCCGGATTAATGGGTAATGACGGCGTAAGCACCCGTCGGGCAACATCCAGGTTTGATTTGATTAATTCAATTAAAAATACGAAAAGATAAATCAACGTATATCCTAAAGAAACGGGTGTAAATTTTAGTCCATCAAAAATGATTAAATTTGCACCAAATAAAAGCGTAATAATTGTTGAAAGAATTAAACCAATGAGGATGATTTCTCCACGGAATGTGTTGTTTATTAAAACCCAAACAACCATTAAAATAAGGAAAAGAGCGATGTGGTTTTTAATTTTCATGTTCAATATATATTATTTTATATATTTATATATTTAGACGTTGTAAAGCTACAATACAAATTCAAAATAATTATTCACATTCACCCTTTTTTAAAATATAAAATTGATATAAATTTGATATAAGTTAACGTTGCTAAAATCTATTAATTTATAGATTTATATTTATAAGAAAATAGATATATATTTGCAGCAGAAATAGAGTTGCTTTTTATATTATTTTAATTCCGATATGAAATCATTACCCATTACTAAGTGTCTTGAATGTGAGAAGAAGTCTTTATGTTTTGAACAGTTAACCGAAGATGAACTACGTTTAACGAATGAAAATAAAGTACAAATCCGGTTTAAAAAAGGCGAAATTATTTCAAAGCAAGGCTCTTTTGTTACACATGTAATGTATTTAAAAGATGGTTTTGCCAAAGTTTATAAAGAAACAGATATTGAAAGCAATCTTATCTTAGATATCATCCCTGAAGGGAAATTAATAGGTTTAACATCTTTATTCAATTCGGATAATATTGCTCGTTTTTCTGTTGCAGCATTGACTGATACTATCATTTGTTCCATTGACCGTATTGTTATCGAAAAGTTGATTTATAAAAACAATAAATTTGCCAAAACAGTCATTTCATCTCTTAATGGTGAAGCTTTGCAGTTTTATGATAAAATGGCCAGTTTAACCCAAAAGCAAATGAATGGCAGGGTTGCTGATGCATTAATTTATTTATCAGAAAATATATTTAAAACCAATAAATTTGTGATGATTCTATCGCGGAAGGATTTAGCTGAATTCACCGGAATGTCGACAATGAGTGTAGTAAGAACTTTAAAAAATTTGAAAAATGAGGGGATTATTGAAGACGAAAAAGGCAATATTGATATTAAAAATTTTGAATTATTAAAAAAAATTAGCCAAAACGGTTAATTTGAAGATTGATACTTAAGCCTCGAAATAATTACAGAAAAAATGAGATTTTAAAATTTATATATATTAACAGATAAAACTATCTTTGTAATAAAAAAATAATTAGACTAAATATTTGATTATTATTATGCTAGTAATTTTACCGAAAATAAAGTGTTAAAAAAATAACAGATATTGTAAACAAATAATTCCTTAAATAGTTATTATTGATAACAATAAAGCAACCACATTTATATTTTATTTAAATTTGTTAAACATATCGATAAATGTAATATAACAATTTAATATGTCGAAAGTTATAAAGATTAAAAAAGGTTTAGATATTAAACTTGCCGGATCGGCAGAAAAGATTTTAATAAAAGCTGAACAAGCAGAAACTTATGCAGTTAAGCCTCAGGATTTTCAGAGTATAAGGCCTAAACTACTGGTTAAGCCCGGAGATAAAGTAAAAGCCGGAACACCCTTGTTTTTTGATAAGTTCCAACCCGAAGTTCAGTTTACTTCGCCTGTTAGTGGGGAGGTAATTGAGATAAACCGTGGCGAGCGAAGAATGATTCTTGAGGTTGTTGTTAAAGCAGACCCTCAAATAGAATACGAAAAGTTTGATGTAGGCGACCTTAAAGCCCTTGATCGAGAGAGAATTACTGCAATCCTACAACAATCGGGTTTGTGGCCTGCCTTGCGACAAAGGCCATATTCTGTTATTGCCAGAGTTTCAGATATTCCTAAAGCAATCTACATTTCAGCTTTTGATACTGCTCCATTAGCTCCTGATTTGGATTATATTGTTAAAGAATACGGTGATGAGTTTCAAAAAGGAATTGATGTTTTATCAAAACTTACCGATGGAAAAATTCATCTGAACTTAAATGCTGAATATCCACCAGCATCAACTTTTACCAAAGTAAAGGGTGTTGAATTTCATTATTTTAAAGGCCCGCATCCAGCAGGAAATGTTGGAGTTCAAATTAATAAAATTGACCCGATCAATAAAGGTGATGTTGTATGGTATACCTACCCGCAGGAAATTATAATGATTGGACGTTTTTTTAGTAAAGGGATTTACGATGCAACAAAAATTATAGCTTTAGCAGGTTCTGAAGTTATTCATCCCAAGTATTTTAAAATTATTAGTGGCGCCAGTATTGCAAATCTGGTAAGAGATAATTTTACAAAGGATAAGCCTTTAAGATACATTAGCGGGAACGTACTTACAGGTTCGAAAATTTTGAAAGAAGGTTATGTGAGTTATTATGATAATATGGTTACCGTAATACCTGAAGGGAATTATTATGAAATGTTTGGATGGGCTAAACCAGGGTTTAACAAATTTAGTGCATCCAGAGCGGTACTATCATGGCTAATACCAGGCCGAAAATTTAAATTAGATACCAATATGCATGGTGGACCCAGAGCTTATGTAATGACGGGCGAATATGAGAAGGTTTTTCCTATGGATATTTATCCTGTACAATTAATCAAAGCTATCATGATTGAAGATATCGATTTAATGGAGAAACTCGGGATTTACGAAGTAGATGAAGAAGATTTTGCGCTTTGTGAATATGTATGTACTTCTAAAACCGAAGTCCAATCAATTGTTCGCAAAGGACTTGATTTAATGCGGAAAGAAATGAGCTAATTATTGTTTAAATTTTTTAGGAAAAATAATTTTTAACATAAAAATATTTTAATAGTGAATTCATTAAGAAAATTAATCGATAAAATAAAACCTCAATTCGAAAAGGGAGGAAAATTCGAAAAATTACAGTCTACTTTCGAAGCTTTTGAAACCTTTTTATTTGTTCCTAATACTGTAACTACAAAAGGATCACATATAAGAGATGCCAATGATATGAAACGAACCATGATTATGGTTGTTTTGGCATTGGTTCCATCACTTCTTTTTGGGATGTGGAATATTGGATTGCAACATTTTCATGCCACCGGACAAGAAGGTGGAACAATTTTAGAACTGTTTTGGATTGGATTTAAGGCAGTATTTCCGATTATTGTTGTTTCTTATGTTACAGGATTAGCTATAGAATTTGTATTTGCTCAAATTCGCGGGCATGAGGTAAACGAAGGATTTCTGGTTTCAGGTATGTTGATACCGCTTGTATTACCGGTTGATATTCCTTTATGGATGGTTGCAGTTGCAACCGCATTTGCCGTAGTTATTGGTAAAGAAGTGTTTGGTGGTACAGGAATGAATATTTTAAATCCTGCACTAACTGCAAGAGCTTTTCTTTTCTTTGCTTATCCATCATTTATGTCGGGAAATGAAGTGTGGACACACGGAATGATGAGCGGCGAAGGGATTGTAGATTCTTATAGTGGAGCTACTCCGCTGGCCGAAGCAGCTGTAGGAAATATTGAAAATTTACCCAGTATTGCCGAAATGTTTTTTGGAACTATTCCCGGATCAATAGGAGAAACATCTACGCTTGCAGTATTAATTGGCGCAGCAATTTTACTTTTTACCGGTATTGGAAGTGCAAGAATTATGATTTCAACTTTTTTTGGTGGACTGGTTATGGGACTGTTGCTTAATATTTTTGCAGTAAATCCATTTATGGAAATTCCGGCATGGGAGCATTTACTTTTGGGCGGATTTGCATTTGGTGCCGTATTTATGGCTACCGATCCGGTTTCTGCAGCACAAACACCAAAAGGAAAAATTATTTATGGTTTCTTAATTGGGTTTTTGGCTATCCTGATAAGAGTGATTAACCCTGCGTATCCCGAAGGGGTGATGCTGGCAATTTTATTAATGAACGTATTTGCTCCTTTAATTGACCATTATGTGCTTGAAGCAAATATGAATAAGAGAATGAAAAGAGCTAAAGTAAATGCATAATAAAACATAAGATAAACTATGAAGTCATTTAGTAATACTTATATTTTTGTTTTTTCTACCATTATGGTTGTTGTGGTTGCCGCAATTCTCTCAATAGCTGCAATGACTCTTCAGCCTTTTCAAAAGAAAAATGTAGAAGTAAATAAAAAAGAAAATATCCTTACTTCAATAAATGTAGAGAGTACAGCTAAAAACGCTGTTGAACTTTACGATAGGTATATTGTAGAGAGTTATGTTGTAGACCATACAGGACAGGTAAAAGAAAATGTTGATGCATTTGAAGTAGACATGAAAAAAGAGATGGCTAAACCTTTAGAAGATAGAAGTTTACCTGTTTTTATTAGTATGAAAGATGAGGATAAAAAACAATATATTATTCCGGTTTATGGCAAAGGATTATGGGGCCCTGTTTGGGGATATATTTCTTTGGAAAGTAATTTATCTACCATTTATGGAGCTAATTTCAGCCATCAGGGAGAAACACCCGGATTGGGAGCTGAAATTTCAACCAAAGAATTTCAGGATCAATTTATTGGAAAAGAAATTTTTAACGAAAAAGGCGATTTTGTTTCAGTAAGAGTAAAAAAAGGAGGAACTGCTCAACCAGATTCGAAATATGAAGTAGATGGGATATCGGGAGGAACAATCACCAGCGAAGGTGTTGATGCCATGCTAAACGATTGTTTAAAAAGCTATATTCCTTATTTTGAAAACATAAAAAATAAATAAATAATGGATAAAGAAAGAGAACCTTTATTTTCAGCTAAAAATTTAAAATTACTTCGCGAACCTTTAAATGATAGTAATCCGATTACTGTTCAGGTACTAGGAATTTGTTCGGCACTTGCAATTA
This sequence comes from Thiohalospira sp., assembly GCA_046538755.1. Lineage (GTDB taxonomy): Bacteria > Bacteroidota > Bacteroidia > Bacteroidales > UBA12077 > UBA12077. The sequence goes on from JBKHIH010000003.1 coordinate 101,500, forward strand.
CCGTAAAACTTAAGCCTTCTATTGTTATGGCGTTATCTGTTGTGTTTGTAATGGGTGTTGCAAATGTTGCAGTTTCGGTATTGAGAAAGTCCATACCACCCAGAATAAGAATTATCGTTCAATTGATAGTTATTGCTTCGTTGGTAATTTTAGTCGATCAGGTATTGAAAGCTTTTTTATTTGATGTAAGCAAACAATTATCCGTTTTTGTGGGGTTGATTATTACTAACTGTATTATAATGGGTCGTTTAGAAGCTTTTGCATTGTCTAATAAACCTTGGCCTTCGTTTCTGGATGGTATTGGGAATGCTGCCGGTTATGGAGTTATACTTATTATTGTAGCTTTTTTTAGAGAATTACTAGGTTCTGGTACCCTTTTAGATTACCAGGTAATTCCACAGGGATTCTACAATTTTGGTTACGAAAATAATGGATTTATGATAATGCCTCCCATGGCACTTATTGTTGTAGGTGTTATTATTTGGGTTCAGCGTGCAAAAAACAGGAAACTAATAGAATCGAACTAAAAACTTGAAATGATATAACAAACATGGAAAATTTAATTAACATATTTGTCAAGTCAGTATTTATCGATAACATGATTTTTGCATACTTTTTAGGTATGTGTTCATATCTTGCCGTATCGAAAACTGTAAAAACATCAACCGGCCTTGGCATAGCAGTAATTTTTGTATTAGGATTTACTGTTCCTATTAATTATTTAATCGAAAATTATCTTTTACAAGAAGGTGCACTGGTTTGGTTAAGTCCAAAATTTGCCGATGTTGATTTAAGCTTTTTAAGTTTTATCATATTTATTGCTGTAATTGCATCCATGGTGCAGCTGGTAGAAATGATTATCGAAAAATTTTCGCAAACACTTTATAATTCGCTGGGAATATTTCTTCCACTTATTGCCGTAAATTGTGCAATACTGGGAGGCTCATTATTTATGCAGGAACGCGATTATAATAATATTGCAGAAGCAACAGCCTTTGGCTTAGGGTCTGGTGTGGGGTGGTTTCTTGCTATAGTTGGCATCGCTGCTATTCGTGAAAAGATAAGATATTCAAATGTTCCTGCCCCATTAAAAGGCCTGGGTATAACCTTTATTATTACCGGATTAATGGGAATTGCCTTTATGGGATTTATGGGAATAAAATTATAAAACTATTATTATAAAAAGATAATTTAATATACCAATAGTCTGCTACTAAAAAAAAAGAGAAGTAAAGGGCTGATTAAAAAATATTAAGAATGATATTACTAGCATCACAAACAACGGTTATACTCCTTAGTATAGCGGTATTTTTAACTGTTATTCTAGCATTGGTTTTAGTGCTTTTATATGCAAGAAAAAAACTTACACCACAGGGGAAAGTGAATCTTACCATTAACGACGAAAAAGAAATTGAAGTTGACCCTGGAAATACAATTCTTACAACACTTTCTAATAATGATGTATATCTTCCTTCTGCCTGTGGTGGAGGTGGTACTTGCGGAATGTGTAAGTGCCAGGTATTGGAAGGTGGAGGAAGTATTCTTCCCACAGAAACAGGGTTCTTTACACGTAAAGAACAACAAAATTATTGGCGATTGGGTTGTCAGGTGAAAATCAGGGACGATATGAAAATAAAAGTTCCTGAAGAGGTTATGGGAATTAAGAAGTGGGAGTGCGAAGTTGTTTCGAATAAAAATGTTGCAACATTTATTAAGGAGTTTGTTGTTAAATTACCCGAAGGTGAAATATTAGATTTTAAACCAGGTGGATATGTACAAATAGATGTGCCAAAAGTAGAAGTAGATTTTAAAGATATTGAAGTGGAAGAACGGTTCAGAGATGAATGGGATCAATTCAATATGTGGGATTTGAAGATGAAAAATTCGGAAGAAACATTCCGTGCTTATTCTATGGCTAATCATCCTGCCGAAGGAAATATTGTAAAATTAAATATTCGAATTGCTACCCCTCCATGGGACAGGTCAAAAGGAGCTTTTAAAAAAGTTAATCCGGGGGTTTGCTCATCTTATATTTTTTCAAGAAAACCAGGTGATAAGGTAACTTTATCCGGGCCTTACGGAGAATTCTTTATCAAAGATACCGATCGGGAAATGGTTTATATCGGGGGTGGTGCAGGAATGGCTCCATTACGTTCACATATTTTCCATCTTTTTCATACCCTTAAAACAGAAAGAAAAGTATCGTACTGGTATGGAGCAAGATCATTACGTGAAGTTTTTTATGAAGAAGAATTTAGAAAAATTGAAAAAGAATTTCCAAACTTCTCATTTCATATCGCATTATCGGAACCTAAAGAAGAAGATAACTGGGATGGTTTAACCGGATTTATCCATCAGGTAGCTTATGATGAATATCTAAGCAAACATGAAGAACCGGAAGAAATTGAATATTACTTATGCGGCCCTCCTGTAATGAATGATGCTGTTCAGGATATGTTGTACAATCTTGGTGTTCCAGATGAAATGGTAGATTTTGATGACTTTGGAGGATAAATTTTTATTTATTATAACCGGCCCGGGAGTTTTATACTTCCGGGTTTATTTTTTTATCTCAAAAATTTCGTGTCTGTCCCAATTTTTCCAACAATTAATGGCAATATCGCGAACCAAATCCCAGTAAATATCACTATCTAATCCATAGATATAGCTTAAGTCCTTGATTTTAGAAGCTACCTCGGTTTTATATTCATCTTTTAAAGAAATTGTAATTTTTTGTCCCAGATAATAAAAATCTGCCCTGGGTTCTTTAAAGTTTTCCTCAACTGAAATTAGTCCATGTCCAAGAGTTGCTCCGGTGCTTACTTGTAATCCGTCATTCAGGCAACTAAAAGGAGGTTCCAGCCCTGCATACGAAATAATTTTTAACTCATCCAGCCCGGCACCAAAATACTCTCTTGCACGTATACCCATTTTAGCACCAATTAATGTATAAACTCCTACATGACGATGAATCTCGCAAGTTAAAACGCAGCTAGCCCATTCATCTTTACCATATTTTTTTATGGTTTCAACCATTATTTCACTAACATCTTCAACATAAGCCGATTCTTGCTCAGGGAAAACCGAAAAAATTTGGGTATTAATCATTTGGCTTTTAAAAACAGAATCCAGAACGTTTTCAAAATATTGATAATCAGATTGTAATGTAAGGGTAAAAAAGTTTTTTGCCATTTTTTGTGTAAACATTTCTGGTTTAATTAAATAGAGAAATGTTGTTTCGTCGTATAAATTCCTTGAGAAAGCATTGTTTTTTAAAGTTATACTTTTAAGTATTTCAGAGCTTAAGGCTGTATTATATGTTCTAATATTTTCAATTACCTGGTCAGTGTAATTATTAATATTACCATTATTGATGATAGAAAGCGGCATATTTAAATCAATAAAAGATTGAAACGAACTGCTGTCTATTTTATAATTAAAACACTCTTTAAGAAGATTATAATCACAGGCCCATAGCACTTCTTTAATTTTATCTTTAAAGTCAGGAAAAGAAGTAAAATGATTCGTTATCGTATTTAAACTTCCCATGTTTATAAAAATAATTTTTTCATTGCTATTTTTTAATACTTGATTTATAACCTCGGTATGGGAAGGTATTTCTGTTGTATTATTGTTTTTAATATTTCCCCATGAAAAATCGTAAGCTGATTTACATCCAGTGATTTCTTGTTTTGAATTTAGGTTCGCTCCAACTAAAATACCTTCGTGATGATTTGTATTGAGAAGGTTTTTTATTTTAAAATACCCGTCTTTTGCATTTACTACTCCATTAGAAGTAGTAATGGCTAATATCCTGATATTTGTTGATTCGAGCATCAAGCGAATAGCTCTAAAATCATCCAGGCCACAATCGGTATCAATAATGACATAGTGGTTTGGTTTCCAGGGATGAGATATTGATGAAGAAAATATAAATGCTGTAAATGCAAAAATCAAAAGTATTTTTTTCATGTATGTGAAATTTTGTGTATGAATTAATGTATAAAAATATTGATTTTTAGTGAAAAAAACTTCTTAACTTCGTATGGCTTTTATCTTAATTAAAACAAGCAATGAGAAAGTTAGATATTTTATTATTTTTAATTCTTTTACTGGTATCATGCGGCCGCCAATCAATATCAAATTATATATCATTTGGGGGTTTTACCCAAGGCACAACTTATTCGATTACTTATGAAAGCCCTGATAGCCTGGCTTATGATAAGGAGATAGAAATACTTCTTGCAAACTTTGATTCTTCTTTATCTACATATAACAACCATTCTGTAATAACAAAAATTAATAATAATCAATCAAATATTGCCGATCACTATCTGCAAACAGTTTTTAAAAAATCTGTAGAGGTTTATAAAAAAACCAATGGAGCTTTCGATATAACCGTTGCACCTCTTGTAAATGCATGGGGTTTTGGGTTTAAAAACAGGTCGGAAATTACCAATTCCTTAATTGATAGCTTGCTCGAATTTGTAGGTACTCCAAAAATTAGCCTTAAAGATTCATTGATCATAAAATCTGACCCACGGATAATGATAGACATGAATGCAATAGCCCAGGGATATTCGGTTGATGTAGTTACAGATTTTTTAGAAAAGAAAGGGATTGAAAATTATTTGGTAGAAATCGGCGGGGAAGTAAAAGCCAAAGGTGTAAATCAAAAACAAAAACCCTGGAGAATAGGAATTGACAGGCCCGAAGATAATAATATGATACCCGGAGAAAACTTACAGGCTATCATTTCATTAAGCAATAAATCGCTGGCTACCTCTGGAAACTACCGTAAATTTTACGAGCAAGATGGTATTAAATATTCTCATACCATTAACCCAAAAACTGGTTATCCTGTAACTCATTCTTTATTAAGCGCTACCGTAGTTGCTAACGATTGTATGACGGCTGACGCTTATGCTACTGCATTTATGGTAATGGGTTTTGAAAAAGCATATGATTTGGCTGAAAAGTTGCCCGGTATTGAAGCATATTTTATTTTCAGTGATGAAAATGGTCGTTACTCTATTAAATCTACCTCTGCAATGGAACAGTGGGTTGAAGAGATTAAGTAAGAAAACGATTTTTATTTTTTTTAAAATGAAACACCCATGAGAATATAGTTCACACATATGAGCATGATTATTATGGATGTTCGCCGGAGGGATTTGTGGGAAGCTTAATCGGGAGACATTAGCAACAAAAAGATTATTGAAATTTGAAGTTGTAAATCGCAGAACTAAGCGCTAGCGTTCT